>NZ_JBYMTL010000002.1:0-577218 GCF_057773085.1 Dietzia sp. IBK-p2-16D | reverse complement strand
CAGCGAGCCGGTGTCAGCGTCCGGGTCAACCGGCGCATCCGGATCGACCGGCGCATCCGACGAACCCGGGAAGTCCGAGGACAGACCCGACAGCGAGCCGGTGTCAGCGTCCGGGTCAACCGGCGCATCCGGATCGACCGGCGCATCCGAAGAACCGAGCGCAGCTTCAATCGAGCCCGTCAACGCATTCAGCGAGCCGGTGTCAGCGTCCGGGTCAACCGGCGCATCCGGATCGACCGGCGCATCCGACGAACCCGGGAAGTCCGAGGACAGACCCGACAGCGAGCCGGTGTCAGCGTCCGGGTCGACCGGCGCATCCGGGTCGACCGGCGCATCCGCCGAACCCGTGACGTCACCCAGTGAGCTCAGCGAGCCCGTGCCCGGCTCCGGAAGTTCGAAGTCGGGAGCTTCCGGATCGATCGAACCGAGGGCCGCACCCAGATCCAGGCCGAGGTCGGCGGACCCGAGGTTCACGGCGACCTCGAGGCCGAGATCGGCGCTGCCCTGCGCGTTGGCGACGCCCGGCAGGCTGGCCATGGCGAGTCCGGAAGCCGCGATGACGGCCATAAAACGCTTGGAGTTCTTCATAGAACTACCTTTCTGTTCACGGTTGACGACCCGGCGACCTGGTCTCCCCCTGGCCACCGGTCCGGCGTGTGGCGTTGACCACCAGCCGTTGGATCGTGTCGTCACTGTATCGGGCAATTTCCCAGGGCTGTTACAGCAAACCTTTCGATGACGTGGCCCACAGTCATCAGTGACGGTTTCCGGCGAAGCGCAGGTGGACCGCTAGATGGTTGCGCCGCAGGACTTCTCGCCCTCCGACCTCCACTTATGGAGAAGCTGAGAGGTGAAGTCGTGCTTATTTAGCACCCGTGCAACGGCTTAAGTGAATTTCCTCACTAAATCGTTTCCGAAGTCGAAATGGGCCGAGCGAATCGCGCGTGGATCGCCACCGAAGAAAAACTTGAGGCTAGCCTCGTATCGCAGTCCCCCACCATCAGGAGCGTCATGGCATCGAGCACAACCGGAGTCCACTTCCCCACCGATTCCTCCGGGAACCGCTCGACCGGCCGGCTGGCCAAGGAGGTCATCGCCGACGCCCTCGCGACCGTGGACCCGGCCGCCGCCGAACGCGTCCACCGCATCAAGGACTGGCGTAAGGGGTACATCGAGCCGTTCACCGAACTCGTCCGCCTGGGGGTGTCCGACCCGGCGGCCTGGGACGGCGTCGCGCGGGCCGCCCTCGAGTCACTGCAGTCCCGCATGGTCGGCGTGAACGAAGCGGACGGACAGCGCGTGGAGACCCCGATGTCGGACTACCTCGCCGTCGTCGAGTCCCGATCCACCCCGGCCACCGACACGATCCAGGGCACGGCGACCCCCGTCCGCGAGCTGTCCATCCCCTTCCGCGGCGAGGAACTGACCGGGGACCTCCTGCGCGCCCGCCTCGACAAGTGGGTGGCGGCCGGCGTTATCGAACCCAGCTGCGCCGACGCGCTCAAGCTCGTCCAGGAGAACCCCCAATGGCTCTCCCTGCCCGGCCGCGCCATGCTCGTCCTGGGCCTGGGTTCGGAGATGGGCCCCGCCCGCCACCTCCTGCAGTGGGGCGCCGACGTGATGGGCGTCGACCTGCCCTCTAGCGCAGCCTGGGAACGCTTCCGCGGCGAGGCCTCGACATTCGCCGGCCGCCTGCACATCCCGACCGGGCCGGACGGTCGCCCCGGCATCGACCTGCTGACGCAGCTCCCCGAAATCGCCGCGTGGGCCAGATCCGCGGCCCCTGCCCCGCTCGCCGTCGGCAGCTACTTCTACGCCGACGGCGGAACCCACGTCCAGCTCTCCTCAGCAGCGGATGCCCTCGTCGTCGACCTCCTCGGCGACAACACCGCCACCGCGCTGGCCTACCTCGCCACCCCGATGGACACCTTCGTCGTGCCCGCCGACGTCCGGGAGGCCTCCGCCGCCGCGCTCGCCTCACGTAAGCGCACCGACATCAAGCGACTCGTCGGTTCCGTCGCCCGCGGCAAGGTCTTCGCCCGGAACTACCCAGCCGGCACCGGCCCCGCCGTCCACGACGCCCTCGTCCCCCAGCAGGGACCCAACTACACACTCGCCAAGCGGGTCCAGCGGTGGCGGGCGACCACCGCGTTCGCCGACGGCCACACCGTCTCCGTCAACGTCGCCCCCGCCACCGACACCCACTCGGTGACCAAGAACAAGATCCTCGCCAGCACCTACAAGGGCGCCTACGCCTTCGGCATCGAGATCTTCGCGCCCGACACCTCCGCCGCCCTGCTCGCCGCACTGATGGTCCACGACCTCAACGTGGGCCGGCCGGAGGTGGACGTGCAATGGCAGCACGAGTCCTCCGGCGCGGCATCCGGCGGACTGTGGCGCCAGCCGTATCTGCCCCGGACCGCCCTGCCGGTGGCCGCGCTGATCGGTACCGTCAAGAGGTAGGAACACACCTGCACTGGCGTCGCCGGGCACCACCCGTCGACACCTGACGCCGAGAGATCTAAGGACGCCGCCATGCCGAACCCCTTCTCCAAGGGCTGGAACTACCTCAAGGCCTCGCTGGACAAGAAGGTCGACGACAACGCCGACCCCAAGATCCTCGTGCACCAGGCCATGGCGGGAGCCCGGGAGCAGCACAAGTCGGTGTCCGACCAGGCCGCTGCGGTAATCGGCAACGCCAAGCAGCTCGAGATCGCCATGGGGACCAAGGCCCGCCAGCTCGACGAGGTGCAGGGCCAGATCCGCCAGACCCTGCAGGTGGCCGAGCAGGCGCGCGCCGAGGGGGACACCGCCCGGGCCCAGCAGTTCGACACCCAGGCCGAGCAGCTGGCCGGGCGGCTGGTGGCGCTGGAACAGGACCTGGACAACACCAAGCAGCTGCACGGTCAGGCGGTGCAGGCCGCCGAACACGCCAAGCAAGCGGTCAAGGAGTCCGAGCACCGACTGCGCGAGACCCTCGCCCAGGAGGACCAGCTGCTCCTGCAGGCCACCCAGGCCGAGATGCAGCACCGGACCACCGAGTCCATGACCTCCTTGCAAGGCGCCGGCGGCGGCAACTCCCCGACCTTCGACGAGATCCGCGCCAAGATCGAGGGCCGCTACACCACCGCACTGGGTAGGCAGGAGCTCGCCGAGGCGACCGGCGCGCCGTCCACCGCGCAACTCGACGCCGCCGCGTTCACGCGCGAGTCGGAGGGCAAGAGCAAGCTGGAGCAGATCCGCGCCTCGATGGGCCTGGGTTCCGGCTCCGACGCGGGCTCCGACCGCCAGCTCACCGGGGGCGAGGGCAGCGACGGGTCGGCGGCGGGCCCGGCCGGCGCGCCGGAGCAGGCCGACCCGGAGAAGCCCAGGGACCCCGACGAGGCGACCGACCAGCCGAGCCCCGAGGACCTCTCCGGCCCCACTCTCCCGCGGGACACCAGAGAGTAGGGTTCCCGCTCTCCACCCGGGCGACATATCGTGTGACGGTGCCCAGTCACCGCTCACCTCGTGCCCTGTCGCTGCTCGCCCCCGCGCTCGCCGCGGCACTGATCGGCGGAATGGCGGCACCGGCCCTCGCGCAGTCCCTGCCCGCCGGTTCCACACCGGGTATCGGGTCGCTGACGACGGTCGACGGGAGCGTCGACCCGTCGAGCGCGGCCGCGGGCGCGGCGACGATCGGTTCCACCGGATCCACCGGCACGGAGTCGCTGACCGGCTCGGGCACCCTCCCGCCACTGGGGACCGGCTCGCAGAACACCACCGCCACCCCGCCGATCGGCATGGAGTCAGAGCCCGTCACCGTCAGCGAGGTGCGGCGCGTGGAGATCGGCGACCCCCTGGTGGCCGGCGGCGATCCCCGCTTCGAACGCTGGTGGGTGGCGTCGAAGTCGATGAACCGCGTCCTGCCCGTGGAGATCTGGCGCCCGGCCACCGACGCACCGGCACCGATGCTGTACCTCCTCGACGGCGTGGACTCCCCCTCCCCGAGCGGGTGGCTCCTGCCCGGCGGGGTCGAGCGCACCTTCGCCGGTGAGCACGTCACGCTCGTCATGCCGGCCCGGGCCGACGGTTCACTGCACGCCGACTGGCAGCGCGATGACCCGGTCCTGAGCCGCAACAAGTGGCAGACCTTCCTCACCGACGAGCTCCGACCGCTGCTCGAGGCCGGCGACATCCCGTTCAACGGCAAGCGCGGGATGGCGGGCCTGTCGATGGGCGCGGCGAGCGCCGTCACCATCGCCGAGCTGCGCCCCGACCTGTATAACGCCGTGGGCGCGATCGCCGGCTGCTACACGGCGCGGGACGATCTCGGGTTCATCCTCGCCAAGATCGTCACCGAGACCCGCGGCGGCGACATCGCCAACATGTGGGGCCCGCGCACGGACCCCGCCTACCGGGCCAACGACGGGCTCCTCCACGCCGAGAATCTCAGGGGCAAGGCGCTCTACTTCGCCACCGCCACCGGACGACCCGACGCGGGCGAATGGGATCGCAACGGCCGCGACCTGCTGCGGTTCACCCAGGGTGCGGGGCTCGAGGTCGCCACCCATGCCTGCACCGTGGAGATGGACCGGCGGCTCGACGAACTGGGCATCGACGCCCGGGTCGACTACCTGCCCACCGGCCTGCACAACTGGGACAATTTCGGCCGTTTCGTCGCCCCGATGCGCGATACGCTGATGCCAGCGCTGCGCTGATCTCCGCGGCGCCCTCACGCGAGGAGTCGCCATGACCGCCACGCCCCGGGCCTCCGGATATCTCGCCCCGTCGGGTGCCGTGGTCTTCCCCCGCCGACTGCCACTGTCCCGGGAACAGGCGTGGGCGGCCGTCACCGATCCGGCCCGCACCGCGCGCTGGATCGGGTCGTGGTCGGGCGACCCGGCGTCGGGCACCGTCGAGATGACGATGTCCGCCGAGGAGGGTTCGCCCGCCGAGTCCGTCGCGGTACTGCGGTGTGAGGCACCGGACCTCGTCGTCGTCAGGATCGGTCCCGACGGCTGGGTGATCACCGTGAGGATCGAGGGTGACGACGACGAGGTCACCATCTCCTTGGAACAGGACATCGCGGACGCCGACGCCGCGTCCGACATCGGTCCCGGCTGGGACTTCTATCTGGACCGGTTGGTCGAGGCCGAGGCGGGCCGGGATCCGGAGGCACTCCGCTTCTCCCCCGACTACCACCCCGCGTTGGCCCAGCACTACCGGGCGTTGCTGGGCGGCTGAGCCGGGGCACTGCCCGACTGTCCCCGCACACGTACTTTCGCAGGTCAGACAGCTGTGTCGTACCCAGTTGCTAGCGTTTCCCCAATCGAACACACGAGCGATACCAGGCGGCCCGGCTCGCCGAGGGGGTTCACATGCGGGAGGCAACTACCGACGACGGCGGTGCCGATGATCCCAGCGTCGATGATCCCAGCTCCGACGATCCCAGCGCCGTGGCAGCCAGCCCCTCCGTCACCGCCGCCAGCTCCGCCGCCGTGGCCGCGCTGCACGCCGAGAACCGCGCCGCCGCCGCCAGACTGCGGGCCTGCCACGACCTGTGGGCGATCTGCCGCGAGGAACAGGACCTGCGCGACATCGCCGCCGGCTACGGGCCGGGCCTGGACCAACGCCCCGAACACGCCGTCATCGACCCACTGACCATCGCCACCAGCGAGATCGTCGCCGCCTACGGCGTCCACCACAACCGCGCCCGCAACCTGCTCACCCTGGCCATCACCCTGGTCACCAAGTTCCCCGACCTCGTCGAGGCCATGGACACCGGCCACCTCGACGAGGCTACCGCCAGCCTGCTCGCCCGCCAGATGCGCACCGTGGACTCCCTCCACCGCGACGACGTCCAACGAGAGGTCATCGCATGGCTCCTGGCCGCCCTCGCAGCCGGCAGACGCCCCGGACGCGACGCGATCTTGTCCCACACCGACCGCATCATCGCCGCCCACGACCCCGCGGGCGTACGCCTGCGCCGCGCCGCCGCCGTGCGCGCCCGCCGCATCCGCATCCGCCGCGGCCCGGACGGCATGGCCGACCTGCAGGCCCACCTGACCGCCACCGAAGCCTTCGCCATCCACACCCTCCTGCAGACGATGGCCACCGACCAACACCACCGCGACCGCCGGACCCGCGTCGAGACCACCCGCCGCCACGGCGCAGACTCCCTCGACCCCGAATTCATCCGCAGCATGGACGAACTGCGTGCCGACGCCCTCGTCGCCACCCTCCTCGGCACCACCACAAACCAAGACACAGCCACGGGCCCAGACGCCGCCGCGGGCACGGGCGGCGCCGCGGGCACGGGCGGCGGTCACCGGCCGCCCGCCACCCAGATCCGCCCCACCATCACCGTGCTCGCACCCCCGGGCCCCGACGGCGACCCCGAGGTCTACCTCCCCCGCGGCGGCCCCGCCACCATCGACGCCCTCATCGAACTGCTGTCCCGCAGCACCGGCGCCACCATCACCGTGCCCGACACCGAACCCGGCACCGCCGACACCCCCCACGGCGCCCGCCGCTACCGCATCAGCGGAGACCTGGCCCGCCGCATCCGCCTACGCGACGGCACCTGCCGCCACCCCGGCTGCTCCGTGCCCGCCGACGACTGCGACGTCGACCACGTCCGCCCCTTCAACCACACCGACCCCACGGCAGGCGGCCCGACCACCGAGAACAACCTCGCCTGCCTGTGCCGACACCACCACCGCTTCAAAACCTTCCACGGCTGGCACTACCACCTCGCCCCCGACGGCACCCTGACCGTGACCACCGACACCGGCCACACCATCACCACCCACCCCGACGGACCCCTCGCCCGCTGGCGCCACCGCACCACCAACCCCGACCACGCGGCCGGCACCGACAGCGACAGCTACGTTCCACCCCCACGCCGACCCTGGCTCGACCCCCGACCCCAAAGCACCCACTGGCACCGCCGCGCCCAACGCCTGGCCGCCGAACGCAAAGCCAACACCATGGCCCCACCAGCACAAACCCACCCCGGCGGACCCGACCACGACACCGACCCCCCGCCCTTCTGACCGGACGGAGCGGTGTCAGCGGTGCTTGAGCAGGACCGCTCGAATTCCCTCGTGGAATCCGTCGCGCAGGCGCACCCGCTGAGCTTCCGTCAGGGTGAACTCGTTGAGCATCTGGCAGGCGAACTGCAGCAGCGGGCGGTCGATCGCCGGAGGGAGGACTCCGCCCGAGAGGAGATGCGCCTGGTCGCGCTGCTCCTCACTCGCGGCCCGCTCGTACCACCATGTGGCGTACTGCTGCCCCACGTCGAAGGGGGTCTGCTCACCGGACGAGGTCCAGACCTCGTCCGGGAGCGGAACGAACTTCGACCGCAATGGCCGACGATGGGGAGCCATCATCGAGGGATTCGGCCGGGACGACCCGTGGGACGACGCGTCCGAATCCGGGGTGGCCCCGACCGCGGCGACGGCCTCCGCGGCCGGCTCGACCTGCTCGGTCTTCGAGGGGCGCCCGGTGTGCGTGCTCAACTGGGTGGGCGAGGGGCCCGCGTCCGCTTGCGTCGGTCGCGCGGTCTCCGCGGTCGCGGGCGCGGGGGCGGGGGCGGGCTGCTCCGACTCGGCGCGCGCAGCGCACTCCTGCTCGTCCGCGGCCAGTTCCTCCGCGTCGGCGGCGCGTTCCTCCTCGGCGGCGGTGAGGCGTGTCTCGTCGGCGACAGAGGTGGCCGAGGCGCGATCCGAGCGCAGGACGACGTCGGCCATACCCACCGACTCCTCGGTCTCGTGTCCGTCCTCCCCGGGATGCACCGGGGTCGCCGCCGGGGTCCGCACCTTCGGAGGGATGGGGCCCTCGAGGACCCTGATCTGCATGGCGTCGTGGAAATCGGTGCGAGGATCGAGCACGGTCGTGGTGTCGCAGGCGTGACGCAGGGCAGAGGAGATGGAATCCCAGCCGAAGCCCACGAGATGCATGCGGACACCGGCGTCCACGGCGACCCGCACCCCTGGGATCATGTCGGCATCCCCGGTGACCAGGACCATGTCGGAACACTGCCCCTTGTAGGCGGCCTGGATCATGTCCGCCACGAGGAGGGTGTCGACGGCCTTCTGGGTGCGTCTCTCACCCCACTCGATCAACTGCCCGGCGCGCAACTGGACGCCCTCGATCACGCGCAGCGTGCGCTGATAGCGGTGGGGTCCCGAATCCGGGATGCCGTCGTACCAGTTCTGGCGCTGGACCGGCTGGTCCACCAGACCGTGGGCTACCTGGTCTAAACGGTGCACGACCGTGGCCAGGGATATCTCCAACTGGCCGCGCGCACCCTCCTCCCACGAGTTGTAAAAGCTAGCCAGTAGATACGACGTATCCACGAGGACCAGAGTCCGTTCAAGCATGATGATCACTACCTGTTCTGATTGTTTACGTTGACTTCCAGCATGCCGCAGGGCGAGCGACCCCGCAGGGTCCGCCGCCGAACCACGTCAGGAGCCCCGATGACCAACGCCGTTCCCACCCCGGCACAGTTGAGCGGAAGAGTGGTGCTGGTCACCGGTGCCGCACGTGGCCAGGGACGAGCCCACTGCGAGGCGTTCGCGGCCGCCGGGTGCGACGTGATCGCCCTGGACCTGTGCAGGGACATCGACACGGTCCCCTACCCGATGGCCACCCCGGAGGACCTCGAGGCCACTGCCGAGGCCGTTCGGGCCCTCGGCCGCCGCTGCGTCACCGGGGAGGTGGACGTCCGCGACCTGATCGGTATGCGCGAGGCCGTCGACGCCGCGGTCGCCGAGCTCGGCGGCCTGGACTTCGTCATCGCCAACGCCGGGGTCTCGCCCGAGCCGGCGGCGTCCTGGGAGCGGAGCGAAGAGGAGTGGGATACGACCCTCGACATCAACCTCAAGGGCACCTGGGTGACCACGACGGCGGCGATCCCCCACATCCTGTCCACCGGCCGCGGCGGCTCGGTGGTGCTCATCAGCTCGATGGTGGGACTGCGGGGCGGTTCCTTCACCGCCAGCTACGGGACGTCCAAGTGGGCCGTGCGCGGGCTGGCCAAGGCCCTGGCCGGCGAGCTCGGGTTCTCAGGCGTCCGGTGCAACTCGATCCACCCCGGCAACGTGCGCACGCCGATGATCGAGAACCCGTCGATGATCGCGATGATGACGGGCGGGAAGGGAACCACGCTCGAGGACGCGGCGGAGACTTTCGGCGGGATGAACCAGATGCCGCAGCCGTGGGTCGAAGCATCGGCGATCGCGTCCATGGCCGTCTATCTGTGCAGCGACGCGGGCGCGGGCATCACCGGCGCCTCGATCCCGATCGACCTGGGAGGCAGCGAGAAGTTCGGCATCTGAGCCGGCTGGTCCGGCCGAACGCGGGCCACATCGCGGAAACGCGGCAGCCCGCTCCCTCTGGCGAGGGGGCGGGCTGCTGCGGAAGCTGTCGGGAGATGAACCCGGCGGTCGAACCGATCAGGCGGTCTCGACGGGAGCGTTCGGGCGGGGAACGCTGATGGTCGAACCGGTGGCGGTCCACACCAGCGACCAGAAGATGTCGATGACGGGCTGGATGGCCTGCAGGAAGATGTCGTTGGCGTTGCTCATGATGTGTCCCCTCGTGAGTACTGCTGCGTACTGAGTCGTACTGCGGAATATGGCTGCGAAATCGGACTTCGTGTCGTGTTCCCCATGTGACGCGAAGTATGTCGTCACGCACTCCGTCGACGTTACACAACCGTGATGTAGTGCGTGGCATCCCCGGGCTCCCGCGCAGGCCACACCCGCTTCGGCGTCCGAAAAATAGTTTCCGGCCACACCGGAACGGGCCGAAGCCCCTTCGCCCGACACCGAGCCAAAGGTGTGACCCACGCAACCAAACGTACCTACGCGACCGTAGGTTACGGTACCGTAGCTTCATGGCCATCACCGACATCCCTGAATTCGCGCACCTCTCCGAGGCTGACATCGAATCTCTCGGCGCGGAGCTCGAGCAGATCCGCCAGGACATCATCGGCTCGCTGGGCGAGCGCGACGCCAAGTACATCCACAACACGATCCGGTTCCAGCGTGGACTCGAGATCGCAGCTCGGGCGCTGCTGCTCGTGGGCTCGCGCAACCGCACGGCCTGGGCGGTCGGGGCAGGCACTCTCGGCGTCGCCAAGATCGTCGAGAACATGGAACTCGGCCACAACATCATGCACGGGCAGTGGGACTGGATGAACGACCCCGAGATCCACTCCACCACCTGGGAGTGGGACATCGTGGGCACCGCCGAGCACTGGAAGCAGACCCACAACTACATCCACCACAAGTACACCAACATCGTCGGCCTGGACGACGACGTGGGGTACGGCGTTCTCCGGGTGACCCGCGACCAGCGTTGGCACCCCTTCTTCTACGGGAACATCGCCTACAACGCGGCCCTCGCGCTGCTGTTCCAGTGGGGCGTCGGTATCCAGCACCTCGAGCTGGGCAAGGTCGCCAAGGGTCGCGACGACCGTCGCGAGACCATGAACAAGCTCAAGTTGTTCGGCAAGAAGGCCGGCCGCCAGCTCGCCAAGGATTACGTCTTCTACCCGCTGCTGTCCGGCAAGGGCTGGAAGTCCACGGCCACCGCCAACCTGGTCGCCAACGGGATCCGCAACGTCTGGACCAACGCGGTGATCTTCTGTGGTCACTTCCCCGACGGCGCCGAGAAGTTCACCAAGAAGGACGTGGAGAACGAGACGCAGGCGGAGTGGTACCTGCGGCAGATGCTCGGTTCCGCCAACATCACCGGCGGTCCGGTGATCGACTTCATGTCCGGCAACCTGTCGTATCAGATCGAGCACCACATCTACCCGGACATGTCGTCCAACCGGCTCGCGGAGGCGTCCATCCGGGTGCGCGAGGTGTGCCGCAAGTACGACCTGCCCTACGTGGCCGGTCCCCTGCCGGTGCAGTACTTCAAGACCTGGCGGACCATCGCCAAGCTGTCACTGCCCAACCACCTGCTGCGCGACACCACCGACGACGCGCCGGAGACCCACTCCGAGCGGATGTTCGCCGACCTGCCCAAGCCGCTGCCGGCCGTGGAGGGCCAGCGGGCGGGCCTGAAGACCGCGCTGCAGCACCACCGCGCCACGCGGCGGGCCCGCAAGGTCGCCGCCGTGGCCTGACCAGCAACCGCCTGATAGACGCCAGGGACGCCCCGGCACCGGATACCGGTGCCGGGGCGTCCGTGATTCCGTCGCCCACGCCCCCGCACGGCGATAGGCTGACGCTCGAGTCGGCGGAACCCGTCGACGGCCGGCGCTACAGCGGTCGAGCCGGATGCCAGGTGGAACACGACGACGGGAGCCCCCATGGAGGACCGGCGCATGCTCATCGCCGATTCCGCGATCGAGGTCGTGGCGAGGGACGGGGTCCGCGCCCTCACCCACCGCGCCGTCGACTCGGAGGCGGGGCTGCCCTCGGGATCCACCTCCTACTACTGCCGCACCCGTGCGCAGCTGCTGACGCTCACCGTCGACCGACTCACGTCGCTGCTGCGGGGATTCGTGGAGGTCTCGGGCATCCAGGAGCTGGCGTCCACCGATCCGGACGACGTGCTGGCCCTGCTCGCGCGCATGGTCGACGGGCTACTCGGCGACTACCGCGGTGAACTGGCGGCCAGGTCGGCGTTGATCGTCGAGCTCGCCGGCAAGGACGACACCACGGATCTCGTGGCCGCCCTGCTCGATCCGAGCGACCTGGTCGGCGCACTCGACGCCGCCGGGCTGCGGGACCCGGCCGCCGCCTCCCTGGACCTGTTGACCGTGTACGAGGGCCTGCTGTGGGAGCGCACCGTCGGCAGGCTGGCGGGCGTCGGGATCGACCAGAAGCACGACGCCGACGTGTTGGGCGCGGTCCTCTCCCGCCACGAGCACCGCGGCCCCCGCAACCTCTTCGGTCTGCGCCGCTAGCGGGGGCCGCGATCGCCGCTAGTCCGAGATCGCCTCGAGCGGGTCGGTCTTGGCGGCCCGGTGCGCGGGCCACAGCGAGGCCAACACCCCGACGACGGCCGAGGCCGCCAGCACGATCCCGATGCTGCCCCACGGGATGGTCGTCTCCGTCAGGCCGCTGTCGGCGAGCACGGTGACGAACGCCCAGCCGAGGTAGACGCCCACCGCCGCGCCGATCAACGCGCCGAAGACCGCGATCTGCGTGGACTCGAGGTTGATCGTGCGGCGGACCTGCGAACGCTGCATGCCCACCGCCCGGAGCATCCCGATCTCGGTGCGACGTTCGATCACCGACAACGCGAGGGTGTTGACGATGCCCAGCACGGCGATGACCAGGGCCAATCCGAGCAGGGCGTAGATGATCGACAGCAGCTGGTCGATACCGCCGGTCTGCGTGTCGATGTACTGCTGCTTGCTCTGGACCATGGCGATCGGGATGTCGGTGAGCTCGTCGGTCACCGCGGCGAGGACCTCGTCCTGCCCGACCCCGTCGGCCGCGGCGACGAGCACGTTGAAGGTCGACCGCAGGTTCTCCGGCACCAGACGTTCGTAGACGTCCATCCCGGTGTAGAACTGCCCGAGGATCTGGGAGTCCTCGTAGACGCCGGTGACCCGGAGGGTGCTCTCGCTCCCGTCGGGCCCGACGAGCGGCACGGAGGCGCCCATCGTCCACCCCTTGTCCCGGGCGACTGTCCGGGACACGACGAGCGAGTCGGGGCCGGGGTCGAGCGAACCGTCGACCACGGTGGCGTCGATCATCTCCCCGACGGGCCCGCCCGCGGCCGACAGTGCCTGCGGCTCACCGGAGAGCTGGGCGAAGGCGAACGCCAGCCACGCCACGTCACCGACCTCGTCGACATCCGCGATCCGCTGCTCGATGCCGCCGGGCAGCGGGGTCGGCGGGCCCTGCGAGGCCACGCCCTGGACCACGACGTCCGCGTTGATGTCCTGGTCGATGACGCCGCTGACGCTCTCCTTGGTGGTAGCGCCGAGGGTGCCGAACGCCGCCACCAGGGTCAGGCCCAGCGTGAGCGCGAACGCGGTCGCGGCGGTACGGCGGGTGTTCCGCCCGGCGTTGGTGGCGGCGAGTCTGCCGACCGCGCCGAACGGCGCGCCGATCACCCTGCCGATGCCTCCCGCGATGGGCTTGGCCAGCGCGGGCATCACCAGGAAACTGCCGATGATCAGGGCCGCCGCCCCGATGCCGACCGTGATCGCGCCGGACTTGGTCGTGTCCTGCCACGTACCGATCACTGCCAGCAGGAGGCCACTCACCACGGCGAGCAGGCCGACGGAGGTACGCCATCCGCTGCCGGCCTCCGTGGAGGCCGATCCGACCCGCATGCCCTGGACGGGCGCGACGCGTCCGGCCCGACGGGCGGGCGCCCACGCGGAGAACACCGTGACGACGAAGCCCAGCACGAGCGGGGTGACGACCGACATCGGGGTGAGCGCGAGGGCTCCGGACGGGATGCCCAGGTCGAAGGCCTCGAGCACCACGAAGATCAGCTTGGCCAGGCCGAAGCCCGCGACCACGCCGATGGCGGAGCCGACGAGCCCGGTCACGGCGGCTTCGGCCATCACCGACCGCGTCAGCTGTCCGCGGGAGGCACCGATCGCGCGCAGGAGGGCGAGTTCCCGCAGGCGCTGGGCGACGAGCATGGAGAAGGTGTTGTAGATGATGAACGTGCCCACCAGAAGCGCGATCAGCCCGAAGGCGACGAAGAAGTAGTTGATGAAGTCGAGGACGGTCGACAGCTGTTCTGACAGTCGCTCCTTGATCTCCTCTCCGGTGCTGACGCTGTATTCGGGGAACTCGGCCGCGATCGTGTCGCGGACCTCCTCCTGACTCACGCCGGGTGCGGCGCGGACAGAGATGTCGGAGGCGTTCTCACCGTCGGTGAACAGGGCACGGGCCCGCTCGGAGGAGAACCCGACGCCCACGTACCCGCCGATGTCGGTCTCGCTGGCGTAGGCGCCCACGACGGTCACCTCAAGCATGCCCTGCCCGGTGGTGTAGACCTCGGCGGTGTCGCCGACGGCCAGGCCGGCGGCGGTGAGCACGGTCTCGGGGAGCACCACCTCGTCGTCCGCGGCGGGCGCGCGACCGTTCGTGATCCAGTTGCTGTCCCCGACCGCGTCATCGGGGTCTATCCAGGCCAGGCCCTCCGACGGCGCGCCCCCGGATTGGTACGGGGTGCCGTCGGCGTTGAAGAGCACGACGGTGCCGGACACGCCGGGCATGGCCGCCTCGACGCCCGGAAGCTCGAGGACCTGCTCTGCCACCTCGAATGGCACGCCGGCCCCGCGCGGGTCCTCGGGTTCGATCATCGCGGCGAGATCCGCGGTGCCCTGGTCGAGCAGCCCGTCGAAGGTGCTCTTGAGGGTGGAGGTGAAGACCAGCGAACCGGTGACGAACGCGGTGCCCAGCACCACGGCCAGCACCGACAGCACCAGGCGGAGCTTGTGGGCGGCGATGTTGCGCAGTGAGACGCGCAACATCGGGCGTGTGTGGCGGGGCGCGTGCGCCGAGTGGCGTGCGGGCGCCATCACCGCTCCTCGAGGGCGCCCATGGCGGACAGGATCTCGTCGGCGGTGGGGTGGGTGAGCTCGCGGACGACCCGGCCGTCGGCGAGCAGGAGGACGCGGTCGGCGTAGGTGGCGGCGCGCGGGTCGTGGGTGACGATCACGACGGTCTGGCCGAAGTCGTCGGCGGCGCTGCGCAGGATGGCCAGCACCTCGGCCGAGGAGGTGGAGTCGAGGTTGCCGGTCGGCTCGTCCCCGAAGAGGATGTCGGGGCGGCCGACCAGGGCGCGCGCACACGCGACGCGCTGCTGCTGGCCGCCGGAGAGCTCGGACGGGCGGTGCGAGAGCCGGTCGGCGATCCCCAGGCGGCCGATCACCTCGTCGAACCAGGCGCGGTCGATGGTGTGGCCGGCGATGTCCTGGGGCAGGGTGATGTTCTCCTCGGCGGTCAGGGTCGGGACGAGGTTGAAGGACTGGAACACGAACCCGATCCGGTCGCGGCGCAGCGCCGTGAGTTCCTTGTCCGGCAGGCCGACGAGCTCGGTCTCGCCGATCCGCACCGACCCGGAGGTCGGCCGGTCGAGGCCCGCCATGCAGTGCATGAGCGTCGACTTCCCCGAGCCGGAGGGGCCCATGATCGCCGTGAACCGTCCCCGTTCGAAGGTCGCGGAGACGTGGTCGAGTGCACGGACCTCGGTCTCACCCTCCCCGTAGGTCATGACGAGGTCGGTGGCGACGGCGGCTGCGGAGTCCGGCGCGCCGTCGTGGTGGTGGGTCTCGGCCTGGGTGGTCATGTGCTCCCTCGGATCATGGTGGTCGACCTAAAGCTTGCAGGAATTCGGAGCGGATGCCGATGGGGGATTGCCCTGGTGTGCACCCTGATCCCGCCCTCGGGTCCAGGCGTCGAGGGTCCGACGGGTGGTGAACTCGCGTGTCTCGCCCGAGACGGGGTCGGTGAAGGCGATCGAGGAGGCCAGCAACTGCAGGGGGTGGGAGAAGTCGCCGGGGGTCACGTCGCGGACACGGGGGTAGAGGTCGTCGCCGAGGATCGGGGTCCCGAGCGCGTTCATGTGCACGCGGAGCTGGTGGGTCCGGCCGGTGGTGGGTTCGAGCCGGTAGAGCCCGATCCGCGTCCCGTCGGGTCCGGCACCGTCGCGGACGTCCAGGAGGGTGATGCGGGTGTGGGCGTCGGGTTCGCCCTCGACCTCGGCCGCCTGGAGGATCCCGCGGGTCTTGACGATCCGGCTGGATCGGTCCTGCACGTCGGGGACCCCGTCGGGGGCCGCGGCGACCGCCAGGTAGGTCTTGGTGACCCGGCGGGCGGCGAAGAGTTCCTGGTAGGCGCCCCGGTACGCGGGGTCGACGGTGAAGACCAGGACGCCGGCGGTGAGGCGGTCGAGGCGGTGGGCGGGCGCCAGGTCGTCCAGCGCGAGGTCGCGCCGGAGTCGGACGAGCGCGGTCTCGGTGACGTGCCCCGCGCGCGGGGTGGTGGCGAGGAAGTGGGGTTTGTCGACGACGACGAGGCGGTCGTCGGAGTACAGCACGTCGATCTGATGCGGGACGGGGATCTCGGGCTCCGGCGTCCGGTACATCCACACGTCCATCCCCCGGTGTCGCCGGGTGGCGGCGGTGACCGGCGCTCCGTCGGCGGTGACGACCTGCCCCGCCTCGAGGGCCTCGGACAGCTCGGCGAGCCGGTCGGGGAAGCGCCGGCGCAGCTCCTCGGTGATGCTGCGGGGCCCCTGTCCGGGGTCGGCCAGCCGGATGCGGACCGGGTCCACCCCGTCGCGCAACGGGAGAGGCCGCCCGCGGCGCCTGGAGCTGGACATGTCCACGAGCCTAGTCGCTGGGTTACACTCACTCGCGCACCATCTGTCCCACGCAACACTTTGGGAACCATCACCTTGAGATTTCGGGAGTGCCCATGATCGACGCCGTCGTCGACTTCTTCCTCTTCGGTCCCGGCCGCGCCGTCCTCCCGGCGTTCCAGGGCAGCTTCAACATGGCGTATCCGGCCAACGCGCCGTTCCCGGACCAGCTGTAGGAACGGGCGCTCCTAAACCCCGGTCCGACGTCGTACCCCGGCGGTAGGGTCGGGGCCATGGCCTCCCTCGAGAACACCGTCGTCGTCGGCGTCGACGGCTCCGCCGCCTCCATCGGCGCGGTCGCGTACGCCGCCAACACCGCCGCCACCCGGCGCATCCCACTCCTGCTCGTGACCAGTTACACGATGCCGGCCGCGATGTTCGCCGAGGGAATGATCCCCCCACAGCCCGTCTATGACGAGCTGGAACGCGAGTGCGTGCCCATCATCGAGAAGGCGAAGGCGACCGCGGCCAAGGTCGCGCCCGGCATCGAGGTCTCGCACGCGATCGTCGAGGGCAACCCCGCGCAGGTGCTCATCGACTACTCGCGCAAGGCGAAGCTCATCGTCCTGGGCTCCCGCGGCCTGGGCGGTATCAAGGGCATGGTGCTGGGATCGGTCTCCGCCTCGGTGGCCAGCCACGCGTTCTGTCCGGTCGTGGTGACCCGGGAGGACACGGACGACCCGGACCGCAGCGGCCCCGTCGTGGTGGGCATCGACGGCTCCGAGATCAGCGCCAAGGCCACCGAGTGGGCGTTCGCCGAGGCCTCCGCGCGCTCTACCCCGCTCGTCGCCGTGCACACCTGGATGGACCCGCAGGTCCAGGCCGCGGCCGCCGGGATCTCCCTGACGGAGGAGGACTGGAAGCAACTCGAGGAGCAGCAGCTCCAGACGCTGTCCGAACGACTGGCGGGATTCTCCGACCGCTACCCCGATGTCGAGGTGAAGCGCTACGTCACCCGTGACCGCGCGGTCCGGGCACTCGTCGAGCAGGCCACGAACGCCCAGCTCGTCGTCGTCGGCTCGCACGGGCGGGGCGGCTTCACCGGCATGGTCCTCGGCTCCACCTCCCGCGCGCTCCTGCAGGCGGCGCCGTGCCCGGTGATGGTCGTCCGTCCGGAGTCCCATTCATGAGCAGCGAAGGCAACGTTCAGGTTCGGCGGGACAGCGTCGCGGGGCGTTTCGAGATCCTGGTGGATGACGTCGTGGCGGGATACGCCGACTACTCGGACGGCACGGACGGCGTCCGGGAGTTCCCCCACACCGTCGTCGCGTCCGAGTTCGGTGGGCGCGGTCTCGCCGGGGAACTGGTCGGTGAGGCGCTGCGCGTGACCAGAGACGAGAACCTGCGGGTGCGGCCGACGTGCTCGTTCGTCGCCGGATACCTCGAGAAGCATCCGGAGGCGGCGGACGTCGCCTGAGGCTCTACCGCCGCATTGCCGGACGGACACGGGCCGGTAACGAGTGAGCGACGTTTAACGCCGCACCGCGCCCGACCGGAAGCATTCGTGTCGTCGTCGTGTTCTCCTGAGAGAGCGGCCCGTCCCGGGCCGAGTACGACTCTCGGGAAAGGACCAACCACAATGCTGTGGAGCATCATCTCCTGGATCATCGTCGGCGGCCTCGCTGGCTGGATCGCTTCCATGATCATGGGCAAGAACGCACAGATGGGCCTCGTCGCCAACATCCTCGCGGGTGTCGTCGGCGCTTTCGTCGTGGGTCTCATCGTGTCGCTCGTCACCGGCGGCGGTGGCATGCCGGAGGCCTTCTCCATCTGGGGCTTCGTCGCTGCCATCATCGGTGCCTGCCTGCTGATCTTCATCATCTCGGCCGTCAAGGGCCGCGGGCGCACCCGGGTCTGACCCCGGCGCCGGACGCCAGAAACACCGCACCATCCGGACGGCCCGGCCCCTCGACGGGCCGGGCCGTTCGTGTTGACCTACATGGAAGGAGCCTGACATGGGATTTCTCGACAAGGCGAAGGACTTCGCGGGCAAGAACCCCGACAAGGTGAAGTCCGCCCTCGACAAGGTCGGCGACGCGTTCGACAAGCGGACCGGCGGCAAGCACGTACATCACACCGACACGGCCCAGCAGAAGGCCGGCGAGTTCCTCACGGGCCGCACGGCGGACGCCCCGGCCGGGGACCCGGCCACCGACCCGGCTGAAGGCCGGGCCGCCGATCCGGCCGAGAGGCCCGGGCCGGGCGGCGAGCAGCCCCCGCTCTAGATCCGTGCAGGACTTCGGGGCCGGTGTCGCAGCATGCGGCACCGGCCCCGTGGTGTCAGCGGTCACTGCCGATAGGCTGTCACCGTGACGAGCACACGGTCGACCAAGCCCGGGCCGCGGGAGCGGCTCCTGGCGACAGCGACCCGCCTGTTCTCCACCGACGGTATCCGTGCGGTCGGGATCGACCGGATCCTGCGCGAAGCCGGGGTGGCCAAGGCCAGCCTCTACAACACGTACGGGTCCAAGGACGAGCTCGTGGTCGCCTATCTGCGATCAGTGGCCGAGCGGGACCGTGACCTGTGGACGCGCCGCGCCGACCTCGCGCCGGACGCCCGGGGCCGGATTCTGGCCCTGTTCGACATCGTCCGCGAGCAGGTCGAGCCCGCGATGCCCGGTTCCTGCCATCTCGCGGCGGCGATCGAGTTCCCCAGCCCGGCAACCGACGGCGAACGCGCCATCCGCGCCGCCGTGACGGATCAGCGACAGTGGGTCGCGGAGACCCTGCGTGCCGAACTGGCCGGCATGGGACTGCAGGACCCGGACAACATCGACGACCTGGCCGACCGGCTCGCACTCCTGCACGACGGATCGGTCACCGCCGCGATGCTCGGCGAGGTCCGGACCACGGCGATGACCGCCCGCAGCATGGCCGAGCTCATCCTGGGGATGGTCACCGACCCGACGTGAGCCGGGTCAGCCCGCCACCCGGGGAGCGGCGAGCTCGGCGATCCGCTGGACCGTCATCGAGTCCTCCTGCGTGGACTGCACGGCCAGCACCCGCGCATCGCGGGCCATCACCAGCAGTGCTCCGCCCGGGCCCGCCGTGCGACCACCGCTCCAGCCTCCCTCCGCCTCCGACGGCTCGGCCTCGGCCGCGGGCGCCGACTCCTGCACCAGTTCCACCGCCCGCTCCGGGGACGCGACCGAGTACACGGTGGTCGTGAGCTGCACGGCGCCGTCGCCGTCGTAGAAGAAACACGCCGCGGGCTCGACACCGTCGTCGATCCGCACGTCGGTGACCGGCTCGCCGTTCAGCCGCGAGACCTCCTCGGCGGACAGGTACGGGCAGTCCGCCTTCGCGACCGGTTCGACCGACGGCAGTTCCGGCGCACTGGTCTCGGGCGGGGCGGTACGGATGGTGCCCATCTCCGTGGCCGGCTCGGATCCGCCACCGCATCCGGCGAGAACACCGAGCAGGACCGCGGACACCGGGACGAGGGCTGTGGGGACGGGTTTGCGCATACCGTCAGGATAGTTGCCGGGCCGGTCAGTAATGTTGACCGCGGCGGCCCGGAGGAGCGCCGGAGACGGGAACGACAGCGGGAGGTGGGCGATGAGCGGTTCCCCCGACACCACGGCGGGAGCCGACCGCGCGGAGGACCGCCGGAGCGAGCTGCGCGGCGCCATCTCGGCGGCCGCGGTCGACCTCGTCATCGAGCGGGGGCTCGACGCGGTGACGGTCGACGAGATCGCCAGGGCCGCCAACGTATCGCGTCGGACGTTCTTCAACTACTTCCCGTCCAAGGCTGCCGCGTGCATCCCGGACACTCCCCCGGCCGGTCGTGACGCCGTCAAGGAGTTCCTCACCGACCGCAGCGTGCCCACCATGACCGCCCTGGCCCGGCTCATGTGGCACCAGGTGTCCAACGCCCGGCGGCAGAGCCGGGCCTTCGACCGGTTCCATGACATGTGGCGGCGGGAGCCGAGTGTCCGGACCCAGGTCTACGAGATCCTGGCGGGTACCGAGAGGGAGCTGGCGCACCTCGTCGCACGCCGGGAGGGCCGGGCCCCCGACTCCGTGGAGGCCGCGACGGTGGCTGCGGCGTCCATCGCGATCCTCCGGATCGCCGTGGAACGGTGGCGGACCGACGAGCCCGGGGCGTTGCTGGAATACCGCATCCGGGAATCGTTCGACGCGATCCGGGCGTCGGTGGCGGAACCGGCCGACAGCGCCTGAGGGCGAGCGAGCCCGGCTATTGCGCGGGGCCGAGCGCCCGGAGCAGTCGTGAGCCGAGGCGTTCGTAGGCGCGTTCCTCGCGGGCGGCCGCGCCGGGCAGCACGTAGAAGGTACGGGGGCGCCACATGGTTCGGACGGTGGCGGTGACCTCGGCGGTGCCGGGCTGCAGGTCGAGGTGGCAGCGGTGCTCGGCCACCGCCGAATTGCCCTCGAGGGTGCCGACGACGAGGCCCTGCCGCAACGACTCGTCGATCCGGTCGACGAGCCGGCAGGGTCCACGCATCGGCCCGTCGAGCACCACCAGGTCCGACGGCAGGGGCGGATCTGCCGGCGCCGTCCTCATCCCCGCGCGGTCGTGGGCGGTCAGACTCAGCAGGTCGTCCGCCGAGGTGTCGAACAGCTCGATCCCCTCGCCGAGCACGGTGCACGCCACGACCTCCCTCCACCCCTCGGGGAGCCGCCTGTGCCCGTTCAAGTCTGAGCGCCGGTAGCCGAGCGCACGGCCGGGCAGCTGCAGCGCACCTCGACGGGGTCTCGACTCCACATCCGGCAGTCTCGCCGGACGAGGTGAGCGCCGGGCGCACACGCGGTGAACGCCGGACGTCGGGGCGGTGGCCGCGGGGCCGACCCGTAGGATCGGGCCATGCGATCGCAGCGACCCCGACCGGCCCACGGCCGCCGCTTCGCTCCCGGGTTCGTCGCCCTCGCGGCGGTCGTGACAGTCGCCGGGTGCTCCGGCGCCGGTCCCGAATCCGACCCCGGACCGCCGAGGCTGACCCCGAATCCCCAGCACGAGATCGCCGCCGGGATGGTCGGGGGGCGACCCGCGCCCGAGGCGCGGCTCAACGCCTGCGGACTCCTCGAGCTGACGACCGAGGAGGTCATCGAGCTCACAGGTGCCGACATGCCGGAGGTCGACCCGACCGGCTCCGGTGACCTCGGCCTGCTGTGCACCTACGGCGGCCCCGGTTCACCCGAGAGGTACGAGGCCGCCCGCGCCGAGGTCGATTCGACCGACTCCTCGGCGCCGGAGGCCACCGCGACCGCCGACGGCACCGACACCGACACCGACACCTCGACCGGTGCCTCGATTACCCCGTCGACCACGCCGACGATCACCCAGTCGATCACGCCGCCGGCGTTCGACCCGGACATCGTCCCCGACACCTTCGCCGCCGGGGTCGTGACGCCCCGCGGCGGTGCCGGGGCCGCGCTCGCCGGTCAGGCGACATTGCTGGGAGTCCGATACGCGTGCTCGGAGATCCGCGGATCGGAAGGGGCGGAGCCCGGGTCGGCGGGTCCGGGCGCTCCCGAAGCTCCCGCGATCGTGGAACCGCAGCCCGACACGATGTACATCGACTGCGCGGCGGCGCCCGCCGGCGGCGGCGTCGAGGTGCACACGATCCTGGTGTCCGGCGACGAGTTGTGGCACATCACCCTGCTCAAGCCGGAGACGCCCCGGTCACCGGAGGCCGAGGCGACCGCTCTGGCAGGGCTCCACCGAGTGGCGGACGAGATCATCGCCCGGGCGTGAGGTCCGTTGCGCCCGGAACCCCGGGCTGAAATGACGGGAACGGCGCCGGAGCCCCTCAGCATCCGACGCCGTTCCACCATCTGACAGATCGCGTACGATCCGGCCTCCACACCGCCCTCTCGGGCAGCGGGTCGGCACCCCCCAGGTGCCCCGGTCGGCATGACCGGCCCCTCGCAATGTGAAGTCGCAGCCCCTCAGCAACCACTTCACTTCGCCACCCACCCCTCGGCGGTGACTGAGATGACCCTATGTTGCATCTGCCGTTCGATCAAGCCGATGAACAGGCATTTCGTCGTTGACTTCAGCTCAACGAGAGCGGCCACATGGATCTACCAGCGGTTCTCCCCGCGGGGATACCAACGAACGTTGGAAAGGTGTCCGGCGACGTGTGGGCGGATCCGCGTCCGGGCGGCGGGCCCGGCCGGGATCCCCTCTCGCACACGGGATGTACAGGCGTGGCGATCTGAATGTACTGTTACGGATGTTACTGATGTGGCGCATGAGGTCGGCCCTCCGGCCTCCCGCCACCCTGTCGTCGCCGCCCTGTCGCGGCACCCGCTCCGAGGAGAACGATGTCGCGCCGCAGTCGGTCCATCGCCACACTTCTGGCCGCAGCAGGCCTCGTCGTCGTCGGCCTCTCGCCCGCCGCCTCCGCGCAGTCCCTCATGGGCTCGACCGGATCTACCGGGTCGGTCGGCGCGCTCGGCCTGGAGTCGGCGCCGATCCCCACGCCCGCGATCCCCGGACTGTCCGGTGTGCTGACGATCCCCGTCCCCGCCCCGGAACGACGGCAGGCGGAGACCACGGTGGCCTCGGTCTATCCCACCTCCGGCGAGACGGTGGGCGTCGCGCAACCGGTGATGATCCGGTTCGACCAGCCCGTCACCGACCGAGCCCGCGCCGAGGCGTCGGTGGGGATCCGGACCGCGCCCGCCGTCGACGGCAAGTTCTACTGGGTCGGTGACACGGAACTGCGCTGGCGACCGCTCGAATTCTGGCCTGCCCACGCCTCCGTGACCGTGTGGGCCGGCGGCCGCGAGACCGTCTTCCGCACCGGCGACGCCGTGGTCTCGACCTACGACGACCACACCCACACCGTCACCGTGACCCGCAACGGGCAGGTGGTGCGCACCATGAAGGCCTCCGCGGGCCGCGACGCCTATGCCACCCACAACGGTGTCTACTACAACGGGTGGCGCGCCCGCGAGGTGCGGATGGACTCGGAGACCTGGGGACTGTCCAGGACCGCCGGCGGATACGACACGACGGTGGCCAACGGGGTGCGGTTGAGCTACGACGGCATCTTCATCCACTCGGCGCCGTGGTCGGTGGCCGACCAGGGAGTCCGCAACGTCTCCCACGGCTGCATCAACCTCAGCCCCGAGGATGCCGCCTGGTACTTCGACAACACCCGCAACGGCGACCCGTTCATCGTCAGCGGTGGCCCCGGCCGGCAGTTCGGCGCCTTCGACGGTCAGGGCGACTGGAACTACTGATCCCCGCGGGTCGACGAAACACTTCGGTTGTGGCGCACGACATATCCGGGTAGAAGTCTGTTCCAACCCCCAGAGAACCGCCCGTCGCCCTCAGGAGCCCCTCACATGACCCGTGCCTCCCTACCCTCGGCGACCGCCGCGGTCCTCGCCGCGATCGCTCTCCTCATGGGGGTCTCGGTCGGTACGGGCACCACCCCGACCGCCGGGGCCCAGTCGGTGATGCCGCTGAGCCCGCCCGGGGTGCCGCAGCTCGAGAACGCGCCCCTCCCCACCCCGGCCATCCCGGGTGTCGGCGCCATGCCCGTGCTGACCTACCCGGTCATCGGTCCGCCGCGGCCGACCACCGAATACGGCGACGTCAACGTCTTCCCCACCCCGAACGAGATCGTGGGCGTGGCGCAGCCCGTCATGTTCTTCTTCGACCGCCCCATCCGCGACCGGGCACGGGCCGAGGCCACGATCGGTATCCGCACCGAGCCGCCGGTCGCGGGCAAGTTCTACTGGGTGGGTGACCGCGAGCTGCGCTGGCGGCCCCACACCTTCTGGCCCGTCAACTCCTCGGTCACCGTGTGGGCCGGCGGGAAGCGCCAGCAGTCGTTCCGGACCGGCGACGCCGTGATCGCCGAGTTCGACGACCGCACCAAGCTCGTCACCGTCACCCGCAACGGCCAGCACGTCCGCACCATGCGCGCCTCCGCCGGGCGGCCCGGCTGGGACACCTACAACGGCGTCTACTACACGGGCCAGCGCGGGCGGGCGGTCCGCATGAACTCCGCCGCCTTCGGCCTGCGGATCGAGGACGGCGGGTACGACTCGATCGTCAACGACGCGGTCCGGCTCTCGTACGACGGGATCTACATCCACTCCGCGCCGTGGTCGATCGCCGACCAGGGGGTCCGCAACGTCTCCCACGGCTGTATCAACGTCAGTCCCGCCGACGCCCGCTGGTACTACGACACCAGCCGCAACGGCGACCCGTTCATCGTCAAGAACGGACCCGGACGCCCCTTCGGCGCCTTCGACGGCCAGGGAGATTGGAACTACTGACACCGCCCGCCGCTGCCGCGGAAGTGAAAACTCCCGGCGCGCCGCGGTTTTCAACATCTGTACCGTTTAGCCCTCTGTAGGCCACCGGTGGTCTATCGTCCGGACAAGATACGTTCATTCGTGACGGCGAGGCTTCCACCGTGCAGACGACGAACCCCCCGGCGGCCGAGAGATCGGACGTCGCCACCCCGCCCGGGACTGCGGCACGACGCCGACGTGTCCGCCTGGGCGGGTCGGCGGGTGAGAAGCTGTTGTTCCTCGCGCTCGTCCTGCCCAACCTCGCGCTGCTCGGGATGTTCGTCTACCGCCCGCTGATCGACAACATCCGGCTCAGCTTCTTCGACTGGAACATCTCGTCGCCGAACTCCACCTTCATCGGCTGGTCCAACTACATCGAGTGGTGGAACCGCGGCGACAGCTGGGTGGTCGTACAGAACACCGTGATCTTCACCGTGGCCGCGGTCGTCGGATCGATGGTGCTGGGACTGGCGCTGGCACTGCTCCTGGACCAACAACTGGTCGGGCGGGGGATCGTGCGGTCGGCCGTCTTCGCGCCGTTCGTGATCGCCGGCGCCGCGATCGGTGTCGCGTTCCAGTTCATCTTCGACCCGCGCTTCGGCATGATCTCGGCACTGCTCACGATGGTCGACCTGCCGGTGCCGAACTTCTACCAGGACCCGGACTGGGCGCTGTTCATGGTGACCGTGACCTACATCTGGAAGAACCTCGGCTACAGCTTCGTCATCTACCTCGCCGCTCTGCAGGCCAAGCCCGCCGAACTCTACGAGGCCGCCGAGATGGACGGCGCGGGACGCTGGTCGACGTTCCGCTCGGTCACCCTGCCGCTGCTGCGTCCCACCACGTTCTTCCTGTCGATCACCGTCATGCTGAACTCCCTGCAGGTGTTCGACATCATCTACGTGATGACCCGCGGCGGTCCGCAGGGCAACGGCACCACCACCATGGTGTTCCAGGTGTACCAGGAGACCTTCCAGAACTTCCGTGCCGGCTACGGCGCCACCGTCGCGACGGTCATGTTCCTGGTCCTGCTCATCGTCACCGCGATCCAGGTGCGCGTGATGGACAGGAAGACGATATGAACCCGATCTCCGGCCCGTCCCGGGCGATGAAGGTGGCCGGTTACCTGGCCATGTTCCTGGTGCTCGCCATCATCGCGCTGCCGCTGTACTGGGTCATCGTCACGTCGTTCAAGACTCCCGACATGGTGTACATCCAGCCGCCCGCCTGGTGGCCGGACCCGGTCACCGCGGACCCGTACTCACGAGTTGTCGAGCAGGTGCCGTTCCTGAAGTACTTCGCCAACTCGCTGATCATCACGGGCGCGCTGGTCACCGCCAAACTGGTCCTGGGGATCCTCAGCGCGTACGCGTTCGTCTACCTGCGCTTCCCCGGGCGCGGCGTGGTCTTCATGCTGGTCCTGGCGGCGCTGATGGTGCCCAACCAGATCACCGTCATCTCCAACTACGCCCTGATCTCCCAACTGGGCTGGATCAACACCTTCCAGGGCATCATCTTCCCGCTCGCCGGGGTCGCGTTCGGCACGTTCCTCATGCGCAACCACTTCCTCACCCTGCCGTTCGAGATCGTCGAGGCCGCGCGCATGGACGGCTGCGGCCACATGAAGCTGCTGCTGCGGGTCCTGCTGCCGATGAGCTGGCCCACGGTCGTGGCGTTCGCGCTCATCACGATCGTCAACGAGTGGAACGAATACCTCTGGCCGTTCCTCGTGGCGTCCGACGAGACGGTGGCCCCACTGCAGGTCGGGCTGGCGCGCCTCATCTCCACCGACGCCTACATCGACTGGCCGATGGTCATGGCCGCCACGATCCTCACCATCACCCCGATCCTCGTCGTGTTCCTGCTCCTGCAGCGCCACATGATCAAGGGCCTCACCTCCGGCGCGGTCAAGGGCTGACCCGCCGCCACACTCCACCCGTCCCCCATACACCCACCGTCCGTACACCCACCGTCAGGTTCGACCTCGAGAAAGGCATCACCGCCATGAATCCCCTGAACCGCAGGCTATTCCTGGGTCTCCTCGGCGCATCCGCCGCCACCGTCACCGTCGCCGGCTGCGCCGGGACCGGTGGCGACGACTCCTCCGGCGACACCGGTGGATCCGGTGGCGGCGGCGGTGACACGGGCACCATCACCTTCTGGTCCAACCACCCCGGCGACTCCAAGGACGTCGAGGAGCAGCTCATCGACACCTTCCAGAAGGAGAACCCCGGGCTCAGCGTCAACCTCGTCGACGGCGGCAAGAACTACGAGGAGGTCGCCCAGAAGCTCAACGCGGCCCTGACCGGCAACGACGTCCCCGACGTCGTGGTGGTCTCCGACGTCACCTGGTTCAACTTCGCGCTCAACGACCAGCTCACCCCGCTGGACGACCTGTTCGCCGAGGCCGGGGTGGACACCGGCAGCTACGTCGACGCACTCTTCGGCGACTACGAACTCCAGGGCAAGACCTACGGCCTGCCGTTCGCCCGGTCGACGCCGTTGTTCTACTACAACAAGCAGATCTGGGAGCAGGCCGGCCTGCCCGACCGCGGCCCCGAGAGCTGGGACGAGTTCATGGACTGGGCCCCGCGCATCCAGGACGCGATCGGCGAGGGCAAACACGCGATCGCCATGTACGACGGCTCCAACTATCTCGACTGGACCATGCAGAACATGGTGTGGGACGAGGGCGGCGCCTTCTCCCGCGAGTGGGAGGCCACGTTCACCGACCCCGCCACCATCGCCGGCGTCGAGCGGCTCAAGCAGATCAACGACGAGGGCTTCCTCGTGGTGTCCGCGGACTCGATCACCGAGTTCGGTTCCGGCCTGGCCGCCTGCGCCATGGCCTCCACCGGCTCCCTGCGCACCGCCACCGAGAACGCACAGTTCCCGTTCGGCACCGCCTTCCTCCCGGGCGCGCAGGCCAACTCCTCCTGCCCCACCGGTGGAGCCGGACTGGCGATCCCGGCCAAGATCTCCGACGAGCGCAAGATCAACGCGCTCAAATTCATCGACTCGATCACCTCCACCCAGAGCACCGCGAAGTTCGCGCAGGCGACCGGGTACATGCCGGTCCGCAAGAACGCCCGCGAGGCCCAGGAGATCCGGGACTACCTGGCGGAGACCCCGCAGGCCGGCACCGCGATCGACCAGCTGGAGTTCACCCGCCCGCAGGACAACGCCCGGGTGTTCGTCCCGAACGGCGGCAACCGGATCGGCGGCGGTCTGGACAAGGTGCTCGCCGGCGAGGACGTCCGTCAGGTGATGGAGCAGCTCCAGACCGAGACCCAGCAGATCATCGACACCCAGCTCACGCCGAAGCTCGGCTGAGCGGCTCACCTCCCGCCACCTCGGCGGAAGCCCGAGCCCGCGGGCCGTGGGGGTCGACGGCGGACCTCGTCGTCGTCGACCCCCTCGCGCCCTCCCACCGCCCCGCCCCAGGAGACCCACCGACCATGGCCACCGTCCGGTTCGACCACGCCACCAGGCGCTTCGACACGTCATCGGCGCCCGCCGTCGACTCGCTCGACATCGACATCGACGACGGCGAGTTCCTCGTCCTGGTGGGGCCGTCCGGGTGCGGCAAGTCCACGAGCCTGCGCATGCTGGCCGGGCTCGAGCCGATCGACTCCGGTCGGGTGCTCATCGACGGCCAGGACATGAACCGCGTCGCCCCGCGGGACCGCGACGTGGCCATGGTCTTCCAGAACTACGCGCTGTACCCCACCATGACGGTCGCCCAGAACATGGGCTTCGCCCTGCGCAACGCCGGCGTGAACAAGGCGGACACCCGACGGCAGGTCGAGGAGACCGCCCGGGTGCTGCAACTGGAGGACCTGCTCGACCGAAAGCCGTCCCAACTGTCCGGCGGGCAGCGGCAGCGCGTGGCGATGGGGCGCGCGATCGTGCGCCGCCCCAAGGTCTTCTGCATGGACGAACCGCTGTCCAACCTCGACGCCAAGCTCCGGGTCTCCACCCGCGGCGAGATCGCCGGACTGCAGCGCCGACTCGGGGTCACCACCGTCTACGTCACCCACGACCAGGTCGAGGCGATGACGATGGGCACCCGGGTGGCGGTGCTCAACGCGGGCGTCCTGCAGCAGGTCGCGGCCCCGCGCGAGCTGTACGACCGACCGGTCAACGCGTTCGTCGCCGGGTTCATCGGCACGCCCGCCATGAACCTCGTCGAGGTGGCGGTCGAGGGCGGGCGCGCGCGGGTCGGCGACGCCGAGGTCGAGGTCCCGGCCGCGCTCGACGGGCGCGACCGGATCACCCTGGGCGCCCGCCCCGAGGACCTGCGCCCGGTCGGGCCGGGCGAGCCGGGGTTCGACCTCACCGTGGACCTCGTCGAGGAACTCGGCGCCGAGGCCTTCGCCTACGGCCACACCGACGCCGGCGAACGGACCGCCATCCGCCTCGACCGCGGACACGGCACGGTCGTCGGCGAGCGGATCCGGGTACGGCACGACGACGCGGCGGTCCACGCCTTCGACATCGAGACCGGCCTGCGCCTCGACTGACCTGGGCCTGGACTGACCTGCGGGTCAGCGCGGCGGCACGGGCGCGAGCACGCCCAGCAGCTGATCCGCGACCACGCACCGCGGAGCAGACGCAGCACCGCGCGGCCCGCCCAGGGCGTCGACCACCAGGTCCACCGCCCGCGGTGAGGCCAGCACCGTCAGGTGCCCCGATCGATCGACCTCGCACCCGTCCTGGAGCCGCACCACGTCCAGGTCCACGAAGTCCGGTACCTCCGGCGCCACGACCGGCCCGGTGAGCTCGTCGTAGTCCGAGGACACCGCCACGTACCGCACGCCGCGCGCGAACGGCACGCCCTCCTCGCCCAGCCACGCCAGGGTCGCCTCGGCATCCCGCTGCGCCGTGTCGGGAGACAGCACGCCGAGCAGGTCGGTGACGAACTCCGGCGGCCCCTCTCCCGACCGGGCGGGGTCGGCGCCCAGCGTGACGACGGTCCGCACGGCGTCGGCCCGGGCGGTCGCGGCGACGTAGGAGGCGATGATCGCGCCCTGCGAGTGCCCCACCAGGTCCACGTCCGACGCCCCGGTGATCGCGCGGACGCGGTCGATCTCGGCGGCGAGCTGCGGTGCCGAGGCCCCGGTGAGCGAGTCGATCCCGCCCACCGATCCGGGTCCGCCACCCGGTCCGGGGGGCGCTCCCACGGTGGGGGCCCACACGCAGTACCCCTCCGCGGCCAGTGCGGCACCGAGGGTGGCCCACGAGTTGCCGCCGTTCAGGCCCGTGCCGTGTACGAGGATCACCGGCACGGGGCGCTGCGCCGTCGGCCGGCACTCATCGCGGTTGATGCCCGGAGGGTCGGCCAGGTTGTGGGTGAGTTGGTGCACCGCGCCGTCCCACCACCGCCACGGCACCTGCGCGTGTGTGGGTGCGGGGGCCGCCACACCGGGGACGACGACGAGGACCGCAGCCGCGAGCAGACCCGCGATCCCGGGCCGGATCACGATCCCGGCAGCGTGGGGACCGGTCCCAGGTAGGGAGCCACCGCCTCACATCGCGGTACACGCTGGTCGGCGGGGTCCAGCGCACCCAGGATGAAGTCGGCGGTGCGGCCGTCGGAGGCGATGGCCAGATGCTCGGCGTGGTTCTGCTCGCACCCGTCCTGGATGGTGATGTTGGTGGCCTGCGGGCCCTCGACGACACCGGAGGTGTACGGCTGGACCAGCTGGTCGTACCGGGTCACGAGGTTGAGGTAGGTCACGCCCGGTGCATAGGGGGTGCCGCCCGCCCACAGGAGTTCGAGCGTCTCCGACCCTGCGGCCATCTGGCCGAGGGACGGGGCGATCTCGACCGCGCGTCCGCGGTCCCCGCTGGCCAGCGCGGTGCCGATCGCCCCGGACCCGGTCCCGCGGGAGCCGTGCCACAGGGGGGCTATCGCGGCGACGGTGTTCACCTTGCCGGGTCGGCCCACCTTGGCCACCAGGCCGGAGACGAGCGTCCCCTGCGAGTGCCCGATGAGGTCCACCTGCTCGGCACCGGTCGAGGCGAGGACACGGTCGACGAACTCGCCGACCTGCGGCACCGAGACCTCCGTGATGTCCGACAGGCCGCCCAGCATGCTCACCGGCCACGGCTGGCCGGGCAGCGCACCGTAGGTGAGCGTGTAGACGCAGTAGCCCTCGTTGTGCAGCAGGGGTCCGTAGGTGGCCCAGTTGGTGACCGCACCGCCGGAGGTGCCGTGGACCAGCACGACCGGGCGCGGCTTGTCGGCGGTGGGGCGGCACGACCAGTCGTTGGCCCCGGGTAGCTCCGACCCCGGGGCGGTGAGCGCCTGAACCGCTCCGGTGAAGAACGAGTACGGCACCGGCAGCGGCGCCCGCGTCGACGGGTCGGTGGCGTTCGCGGCGCCCGCGCCCGTCACTGCGAGGAGCGCGGCGGCGGTGACGGCCAGGGCGGGCCGCAGGGTTCTCATGTGCTCATTAAGCCACGCCCGGTGATCATCGGCAGGTCCTTCGCGTAGACCAGTCCGGGCTCGGCCGCCACGACCGCCTCGACCGCGTTGACCAGCCGCATCGCGGTGATGAGCATGCCGGAGACATTATGGTCTCCGTGCTCGGCGTGGTGGCCGAACTCCACCCGCATCGCGGGCTCGCCGGCGATCTCGACGCGGTAGCAACCGTCCCCGTGGTCGGGCCGGGGCCAGTCGGGAGCCTGGTCGGGCGCGGTGCGGGTGACGTGTTCCAGGACGATGCGGTCCTCGCCGTCGACCTGTCCCACCACCTCGAACCGCAACGCCGCCTGCGTCCCCGCTGGCACCTCACACGCCAACAGGGTCAGGTCGCGGTCCGCGGGCAGACGCTCGTGACGTTCCACCAGCGGCTCGTCCAGGGTCACGTCGAACGCGGCGGCGAGCTGGCGGACCACCGATCCCCACCCCGCCGCGAGCATCCCCGGCCGCAGGAGCGGAGGCAGCGTGTCCATGGGGCCGCCGAAGCCGAACAGCCGCCGCATGGTCTTGCCCTGGTGGTACACGGAATAGTCCGCGATCTCGCCCACACGGATGTGGTCGATTCGCCGGGACAGGCTCGTCATGGCCAGTGGGAGCACGTCGTTGGCGAAGCCCGGGTCGATGCCGTTGACATGCAGCGTCGCGCCGCCCTCCCGCCCGGCGGCGACCAGCTCGGAGATCATCTCCTCGGGCAGCGTGCCGTGCGGGTACTGGAGCAGGACGGGGCCGGAGGCCACCACGTTGACGCCCGCGCGCAGGAAGCGGTCGAAGTCGGAGATCGCCTCCATGAACCGGGTCTCGGTCTCAGCGGTGTAGACCACCACGTCCGGCTCCAGCGCGAGCAGCGCGGCCCGGTCGTCGGTCGCGGGCACACCCAGGTCGCGGTCCATCCCGGCGAGCCGACCGGCGTCCACGCCGACCTTGGCCCGGTCGGAGACGAAGACGCCCACCAGCTCCAACTCGGGCCGGGCATCGATCGCCTCGACGGCCATCCGGCCCAGATACCCCGTCGACCATTCCACCACCCGGATCGTCATGGGCACCGACACTATCCGTCGCCCCGACCCGGCGGTTGCCGCTTCCACACACCGGCCCCTCGGTGGTCAACTCCTGTGCGGAGAGGGCCCCCGGTCGGCGACATCCTTCGCCGCATCGGGGTCCTGCGCCTTTCGGGACCCGCCGACGTGGGCCTCGTCGCGCATCCGCTCGCTCATGTGTGGGTAGTGCAGCTCGAACGCGGGGCGCTCGGAGCGGATCCGGGGCAACACCGCGAAGTTGTGTCGCGGCGGCGGGCAGGAGGTCGCCCACTCGAGGGAGTTGCCCGCGCCCCACGGGTCGTCGACGGTGACAATCGGACCGTAGCGCCAGCTCTTGATGATGTTCCAGATGAACGGGAGCATCGCGATGCCGAGGATGAACGAGCCGACCGTGGAGATCTGGTTGAGGACCGTGAAATTGTCCGTTGCCAGGTAGTCGGCGTAGCGGCGCGGCATGCCCTGGTTGCCCAGCCAGTGCTGGACGAGAAAAGTCGTGTGGAAGCCGATGAACATCAGCCAGAAGTGCCACTTGCCCAGTGTCTCGTCGTACATCCGGCCCGTCATCTTGGGGAACCAGAAGTACACGCCGGCGAAGGTGGCGAACACGATGGTGCCGAAGAGCGTGTAGTGGAAGTGCGCCACGATGAAATACGAGTCGTGGATGTGGAAGTCGATCGGCGCCGACGCCATCATGATGCCGGTCAGCCCGCCGAACAGGAACGTGACCATGAACCCGAGCGCGAACAGCATCGGAGTCTCGAAGGTGATCTTGCCCTTCCAGATTGTGCCGATCCAGTTGAAGAACTTCACGCCGGTCGGGACCGCGATCAGATAGGACATGAACGAGAAGAACGGCAGCAGGACCGCACCGGTGGCGAACATGTGGTGCGCCCACACCGCCATCGACAGCGCGGCGATCGCCAGGGTCGCGAAGACAAGTCCGGCGTAGCCGAACAGCGGCTTGCGCGCGAAGACCGGAAAGACCTCGGAGACGATGCCGAAGAACGGCAATGCCACCACGTACACCTCGGGGTGGCCGAAGAACCAGAACAGGTGCTGCCAGAGGATGGCGCCCCCGTTCCCGGGGTCGTAGATGCGCCCGCCGAAGGTGCGGTCGTAGAACACCCCCATGGCCGCAGCGGTGAGCAGCGGGAAGATCAGAAGGATCAGAACCGACGTGATCAGCACATTCCAGGTGAAGATCGGCATCCGGAACATGGTCATACCCGGCGCACGAAGGCAGATGATGGTGGTGACGAAGTTGACTGCACCGAGGATGGTGCCGATCCCGCCGATGCCGACACCGAGGATCCACAGGTCCGCGCCCACGTTCGGGGAATGGATCTTGTCCGCCAGCGGCATGTACATGGTCCAGCCGAAAGCGGCCGCGCCGCCGGGGGTCAGGAAACCGGTAAGCGCCACAGTCGCGCCGAACGTGAAGAGCCAGAAGCCGAACGCGTTGAGTCGCGGGAACGCGACGTCGGGCGCGCCGATCTGGAGCGGCATCACGTAGTTGCCGATGCCGATCACGATGGGGGTGGCATAGAAGAGCAGCATCACGGTGCCGTGCATGGTGAACAGCTGGTTGTACTGCTCATTCGACAGGAACTGCATCCCCGGAAGGAAGAGCTCAGCGCGGATGAGCAGCGCCATGAGCCCGCCGGCGAAGAAGAACACGAAGCACGTGACGATGTACATGATGCCGATCAGCTTGTGATCGGTCGTCGTCAGCATCTTCCACACGAACGCGCCCGGCCGACCTCCACCTGTGGGGACCCCCGGCGGGTGGTCGAGCTGGTGGGCCAGGCGCGTGGGCGGTACGAGAACTTCCGACATGTCGCTCTCCGTTCGTTCGTGCACCTGAAACTAGGGCGACTCCCTCGAAAGTGCATTGACCTAGGTCAACATTGTGTGAGGAACGACACAGGGAACGATCTGCGCGCCCACACTGGAGGTATGACCGCACACGAGCACGACTCCGGGTTCGCCGGGTCCGCACTGTTCGTGGGCTCGATCCTGTTCGCCTCGCTGCCGGCCCGGTGCGGGGCCGCCCTGGCCGCCTCGTCGCGGACGAGTACGGCGAGGCCGGGTGCGGTGGTGCAGGTCACCGGGGAACCCGTGGGCCGTCTGGTGGTGATCACGGCCGGGGCCCTCCACCTCGCCCGGGAGGACCGGTCCGGCCACCAGCGTCACGTTCGGGTCCTCGGCCCCGGGAGCCATCTCGGACTGGTGGAGTTCGCCCTGGGCTGCCCTGCCCGTCACACCGTCGTCGCCGCGGAGGCCACCACATTGACCAGCGTCTCGCATGACGCGCTCCGATCAGCTGCCGCCGCGTGCCCGGTGCTCAACGACTCGATCACCCGCGAACTGGCGTGGAAGGTGGTCGAGTGCGAACAGCACCTCGCGTCCTTCGCCTCGGAGGACGTGCTCACGCGACTGTCCACCTACCTCGTGTCGTTGCCCGGGTCGCCCCGCCCGGACGGGAGGATCCGGGTGCGCCTGCCGATGGCTCAGTCCGACCTCGCCACGCACCTGGGGACGACCCCGGAGACGCTGAGCCGTCGACTGCACGACCTCATCGACTCCCGGGCCGTCGAGAGGGTCGCGCGGCGGGAGTTCGACCTCGATCACCGGCGGCTCTCCGGCGCCTGAGCACATTCACCAGATGCTGACGCGTTCCTCGGGGGCGAGCCACAGCCCGTCGCCCTCGGTGACACCGAAGGCGGCGTGGAAGTCCTCGAGGTTCTTCACCACCTGGTTGCAGCGGAACTCCGGCGGGGAGTGCGGGTCCACGGCGAGCCGGCGGGCCGCCTCCTCGGCGCGGGTCTTGGTGCGCCACACGATCGCCCACGAGGTGATGAGCCGCTGGATGCCGGTCATCCCGTCGATCTCCGGGCCCACGTCGGCGCCGTCGGCGGGCTCACCGTCGGCGCCCTGCGCCAGCCGGTAGGCCAGCAGCGCGATCGTGAGACCGCCCAGGTCACCGATGTTCTCCCCCACCGTGAAGGCCCCGTTGACGTGGTCCTTGGCAGTGTCCAGGCCATCCGGGGTGAGGCCCTCGTACTGTGCGATCAGCGCCTCCACGCGGGTTCCGAACGCCGCGCGATCGTCGTCGGTCCACCAGTCGACCAGGTTGCCGTCGCCGTCGTACTTCGATCCCTGATCGTCGAAACCGTGACCGATCTCGTGCCCGATCACGGCACCGATCGCGCCGTAGTTCGCGGCGTCGTCCGCGTCGGCGTCGAAGAACGGCGGCTGCAGGATGGCGGCCGGGAAGACGATCTCGTTCATCACCGGGTTGTAGTACGCGTTGACCGTCTGCGGGGTCATGTGCCACTCGTCGCGATCGACCGGGCCTCCGAGCTTGCCCAGCTCGTAACCGTGCTCGAACTCGGCGGAGCGGCGGACATTGCCTACCAGATCGTCGGCGCGGACCTCTAGCGCCGAGTAGTCACGCCACTTCTCGGGGTAGCCGATCTTGGGCACGAACGCCTCGAGCTTCGCGAGCGCGCGCTCGCGGGTGGCCGGGGTCATCCACGGCAGCGCGCTGATGGAGTACCGGTAGGCGGCGGTGAGGTTCTCGACCAGCTCGACCATGCGGGCCTTGTGGCCGGGAGGGAAGTGTCGGGCGACGTATTCCTTGCCCACCTCCTCGCCAAGGGCGGCCTCGACCGCGCCGACGCCACGCTTCCAGCGGGCCTTGATCTCCTCGGTGCCGGACATGGCGGTGCCGTAGAAGCGGAAGTTCTCGTCCACCAGCTCGGCGGTCAGGTACGGCGCGCGGGAGGAGACGGTCCGCCAGCGCAGCCACTGCTTCCACGTCTCCAGTGGTTCGGTGGCCCACAGTCCGGCCACAGCGGTGAGGAAGTCCGGCTGCATCGCGACGAGCCGGCCGAACGTCTCCTCGGTACCGCCGAGCTCGCGGGCCCACTCATGCCACGGGAAGCCGGGCGCCAGTTGCGGCAGCTCGTCCCAGCTGACGGGGTTGTAGGTCTTGTCGGCGTCGCGACGGGCCACGACGTCCCAGTGCGCGGCGGCGATCCGGGTCTCCAGCGCGACGATCTGCTCGGCGGTCTGCCGGGCCCCGGCCCCTCCGTCCGCGTCGTCGACCAGCCTGGCGAGGTCGAGCATCCGGGCGATGTGCTCGGTGTACTGCTCGCGCATCTCCGCGTACTGGTCCTCGCGGTAGAAGGACTCGTCGGGCAGCCCGATGCCGTACTGGACCAGGTAGAGGATGTACTCGCTCGAGTTCTTGGCGTCGTTGTTGACGTAGGCGCCGATCAGCCCGCCGACGCCCACCTTCTCCAGCCGCGCCATGGCCAGGGCGAGGGAGTCGGCGTCGGTCGCGCCGTCGATCTCGGCCAGGTCGGGGGCGAGCGCCGCCACGCCCGCGGCCTCGACGGCGTCGGTGTCCATGAAGGACGCGTAGAACGCGCCGATCCGCGAGTCGACCGGGGCGTCGGTGATGATGTCTCGCACCCGCTCCTCGGACAGGTCGCGCAGGGCGAGGAACGCCCCGTCGATCGGCCGGTCGGCGGGGATCACGTGATCACGGATCCAGGTGCCGTTGACGTGCTGGTAGAGGTCGTCCTGGGGTCGGACGTCCGGGTCGACGTACTGCAGGTCGAGGCCCGAGGGACGAGGGGCGTCGGTGGTGGGGATCTCGGTCGCTGTCATGTGACCAGGTTACGGAATGGTCGCGGGACCGGCGGGCCGGACGACGACGACGAGGCGGCGCGCGTGATCAGGGCAGGCCGTGGCGGGCGTTGTGGTCCTTGGCGCCCCGGTACGCGTCGATCATCCCCCAGATCCAGAACCCGAACATGATCGGCAGTCCGATCAGCACCACGGACAGTACGAGCCCCACGAAGTAGCCGCCGAGGATGCCGATCCCCTTGCCGACCTGCCCGTTGAGCATCGTCCCCAGGCCCGGCACGAGGAGGGACGCCACCAGCATCAGTGCCGGGTCCTTGCGGGCTGCCGGCGGGAACCGCCCGTAGGGCTGCATCGCTCCGTACTGCGGGTTGTGGGGCTGCATCCCGAACGGTTGCTGCCCGCCGTAGGCCTGCGCGGCCCCGTAGAACGGCTGCGCGCCGTAGTGGCCCGGGTCGAACTGGCCACCGTATTGCGGGTTTCCGTACTGCGGGTCGCCGTACTGGGGGTTTCCGTACTGCGGACTGCCGTACTGCTGCCGGCCGTCTCCGCTGCCGCCGTACGGGTTGCCGTACCCCGAGCCGTAGCCGGGCCACTGATCGTCGCCCCGGCCGCCGAACGGGTCGTCGGGCCGGTCGGAGGCGTTGCCGTCAGCGGGAGTGTTCATGAATCCACAGTAACGCGGTCCCACGACAGCCGGCGGCCACGACGACGCCCGCCGAGCCGGAGAGGGGGCAGCCGGCCAACACAATCAGCCCCGGATACGCTGCGTCTCTGCCCCACGCTGCGCCAGTGCACGATCTTGGAGGGGTTGCGATGCGGGATTGGACCATTCCGCGATCGCAAGCCGACGAGACAGCACACCTCTGGCCGGGTGCGCTGGCGCGCTGCCACCCGCGGCCCGGCTGACCGGGGACGACGGGCTGACCGGGGACGACGGGCCGCGACCAGCGCGTCGGGACGAGCGTGGGCGCGAGCGGTCGTCAGTTCCGGGCGGTCATCCCGGGCCGTGCCCAGATGTCCGCGCAATCCACGCACGCGTCCTCCGAGACGATGCCGACCCGCTGGAGCTGCCCGTACATCCAGCAACCCAGGCAGAATCCGAGCGCCGCCTCGGCGAGCGCGGCGGCGACGAGCACGCCGAGCACGACGCTGCCGGCCACGCCGAACCCGGCGAGGAACAGCCCGAATGCGATCGACGACATCACCAGGCCGATCATCTGCGCGAAGCGCTTGGGTGCGCCGGCGACCATCTTGGGCTCGTCGCTCACCCGGGGTGCGAGCACATGCACCGAGAGTCGGCCGAACGGCGAGTACCGCGGGCCGCCCGCCACGCGGAGCGCGAAGCCCGCCGCCAGCGCCCCGGCCAACCAGGTCTGGGCCGGCGCGGGGACGATGATCGTCACGATCGCGAGCGTCACCACGAGCGCGGCCGTGCACCGTGCTGCGTAGTCGTTGACGATTTCGGGGAAGGCGAAGGCCTCTCGCACACTCACAGTCTCGCTCCTCACACATGCATCGATAGACCGATCGGTCTACCACTCGGTCGACAGTACTCCTCCACCCGCGCGATCGCAGATACCGCAGAGCGCCGGGCCATGACCCCCGCCAGAGCACCCGACCTAGGCTGGATGTCGTGCCCCCACCGTTGCGTCGCCGTTCCAGCTCGCCCCGCCCGCCGGCCGCCCCCGCCCTCCCGAGGCGCGAGCAGCTCGGGCCGCCGCGCACCGAGCTCGAGGCGGACGGGGTCTGGGACGGCGTGCTGGCCTCCGTTGATCACGCACCCGGCCCGGACGAGGGCGCAGCCCAGATCGGCGGGATGGAGATCCGGGAGTCCGTCCTCGAGGGCCTGCGCCTGAGCGGTGCGCGTGCCGACGGCCTGCGCCTGACCGATGTGGTCGTGAGCGGCGGCGACCTCTCCGGCATGGTGGCCGACGGCGCCTCCCTGACCCGGGTGAGATTCGTGGGCTGTCGGCTGACGGGGGTCGTACTGTCCGATGCACGCCTGACCGACGTGTCGTTCGAGGACTGCCACGCCGACCTGATCAATCTGCGGATGGCGCGCCTCCAGCGGGTGCGCCTGGCCTCGACCCGGTGCAGGCAGGCGGACCTACTCGAAGCGCGCGTCGCCGATCTCACCACCGAGGGCGTCGATCTGCGCGGGGCCGCGTTCGACCGGGCCAGCCTGGCTGCCGCGGACCTGCGGGGAGCCGACCTCGAGGACATCCGTGGGGCGTCGGCGCTGCGGGGCGCGCTCATCTCACCCGAGCAGGTGCTGGGCGTCGGCCTGGCGCTGATCGGCGAGGCGGGGATCCGGGTCGAGTAGCGCGACCCACCCGGACAGGCTCTCCCGGACAGGCCCCGCCGGACGGGCGACGGGCCGGGGATTCGTCGGAACGGTGAACGTCAGGCCAGGTGCGAGGCGGACTCGCGCCACTGGTTGACGGCCCGGTTGATGATGGCCTGGAGTTGCAGGATCTGGTCCCGATCGGTGAGCGTGATGCCCTCGACCCCGGTACACACCCGCAGCTCGGGCACCCCACGCCCCGCGCCGTCCTCGTCGAGCATCACGGTCTCGGCAACCGACACCTGCAGGTAGGGGTCGTCGTCCGGGCCGTCGACCTCGGTGACGAGGTCCTGGCGGAATCGAGGGGTGGTCAGATCGATCGCGTTGTTCATGAGGGGCACTCCCGACTGGTCGGTGGGATTGCCTTAATAGTAGGTGAGAAACAGAGGTCAACACACGCGTGGGACAGCGTGTTACAGGTTGTGATGAACCCGTGACCCACACCACTCGCCGCGGCCCCCACCTCGCCTTCTCCCCCGGCCGGTCCTGGACGGATGTGAGAAAAGTTGCGTGAGTTGCTTGTGTGACTGGAGGGGCTGACACATACTCACCCCATGACTTCTGCCGGACCATTGGCCCGACGTGCTCTCCTCCCCCGACTTCTCGTCGCCGTGGCCTCTGCAGCCGCTCTGGCACTCGGCCTCCTCGTCGTCGTCATCTCTCCCCGCGCCGACGCCGGCGTCCCCCTGGCGCCCGCCTATCACGGGCTCGCACAGGGCGTGGACGCGGCGAGTTGGCAGCACCCGCACGGTGCCGCGGTCGACTGGCACGCGGCGGCGGCGTCCGGCCAGTCCTTCGCGTTCATCAAGGCCACCGAGGGCACCGGGCCGGCCAACAGGTACTACGAGTCCGATGTCGCCGATGCCCGCGCCGCCGGCATGCTCATCGGCAGCTATCACAAGGCGCGCCCCGGCATGGACCCCGCGCAGCAGGCCCACGCGTTCGCCGATCGCCTGCAGTCGGTCGGCGGCCCCCAGCTCCCACCCGTCCTCGACCTCGAGGTGGACGAGGGACTCGATCCCGCGCGGTTGGCGGAGTGGACGCAGGTCTTCCTCGACACGCTCGGCCACCGCACCGGGCGCGCACCGATCATCTACACCTACCGCTACTTCTGGATCGACAGGATGGCCAACACGCCCCGCTTCGCCGAGTACCCGCTGTGGCTCGCCGAGTACGGCGTCTCCGAGCCCACGCTGCCCGTGATCGGCGGCTGGAACGAGTGGCTGTTCTGGCAGCGCTCCGAGACCGGGGAGGTGCCCGGTTTCACCGACGCCGTGGACCTCAACGTCTTCGCCGGCACCCGCGCCGACCTGGACGCGTGGCTGGGTCCGGTCGAACCCGCACCCGCACCCGCACCCGCGCCGGAGCCCGTTCCCGAGCCTGCTCCCGCGCCGATCGCCGACGGCCCGATCGTCGAGGCGCCCGCCGGGATCCCGCCGGAGGTGCCCGTGCCCGTCGAGCCGTTCACCGTCGCGGTCCCGCGCGACCTGCCGACCCCGGACGGGGTGCGGCTCCCGGACACCATCGAGGTGCCCCGCGAGGTCGTGGCACAACTGCCGCCGGGGATGCGCTGACCCTCGCCTGACGCTCGCCTGACGCTCGCCTGACCCCCGCCCGAGCCCCGCCCGGACGGCTCGCCACCCGGGCTCTGCTAGCGCGGTGCGGACCCGCGTCGCCGTAGCACCGCGGCCCGGACCGCGCGCCACCCGACGAGGAACACGGCGGTGACGACGCCCGCCACGATGATGAAGCTCCAGTGCGGCACGCGCCCGTCGCCCAGCCCGCGGATGACCATGCCCACCACGAGCGTCGACAGCCACAGCAGCACACCCGACCCCGTGGCCGCGGGAGCACGGCGGGTCGCCAGCAGGATCAGCCACCCCACGGCCAGCCCGATGAGGAACGGCCACGCCGTGCCCCACACCTGAGCCGCGCCGAGCCCCTCGGAGTGCGCTCCCCGGCCGAAGGTCGAGAACACCACCACCAGCACCGCGTCGACCAGGACCATCACCGGTAGGGCCACGGGCTCACCGCTCCTTCTCATCGCGTGGATCGCTGTCGCCGTTGCTGACCGAGCAGGAGGCGTCGCCCGCCTCGTCGTCCACGACGCCGTCCTCACGCACGCGCAACAGTGGGATGGGGCCTGAGTCGTGGGGCACGTGGGGGCGCCACGGCGTGCCCCTGAGCGGCCACATCGCCGAGAGCCCGGCCGGCGGGGCCGCCGCGACGGTCTCACGCGGCGCCGCGGGATACGCCGCCGAGGGGGACGACGAGGGCGACGACGACGAGGTCTTCTCCCCCGGACCGTCGTCCTCGGCCGGGTCCGCATCGGGGTCGACGTCCACGGCACCCCGGTAGAAGAGGAAGAAGACCACCCAGCCGGCCAGGGCGACCAGCACGAAGCTGGCGATGCGGTAGACGAACACCGTCGCGAACGCCTGATGCGCGCCGAGCCCGCCCGCGGTCAGGGTCGTGATGAGCGCGAACTCCACGGTCCCGAGCCCACCGGGCGTGATGGGCGCGCTGGCCACGATCTTGCCGGTCACGTAGGCGATGCACAGGCCGCCGATGCTGTGCTGGGCCCCGACCGCGTTGGCCGCCGCCCACAGGCAGCCGATGTCGGCGACCCAGTTGAGCAGCGAGAAGGCGAAGGCCTTGGACAGCTGGGTCTTGGTCAGGTCGACGGCCTCGGCCTGTTCCACGACCTTGCGCACCGCGGCGGCACCGTGGTCGGCGGGCTTGCGGCGGCGGGCGTTGACCCATTCGAGGATCGACAGCAGCGACCCCTCGATCCGGTCCGGGTTGCGGGCGGCCCACTGGACCACCACGACGATCCCCACCAGGCCCAGCGCGGAGAGCACCAGCAGGAACGGGTTGGACACCGAGCCCACCAGGAAGAAGCCGAGCAACGCCAGCAGCACGATGCCGACGGTCGACAGCACCCCGGAGATGACCAGCTGCCACGAAGCGACGACGCGCGTCGCGCCCCACTGCCGGGTCTTGCGGTAGGTCAGGGTGGTGCCGAAGACCTGCCCGCCGGGAATGCTCGTGGAGAACGCGTTGGCGGAGAAGATCAGCCCGACGCTCGCCCAGTACCCCACGTCGACGCCCGCGGACTGCAACAGCAGCTTCTGCACCGAGCCGTAGCTCGACATCGACAGATAGGCGAACACGAGCGCGGCGGCGACCCAGCCCCAGTGCGGGCTGGTGACGGCCTCGAACCCCTCGGCGAAGAACGGCATCTGGCCCCGGAGCCAGTAGAGGACCAAACCGAGGACAGCCAGGGTCGCGATGGCCTTGAACCACGGGTTGCCCAGGACCATCCGGATTCGACGCCGCGTCGCAGCGCCCCGCGTCCCCGTCATCGACTCACCATAACCAGAGCACCGGACCCCGCCCAGGCCCCACACCGAGGGGGCCGGGCGGGCGTCACGCGTCGCGTCCCTGCTGACGTTCCCGCATCAGGCGGGCGATCAGCTCCGAGGCGGGGATCCTGCCCTCGTCGGCCGGGTCGGGCTCCTCGTCGTACTCGGTGTCGTAGACCGGCTCGAACTCCGACTCCGGTTCGACGTCAGCGTCCGGCTCGACGTCAGCGTCCGGCTCGAACCCAGCGTCCGGCTCGCGTTCGAGCACACCGATCGCGGTGGCGGGTCCGTCGGCCTCGGCCTGCGCGGACCCCGCGGACAGCGGCGACGTTCCGTGGACCTCGGCCCGTGCCGGTTCGGCCGCGCCGGTGGTGGCGGGTCGGCCGGTGAGCAGCTCGGGCTCGTCGTCGATCTCCGCCTCGCCCAGGCCGATCCGCTCCTGGACGCGCTTCATCCACTTCGGCGCCCACCAGTTGTCGGTCCCGAGCATCTGCATCACCGCCGGTACGAGCAGCATGCGGATGACGGTGGCGTCGATGATGAGCGCCGCGATCATGCCGAACGCGATGTACTTCATCATCACGATCTCGGAGAACGCGAACGCGCCGGTCACCACGATGAGGATGAGCGCGGCCGAGGTGATGATCCGGCCCGTGTTGGCGACGCCGCTGCGGATCGCCTCCGCCGTGCGGGCGCCGCGTGAACGGGCCTCCACCATCCGCGAGACCAGGAAGACCTCGTAGTCGGTGGACAGCCCGTAGATGATCGCCATGAGCAGCACCACGACCGGGGAGGTGAGCGGGCCGGGCGTGAAGCCGAGCAGCCCGGACAGGTGCCCGTCGACGAAGATCCAGGTGAGGATGCCGAGGGTGGCGCCCAGGCCGAGCAGGTTCATGATCGCGGCCTTGATCGGCAGCACCAGTGACCCGAACGCCAGGAACATCAGGATCGTGGTGGCCAGCAGGACGTAGAGCACGAACCACGGCAGGCCGTCGACCAGGGCGTCGACGGAATCGCGCTCCATGGCCGGGTTACCGCCGACGTAGACTTCGGTGCCGTCGGGGATCGGGAACGACTGCAGGTAGTCGACGGTGTCGGCGGCCGCGTTCCGGTCGATCACGCCGGTCTGCAGCACCACCACGTCGCGTCCCTGTGCGTCCTGCTCACCCGAGCGGGCGAACTGGAACGGGCCGGTCAGACCCGGCGCCTCGTTGGCCGCCGAGCGGATCTGCGACAGGGTGCCGCCATCGGAGCCGATCACCACGAGTTTGACCGGGTCGGTGCGGGTGCCGGGGAAGTTCTCGTCGTACTGCTCCTGCGCGACGCGCGTGGTGTTGTCCGGCGGGAGGTAGGTCTCGTTGATGCCGCCGAACTTCACGCCGGAGAACGGGATGATGAGCGCGACCAGCACCACGACGACCGGGATGGCCACGGCCACCGGTCGCTTCATGGAGAAGTCGGCGACGCGGCCGAACAGTCCGTTCTCGACCTGCTCGCGGGAGCGGTGACGCTGGAGGCGAGCGATGCCGAGCATGTCGACCCGGTGACCGAGCAGCATCAGCACCGCCGGCAGGAGGGTCACCGACAGCACGGCGGCGAGGACCACCGCGGCGATCGCGCCGTAGGCGACGGACTTGAGGAAGGCCTGCGGGAAGATGAGCAGGCCGGACAGGGTCACGCCCACCATGACGGCCGAGAACACCACGGTCCGTCCCGCGGTCGCCACCGCCCGGCGCACGGCGGCGTCCGGTGGGTAGCCCTCGGCCATCTCCTCCCGGAACCGGCTCACGACGAAGAGCCCGTAGTCGATCGCCAGTCCCAGGCCGATCAGCGTCACCACGTTCTGCGCGAAGGAGTTCACGGGCGTGACCAGTGACAGCAGGTGCAGTGCCCCGAGCGAGCCGAGAATGGTCAGGACCCCCACCGCGACCGGCAGGAACGCGGCCACGACTCCGCCGAACACCACGATGAGCAGGAGGAACACCAGCGGGAGCGCGATGAGCTCGGCGCGCACGAGGTCCGCGTCCATACCGTCCTGCAGGGCTCCGGCGACGGCCTGGACGCCCGCGACGTCGGTCTGGATGCCGTCGAGGGCGATCCGGTCCTCGATCACCCGGAAGTTCTCGAGGATCTCCTCGTCCTCGCCGGCGATCTGGATGGAGGCCACGGCGATGCCCTCGTCCCGGTTGACCAGGGCCGGGGACTGGTTGAACACGAAGCTGGTGACGCCGGTGACCTGGTCCGGGAACTCGGTGCGGATCGACTCGAGCGACTCGCGGATCGGGTCCTGGAAGGCCGGATCGTCGACCGAGGTGCCCTCGGGGGCGTGGTACGACACCACGACGTCGCCGAGCGCGTCGCGCCCGTATGCCTCCTGCTCGAGTTGTTCGGCGGTCGCCCACCCGCTCTCGGGGTCCTCGAAGCCACCCTGACCGAACGGGTTGCCGAACGCGGTTCCGGCGAGGCTGATGAACGCCATGACCAGAACCGAGCACACCAGGACCAGCACGCGGCGGTGGGCGACGAACCGCCCGAGTGAGTTGAACACCGGGGAACTCCTAGCGCGAGGTGAGCAGGGCCGTGAGCGGCCGCAGCGGCTGCAGCCAGGCGCCCTCGTCGGGCAGGTTCTCGAGGCTGACCCGGGGCAGCGGCTCGCGGAACACACCGGGGATGTCCTCGAGGTCGAGGAACGTGATGGTGTCGTGCTGGACGGCCCAGGTGGCGTGCTCACGGAACCCGATCACCGAGACCGGGATATCGCGGGCCAGGTCCTCCAGCGGCTCGCGGAACGCCTGGCCGTCGGCCGAGGCCACCACCACACCCGCGAGGCGCCCGGAGGCGGCGCGCAGGTCGATGTGCTGCAGCATGTCCTCGTCGACATCGGAGTCGTCGCTGGTCTTGGGCTTGGCGAACACGGCGAAGCCGACGTTGCGCAGTGCCTCGACCCACGGTCGGACGTTGTCCGAGGTGCCCTGGACGATGTTGGTGAAGACCGTCGCCTCGGCCTCGAGGGTGTCCTCGGTCTGCAGGGACAGGTCCGCGGTGTACCCGAGCAGCCAGCGGCCGAGCGCGTCGAACCGCGGGCGGTACACCGCGGTGGGTCGGCCACCGAGGATGGAGCCCAGCCCCATGTCCACGTTGGGTGCGTCCCACACCAGGAGCACCACTCCCGGGCCGTCGGGCGTGACCACGTCCGCCGTGTCGTGGTTGCGCATCTCATCTGGGGGGGTCATCGCGTCCGCCTCGGTTGTCGTCGTCGGGGGGCTGGAAAAAAAAGGGGCGTCAGTTCTGACGACGCCAGAGGAATTCGTTGATCACTCGCTCCTCCTGCAGCCCCTTGCCCTCGAACTTCGTCACGGGTCTGTCCAGACTGAACGGTACGTGCCCGAGGTCTGTCGCGGGGTCCAGCCGGGCCAGCGCCGGCTCGGCGTCGCCGGTCTCGCCGATCCATTCGGCGTAGTCGGCATGGTCGGTGGCCACGTGGAGCATGCCGCCCGGCGCCAGACGCGAGGCGATGAGCTCGAAGGTCCCGGACTGCAACAGCCGCCGCTTGTGGTGGCGGGCCTTGGGCCAGGGATCGGGGAAGAACACGCGGACCCCCGTCAGGCTCGCCGGCGCGATCATGTTGGTGAGCACGTCCACGCCGTCACCGCGGATCATGCGGACGTTCTCGAGCCCCTCGCGCAGGATCATCCCCAGCAGCTGGGCCAGTCCCGGCTGGTAGACCTCCACGGCGATCACGTCGACGTCCGGCTCGGCGGCGGCCATCGCGGCGGTCGAGGTCCCGGTCCCGGACCCGATCTCCACGATCAGTGGAGCCGTGCGGCCGAACATCTTCCCCGGGTCCACGATCTCGTCGGAGACGTTGCGCCCGTAGGTCGGCCAGTGCTCCTCCCAGTTGCGCTGCTGCCCCGGCCGCAGTGTTCCGCGCCGGAACCGGTAGGCCGTCACCCGGGGGAACAGGCGGGCGCTGTCGTCGGGGGTCGCACCGTCGTCAGGGGTCGCACTGCCGTCAGGAGTCGCACCGCCGTCAGGAGTCGCACCGTCGTCAGGGGTCCCGTCGGCCGCCGGGGCGGGGTTCTCGCTCTGGTTCACCGGGCCATCATCCCGTAATCCGTGGTCGGGTTACGAATCCGATCGGCGCGCCCGTCCTCCCCACGGGGCCGCCCACAGCGCCGCGCGGGTGACCCTGCCTGGGGGAAGGTCTTGCCGCGGGCAGGGCACCGCGTCACGATGATCGCGTGCCGACCGTGACGCGTGACACCGAGCCCCGGGGCCCGGTGCGCCCCGAGAGACCGGATCCCGCCGCGCGGGTCCGGCGCCTGGTCGGTTCCGCGCGGGAACGGTCCGCGGGGTCGACCGACACCGCGATCGACCCGGACGGGTGCGGCCCGGTGGAGGCCGCACTGGCGCGATTCGACGCTCCCGTCGACATCCGCATCCGTGGCGGACTCGGATCGGGGCGGCGCACCCTCGCCGCCGCGCTGCGGGCGCGTCGCGGGTGGCGCGCGCAGATCGACGACCTGGACGTGCTCGCCGCGCCCGGCGCCCCGGCCGCCGCCGCGCCCGACGTGGAGATCCTGTGCCTGCGCACCGCGCCCTGCCGTCATGAGGAGGCGTGGGCGCGGCGCCCGCGCCGCCACGCCCTACTGGTGGTGGCGACGGGCGTCGGCGATAGCGACGGCGGCGACCGCGACCGCGGCCACGACCGTGACGACGACGAGGTCCCGCCACGGTGGGCCCGTGGGCTGCCCGCCGTGGACGCGCGGGAGCCGGAGCACCGGTCGGTCGATCGCGTCGTGTCCTTCGTCGACCGCGCCCTGGAGACCCTGGCGACCGTCCGCGTGGCCCGTCTCGAGGCGGAGCTGGAGCGACTCGCGGTCCACGACGAGGTGGGAGACCTCGCCGAGGCCGCCCTGTGTGCGCTCACCGGACCGGATCCGTCGTGACCGCCGCGACAGCCCCGCCCCGTGACGTCCCCGCCGGCGATCCCCCGTCCCGCGGGCTGACGATCGCGGTCCTGGGAGCGCGGGACTCCGCCGCACCCGCCGTCGCGCGGGCGCTCTCCACCGCGTCCCCCGCCTGCGGGGACGGACCCCGTATCCGCGTGCTCGTCGACGCCGCACCCGAGGACCGTCCCGACGCCGCGGTCCTCGTCGTCGACGCCGTGTGCCCGGTACGTCCCGACGACGTCGAGGTCGCCCGCGGCGTGGCCGCCCGCCTGCCGATGGCCGTCGCCCTGGCCGGGCGAGCCGACCAGTGCGGCGCCGAGGTCCTGGCGGAGACGGTCGACGTCACCACCCGGCGCCTGGCGGACGCGGGCGTGACCGCACCGGTCCACGTCGTCGTCGACGGCCGGCCCGGCGCCCCCGCCGCTCTGCTCGCCGACCTGATCTCCGCCGTGCGCCGCCCCCGACCGGCGCGCGCCGTGCCCGACGCCGGGCCTGCGGCCGATCCGGGCGTGGCGACCGTCGACTGGCTCCTCGCCCGCCGCACGGAGGCCATCACCACTCGCTCCCAGGCCCTGCGTCAGGACGTGCAGGCGTTGCGGATGCACGTCGTCCAGGATCTGCACCGGTCGGTGCGCGACCTCGGCGGGCGGGCCCGCGAGGAACTCGCGGCCGCGCCCCGCGCCCGTGTCGACGACCTGGTCCTCCAGCTGGCCGCCGACGCCGACGCCGCGGTGGCGGGGGCCTTCGCCCGCGCGGATCGGCGGGCCGAGGCCCTCGTCGCCCGGCACCTCGGCTCCGCCGCACCGGCTGGCCCCCGCATACCCGTCCCCACCAGCGGCATCGCCCCGGGCCGCCCGCCCCGGAACACCGGGGAGGAACTGCTCGTCATGGTGATGGGCGCCGCCGGCGGGACCGGGGTGGGGCGCATGCTGCTGTCCCCGCTCGCCGAGATCCCCGGGCTCGCGGCCGTGGTCGTCCCGCTCGCGCTGTTGTGCGGGCTGGTGCTGGGATGGATCACCGTCACGGTCCGCCGGACGCAGGCGCTGCGCACCCATTCCATCGCGGCGGTGGCGGACCGGCTCGCGGCCCTGAGGTCCGAGGCCGAGCAGTCCCTCGGCTCGAGGATCCTCGCCGCCGAGGCGACCATCACCGACGGGTTCGTCCACGACCCCGGCCCCCGGGTGGCCGATCTCGAACGGCGCATCCGCGCCGCCCGGGCCGGCCGGGTCGCAGCGACTCCGCCCCCACCGACCGTGCCCACCACAGGGAGCCCCTCATGACCGACCCGTTGTTCGGCGCGGACCCCTTCGACCACCACCCGGCGCCCGACGTGTGCGGACTCCAGGACGCCCCGCTGGCCGAGCCCTCGTCCCTGGGACTGCACGTGCCCGTGGGGGAGGATGTCCTCGACCTCGGCTCCCCCGAGGCCGACCTCGACGGCGACGGCTTCATGGAGGCGGTGACGCTCGGCGACGACCGGGGCCTGACCGTCTACACGGACGCTGACGGGGACGGCACCGTCGACCACGTCTCGACCGTGCGGTTCGACGGCAGCTATGACTCGTGGCGGCTGGCGAACCCGACGGAGGGAGTGCCCTTCGGGGGGTTCACCAACGAGGCCCGTGACGACACGACCGGCGGTGCCGCCGCTCCCGCCCGCTGGGAGCGCATCGACCACGGCCACATCTGAGGTGCGGCACACGACACCCCACCGGCGACCTGAGGGTTTCCTCACCTCTGGGTGTGCAAAGGGGGCTGGGAGTCAGCACCCGATAACGCTTGACGATACTCTGTGACTAACACCATGCACCACGCGCGAGGAGCTGTGATGACCACCACCACCATTCCCGGCCTCGAGGGGCAGGCACCAACCGATCACGCGGAGATGCTCGCGTGGATCGCCGAGGTCGCCGAGCTCACCCAGCCGGACCGGGTCGTGTTCGCCGACGGCTCCGATGCGGAATGGGATCGCCTCACCTCCGAGATGGTGGAGGCCGGGACCTTCGTCAAGCTCAACGAGCAGAAGAAGCCCAACTCCTTCCTGGCCCAGTCCGACCCGAAGGACGTCGCCCGCGTCGAGTCGCGGACCTTCATCTGCTCGGAGACCGAGGAGGGTGCCGGCCCGACCAACAACTGGCGCGACCCGGCCGAGATGCGCGCCCAGATGACCGACCTGTTCCGCGGCAGCATGCGTGGTCGCACGATGTACGTCGTGCCGTACTGCATGGGCCCGCTCGAGGCGGAGGATCCCAAGCTCGGCATCGAGCTGACCGACTCGGCGTACGTCGTGGTCTCGATGAAGATCATGACCCGCATGGGCGCTGCGGCCCTGGCCAAGATCGGCACGGACGGCGAGTACGTCAAGGGACTGCACTCCGTGGGCGCGCCGCTCGCCGAGGGCGAGCAGGACGTGCCCTGGCCGTGCAACGAGGAGAAGTACATCACCCACTTCCCGGAGACCCGGGAGATCTGGTCCTACGGCTCCGGGTACGGCGGCAACGCCCTGCTGGGCAAGAAGTGCTTCGCGCTGCGCATCGCCTCCGCCATGGCCCGCGACGAGGGCTGGATGGCCGAGCACATGCTCATCCTCAAGCTCATCTCGCCCACCGACGAGGTGCACTTCATCGCCGCCGCCTTCCCGTCCGCCTGCGGCAAGACCAACCTGGCGATGCTGCAGCCGACCATCGAGGGCTGGCGCGCCGAGGTCGTGGGCGACGACATCGCGTGGATGCGCTTCGGAGCCGACGGTCGGCTGTACGCGGTCAACCCGGAGTACGGCTTCTTCGGCGTGGCCCCCGGCACCAACTACTCGTCCAACCCCAACGCCATGAAGACCCTGGAGCCGGGCAACGCGATCTACACCAACGTCGCGCTGACCGACGACGGTGACGTGTGGTGGGAGGACCTCGAGGGCACCCCGGACCACCTCATCGACTGGCTGGGCAACGACTGGACCCCCGAGGGCGACGGGAAGGCCGGCAACGCCGCGCACCCCAACTCGCGCTACTGCGTGCCGATCAACCAGTGCCCGGTCACCGCGCCCGAGTTCAACTCCCCCGAGGGTGTGCCGATCTCGGCGATCCTGTTCGGTGGCCGCCGGGCCGACACCGTCCCGCTGGTCAGCGAGGCGTACTCGTGGAACCACGGCGTCTACATCGGCGCGACCCTGTCCTCCGGGCAGACCGCCGCCGCCGAGGGCAAGGTCGGGGCCGTGCGCCGCGATCCGATGGCCATGCTGCCGTTCGTCGGCTACAACGTCGGCGACTACTTCCAGCACTGGGTCGACATGGGCGCCCGCGGTGGCGACAAGATGCCCAAGATCTTCCTGGTCAACTGGTTCCGTAAGGGCGCGGACGGCCGCTTCCTGTGGCCGGGCTTCGGCGAGAACAGCCGTGTCCTCAAGTGGGTCGTGGATCGTATCGAGGGTCGCGTCGAGGGCGAGGAGACCGCCGCCGGCCTCACCGCCCGTGCGGCCGACATCGACATGACCGGCCTCGACACCCCGCTCGAGGATCTCGAGGCCGCGCTGGCCGTGGATCCCGAGGAGTGGCGTCGGGAGCTGCCGCTCATCACCGAGTGGCTCGAGTTCTGCGGCCCCAAGGTGCCGACCGAGGTCCACGAGCAGTTCGCCGCCCTCAAGGAGCGGCTGGGCTGACGCCTCTACCTGCAGCGAAACCCATGCGGACGGGCCACACCACTTCCTGGTGTGGCCCGTCCGCCTCTAGAATCTGGGCAAAGCCCTGTACTACGACCCTTGTTGATGTCACAGTTACTCGCTGTGCGGGCCACAGCGTTTCCGCCCGGAAGGAGGGGCATGAGAGCCAGCGTGATCGGCCTCATCGCGCTCCCGATCGCGGCGAGCGGGGTCGCGGCGGCCACGGTGGTGGGTTACGGACTCTCCGATCCGCCGACCTCTCCGGTCGGGCAGACCGCCACCGCCGGGATGACCGGCGAGGCGACGGATGAGGCCCCCCTGGTCCGCGAGGGTGACGGGGGCACCGCCATCGACGGGGCCAAGCCCTATCTCACGGTCATCGACGGCATGGACACCGTGCCCGTCCCGGCGCCGATCCCCTCGTACCTGGCGCAGCTCACGGCGCCGTCCGTGAGCCTGGCACCGCTTCCCACGCCCGGCGGTCCCGCGGCCCCCGCAGGCACCGCGGGCACCGCGGGCACCGCGGGCACCGCGGGCACCGCGGGCACCGCGGGCACCGCGGGCACCGCGGGCACCGGCGGAGCGCGGACCGGGCCGGCCCCGAGCGACGTCCACGCACCCCACGGCGCCCCGACGCAGCCCGGTTCCGGACGTGGCGACCAGCCGGTGGTCGTCGATCCCCGCTCCGACTCCGGGAGCGACCGGGACGACCGCCCCGGAAACGACGTGCCCGGCGGCGACCCCGCCACGCCGACACCCGGCGTCGGCCGTCCTCCGGTGCAGGCCCCCGACTCGCCGGGAGGAGGCAGCACGCCGGGTGGTCCCCCACCGCATGCCGGCGAGACCGGCCCGCCCCCGCACGCCGGCGAGACGGGTCGGCCCCCGCACGCCGGCAAGACGGGTCGGCCCCCGCATGCCGGTGGGGCGGGTGGGTCGCCCGATGCCGGCCGCGGGGGCCTCGACACTCCCGCCGCCGCCCCGGTGCGCGGACTGCCCCTCACGGCAGTTCCCGTCCCGGGCGAACGCGCGACGACGCCGCCCGACGCGGGGACTCCCGCCGAGACCACCGAGACCGCGGTGGCGGGCGCGCCCACCACGGGCGATACGGCCCCCGCGGGGACTGCCGACGCCCGCCCGGCGCAGAGGTGAACGCCTCGATCCGGACGGCGGCCCCGATCCGTTGGTGGCACTCCGCACGACTGCGCATCACCCTCGGCATCACGCTCATCACGGCCGCGGTGTTCGCCGCGATGATGGTGTTCACCTTCCAGTTGCTCAACCTCAGCACCGAGCGGGTCATGGACTCCAGGCTCAACCGCGAGGCCGCCGACTTCTCCACCTTCATGTCGGCGGGGATCCTGCCGTCGTTCGAATCGGAGAACCCCACCGTCGAGCAACTCATCCGCGCATACCTGGCCCAGCAGTACCCGTCGTCAGAACTACTACTGGTCGGGACCGCAAACGAGTCGGGGACCCAGTTCACGCTCTCCCGCTACGGGCCCGACGAGGACCAGCTCTTCCCGCCGGCGATGAGGTCCCAGATCCAGAAGATCGGACTGGGTGCCACCGAGAGTTCGGGAATCCTCGACGACTCGGTCCGGTGGCGCAAGACCACCGTCGAGAGCCCCGCGGGACTGGCCAACATCGTCGTGGCCGTCAACGACCGGGGCACCCATGAGGAGACCCGGCGAGTGGTCTTCTACATGCGCTGGGCCAGCGCCGGCGGCATGGTCGTCAGCGCGGTGTTGGCCTGGTGGATCGCCGGTCGGATGCTCGTCCCGGTGCGCCGCATCCGGGAGGCGGCGGAGACGATCTCCGCCGCGGACCTGTCGAGGCGGGTCCCCTCCGACGGTCCGGACGAGATCGTCTCCCTCGCCGACACTGTCAACGCCATGCTCCAACGCGTCGAGGAGGCCTACCGGACCCAGCGGGAGTTCCTCGACGACGCCGGACACGAACTGCGCACCCCGCTGACCGTCGTGCAGGGCAACCTCGACCTCATGCCCGACGATCCCGAGGGTCGCGCCGAGGCCACCCGCCTCATGCAGGACGAGCTGTCGCGGATGACCCGCATCGTGGAGGATCTGCTCACCCTCGCCCGGGCCGACCGGCCCGACTTCCTCCAGACCGTCCCCACCGATGTCGCGGAACTCGTTCTGGACGTCGAGGCGAAGATCGAGGTGGTCGCCGACCGCGACTGGCGGGTGCTCCCCTACGCCGAGGGGGTGGCCCGGTTGGACCAACACCGGATCACCCAGGCCCTCATGCAGTTCTGCTCCAACGCGGTCCGCTTCACGGAGTCCGGCGACACCATCGAGATCGGGTGCCGCATCATCGAGCCGGGGGACCCCACCGTGCCGGAAGGGTTCGCGGCGGGTCCCGTCTCCCCGGCCCCAAAACGGGAGGCCTACCGCCGTCGCCTGCTGTGGTGGGTCCGCGATCACGGCGCCGGCATCCCTCCCGGGGAGGAGGAGAGTATCTTCCAGCGGTTCCACACCGCGCGTGGGCAACTACGCGACGGCCGCGGAGGGACCGGTCTGGGACTGGCCATCGTCTCCACCATCGCCAAGGCCCACGGGGGCCGTGCCTTCGCGTTCAACGCCGAGGGTGGGGGCGCGGCGTTCTGCATCGTCGTCCCCTTCATCGCGCCACCACCCGAGAAGCGCTCCCGCGGCGTCACGGACGACCTCGGGTCGCATCCGGCCGACCACGGCAGGTCCTGACCCGGACGCGGTCCGTCCAAGAAAGGGCCAACACGGTCCCGCGCAGCGACCAACTGGTGTCCCCGCGTGGAATACTCCGGGGTCGGAGAAGGAGGATGCATGACGAATGTTCTCGTCGTGGAGGATGATGACCTCATCCGCTCGGTGTTGGTGAAGGCACTCGGCGGCGCGGAGTACACCGCGCTCGAGGCGGTGGACGGGGAGAGCGCCCGGGCGATCCTGTCGACCATCTCCGACATCGACCTGATGCTGCTCGACATCGGACTGCCGGACACGGATGGGCTGACCATCCTCCGCGAGGCCCGTGACCGCGGGTTCGCCGCACCCGTCATCATCCTGACGGCCCGTGACAGCGTCGCGAACACCGTCGAGGGGTTGGACTCCGGCGCCAACGACTACATGGTCAAGCCCTTCCGCGTTCCCGAGCTGCTCGCCCGCATCCGCCTCCGGCTGCGTGAGCACGAGGCGTCCGAGGACCCGGGCATTCTCGAGCACGCAGGGATGCGCCTGGACATCCGCACCCGCCGTGTCGAGGTGGACGGCCGCATCCAGGAGCTGACCAACCGCGAGTACTCGCTGCTGGAGATGCTGCTGCGGAACAAGGGTGAGACCATCAGCCGCGAGCAGCTGCTCGAGAGCGTCTGGGGCATGGACTTCGACCCGGGCTCCAACATCGTCAACGTCTACATCCGTTCGCTGCGCCGCAAGATCGGCGAGAACAAGGTCCAGACCGTCCGCGGCGTCGGCTACCGCGTGGAGTGACCCAGGCCGGTCGGCCCGGCGCCGGCCCGTCCCGCACGAGAAGACCCCCGGTCGCGGCCGGGGGTCTTCTCGTGGCTGGTGGGCCGGCGGGTGTGGTCAGTGGCGCTGCGGGGCGGCCTTGACGAACAGCGAGCAGACGACCGCGACCGTCGCGAGGATCCCGCCCGCGAGGAACGCGGTGCGCGCCCCGCCGAACAGCCCGTCGACCAGTCGCGCCCCGTCGCCGGTCCGCCCCAGGGCGACCGTGCTCATGACGGTGACGAAGATCGTGGTGCCGATCGCGCCGCCGAGTTGCTGGGCCGTGTTGAAGATCGCCGAGCCGTGGCCGTAGAGCTCCCGGGGGACATCGCTCAACGCCGCGGAGAGCAGGCCCGTCATGAGCATGGCGAGGCCCGTGCAGAAGATCGTGTGGTAGGCGACCATCAACCCGAGCGCCGTCTCCGGGTGGATGGTGGTGAACAGCCACTGCCCCAGGGCCAGCAGGAGGGCGCCCGGGATGAGCACCGGCCGCGGGCCGTGGCGGTCGAAGACCCGTCCGAAGACCGGGCCCACAGCGACCTGCACGAGGCCACCGGGCAGCAGCATGAGTCCGATGGTCAGCGCGCTCAGGCCGCTCCCGTTCTGGAGGAGGATCGGCAGGATGACCACCGTGCCGAGCAGGGTGCCCATGGCGATCATGATCATGACGACGCTCAGCGAGAAGGTGCGGTTCCTGAACGGGGCCGGGTCGAGCAGTTCGCCCCCGGTGCGGGCCAGCCCGATCTGCCGGGAGATGAACAGTGCGAGCGCCACGAGACCCACCGCGGCGCTGGCCAGCGGCATCAGGGGCTCGCTGAGCACGTCCCCGAAGATCGAGATCGAATAGACGAGCCCGCCGAACGCGAGGACCGACAGGACCACGGACGGCACGTCGAGGGGCGCCCTGCGCGTGGCGGTGGGGATCTTGATGAAGACGATGCCCAGGACGAGGATGAGCACGGCCAGAGGGGTCATGCCGACGAAGATCCAGTGCCAGGACGCCGTGTTGACGACGATGCCGGAGACGGTGGGGCCGATGGCCGGGCCGACCGCGATCACGATGGAGTTCAGGCCCATGACCGTGCCCCGGTGCTGCAGCGGGACCAGGGTCAGGGTGGTGTTCATGAGCAGCGGCATGAGGATCGCGGTGCCGACGGCCTGCAGGACACGGGCGGCCAGCAGGACGCCGAAGACCGGGGCGACGATCGCGAGCACGGTGCCCACCAGGAAGCTGACCAGAGCGGCGATGAACAGGGCGCGTATCCCGAAGCGCTGGAGCAGGAAGCCGGTGGTGGGGATCACCACGGCCATCGTGAGCAGGAACCCGGTGGTGAGCCACTGTCCGGTCGCGGCGGAGATCCCGTAGTCGGCCATGATCGACGGCAACGCCACCGTCAGGACCGTCTCGTTGAGGATCATCAGGAACGCGCCCAGGGCGAGCGACCCGATGATGCCGGTGAGCTGTCGGCGGGGCAGGGTCGGCGGGGCGGAGGTCGGCGGGGCTGGCGGAGCGGCCTCGCCCTCGGCGATAGTCGTCATCGGCGAATCATGTCACTCACTGACAGAATCGGTAAGCTGAAGGTGACAGAGTGTGACACAACTAATGATCAGGAGGTCGAGCGCCGTGGGAATCCGCGACGATCACCGCGCCCGGATGCTGCGCGACATCCAGCGCGCGGCCCTCGACCTGGTCGAGCAGAACGGGCTGGACTCCACCACGGTCGCCGACATCGCCGCGCGGGTGGGGATCTCCGAGCGAACGGTCTTCCGGTACTACACCTCGAAGGTGCACGCGTTGATGCCCGGGCAACAGGGATTGATCGATGCCTTGGTGGCGGTGGAGAGCGCTCGCTCCGACCCGGCCGGGATCCTCGCCGACCTCCTCGCCGCGAGCCGCGAGGTGTTCGCCTCCGAGGTGGAGAGGCGCGTCTTCCGCAGGGTCTCCCGCCTGCTGATACGGGAACCGGACCTGCTGCAGGTGGTGGCGCAGCAGGAGCGCGCCCTGGTGGAGTCCCTCGGCGCCGCCCTGCAGGAGCGGGGGGCCCTGGGCCACCTGCAGTCGCTCGTCGTGGCCGAGGTCGTGACCATGGCCTGGCGTGTGGCGTGGAAGTCCTTCGCCCGTGAGGAGCTCGAGGGGCGGGAGTGCGACCCGCTGGCCCTGTTCGACGACACGGTGCGCGAACTGGGCGGCCTGTTCGACGGCTGACGGCCCCCACCCTGGAGTGGGGGCCGTCAGCCGGGCGGCGGGGTTCAGCCCTCGGTGGGCTCCCAGCCGAACGGCATGAGGACACTCTGCAGCTCGCAGTAGGCGTCCAGCCCCTCGGGGCCGTTCTCGCGGCCCAGGCCCGAATTCTTGAATCCGCCGAAGGGCGCGCTCGGGTCGAAGGCGTACCAGTTGATGCCCATCGTGCCGGTGCGCACCCGCTGCGCCACGGCGAGCGCGGCGTCGGGGTCGGCGGAGTACACCGCGCCGGCGAGGCCGAACTCGGAGTCGTTGGCGATCTGCACGGCCTCGTCGACCGTGTCGTACGCGATGACCTGCAGGACCGGCCCGAAGATCTCCTCCTGGGCGATCGTCATGGAGTTGTCGACGTCCCGGAACACGGTCGGCTGGACGTAGGCGCCCTCGGCGACCCCCTCGGGCAGGCCCTCGACCTTCCCGCCGCCGTAGGCGATGGTCGCGCCCTCCTCGACACCCTTGCGGATGTAGCCCTCGACGGACTGCTTCTGCTTGTGGTTGGCCAGCGGGCCGAAGGCGGTGCCGTCGTCGGCCGGGTCACCCACGGGCATGGCCTTGACGTTCTCGACCAGCGCATCGACGACCTCGTCGTACTTCGACCGCGGCGCGAGGATGCGGTTCTGCGACACACACGCCTGGCCGGAGTTCATGAGCGCGGAGAACACCATGGTGCCGGCGTGCGCGGCGATGTCCGCGTCCTCGAGCACGATGGCGGCGCTCTTGCCACCCAGCTCCAGCGAGCACCGCTTGAGGCTCTGGGCGGCGATCCCGGCGATGTGCTTGCCCACGCCGGTGGAGCCGGTGAACGAGATCTTGTCGACGTCCACGTGGGAGACGAGGTGGTCGCCCACCGAGCTGGGGCCGGTGACCACGGACAGCACACCCTCGGGCAGCCCGGCCTCACGGAACAGGTCGGCCAGCCACAGCGCGGACAGCGGCGTGGCCGAGGACGGCTTGAGGATCACCGAACTGCCGGACAGCAACGCGGGCGCCAGCTTGGCGGTGTTGAGGTAGAGCGGGACGTTCCACGCCGTGATGGCGGCGACGACGCCGACGGGCTGGCGGGTGACCACGGAGGCGCCGAAGTCGCCGTGGCGCACCTCGGACCACGGGAAGGTCTCGGCCAGGCGGGCGTAGTAGCGCAGCACGCCCAGGGTCGGCGTCACCTGGATCATGGCGGCGGTGCCGGGCGGGGTGCCCATCTCGTCGGAGAGGATCTGGCACACCTCTGCCTGGCGCTCCTCGAGCATGTCGGCCACGCGTGCCAGCAGGGCGCCGCGCTCGGCGGGCGGGGTGGAGCGCCACACGCCGGACTCGAACGAGTCGCGCGCCTGGCTGACCATCTCGTCCAGGTCCTCGGTGGTGGTCTCGGCGACCCGGCCCACGACGGCGTTGGTGGCCGGCGAGGTCACCTCGAGGACGCCGGTGGTGATGGGATCGGTCCAGCGGGTGCCGGAGAAGAGCTTGTCATGGACGACGACCACGGGAGGACCTCCGGGAGGTAGAAAACAAGAACGTGTTCCACCTCACTGTAGTCGAGGGTCCGCCGCGGCGTGGGTGCCTACTCAGCCCGCAACACCAGAACCAGATTGGACACGAGCGCCTCGCGGACGCCGGGCACCCGCACCAGCCACCACGCCCACCGCGGGTGGTAGCGCGGGAACGCCGCCAGCAGCTCGCCCGAGGACGTGCTGCGCGCCCACTCGAGCCCCTCGGCGCACCCCACCTCGAACAGCGATTCCCCGTAGACGTTCTTCGGCGGGCGGCCGTGGCGCCGCTCGTACATCCGCCGTGCCCGCTCGCCGCCGAGGTAGTGGGTCAGCCCCATCTCATGGCCGCCGAAGGGTCCGTACCAGAGCGTGTAGGAGACGACGACGAGGCCGCCCGGTCGCGTGACGCGGCACATCTCCTCGGCCATCGTCCAGGGCTCGGGGACGTGTTCGGCCACATTGGACGAGATGCAGACGTCGACGGCATCCGACCTGATCGGCAGCGACATCCCGCTGCCGCGGATCGAGCCCGCCTGGTCCAGGCCCGCGGCCGACATCTCGCCGACGTCCGGCTCGACCGACACGTACCGCGCCCCCTCGGCGGCGTAGGCATCGGAGAAGTAGCCCGGCCCGCCGCCGACGTCCAGCACCGTGAGCCCCGGCAGCCTGCCGGCGCCCGGCCCGGTGCCCGGCTCGGCCGCCCGGTCCCCGGAGCGCTCCCACAGGTCGGCCACCAGTTCCACCGTGTCGTGGGCCAGGCCGGAGTAGAAGACGTCCGGGTCGGACTGCTCGAGCGGGAACGAGCGCAGCAGTCCGAGCGACCGCCCGAGGGTGGCGCGGCGGGCCACCGAACGCAGTGCGGTCGAGCGGTGGAGCGGGTCGGTGATCACGGCGGTGACGATACCGGCGGCAGCGCTGACCACCCCGTCGGCGGTCCCGCCGCCCGCGTACAGTGTCCGCGTGGCTCGAATCCTGCTGCTGTGCTGGCGCGACAGCACCCATCCCCAGGGCGGCGGCAGCGAACGCTACCTCGAACACGTCGCCGACGGCCTCGCCGACGCCGGGCACACCGTCATCTACCGGACCTCACGCTCGCGGGGTGCGGCCCGCTCCACCACGACCGGGTCCGGGGTGACGTTCAGCCGGGCCGGTGGGCGCTTCACGGTCTACCCGCGCGCCCTGCTGGCCATCCTGTTCGGCAGGGTCGGACTGGGGCCGCTCGGCTCGCTGCGGCGGCCCGACGTCGTCGTCGACACCCAGAACGGCGTCCCCTTCTTCTCCCGCCTGGCGACCACGGCGCCCGTCGTGGTCCTGGTCCACCACATCCACCGCGAGCAGTGGCCGGTCGCCGGGTGGCTCGTCGCGCGGATCGGCTGGTGGATCGAGTCGCGGCTGTCCCCGTGGGTGCACCGGCGCAGCCAGTACGTCACCGTGTCACTGCCGTCCGCCGACGAGCTCGCCGGGCTCGGCGTCGACCCCGCCCGGATCGCGGTGGTGCGCAACGGCCTCGACCCACTGCCGGCCGGCATCGAGCCCGGCGGGCCGGCCACCCGCGTCGGCGGCCCCCGTCTGGTGGTGCTGTCGCGCCTGGTGCCGCACAAGCACGTCGAGGACGCCCTCGACGTCGTCACCACCCTGCGCGCGAGCCGCCCCGACCTGGTGCTGGACGTCATCGGCAGTGGCTGGTGGTCCGACCGCCTCCGTGAGTACGCCGCCGAGCGCGGGCTCCTCGTCCCCGCGCCGGGCTCGGGTGCCGGCACGGGCCCCGGCCCGGACGCGGGTTCGGTCGTGTTCCACGGGCACGTCGACGAGGCCACCAAGCACCGCATCCTCGCCGGCGCCACCGTCCACCTCATGCCCTCGCGCAAGGAGGGCTGGGGCCTGGCCGTGTCCGAGGCCGCGCAGCACGGGGTGCCCACCGTCGGCTACCACCACGCGGCGGGACTACGCGACTCGATCGACGACGGCGAGACCGGCGTCCTCGTGGACGATGTCGCGGCCATGACCCTGGCCACCGACCGCCTGCTCGCCGACCCCGACCTGTGCGGACGCATGGGTGAGGCCGCCCGCCGCAAGGCCGCGGGGATGTCGTGGCCCGCCACCGGATCGGCGATGGTGCAGGTCCTCCGGGCGGTCACCGAGGGCCGGCGCGTGAGCGGTGTGATCAGCCGTGAGGTCACCGGCGACGCCGACCGCGCCCGCGGCTGACCGCCCCGCCGAGCGCGATCGCCCCACCGAGCGCCAGCGTGAGCAGCCACACCGCGTGCGCCGCCAGCACCACCGCGCGGGCCTGGCCCGGGGCGGCGGGCTCGGCGGCCGCCTCCCATCGGGCATCGGCTCCGCCCGGCCCGTTCGGCGGGCTCAGCTCGTGCAGGACGAGTTCGGGACCCGCGAACCTCGTCGTCGTCGGTGCCCACGGCGTCCCGGCCAGCACCCGTTCCGACTCGCCCCGGGGGCCTGCGGAGGTGCGCTCGTCGAGCACCCACCGCACCCCCAGGTCGGCCAGGGCCCGCGGGTCCTCCCCGCGCAGCAGCGCCTCCGCCGCCCGCCGCGCGCGCTCGCCCTCGCCCGGCACCGCCGCGGCATCGTCGCCCGCCGCTCCGCCCACGACCAGGTCGCCGGGCACCAGCACACGGGTGTCGAGCAACCGGGGCGCCGGGTCGAGCACCGCCGCGCCACCGGCCCACAGCGGCGTCGACCGGAACGACCCCGCCGGCAGGACCAGCAGGTCACCGGGCCTCCCTTCGACGATCCGCGCCACCTGCTCCCAGTCCTGCCCGTAGACGACCGGCCGCAGGTGGTCCCGCAGGGCGGTCGGGGCGTCGGGCACGGCGGCGACGGCCACCGCGGTGAGCAGCAGGCCCGCTCCGGCCGGTCGGAGTCGCCCGGCCGGTGCCCGAGTGGCCTGTGCACGGGTGGCCGGGTCCGGGCCGGCCAGCTCGCGGGCGGCGAAGCCCAGCGCCAGCACGGTCGCCGGGAGCGCCAACGCGACGCACTTCTGGGTGTCGCGCAGCAGGCCCGCGCCCGGGACGGCGGAGACGAAGGCGTCTATCACGACCAGGCCCGGCCCCGTCGCGGCGGCCGCCACCAGCAGCCACGTCCCGACCGCCAGGGGCACCGTCGCCCGCACCACCGGGTCGCGGCGCGCCCGCCACAGGCCGGGAGCCGCCAGTGTCCACACCAGGAGCACCAGCACGAGCGCCGCGGCCGTCCACCACGTCGTCCGCGACGGCGGCACCGCCTCCGAGTTCCAGATACCGCCCAGGGCGACGACGGACCCGAGGGTGCCGATGCCGGGCTCGGCGCGGGCGGCGAACGCGCTCACGCCCGTGGCGGCGGTCGGCGCGGTGCCGGTCCCGGCCGGGGCGAGCGCGGTCGCCAACACCCACGGCAGCGCGGTCACCACGGCCATGGCGGCCAACGGCAGCGCCGCCCGGGTGCGTCGGCCCGGCCGCGCGGCGGAACCGGCACCGGCACTAGCACCGCCACCGCCACTGACCAGGGACACCACCGCGGCGACGACCGCGAGGACCCAGCCCGTCGGCGTGAGGCCCGCCGCGGCCAGCGCCGCGCACGCCGCCGCCACCCGGCGCCGGCCGGGAGCCCCACCGAGCGCGCCACCGAGGGCCCGAGACGGGGCCAGCAGCACCGGCATCGACATCACCGCCGCCGCCCCGGCCAGCACCGACCAGTGCCCCTGCAGCAGCCGCTCCACCACGAACGGGTTCCACACCGCCCCCACCACGGCGGGCAGCCGCAGCCAGAGCCCGGGCAGCCCCGCGGCCCCGTCGCCGGGCAGGATCCGGCGCACCAGCGCCCCCGCAGCCACCGCCAGCCAGATGCAGAACACGGCGGTGAGCACGCCGGTCAGCGGCCATACCGGCAACCCCACCGCCTGCAGCCCGCGGGTCGCCCACACCACCGCCACGTCCTGGGGCACCGCCCGCGCCGCCGACTCCCCCAGCCCGAGCGCGGCATCCGACAGCGGCGGCGACGGGGTGGCCACCCAATCCCTGAGCAGCGGGAACCCGGGCCTCGCCAGCCCCGCCAGCAGCAGGGCGGTCACCACCGCACCCACGGCCGCATCGACCGCCGCATCCCGCACGGCGTCCCGGCCCGCGGGTCGCGTGATCTCGCGACGAGAACCGAGAGCCGAGGACATGCGCTCATTCCACCACGCACGGCGTGCGGGCCCGACCGCCGCCGCGCGGCCGGCCCGGCGGCGGCCAGCCACCGGGCCACCGCGGCGGCCCCCTACGATTCCCGGTGTGGACCATCAGGCGCGCGAGGCAGCACCCGGCTCCGCCACCAGGCGCTTCCTGACCGGCGCGGGAGCGGTGACGGCCGGCTCGATGCTGGCCAACATCGCCGCCTACCTGCTGCACCTTCCGGCCTCCCGGTGGCTCGGCCCCGAGGGGTACGGCGCGTTCGCCGCCTTGCTGTCCGCGCAACTCCTGGTGGCCGTGCCGTCGCTGGCGCTGCAGGCGGTCGTCGCCCGCGAACACGTCCGCGGGGTTCCGCACGACGTGCTGCGGACGCTCGGCAGGCGCGTCGCGCTCCTGGTCGCGGTGGTCGCCGCGCTGGCGGTCGTCCCGGTGTCGCTGCTGCTGGACACCCCCCTCCCGGCCACCGCCGCCGCGCTGGCCCCAGGCCCGGTGCTCTGTCTGCTCACCACCGAGCAGGGCCTGCTGCAGGGCGCCGAGCGGTTCCGCGCCCTCGGTGGAGTGCTCGCCCTGGCCGGCGCCGGCAAGGTGGTGCCCGCCGTCGCGGTCCTCGCCGCGGGCGGGGGCGTGGGGCTCGCGCTCGCGGCCGGGGCCGTCGGCGTGACGGTGGCCTGGGTGGTGGCGACGTGGATCTCGACACGCGGGTCCGAGGCGCGGCGACCGCCGACCGGGACCTCGTCGACCTCACCCGGCGTCGCGGCCGTACTCGCGGCCGGCCAGGTGCAGCTCGTGATGATGGCCTTGACCTCCGTCGACCTGCTCCTCGCACGCGCGCTGCTGTCCCCCGAGGACGCCGGCCGCTACGCGCTCGGGGCGGTCGCCGCCAAGGCCGCGTTCTGGCTGCCCCAGGCCGTGGGCACAGTGCTCTATCCGCGGATGGCCGATCCGGCGGGGCACCGGGGCGCGGTCCGTTCCGCGGTGGGCGTCCTGCTGGGCATCGGTACCGTCGTGGTGATCGGTGCCGCCGCGGCCGCCCCGCTCGTGCCGGTGGTCGTCGGCGAGGACTACCGGCCCGTGGCCGGCCTGCTGTGGGCGTTCGCCGCCCTGGGCGTGACGCTGAGCGTGCTGCAGGCGTTCCTGCTGGCGAGCATCGCCTCCGACCGGACGGTGGAGGCCGCGATCGCCTGGTGCGGTCTGGTGCTCACCGCCGTCGCGGTGTGGTTCGCGCCCCGCGACGTCGAGGGCGTCCTGGGCGCGACGCTCGTCGCGGTCGCCCTCACCACGGTCGCCGCCGGCTGGCGGGCGCTCCGCGTCCGCCCCGCCTGAGGCGAGGGCGCCGAGCGGGCCGCGCCCTCGAGCCGAGCCACGTCGCCTGTCCGTTGGCGACTCACCTACGGGATCCGCTAGGTGGCGCGTGATCCGATAGGCGAAGCGGCCGGCGGAGCGGGATCGTCGAGGCCGCCCTCGGGTTCGCAGCGCCCGATCCGAGGGACAGATCGCGGGAGCCGGGCGGCTGGTGTCCCCGACGGTCGCGCGGCGGTCGCGGTCGGCTGTGCGGCGGCTGCGCGGCGGTCGCGGGTCCGTCACCCAACGAGAAGAGCGTTCCGCACACTCCCACTCGGGTGTCGTGTGCGGAACGCTCTTGGCGATGCTCCGGGTGCGGCCCCCGCCCCGGTCAGGCGGGCGGCCGCGGGGTCGGACAGGTCAGGCGCGGGTCCGGGTGGTCCGTCCGCCGGTGCGACCGCCGCCGCGCAGGCCCAGCACGAGGCCACCGATCAGCGACAGCAGACCGAGGATGCCCAGCACGGCCGGGACGACGCGGCCGAAGGTGTTGAGCGTGTCGGCGCTCTCCTGCGCACCGGCGAGGGTGTTGTCCTGGGTCTCCTCGTTCCAACCGGACTGGAAGCGGACGGCCGTGCGGGTGGGCTCGGACTTCTCCTCCTCCATGCGGGCCTTGTCGTTGAAGAAGGTTTCGGCCTCGTCCTGGTCCTCGGCGAAGAACTGGTAGATGTCCTCCTTGCCGTTGATGATCTGGCCGGTGGCCGGGTTCACGTACACCGTGCGGGTGTTGGTGTAGAAGCGGCGCATGTCGACCTCGCGCTCCGGGTCACCCTCGAGGCCCCACTGGCCGGCCGTCATGCCCTCGCGGCGGTAGCTGGCCAGGACCGACTCCACGGCCGGGTCGTAGCCGTCGGAGATCGAGGCGAAGTGGTCGCGGATCGAGGACCACATGTCGATCGGGCCGAGCTCCTGCGTGAACTCGTAGGCCTCGATCCCACCGACACTCGTCTCCCCGACGAACTCGATCGGGTTGGTGGTGAAGGTGCTGGCGTCGAAGTAGTCGTACGCGCGCTGCTCGGTGTCGAACGGGAACTTGTACTGCAGCCCGTTGCGGGCGAAGCCCGCGGGAGCGGCGTCGTCGCCACCGCCGGCCACGACCTGCAGGGTGCTGGTGGCCTCGTCGACCGGCATGGCCGACACGCGGTCGACGGTCACACGGTCGACGGTGGCGTTGATCAGGGCCTCGACGTCCTCGCCGCCCGCGATGTCCTCGCGCAGCAGCGACTGGGCGGCCTGCAGGGTGATGACGTCGGAGTCCGACGGCTCGACGGCCATGACACGACGCTGCGAGTACAGCGGGATGTCGTTGTCGATGAAGCACGAGACCGGAAACGCCTGCTCGGTCTCCGCCTCGGCGGCCTCACCCTCGGGCGCGTCGCCCTCGGCCTCGCCGCCGGCGGCGGCCCCGCCCTCGGGACGGCACTCCGGCCGGTCTGAGTTGAGATCCGTGGGGGTGTTGCCCGCCAGCGCCTTGCCCACGAGGACCGCCCCCGGCGCGACCTCGGTGACCGTCGTGGAGTTGATGTCCAACGGCGTCTTCTTCTGGCCGGGCACCACGAAGAACACGAGTGCCAGTGCGATAGTGATCAAGAATGCGCCGAGCCCGACGAGGACCAGTGCGGGCACTGAGGACCTCCGTCCCGCGGAACTGCTCTGTCGTGCCATCGGTTGTCCTCCTGGAGTCGCGCCCTCGGTCCGTGGGTTACGCCCGGGTAACTTCCCGGGTCGCCTGCCATACCGGACCATCATCAGGAGAAGATTAACAGTGATGAAGAACGCATTCGGCACCCCCGACCAACGAGTCGGAACTCTCCCTTCCGCGACGGGCTTCGTCCCGGCGCTCGAGGGGCTCCGCGCCGTGGCCGCGTTCGCTGTTCTCACAACACATGTCGCGTTCCAGACGGGGGCCTCGACGGGATCGTTCCTCAACCGGGTCTGGGGTCGGTTCGACCTGTCCGTGGCCGTATTCTTCGCCCTGTCGGGATTCCTCCTGTGGCGCGCGCACGCCCTGCACGCCCGTCGGGCAACCCCGGGTACGGCGCGGTCCGCCCGTGTCTATCTGCGCTCCCGCCTCGTCCGGATCATGCCTGCCTATCTGGTCCTGGTGGCCGCCGTCTTCCTGCTGATCCCCCAGAACGCCCGCAGCTCGGCCAGCACATGGACGTCCAACCTGACGCTCACGCAGGTGTTCGTGCCGGATTCCCTGGTGGAGGGGCTCACGCACGCGTGGTCGTTGTCCGTGGAGATGAGCTTCTATCTGGTGCTGCCCCTGCTGTGGTGGGCCCTCGCCCGGTTACGCGGTCGGGCGGCGCGGTGGCGCATCCCGGTGATCGCGGGGGTGGGGGTGGCGAGTCTCGCGTGGGCGCTCGTTCCGTGGTACGACCTCGGCCTGCACGAGCGGATCAACGACCAGATCCTGCCGCCGGCGTTCGCGTCGTGGTTCGCGGCGGGGATGATCCTGGCCGAACTCGCCTGCGCCCCACCCGGCCGCGCGGCGGCACTGGCCCGTCACCGGCATGCGCGGTGGGGGTGGTGGGCGGTCGCGGCCACCGCGTTCCTCGTGAGCACGGCGCCGCAGTGGTTCGCCGAGGGCTTCGTCCACCCGGCGGGCCCGGAGTTCGCGGCCCGCACCGCGCTGGGCGCGGTGGTCGCGTTCTGCCTGCTCGCCCCGGTCGCACTGGCCCCCACGGTCCCGGACGACGGCGGCCCGCACTTCGCGGTCCTGGGCTCGACCCTGTTCACCACGCTGGGCCGGTGGTCGTACGGCGTGTTCCTGTGGCATGTGCTGGTGCTGCATTTCGCGTTCCAGATCGCCGCGGTGCCCATGTTCTCCGGACAGATGCTGCGGGTCTGGGTGGTCACCGCGGTGGTCTCGACGGTGGTCGCGGCCGCCGGTTACGCGCTGGTGGAGGTCCCTGCCGGGCGCTGGCTGGCACCTCGACGCGCACCGCGCGGGCGGCCCGCGGACGGCCAGCTCGCGGCCAACCCGGCGCACACGAGTCCGGCCACCGTCGCGACCTGAGGACCCCACCCGTCCCCGGCGTAGCCGAGTGGATCCGGCCAGGGCGCGCGGGCCAGCAGCGCGGCACCGGCGACGATCCCCACCCCGGAGCCGACGACCAGCAGGGTCCGCGCGTTCCCCGCCCCCAGATGGCGGCTGGCCACCAGGGCGCCGACGGTCAGCCCGGCGGTGAGCCCGAGCCCGACCGGTCCGGCCACCGCGAATCCGACCCCGGCGGTCGCGGCGATCGTCAGCAGTCCGCGGCCCCGCCACGACGTCGCTCGGGTCCCGGCCCTGTCGCGGCTGCCGCGCACGAGGAACAGCAGCAGGACCAGCAGCAGCGCGAGCGGTCCGGTGAGCAGCGCCCAGCGGTAGGGAGCGTCGAGGGGCACGGTGAGCACGAGGGTCGCCCCTGTGGTGGTGGCGGGCAGGACCCACCCCTGTTTCCACCCGTCGACGGTCACCGGGCGCGGGTCGGCCAGCTCGGAGCCGTCGTCGGCGACGAGCCGGGCCCGCCACGCGGGGGTGACGGATTCGGGGATCACCAGGACCCGTTCGCGCGGCGCGGACGGCACGCGGAGTTCGCGCCGCGAGTCGTCCCACAGCGCGGTGGTGACGGCCCGGGTGGGTTGCGGGGCACCGCCGAGGATGGGCGCGGGGCCGCCGCGGGTGCCGCCCGTGCCGGTTCCGGCCGCGGGGTCGACGACGACGAGGCCCACCGTGTCCACGGAGAACGCCTCACCCGGGTCCACCGAGACCTCCTGCGGTCCCGCGGGCAGCGGGACCGAGGAGTCGTCGCAGGGTTCGGCCGTCACCGCGCGACCCTCGAGCAGTGCGCGGCGGGTGGCGGTGATCCGCGTGCCGACGACCCGGTCTCCGATGTGCACCCGCGGCCCGTCCCGGCAGGTCAGCGTGACGGGGTCGTCGTCGGCGGCGGGCAGCGCGCCGATCCGGGCGCCCGTCGGGTCCTGCACCCACACCTCGGCGATTCCGGTGGGCAGCTGTGCGCCGGCGGGGCCGCGCACGTCCCGGGTGTCGTCGACGCGGACGGTGATCCGGTCGGTGTGGTCGGCGGGGACGTCGACGACGACGGAACCGTCCGCCTCCGGGGTGAGCGTGGACAGGTCGACCCGGGTGCGCTGGACGCCGGTGTCGATGGTGATGAGCTCGGGCGCGGCCGGGGTCTCGGAGCGGGGCGCCCAGAGGCGGAGCGAGCCGACGAGCTGGCGACCGGGCAGGCCCAGTGCGAGCGACGGCGCGGGCACGTCCGGTGCGTGCCAGCTGGTGGAGCGGTCACCGTCGACGGCGGCGGACGGCCTGCCCGCGGGGTCGGTCACGAGTGACTCGCCCGTGGCGCGGACCTGTCGGGCGCGGGAGGCCGGGTCGCCGCGCAGCACGTCGTCCAGGGCGGCCCCGGGGCGCGGGCGGACGAGCAGTTGCGGGACCACGGCGGTGGCGGTGGGGACGTCGAGCAGGCGGGCGAACCGGCGCGGCTCCTCGGGGTCGATCGCCAACTCGGGGGCGCAGCGGGCGGCGCCGGTCGCCTCCTCGGCCCCGGCCAGTCCCTCGACCGGGCGGCCACCGTGGACGCAGTCCGAGCGGCCGGACAGTTCCTGGCGCAGCAACCATCCCGACGGGGGCCGCGAGTCCTCGGGCCGGTCCGGCAGGGCGATGGTCCGCAACAGCGGGAGGTCCTGCCCGCCCGCGGTCAGCCCGATCTCGGAGACCTCGAAGTAGGTGCCGCGACCGCCGTCCGCGAAACCCGTCACCGTCACCCGGACCCGCTGCGTGGCGCCGGGCGGCAGCGGCACGGTGGTCTCCTCGCCCACCGACGGGAACACCGTGGTGGTGCCGGTGTCGGTGCGCACCTGCAGGGTGCTGACCTGCGGGCCGGCGACCGGGGTCGGGATGGTCAGCGTGAGCACGCCGCGGTCGACGGGTTCGGGGATCTCTATCTCCATCCATTCGCCGAACGCCGACCCGTACCCGCCGGAACGCCAGGCGGTCCCGGGATCACCGTCGACGGCGGCCGCGACGGAGTTCGACGGCCGCACCGGCCCGGTCTGGGCCGAGTCGGAGGCCGAGGACGACACCGCCACCCGGGCATCCCACCACCGGGCCCGGGTCAGGGGCGGATCGTCCGGCGCGACCGTGGCCGCGTAGTCGGGGACCGTCCCGCGGCTGCGCCGGGGGTCGCCGTCGGCGCGGACGGCGGACGAGTTGTGATCGAGGCGCCCGAAGTCGGTCTCGCGGTCGGTCGGCGAGTCGGTGAGAACCGGGGCGGTGGAGTTCAGCGGCCGAGGACGCGGGAACGGGTCGGAGGCCGGGTCGACCCCGGCCGCGAGGGCGTCGGCCTCGAGCAGGCGCGTGACCCGGGACGGCGAGCCGATCGAGTCCTGCGCCGCCAGCAGATCGTCCAGCCGGGACAGCGCCTCGGGCCCGCCCGCGACGACCGGCAGGTCGCGGACCTCCACCGTGTAGGGGGCCGTGGCCGACCGCGCCGGTCCGGGCGGCGTCGCGTCCGATCCCAGTCGGGAGTCGACCCGGTAGATCTCGATCGCCGGATAGGCCGGCCGCAGCCCGGAATCGGGGACCACGACCACCTCGTCGTCGTCGTCGTCCTCACTCCCGCCGTCTCCGTCCCCGACCCGGGATCCCCCGACGGGGTCGCCGAACTCGGCGACCTTCACCAGCCCCGGCGAGCCGTCGATCGCCTGGTGCACCAACGCCGGGCGCGGCGCCGCGGAGTCCTCCGACAGGTCGTTGCGCACCACCAGGAACCCCACGCCCAGCGACGCCAACGTCGCGGCCATCCCCGGCGCGGCGCGACCGTCCGCCAGCCGGCGCTGCACGGCGTCGAGGGCACGGATCGCGGGGGCCGGCTGCAGCGGCACGGAGTCGCGGACCGCCCAGGGTGTCCCGGCCAGCGGCTGCAGGGGTTCGTCGCGGGTGACACCCCACACCTGACGGCCGAACGACGCCCCGGGGACCACGAGCGCGCGGGTGGTGGCGGCCGGATCGTGGTCCCCGTCCGCGCCGGGCCGGTCCACCGGCGCGTTCTCCGACAGCCACGCGGCAGCGGCGGGCCAGTGGTCGGGCAGCGCCTCGTGGGCCCCGACCGGCGCGAGCCGCCCCAGCCACGCCGGGGCGAGAGACACGCCCGCCGCCAGCACGACGACCATCGCCACGGCCACGGGCCGGTGACGCTCGGGGTGCGACACCGCGTCGACGACCCGGGCCCGGGCGGGGCGGTCGCCGACGAGCCCCGCGAGCAGACGGGACAGCAGGTGGGCGACGCCCAGTACCAGCGGCAACCGCAGCAGCGGCTCGAACTTGTGGACGTTGCGCAGCGCGGCACCCGGGCCGTCGAGGAAGGCGCGCAGCGTCTCGGCGAGGCCGCCGCCGGCCGGTCCGACCCACGGTGCCGCCATCGCCACCAGCCCGACGGCCGCGATCACCAGCAGCCGACCGCGCGCGGGCATCCCGCGCCACAGCAGCCCCACGACCCCGGCTGCCGCGAGCGCCCCGGTCGCCAGGACGAACACCGGCTCGCTCGTGAGGTCCGCCCCGGCGGTCCGGTCGGTCGAGACGAACGGCACCCACGTCGCGGCGCCGCGCAGCACCTCGGTCACCGAGGACCAGCGGGTGGTGACCTCGGCGGACTCGATGTGGTCGAGGAACGGCGGCGAGACCCGGCCGAGCAGCACCAACGGCACCGCCCACCACACGCACACCGCCACGGACAGCGGCATCCACCACACGGCCAGCCGACCCCACGTGCGATTCGGACGGTGCAGGGCCCACCACAGGATCGCGGGCAGGCAGGCGGCGGCGGTGGCGACGGCGTTGACGGCGCCCATGAGCGCCAACGCGAGCGCGGCACCGGCCCCGCCCCGCCGCGGCGACATCCGCCCCTGCAGGACCCGGATGACCGGCAGCAGCACCCAGGGGGCGAGGGCGACAGGCCAGATCTCCGACGAGATCGACCCGAGATCGCCGAGCATGCGCGGCGCGAGAGCGTAGAGGACTCCCGCCACGACCCGGGTCTGGCGGGTGCCGACGCGCAGGGCGGCGGCCACGCGGACCACGCCGGTGAAGGCGACGGTGAGCACGACGGCCCACCACAGGCGTTGAGTCAGCCAGGCGGGCATCCCGACCAGGTCGAACAGTGCGAAGAAGGGCCCCTGGGGGAACAGATAGCCGTACGCCTGGTTCTGGACCTGGCCGCCGAAGGACAGCCCGGTCCAGAGGTGAGTGGCCTGGGCGAGGAAGCGCCCGGGGTCCACGACGAGGTCGTACTTGGTGTCCGGGACGACCAGGCCCGGGGCCTGGAGGCAGGCCAGCAGGAGGAAGGTAAGGAACGCGACGACCGCGTCACGCGCGCCGGCGCCGAGACGGACCCCGCTGATCACCTACGCCGGTGTGAGGGCTCGACGGCGGCGCGGGGTCAGCGCGCGCCGTATTCGACCTGGCCGAGCAGGGCCTGGTCGGCGGGCGGCTGCGCCACCTCGGGGATGGAGTTCTCGGCCATGGCGGAGCTGACTCCGAAGGCGACGATGCCGCCGAGGACAATTCCGCCGACTGCGCTGGCGAGCGCTCCGGTACCGAAGCTCATCGGGTTCTCCCTGCGGTTCACGTGACAGTGTCTTCCGGTGGTGCCGTGGAGCACACCGACGCCGGAAGAGTAGCACCCAGCTCACGTCAGATCGGTGGAGCGGCTCCCATAAGTCCTTACCGGCGGGTAAGTTGGTTGCATTCGACACCGCGCCCGCCGGGAGGAGACCTGTGACCACGGGGACCAAACGCATCCCACGCGCGATCCGCGAGCAACAGATGCTCGATTCCGCGATCAGCGTGTTCTCCGATCTCGGCTACCGGTCGGCCTCGATGGACACCATCGCCCGTCACGCGAGCATCTCCAAGCCGATGCTGTACCTCTACTACGGCTCCAAGGAGGAGTTGTTCGCCGCGTGCGTGGTCCGCGAGTCCGGCCGGCTCATCGACCACCTCACCACCGCCGCGACCGGCAGCGCCGGCCCGCGGGGGCGACTCCAGGGAGTCGTCGAGGCGTTCCTGGAGTTCGTCGATGAGCACACGGACTCGTGGAACGTCGTCTACCGTCAGGCCTTCGCGGAACCCCAGTTCCGGGAGGAGGTCGAGAAGACCCGGTCGGTCCTGGTGGACCTGACCACCGACCTGCTCGAGCAGAACTCGGTCGACCAGCGCAGTCGCGAGGTGCTCGAGGTGGTCGCCACCGCCCTCGTCGGGGCGGGCGAGGCCGTCGCGGACCGCGTCGCGCACCGCTCGATCCCCCGATCGGTGGCCGCCGGGGTCGTCGTCGAGCTCGCCTGGCGTGGCCTCGCGGGCGATCCAGCGAAGTCACTCACCACCGCCACAGAGGAGAAGCCGTGACCGACTCGTCCACTGCCACCGCCCGCCGGTCCGAGGCCGCCCGGACCCTCAGCCCGGTCGATCTCGCCAAGGGTCTGCCCTCCCTCACCGCCGACCTGCCGTCGGTCCTCAACGGGTTGCGCATCGTGCGTACGTCCCGCAGCAGCCACAAGGTGTCGATCGGCCGGCGCTTCCAGAAGCTCGCGGCGGCCCGGCCCGACGCACCGTTCCTCAAGTTCCTCGGCTCCGAGGTCTCCTACGGTGAGGCCAACCGGCGGGCGAACCGCTTCGCCGAGGTTCTCAGGGCGCGCGGGGTCGAGCGGGGTGACACCGTCGGCATCTGCATGGTCAACCGCACCGAGGTCCTGCTCGCGATCCTGGGCGCGGTCAAGGTCGGCGCGTCGGTGGGCCTGCTCAACCACCAGCAGCGCGGGGAGGTCCTCGACCACTCGCAGAAGATCCTCGGATCCAAGCTCGTCCTGGTCGGCGCCGAGTGCGCGGAGGCGGTCCAGTCCGTGCCCCGCGAGAACTGGATCGGGGAGCTCGTCGCCGTCAGCTCCCAGGTCGACCTGCCCTACCGCGAGTTCACCGCCGGGCACCGTCCGGAGGAACTGTCCGACCTGACGTGGCTGGAGGACGAGCTCGAGGCGCTGGGCGACGACGTGGGTGAGGTCAACCCGCCGGAGGCCGACGAGACCGTGGGCGAGGAGACGGCGTACTACGTCTTCACGTCGGGGACGACGGGCCTGCCCAAGGCCTCGACGATGTCCCACTACCGCTGGAACAAGGCGATGGCCGGGTTCGGCCTGTCGGGTGTGCGGCTGAAGAAGGACGACGTCCTGCTCTGCCCGCTGCCGATGTACCACAACAACGCGCTCACCGTGGCCCTCGGCTGCGTCCTCGCCTCCGGGGCGTGCCTGGCGATCGAGGAGCATTTCTCCGCGACCAAGTTCTGGGACCAGGCCCGCGCGGCCGGGGCCACGGCCGCGATCTACATCGGCGAGATCTGCCGGTACCTGCTCAACCAGGACCCCGGCCCGGGCGATCGTGACCACTCCGTCCGCGTGATGACCGGCAACGGCCTGCGGCCCGAGATCTGGGACGAATTCCAGGAGCGGTTCGGGGTGGGCCGGATCTGTGAGTTCTACGCGGCCAGCGAGTGCAACATCGCCTTCGTCAACGCCTTCAACGTTCCCCGGACCACCGGTTACTGCCCGATGGACTTCGCGATCGTCGACTACGACCCCGAGACGGGCGAGCCCCGCCGCGGTGACGACGGCCGGCTGACCCGGGTGGGCAAGGGGAAGACCGGCCTGCTGATCAGCGGCATCTCCGACTCGCAGCCCTTCGACGGATACACCGACAAGGAGGCCACGGAGAAGAAGATCGTCCGCGACGCCTTCAGCGACGGCGACGCGTGGTTCGTCTCCGGTGACCTCATGCTCAACCAGGGGCTCAAGCACGCGTCCTTCGTCGACCGTCTGGGGGACACCTTCCGCTGGAAGGGCGAGAACGTCGCCACCACGGAGGTCGAGGCCGCGGTCAGTTCCCGCCCCGAGGTGGACCAGGCCGTGGTCTACGGCGTGGCCGTGCCCGACGCCGACGGCAAGGCGGGCATGGCGGCGGTGCGCCTGCACGACAAGTCCGACTTCGACGGCGCGGCACTGGCCGAGCACCTACGGGCATCGCTGCCCTCGTACGCGGTACCCCTGTTCATCCGGCTGTCCAAGGAGCTCGAGCACACCTCGACCTACAAGAGCCGCAAGACCGAACTCCGCGAGCAGGCCTTCGACACCTCGAAGTTCGACGACCCGCTCTACGTGTTGTCCAAGGAGAAGGGGTACGTCCCGTTCTACGATGGCGCGGAGAACGACGTCGTCGCCGGCACGGCCTGAGGTCCACTGCCCTGAGGTCCATGGTTTGAGGTCCACTGCCTGAACCCCGGGCCGGCCGGCTCCCCCGACCAGGAGGTCCCGCCGCCGCATGCCCAGCCCCCGATCGTCCGGCCGCCGCTCGCCCGGTCGCCGCGCCCGGCCCGATCTGTCCCGCCGCTCCCTGCTGGTCGGCTTGTCCGCGGTTCTCGGCGGGGCGGCGGGGTGGGCGTTGACCTCGGTGATCGCCGGGGATGACGACGACGAGGAGTTCGCCTCCGGCCAGGGTTCGGACTCGGTGGCACCGCGCCCGTACGTTGCGCCGGAGGGCGCCGTCCGGGTGCGGGAGCCCCGTCGCTTCTACTACACCGATCCGGGCGACACCGACGGCCAGACGTTCGGCGACCTGTACCTGCCCGATTCGGCCAACCCGGCGCTGCCGGTGGTGGTGCTCATCCACGGCGGAGGTTGGCGGGACTCGCTCGGCCTGGCGTACATGGAGAACCATGCGCGCGACCTGGCGTCCTTCGACGTGGCTGTGTGGAACGTCGAGTACCGCCGGGTGGACTCCGGTGGCGGCTGGCCCACCACCGTGGCGGACGTCTGCGACGCGGTGGACCACCTCGTCGAGGTCTCCGCCCGGGTCGACGACCGGCTCGACCTGCGTCGCGTGGTGGTGGCCGGGCATTCCTCCGGCGGCCATCTCGCGCTGTGGGTCGCAGGGCGGGCCCGGCTGCCGTCCTCGCTTCCGGGGTCGCGACCCGCGGTGCCCGTCTCCGGCTGCGTCTCCCTGGCCGGGGTGGCGGACCTCCTCGCGGCCGAGCGCGCCGGCGACCGCTACGTCCACGAACTCCTCGGCGGCCGGCCGGACGATCGCCGCCAGCGCTACGTTGACGCCTCGCCGACGACCCACCTGCCCACGGGCCTGCCGGTGGTGTGCGTCCACGGCCGCGACGACAAGGTCGTGCCCCCCGAGCAGTCGGAGGCGTACGTTCGGGCGGCCCGCCGCGCCGGGGACCCGGCCCGCGTCTCGCTCGTGCCGGGCGGCCACGACCCGTGGGGCGACATCACCGGCACCGTGTGGCACGACACCCGCGACACCCTGCTCTCCATGGCGCGCCGCAGTCCCAACCCGGCGGGCTAGTTCCAGCCGGTGTCCACCCGGATCCGTTCGAGCCTCCGGTACGCGATCAGCCAGCGCCCGTCCACCCGGCGGTAGCGCTCGTGGTAGTGCCCCCAGCCGTGGAGCCAGCGCTCGCGGCCGTCGACCGACCACCACAGCCGGTCCTCCATCGCCCAGACGCCGGTGGCCGTGGCCTCGCCGGTGGTCGGGTCCGGGCCCGTCAGCTCCAGCAGCGGGGTGTGCCCGTGGTGGACGCTCGTCACCGGGTTCGGCCCGTCGAGGGTGTCGCGGATCGCGGCGGTGAGCGCCTCGCGACCGCGCACCTGCGCGGCACCGCCGCTCGCGGCCCAGGATTCGCTGACCACGTCCTCGGTGTGGCACGGACCGTAGCCGTCCCACTGCTTGGTGTCCATGACGTACAGGCGGCGGGCGAAGACGGCCCGGATCGCCTCGAGGTCTGCGGCGGTGCCAGCCGACCCGACCCCGCTCACGTCGTGTAGTCGGCGTTGATCGAGATGTACTCGCGGGTGAGGTCGCAGCCGTAGACCGTGCAGCTCCCGTCGGCGGCGCCACCCTCCACTCCCAGGTCGACCGCGATGGTGACCTCCTCGGCCCGCATGATCTCGGTGAGCCGTTCGAGCTCGGCCTCGCCCGGGAACGCGGGATACGTCTCGAGGTCGCCGAACACGATCCGCACCCGCTCGGGGTCGATGTCCGTCTCGTCGTGACACTTGCCGATCGCCATCGCCACCCGGCCCCAGTTGGGGTCGGCGCCGTGCACCGCGGTCTTGACCAGTGGGGAGTTGAGGATCGCCTTGGCGACCCGCTTGGCCTGCGCGCGGTCACGCGCGCCGGTCACCTCGACGGTCAGGAGTTTGGTGGCGCCCTCGCCGTCGCGCGCCAGCTGGCGGGTCAGGTCCAGGCAGATCGCCGCGAACGCCTCGCGCAGTTCGTCCTCCCCGACCGGGTCACCCGACCCGCTCGCCAACGCGATCGCGGTGTCGGAGGTCGAGGTGTCCGTATCGACGGACAAGCAGTTGAAGGTCTCGTCCACCGCGGCCCTGAACGCGGCGTCCAGCACACCCGGCTCCACTGCGGCATCGGTGAACAGCACCGCGATCATCGTCGCCATGTCCGGTTCGATCATCCCGACGCCCTTGGCGATGCCCACGATCTCAGCCGTGCCGCCCGTCGTCGTCGTCATCTCCACCCGCGCGGTCTTGGGGTGGGTGTCCGTGGTCATCATCGCGCCGGCCAGGGCGACGGCGTCGGCATCGAACTCGGCGTCGGCCAACCCGTCGAGGTGCGTGCGCAGCAGGTCCATCGGGTAGCGCCGTCCGATGACCCCGGTGGAGGCGATGAGCATCTCCTCCGGCTCGGCGCCCACCGCGCCGGCCGCGTGCTCGAGCACCTCGCGCGCGTCGGCCATGCCCTGCTCACCGGTCGCGACGTTGGCGTTCTTGGCCACCACCACGACGCCGCGCGCCCGACCGCTCTGTGCGTTGGCGCGGCTGAGCACGACCGACGGGCCGGCGAAGAGGGACCGGGTGAACACCGCGGACGACGCCGGGGAGGGGCCGTCGTTGACGACGACGAAGACGTCATCCCCGCGCTCGCGCAGTCCGGCGGCACCCGCGTGGGCGCGGAAGCCCTGCGGGAGCGGGATCGTCTGGGCGGTGTCGGTGGCGTTCGGCGGCGTCATGGCCACCATTCTCCCCCGTACCCGCCCGCGGTGGGACCCGGGCGTCCGATGGCCCGTCGAACGCGTCCCCGCTCCCCGAGTTTTTTCGCGAATGTGACTCCCCTAACAAAAGAAAGTTCGAGAGGCTCATTATCTGCGTGGATAAAGACATGTGTGCTGTCCCGGGGGCCCCGAAACCGAGCTGTGGGTAGAAATTCCGCCGGTGCTGCGTAACGTCCTCCAGCGGATTCGGGATGTACTCCTCGAGTCCGAAAGCAGGACTGCACCACGAGTGCGGCGCACCCTCGCGCCGCCCACAGACGAAAGGGGTCTCTCATGATCGAGAGCATCTTCAACGATTTCCTCAGCTTCTTCAACAGCCTGATCGGCACCGGCTCCGCCGCCGCCGAGGGCTTCATCGGCACCGGCTCCGCCGCCGCCGAGGGTGTCTACGGCACCGTCACCGGCTCGCTCGGCAACGTCGTCGGCTCGCTCTGAGCTGAGTGACGCTGGACCCACGAGGTCCTAGTCGCTTTCAACGCCGGCATCCTCATTCGAGGATGCCGGCGTTGTGCATTTATCAACCCTTTCTTTTCCCCGCCTCCCGGGCCTTTCCGGAAAAGTGCGGCACGCCTTTCAGTAATCCATGTGATGCAGATCACATTAAACCGAGAACGTCTGCCGACCTGCGAAAGTAAAAAGCATTACCCGAGAATTGCCCGCGCGCGGCACTGAACCGGGTGAATCCCGCTGCAGCCGTACGTAGCGTCCAGAAGTGAGTTCCCGGTGAGCCTCGAGCCCGCCGGGAACCACGCACACCGATCGACGCACCAGGCGTCGCATCCCCGACGAAAGGACCATCTCATGGGTTCCATCGAGACCTTCCTCCCCGGCCTCGCGACCGGCTCCAGCGCTGTCAGCACCGGTTCGCAGGTCGTCGACGGCGGTGCCGACCTGGCCGCCAACGTCCTCCAGTTCTTCGGCGGCCTCGTCAGCACGGTCACCGACGCCCTCGGTTCCTGAGCCGACGCGCCTGACGGCGCCTCGCCCGGGCCCGGCTGCGGTCGGCCCGAGTGCACCGTGAGACCGGCCCCCGCTCCGGCGGGGGCCGGTTTCCGCATTTCCGCAACCCGTTCTGTCGCGACCCGTTCCGTCCGGAGGCGCCGGTACCGTGGAGCCATGGAACTCGACCTGACCCGCCACGTCGCCGCGGCCCCCGAGACCGTGTGGGCCGTGCTCGCCGACATCCCGGAGGCGCACCGCACGCTCAGCGGGGTGCAGGCGGTCGAGATCCTCACGCCCGGCCCGTACCAGCCCGGTCTGCGCTGGCGCGAGACCCGCACGATGTTCGGCATGAAGGCCACCGAGGAGATGATGGTGGTGGCCGTCGAGCCTCCGCACTCCACCACGATCGTCGCTGAGAACGGCGGCACCGAGTACAAGACCGTCTTCACCATCACCCCGGACGCCGAAGGTGGCTCGACCCTGCGGATGCGGTTCGGGGCGCACACCGCGCACGCTCCCGCGGTCTCCCGCGTGGTGATGACCGTGATGGGCCGGTTCGCGGAGAAGTCCACCCGCAAGACTATGGAGCAGGACCTGGCCGACATCGCCGCCGAGGCCGAACGCCGGGCCGCCTGACCCCCGCTTTCTCCCGACTCGCCGGGGTCCCCTAACCGCGCTGCTGGACCGCCCGGTCCCACAGGTCCGCGACGACCTCGGCTGCCGGTCGATCGGCGTAAGCGTCGGCCTCCCGCCAGCGGGAGCCGGCCCACAGCGGCGGCACCTCGGGGTCGCCGGCCTGCGCCGCGGCCTTCCGCATGGGTCCGGTGAGCAGGTGGAGATGCGGGTACGCCGGGGGCGCGGCCGCGTCGAACTCGTCCACGAACTCGTTGACCAGTGACCGTGCGAAGCGGCCGGTGTAGCAGCGGGTCGGCCGCGACTCGGTGAACCGGGGGTCCCCGAGCGCGGCCCGGTGCAGGGCACTCGTACCCGCCTCCGGCGTGCGCAGCAGGACGGTGCCCACCTGGACCCCGTCCGCCCCGGCGGCCAGAACGGCGGCGACGTCCTCGGGCGTACTGATCCCGCCCGCCGCCACGAACTCCGTCTCCGGCAACTCCTCGCGCACCGCCCGCACCAGTGCCAGCGTCGTGATGTCGTCGGGCTCCTCCCCGACCGTCGTCGTGGACCGGTGACCGCCGGCCTCCGCGCTCTGCACCGACAGCCAGTCCGCGCCCACCTCGACCGCACGGCGCGCGTCCGCGACCCCGGCCACCGTGACGACCACGGCCGACCCCACGTCCTGCAACGCCCGGACCACCCCGGGGTCCGGGATGCCGAAGGTGAAGGAGACCACCGCGACCGGGTCCTCGACCAGGACGTCCAGGGTGGCGTCCTGGTCGAAGTCGGTGAACTCCGGCCCCGGAGTGAGTGCGACCCCCAGCCGCTGTGCGACCGGTCCGATCGCGGCCGCGAACTCCGCCACCACGCCGGGGCCACCCGCCGCGGACAGCGCGGCGTCGGAGTCCGCGCGGTCGAGGAGGAAGACGTTGACCCCGAACGGCGCGTCGGTGAGTTCACGGACGCGAGCCATCTCCGCCCGGGTGCCGGCGGCGTCGAGGTAACCGGAGCCGATCATCGCGAGCCCGCCCGCCTCTCCGACGGCGGCGATGAGCTCCGGTGTCGTGGGCCCGCCCGCCATGGGCGCCCCGATCACGGCGCGGCGCAGGTGGGACGGGAGCAGACGGGCCCGGGCGGGGCGGGAGTCGACGCGAGTCATGCCTGTGACGCTACGCCCGGGGGCACCGCCCGGCGGCGCGTGACCGCGTAGACCCCGCCCCCGACGACGAAGACGACGACACCCCCGGCCACGGATTGCCAGGGCAGACTCCCCGCCACCATCACGCACCCGATCGCGCCCAGCAGCGGAATCCACGCCGGCAGCCGCCGACGTCGCCGATCGAGACGAAGAGCCGCCGCGTTCGCGACGAGGTAGTAGGCGAGCACGGCGAAGGATGAGAACCCGATCGCCTGGCGGACATCCGCGACCAGCACGATCACCGCCACCAGTACGCCCACGCAGAGCTCGGCGACGTACGGCGTCCGCGTGGTCGGGTGCACGGCCGCCAGCGGCGTGGGCAGGTGCCGGTCGCGGGCCATCGCCAGCGTCGTCCGGGACACGCCGAGCACCCCGCCGAGCAACGCCCCGAGCGCGGCGAACCCGGCGGCGACCCGGACCAGGGTGGCGAGCACACCGCCACCGTGCTCACCTCCGCCGCCGTACTCACCTCCGCCGTGCTCACCGCCGAGCTGCGCGGCCGCGTCGAGCACAGGCGCGGCGCTGGCGGCCACCCCGCCCACCCCGAGGACGTGCACCGTGGTGGCCAACACCGCCGCGTAGACCGCGATCACCACGGAGATCGCCACGACCACCGCCCGGGGGATCGTGCGGGCGGGCTCGCGCACCTCCTCCCCGAGGGTCGCGATGCGGGCGTACCCCGCGAAGGCGAAGAAGCAGAACCCGGCGCCGCCGAACACCCCGAGGATCCGGGCGGGCCACGCCTCCGCGTCGACGGCGGGCATCGGCGCCGTCGGCCCGGTGGCGGGGGATCCCGTCGCCCATGCCACCACGACGAACGCCGCCAGGACCGTCAGCACCATCCCGACCAGGACCTTGGACGCGGTGGCAGTGCGCTGCACGCCGAGCACGGAGAGGATCGTCAACGCGAGCACCGCCGCGGCCGCGACGAGGGCGGCGTGCCCGGGCCAGATGTAGAGCCCCACGGTGAGTGCCATCGCCGCGCAGGACGCGGTCTTGCCCACCACGAAGCCCCAGCCGGCGAGGAACCCCGGTAGCGGCCCGAGGAGCTCTCGCCCGTAGACGTACGTCCCGCCCGCCGAGGGGAACTGCGCCGCCAACCGGGCCGACGACAACGCGTTGCACACCGCCACCACCGCGGCCACCGCCAGCGAGGCCCACACCAGCGAACCCGCCCGGGCCGCGGCGGGCGCGAACGCCACGAACACCCCGGCGCCGATCATCGCCCCGAGGCCCACCACGACGGCGTCCGACAATCCCAGCCTGCGTTCGAGAGTCGATGTCACCGCGCCACCATCACAGACCCTGGTGGACAGCAGGTGAACGCGCCCCCGGGCCCCTGCGCGGATCCGGTCGCCCCGCCCGGCCGGTTACATTGGACGTCGTGTCCTTCTCCCGCCGGCTCCGTGGGACGGCCGCAGTCCTCGTCGCCGGGCTGGTGCTGTCCGGGTGCGGCGCCGACGAGCCCGCTGAACCGGCGCCCGTCAGCGCTGCCGGCACTGCCGGCACTGCCGGCACTGCCGGCTCTGCCCACGACACGGCCGCCACCCCGGGGCCGCCGGCGCCACAGTGCGAGTCCCCGCTCGATTCGCTGACCCAGCGGGAGCGCATCGCGCAACTGTTCACCGTCGGCGTGAGCTCGATGGCCGATGCCCGACAGGCGGTGGAGCAGCACGGGATCGGGGGGATCTTCCTCGGCGGGGGCGTGGTGGGCGAGGTGGTCTCCGGCGACGGGCTCGCCCGGCTCCAGAACGACTCACCCCTTCCCCTGCTGGTGGCGATCGACGAGGAGGGCGGGCGGGTCTCGCGCATCGCGCCCTTCGCCGGCCCCCTGCCGTCCGCCCGGGTCATGGCCGCCACCATGACTCCCGAGCAGGTCCGGTCGGCCGCCCGGACCCGCGGTGAGTTCCTGCGCGGGATGGGCGTCACCGTCGACTTCGCCCCGTCACTCGACGTCTCCGAGCAACCGGACGGCGCGGTGATCGGCGACCGGTCCTTCTCCCCCGATCCCGCGCGCGTCGTGAGCTATGCCCGCGCCTTCGCGACCGGACTGCAGGACGCCGGCGTGACCCCGGTGTTCAAGCACTTCCCCGGCCACGGCAGGTCCTCCGGCGACAGCCACCACCAGTCGGTGACGGTGCCGCCGTTGGACCAACTCGTCCCCCACGACCTGCACCCCTTCGCCGAGCTCGCCGAGACCTCCGGTGCCGGCATGATGCTGGGCCACCAGCAGGTCCCCGGCCTGACCGGGGTGGACCGTCCGGCCTCGCTCTCCCCGGCCGCGTACCAACTTCTCCGCGACGGCCACGGCTACGGGGCGCCGCCGTTCGACGGCCCGATCTTCACCGACGACCTGTCCGGCATGCGTGCCGTCACCGACGCGTACCCCCTTCCCCGTGCGGTGGCCGAGTCCCTCGTCGCCGGCGCCGACTCCCCGCTGTGGATCACCACCACCGGGATCCCCGATGCCCTCGACGCGGTCGAGCACGCCGTGTCCGTGGGGGCACTGAGCCGGGCCGACCTCGACCGGTCCCTCGCACGCATGGCCGCCCTGCGCGGGATCCCCGGCTGCCTGGGTGGCCCCGCCACCGGGCAGGTCGACGAGGCCGGCCCACTGGCCGTGTCACTGCCCGACCTGCCCACCCCGGCCGGACTGCCCGGACTGCCCGGACCACCCGGGCTGCCGAGCCTGTCCACACCGCCCGCGGCGCCCGCATCACCCGCTCCGCCCGCGGCGCCCCGCTAGCTCCCCGGGCCCCCGGTCACCGGGTGCCCTCCGGCGTCCACACCCCCGAGCTGCCGCGACGGTGCGAGTCCACCAGATGGGTGTCGACCACCCCGATGGCCTCCATCAGCGCGTAGATGGTCACCGGCCCCACGAAGGTAAAGCCCCGGCGCTTGAGTTCCCCGGCCAGCGCCTCCGACTCCGGCGAGCGGCTGGGCACCTCGTCGATGGTGCGCGGGTGCGGGGTGGTCTCCGGCCGGTACGACCAGATCAGCTCCGTGAGCCCCCCGTCGGCCCGCAGCGCGACCACGGCACGGGCGTTGGCGACGGTGGCGTCGATCTTGCGGCGGTTGCGCACGATCCGCTCGTCGTTCATCAACCTGGCGACGTCGTCGTCGTCGAAGGCGGCGACGACGTCCGGGTCGAACCCCGCGAACGCCTCCCGGAACGCCGGGCGTTTGCGGAGGATCGTCACCCAGCTCAGACCGGACTGGAAGCCCTCGAGGACCAGCCGCTCGAACAGCCCGGCCTCGTCGTGGACGGGCATGCCCCACTCCGTGTCGTAGTACTCCCGCAGCAGCGGATCCCGCGCCGCCCAGGGAGGTCGCATCAGCCCGTCCTCGCACAGCACGGCGCCCGCGGCGGGGGCGGTGGGGGCGGCGTCGGTCGCGGTCCCGGCAACGGTGGAGGTCGAGGCGTCTGCGGTGGTCGAATCGTGCGTCTGCATGGGGTCTCCCGGGTTCATCGGACCACCCGTGCGGTGGTCGCCCGTCACCCTAGGGCCGCGCTACGACAACACACCCGTGAGCTGGACGATCCGGACCGCGGCGAGGACCAGCAGAGCCACGCCCACGACGAGGGTGAGCACGCGGCCCGCCACGCGGCCGTACGACAGGAACCGGTCGATGCGGCGGGTAGCCGCACCGATCCCGCCCGAGCGGACCCGCGACAGCGCGATGATCAACCCGGCACTGGGCAGGATCGCGATGACCGCGAAGAACAGGATCTGCAGCAGCTTGGACCACCACGGGGTCTCGGCGAACGAGATGAGCACCATCCCCGCCGCGAACGGCGCCGACGTGCCGGACTGGATGACCCCCAGGACGACGCCCGTGGCCATGATCCCGAACTTCTGCAGGACGTTCTGGGTGAGCGGGCCCTCGACGTTCTCTTCCTTCGCCTCGGCCGGCCTGCGCAGGCCCATGACGGTGATGACCAGGCCGACCACCCCGAGCACGACCATCGCCCACACGTTGTGGAACAGGCTGCGGACGAGCTCCTGGTTGTTGCCGATCACCCACACCGAGATCAGCGAGAGCAGGACGATGCCGCAGAACGCACCACCGGTGAACCGGGCCGCCCGCGGGGCGAACGCGATCCCGCGGCCGGCGGACGTCAGCCACAGACCCGCGATGACGGCGAAGGCCAGGAGGTTGACCGAGTCGATCGCCGCGAAGCCCAGCAGGCTGAGGTAGTACTGCACCGGACAACCCTACCGACGTCGGCCCGGCCGGAAGCCTCGGCCGCCGTCGGGATGGCCGCCGCTGCCGGGATCGCTGCCCTCGTCGTCGTCGTTCTCGCCGTCGCTCTCGCCGTCGCCGGGGCTCCTCTCCCGCCGCGGACGGCCGAACACCGACCGTTCCCGGCGCCGGAGCACGTCGAGGTCACGCACGGTCCAACTGCGCACGGGCGCCGGGACACGCCACTGTCGGCGCCAGGCGACCATGCGGAAGGCGAACACGAGGAACGACAGTGCGGTCGCGGCGACCGGACCCCAGGTCCCCGTCCCGACGGCGAGCGCGGTCAACGCTGCGCCGGCAGCGGCCGGGATGACGTACAGGTTGGATCCGCTGAACACGGCGGGGATCTCGTTTGCCACGACGTCGCGCAGCAACCCACCGCCCACCGCGGTGACCACTCCCAGCAGCAGCGCCGACGCGACCGGCATCCCGTGGTCCAGCGCGCGCGCCGTGCCGAAGGTGCAGAACAGTCCGAGACCGGCGGCGTCGAAGGCGACGATCAGCGTCTGCACGCGATGGATGAACGAGCCGAGCAGGTAGACGACCGCCGCCGCGACCAACGGCGGCACCAGATAGACGGGCTGCGAGAGCGACAGCGGGGTGACACCCAGCAGGACGTCGCGGATGATGCCGCCGCCGAGGCCGGCGAGCAGCCCCAACACGAGGCCACCGGTGATGTCGATGTCCTTTTGTGCCGCCAACAGGTTGCCGGACAACGCGAAGAAGAACACGCCCATCAGGTCGAACCACAGGACCAGTGACGACGTCTCCACGACCGGGCCTAGACCACCGCGTCGGCGGCGTCCGTCGCACCCGTTGCGTCCGTCGCGTCCGCGGTGGACCGCGCGTGGTGACGGTTACGCACCGCGCGGAAGGTCCAGAGCTTGTTGACGACGAAGTTGATCGGCATCGTGATGAGAATCGTCAGCAGCTGACCCCAGTACTCGCGGGAGTTGATCCCGGCGTCCTCGTGGAACAGGGGCTCCGGCAGGTAGAACGGGCTGGTGGGATTGGTGAACGCCAGCTTGATGAAGATGCCCGCGGCGGCCGCCACCGACCCCACCACGAGGAACGGCCAGAACTCCTGCCAGGCCGGCGCCTTGTGCCCCTTGCCGAACGTCCAGTGCCGGTTGAGCAGGAAGTTGTAGACGTTCGCCACGAGGAACGCCACGATCCACACCAGTGTGGTGAAACGGAAGTTGAACTCCGTGCCCACGAGGGGGAAGAGGATGTCCTGGGCGTTCTGCGTACCGCCGTTGGCCTTGTTCATCAGGACCGTGACGATCATGTTGACGACCATCCCGGAGCCGCCCACGATCCCGAACATGAGGAACTGTCGGGCGCCACGACGGTAGCGGCCGGGTTCGGCGGGGGCTGGGGTCACAGGTGGTGAGTCTAGGCGTTCACCCGGCTCTCAGGCCGCGCCGTGCCCTTCCGGGACGCGTTCCGCCGGGTTCGCGATGGGCCCGGGTGCGGTGCCGTCGCCGAACGGACGACCCCCCAGCTCCTCCCGGTGGTGCGGGGTGAGCAGGCCGGACAGGTCCGGCCCCTTGGGGACCACTCCCGTGGGGTTCACGTCCCGGTGGACGTTGTAGTAGTGCTCCTTGATCTGCGGGAAGTCGCACGTGTCACCGAAGCCGGGGGTCTGGAACAGGTCCCGGAGGTAACCCCACAGCGCGGGCATCTCGCTGATCTTGCTGCGGTTGGCCTTGAAGTGGCCGTGGTAGACGGCGTCGAAGCGGACCAGCGTGGTGAACAGCCGGATGTCCGCGACGGTGATCGTGTCGCCGACGAGGTAGCGGCGCGTGGACAACCTCTCCTCGAGCCGGTCCAACGACTCCCACAGCTCGTCGTACGCCTGCTCGTACGCGTCCTGGTCCGCCGCGAAGCCGCAGCGGTAGACGCCGTTGTTCACGGTGGGGTAGATCCACGAGTCGAGCTCGTCGATCTCGTCCCGGTGCTCGGGCGGGTACAGGTCCGGGGCACCCTCCCGGTGGAACTCCGTCCACTCGGAGAGGAGGTCGAAGTTGAGCTTCTGGTAGGCGTTGGTCACCACCGACTTCGTGGGCAGGTCGACCAGCGCGGGGACCGTGATCCCCCGCGGGTAGTCGGGGATCCGGTTGAAATACGCCTCCTGCAGGCGGTGCAAGCCGGTCTCGGGGTCCTTCTCCTCCGGGTCGAGATCGAAGACCCAGGAGTTGACGTCGTGCGTCGGGCCCGCCAGGCCCATCGAGATCGCGTCCTCGAGTCCCATCAGGCGGCGCACGATGATGGTGCGGCTGGCCCACGGGCAGGCCCGGGCGGCCATGAGGCGATAACGGCCGGCCTCCACCGGCCAGCGCATCTCGCCTATCCTCTCCCCCACCGGGTCCGAGCCGGCCGGGAGGTCCGCCACCACGCGATCGTTGATGTAGGTGGCGTCGCGGACGAACTCGCCGTCGGTCGAGGCGTTCCGGGCGGGCGTGAAGTCGGTGATGGCAGTCATGTCGTCTCCGCGTATCTCTCAATGTTATTGATGCATCACCAACATACCCGTTCGGATGGGGCCAGGCCACCCCTCCTCGCCCTGGGGGTGTGCGACGCTGGACCCCATGGACTCCGCGCACGTCGACGACGTCCCCACCCGCTACTCCGACTTCGCCGAGTTCGAGGTCCGCGGACGCACCCCGGTCTACCTCTCCTGGGCGCGCGGCATCGCCGAGGACCCGGACACGAGTGGCCTCATCGCCTCACTGCCGCGGATCAAGCGTCAGCCCGCGCTCGTCTTTGCCGCCGCCCGGCATGCCGGCGCACCCGAGACCGAGGATTACCCGGCCTTCCGCGACTTCGTCCACGCCCGGTGGTCGGAGATCGAGCAGGTCATCCTCACCCACTCCACCCAGACCAACGAGGCCAAGCGCTGCGCGGTGCTGCTGCCGTTCCTGTCCCTGCTGCCCGGACCGCTCTCACTGGTGGAGATGGGCGCCTCCGCCGGCCTGTGCCTGTACCCGGACCGCTACGCCTACCGTTTCACCCTCGACGGCGGCGGGGTGCACGACCTGGTGCCCACCGCCGGCGACGCCACAACGGAGCCCCCGGTCCTCGACTGCGACCTGCGGGACGGCGTCCCGCTGCCCCGCACTCTGCCGGACGTCGTCCACCGCGGCGGCGTCGACCTGTCCCCCATCGACCCCGCCGACGCCGACTCGCGGGCCTGGCTGCAGAGCCTGATCTGGCCCGGACAGCAGGCACAGCGCGGTCCCCGGCTGGACGCCGCGCTCGACATCGCCGCCGCGGATCCGCCGCAGATCATCGCGGGCGACCTCGTCGAGAAGCTGGAGGCCTCGGTCGCCGCCTGTCCCGCGGGATCGACTCCGGTGGTGTTCCACACCGCCGTGCTCGGATACCTCGAGCCGCCGGCCCGCGCCGCGTTCGTCCGCCGGGTCACCGAGCTGGACTGCGTGTGGATCTCGGTCGAGGGCGTGACCCTCCTGCCCGACGTCGCCGCGCAGGTCCCGGAGTCGATCCGCCGCCACAAGGGCATCTTCGTCGTCGCCGTCAACGGCCGCCCCCTTGCCACGGCCCACGGCCACGGCGACTGGGTCCGCGCCCTCGACATGTCCTGACGCCGGCCCGCTCAGCCGAACGGCCACCCGCGCCGCATCGGCGCGTCCGTTCCGGACCCACCCACCTCGGGCTCGATGAGGTGCTCCGTACCGAACGCCACGGCGTAGATGTCCGGCGGGAAGGCCAGCATCATGCCGATGTCGCTGGTCTGACTGGCGTGACACTGCATCGCGCGGCGCTTGAGGTCGATCACGTCCGCGGGCAGGTCGACCGCCCACGCGATCTCCGACTCCGCGACACCGATCGGTTGACCGTCGTCCCCGGTGAGGATCGCCTGCCGGATCCGGTCCACATCGAGGTCCATCCCACCGGACGCCAGCGCCTGCATGAACTCCGCCGCCTCGGGACTGTCGAGCATCGCCAGCTGGGCGTCCCGGTTGGTCGTCGCCTCGAGCAGACGGGGGCGCCGCGCGGCCAGCTCCACCGCACGGCGGGCGATCCGGTGCACCGCGATGTGGTCGGGGTGCCCGTAGTTGCCGTGATGGTCGTACCCCACCAGGACGTCGGCGTCCTCCCGGTCGAGGATCCGAGCCACCCGCGCCGCGGCGTCGTCGACGTCGGCGCGGTGCAGGCACAGTGGGTCATCGTTCTGTTCCCACCCGGTCATCCCCGAGTCGCGGTATCCCAGCCAGTCGATCCGGGCCACGCCCAGTACCGCCGCTGCCGCCCGGGCCTCCCCGCGTCGGTACTCGACCAGGTCGCCGTCGGGTCCGAGGTGCTCGGGACGCTCGCCGTGGTCGCCGTCGGTGGCGAACACCGTCACCACGCGGTGCCCGTCGCGGGAGGCGAGCGCCATCATCCCCGCGGTCTGCGAGGTTTCGTCGTCGGGATGGGCGTGGAGGAACACGATGGTCGACACCCGGACATTCTGCCCTGCCCGACCGCCCGGCGCGGGGCGGGGCCGGGCAGCTCAGGCGCGGGCGGCGGGGTGGCCGGCGAGCCAGCGGTCGAACGCCTCGGCGCTGGTGAGCTCGGGCGTGTAGCCGAAGACCTCGCGGAGCCGGCTGTTGTCGAGCACCGGCCGGTAGCGCAGGAAACCGGTCTGTTCCGGACCGTAGCGACTGACCCGCAGCGCGCTTCCCACCGCGAGAACCGCCTTGAGCACCGTCTCGGGGATCTCGAGGGTGCGCTTGCCGAGCCGCGCAGCGATCTGGTCGATGGTGAGCGTTCCCGTGCCGGCGACGTTGTAGACACCGGCCGGCCCGTCGCCCACGGCGCGCACGATGATCGCCACGAGGTCGGTGTCCCAGATGAAGACGAACGGCGAGTCCGACCCCCGGACGGCGAGCAATCGTCGGCGGTGGAACAGGTCGGTGATCTGGTTGTCCACGGTGTCGCCGAGGATCGTGCCGATGCGCAACACGACCTGGTCGAGCTCGGGGTGTTCGCGGCGGGCGTCGGCCAGCATGTGCTCGACGAGCGCCTTGTGGTGGCTGTAGGCGAACGCGCTGGTGCCGCGGACGGGGTGGTCCTCGGTGATCGGCACGGGGTTGTCGGCGTGGTAGCCGTAGGCCGCTCCCGAGGAGGACACCACGAGCCGTCCGACCCCGTGCTCGATGCAGGCGTCGAGGACGTGCCGGGAGCCGTCGACGTCCACCCGGTAGGCGGCGTCGCGCCCCATACCGTCAGGGTCGACGACCGAGGCCAGGTGCACCACCGCGTGGTGGCCCGCGACGGCGCGGGTCACCGCGTGGGCGTCGGTCACGTCGAGTCGGATGTGCTGCACGCCCGGGGCGGCGGCGCTATCCGGCAGCCGCAGGTCCCCGCTGGTGACCTGGTGCCCGGCGGCGGAGAGCCCGGCCACCACCCCGCTGCCGAGGAATCCGCTTCCGCCCGTCACCAGTATCTTCACGCCGCTACCTCCTGTGCCGTGGCGCCCGCCCTGCTGTGCCGCGCCCACATCACCGCGACCACCAGCCCGGCGATGATGTCCCACACGCCCCACCACGCCGCGACGAGCGCCATCCCTCCGAGCCCGTCGAAGAAGCTGAACACGAACAGCAGCCCGAGCCCGGCGTTGCGGATGCCCACCTCGAAGGTCATGGCCTTGCGGGCGGGCACATCCAGCCGGAACCCGCGCGCGATGCCGTACCCGAGGCCCAGCGCGAGCGCGTCGTGGAGGAACACCGCCACCGCGACCACGCCGATGTAGGCCACGAACAGCGCCCAGTTGTTGGCGACCGCGATCACGATGATCCCGCCGAGCGCCACGAACGAGGCGATCCCCACCACGCGGTGGGTGCGCGCGGCGACCTGCGGCAGCAGGTGCGAGACGGTCAGCCCCAGCGCGAACGGCAGCGCGATGACCAGCAGCACCTCGCTGAGCATGTCCCACGGGGCCACGGAGATCTCGTTGAAGTACTCGCGACCGGTGGGGTGCAGGTGACCCCAGAACGCAAAGTTCAGCGGCAGCATCACGATCGCCAGGACATTGCCCACCGCGGTCATCGACACCGACAGCGCCACGTCGCCCCGCGCCCGGTGGGTGAGGATGTTGGAGACGTTGCCGGGTGGGCAGCACGCCACGAGGATCATGCCGAGTGCGACCGAGCCCTGCACGCCGAGCAGCAGCGTGAGCAGGAACGTCAGCGCGGGCAGCAATGCGAACTGTGCCGCCACGGCCACCGCGAACGCCCTGGGTTTACGCAGCGCCAGCCGGAAGTCGGAGAGCCGCGTGTCCATGGCGATGCCGAACAGGATCAGCCCCAGAACGATCTTCAGCGTGGTGAGGGACCCGGAGTCGAACGCGATCCGGATGTCGTCGACGTTCACGAGCCGGCCCCCTGAGTCTGCGCGGCGTCGATGCGCGCGACCAGCCCGGTCACAGCGCCGCGGTACGCGCTCTTGTTGACGTAGTAGGCCATCCGGTCCAGCCCGAGGTACCTGTAGCCGCCGGTGAGGTCCGGGCGGGGACCGCGCCGGGAGGAGTCGACGACGGCGAGGGCCGCACGCCCGGCCGGTGAATCGTCACGGTGCGCGGCGAGGTAGCGGGCGACGAGGTCGGCCTGTTCGTAGCGGCCCTGCCAGCCGATGCCGGAGGCCTCGAGCATGCCGAGCACCGCGAGGTCGTCGCGGGCCGACGGGAAGATGTTGAGGTGCAGGTCCGGGGCGGCGGCGCCCGCGGCCCAGTCGAGGTGTCGCCGGTCAATGAACGGGTAGTCCAGCACATAGCCGGTGGCGAGCATGACCAGGTCGTACTCGCCGGAAGTCCCATCGACGAAATGCACGGTGCGCCCGTCGAAGCGGCTGATGTCGCCGCGCACCCCGACGTCGCCGTGGCCCACGTGCTGCAGGATCAGACTGTTGACGACGGGGTGGGACTCGTAGATCTTGTGGTCGGGCTCCGGGAAGCCGAACCGGGTCGGGTCGCCGGTGAAGGCCTTGAGTACCCGTGAGTCGACGAACTGCTTGATCCGCGGCGGCAGGGGTCGGCCGCCCGACCCGAGGGTGTCAGCAGGCTTGCCGAAGAGGTACTTGGGCACGAAGTGGTAGCCGCGCCGCACGCTGATGTCGACGGACGCGGCGTGGTGCACCGCGTCGACCGCGATGTCGCAGCCACTGTTGCCGCCGCCCACCACGAGGACCCGCTTCCCCGCGAGCTCGCTGGGGTACTTGTAGCGGCTGGTGTGGCGGACCTCGCCACTGAAGTGCCCCGCGAATTCCGGGATCTTGGGCTCGGAGAGGGTGCCGTTCGCGATCACCAGGGCCGAGAATTCCCCGGCGTCAGCCTCGCGCGCGGGGCCCACCTCGTCGTCGTCGCCCCCTCTCCCACCCGCGCCGGTGGCGCGCACGGTCAGTCGCCACCCGGAGTCGCGCTCGCCGCTCACCGGTTCCGCGCGGACCACTTCGGTAGCGAAGCGGAACCGGTCGCGCAGGCCGAAGTGATCGGCGAAGTCGCGGAAATAGGCCAGCAGGCGGCGGTGGTCCGGGTAGTCGGGGGTGTCGGCCGGCATGGGGAACTCGGCGAACTCCGTGGTCCGGGCCGAGGAGATGAGGTGTGCCGAGGCGTAGACCGTACTGCGCGGGGAGTCGATGTTCCACAGTCCGCCGACGTCGTCGGCGAGGTCGAAGCCCACCCAGTCGACGCCCTGGCGGTCGAGGTTCCGCGCCGCGGCCAAGCCGGAGGGGCCGGCTCCGATGATCGCGATTGGACGGGTGTCAGGATTGGGCACGGGTACAGATCTTGCCCCAGAACGCGACGCTCCCCGGCCGGTTTCGTTCGCACTGAACGAAATCGACCGGGGAGGGCGTGGCGCGGGTCCGGGCGCCTACTTCTCGCGAACGACCGTGCCGTCGTCCTGCAGGCGCAGGAGCGGGTAGATGCCGTTCTCGTCGTGGTTCTCGTCGCCGACGACCGGGGGGTTGAAGACGCAGAGCATCTGCATCTCCTCCTCCACGATGACCTGGTGCTTCTCGTTGCCGTTGAGCAGGTACATGGAGCCCGCCTCGAGCGGGTACTCCTTGTCGTTGGTCAGGTCACGCAGGGTGCCCTTGCCGCGGGTCAGCCAGACGGCTTCGATGTGGTTGGCGTAGTGGAAGTCGTTGGTCGTGCCGGCGGCGATGGTGGTCTCGTGGAACGAGAACCCGACGCGGTCGTCGGCCAGGACGATGCGCTTGGACTCCCAGTTGCCGTTGTTGCCCTTGATGTGGCGGTCGGTGTCGGTGATCTCTGCGGTGGTGCGAACGATCATGCGGTGCCTCCTCGTCGAGGGTGTGTGTGGTCGTGTCCGGCGCGCGGGCCGGGATCAGGCGTACTGCTGTGCCAGGACGTGGTCGACGGCCTCGTAGCAGATCTCGATGCCGCGGTCGCGCTCTTCGTCGGTCAGGGTGAGCGGAGCGAGGAACTTGACGACCTCGTCGCTCGGGCCGGCGGTCTCGACCAGCATCTTGTTGTCGAAGCAGCGGGCCATGACCTGTCCCGCCAACTCCGGCGTCTCGAGGAACGCGATACCGAACGCCATGCCGCGGCCCCGGAGCTCGAGCTTGCCCTCGTACTTGTAGATCAGCGGGGAGAAACGCTCGCGCAGGATACGGCCGTTCTCCAAGGTGCGGTTCTGGAGCGAGTCGTCGGACCAGTACTTGCGCAGCGCGACGTCGGCGGTGATGAACGCCATGTTGTTGCCGCGGAAGGTGCCGTTGTGCTCACCCGGGGTCCACTCGTCGAGCTCACGGTTGAACAGCGTGACCGCGAGCGGGAGTCCGTAGCCACCGATCGACTTCGACAGACAGACGATGTCCGGCTTGATGCCCGCGAACTCGAACGAGAAGAACTCGCCGGTGCGGCCGCACCCCATCTGGACGTCGTCGACGATCAGCAGGATCTCGTGGCGCTTGCACAGCTCGTCGAGGGCCTTCAGCCATTCGGCGCGTGCCGCGTTGATGCCGCCCTCGCCCTGGACGCACTCGACGATCACGGCCGCCGGGCGGTTCATGCCGGAGCCGGAGTCGACGAGGACTCGCTCCATCCACTGGAAGTCCTCGGTGACGCCGCCGAAGTAGTTGTCGTACGGCATCGGCGTCGCGTGGACCAGCGGGATGCCGGCGCCGGCGCGCTTCATCGAGTTACCCGTCACGGACAGCGACCCGAGGGTCATCCCGTGGAACGAGTTGGTGAAGTTGATGATGGCCTCGCGGCCGGTGACCTTGCGGGCCAGCTTGAGCGCCGACTCGACGGCGTTGGTGCCGGTCGGCCCGGGGAACATCACCTTGTAGTCGAGCCCGCGCGGCTCGAGAATCTTCGAGGTGAAGGTCTCCAGGAAGGCGCGCTTGGCGACCGTGAACTTGTCGAGCGAATGGGTGACGCCGTCGCGCTGGATGTAGTCCAGCAGGGCGCTCTTCATGTCGTCGTCGTTGTGGCCGTAGTTCAGCGCGCCCGCGCCACCGAAGAAGTCGAGGTAATCGTCTCCGTCGACGGTCGTGAGCGTCGCACCCTTGGCGGTGTCGAACACCACCGGCCAGTTGCGCGAGTAGCTACGGACCTCCGACTCGCGGTCGGAGAAGATGTCCGTGTTCGTGCTGGTGTCGTGCGTGGACTCGGTCATGGTCTTCAGATCACTCCATTTGTGAAGAGGCGGGCGACGGTGGCGGGCCGGGCGGCCCGCGCGCCCTCGTCTAGGAAATCGTGTAGAGGTCTTCTTGCTCGTGACCTTCTCCGAGCAGCTCGGCGCTCAGGTAGTCCTCGTCGGACAGCGTCATCCCGCGGTCGCGGGCGACGGCGCCGAAGGTGCGCTGCGAGGCCTCGTTGTCCGGGCTGATCGTGGTGCGCAGGCGCACCACGCCACGTTCGGCCAGCCGGTCCATGAGGTGGTGCAGCAAGCGCGCCGCCAGTCCCTTGCCACGCTGGTCGGCGTCCACGCCGACCTGCCACACGAAGATCGTGTCCGGCTCCGACGGGCGGATGAATCCGGTGACGAAACCGACGACCCGGCCTTCGACCTCGACCACGACGGAGCTCTCCGAGAACTCCGCCCCCCACAACACGTAGGCATAGGACGAGTTGAGGTCGAGGACGCCGCTGTCACGAGCGATCTCCCACATGCGGGTTCCGTCGGCCGCGGTGGGCACACGGAACACCGCGTCGGACGAATCAGGGTTACGGGGTACTTCTCGTTCTCCTGGGCTCATAGTCGGTTTCCACCGTAGTGAGGTCCCCACGTTGGTGCATCACCCTTCCCCGATTCGTTACCTGAAAACACGATGAGTGTGCAGGTGGCCGATAGGGAGTGAGGTCGGTCACGGTCGATCCCGGTTCTCCGGTTCCGAAGGCGGTCCCGGGGTGGCAGAATCAGACCATGGACGCCAACCCGGTCACCGAACTCGACGAGGCGCACAGCCTGCAGCTCCTGGCCACCGTCTCCCTGGGTCGCCTGGTCACCGTCACCGACGGTCACGCGGACATCTTCCCCGTCAACTACGCATTGTCCGCCGACGGCAAGGTGTACTTCCGCACCGCCGAGGGCACCAAACTGGCCGGGATCACGGTGCACCCGGACGTCGTGTTCCAGGTCGACCACATCGAGGGCGACAAGGCGTGGTCGATCGTCGTCCGCGGGACGGCGCGACGGCTCGACGGTTTCACCGAGATCAACCGCGCGGAGGAGCTCGACCTCTCACCGTGGATCCCGACCCTGAAGTACAACTTCGTCGAGATCACGCCCGAGTCGATCTCCGGTCGCGGGTTCACCTTCGGTGAGGAGCCGGAGCGCTACACCGGTTACTGATCCGCCCTACCGCTTCCGCCCTACCGCTCGGCGTCCAACTCCGCCCACAGCGCGGCGACGCGTGCCGCGATGTCATCCCTGATGAGGGCCATCCTCTCGGCCCCGTCGATGCCGTGCTCACCCGGTTCGACGGTCTCCCACACCTCGACTCCGGACCGCATTCCGTCGACCGGGTCGAGTCGAGCCGCAGTGCCCAGGATCACCACCCGATCGGCGCGTCGCAGCACGTCCTCGTCGACGGGTGTGGCCGTGGCCGCGGACATGTCGACCCCCAGGTCGGCGAGGGCTGCGACCGACTCCGCGTTCGGCCCCTTCCCCACCGCCGGGAGCGTTCCCGCCGAGTGGATCTCGACCGCGCCGTCCCCGGCCAGCGAGCGCAACAGCGCCTCGGCCATCTGGGACTTGCCACGGTTGGATTTGCAGACGAACAGGACGGTGGGACGGGAGGGGGTTCCGGACCGCGTCATCAGTGATCGGCCCCTGCTGCTCGGGCGGTGGTGGACTCGTCTGGGACCGCCGCGTTCGGAACCGTCGGATCCCCCTTGAAGAGGCGCTTCCCCGCCCACAGGCTCACGTAGACCAAACCGACCAGTACCGGAACCTCGATGAGCGGACCGACGACACCGGCCAGTGCCTGCCCCGAGGCGACGCCCCATGTGCCGATCGCGACGGCGATCGCCAACTCGAAGTTGTTGCCGGCGGCCGTGAACGCAATGGCGGTGGACTTGGCGTAGTTGAGGCCGATCGCGCGGGCGGCCAGGAGTCCGCCCGTGAACATGAGGACGAAGTAGGCGAGCAAAGGAAGTGCGATGCGGGCGACGTCGAGCGGCCGGTCGGTGATGGCGTCGCCCTGGAAGGCGAAGAGCACGACGATGGTGAAGAGCAGGCCGTAGAGAGCCCACGGGCCGATCCTGGGCAGGAACGTCCCCTCGTACCACTCGCGCCCCTTCGCCTTCTCCCCGTAGCGGCGGGTGAGGAACCCCGCGAGCAGGGGTATGCCGAGGAACACGAGCACACTGAGCGCGATCGCGGCCACCGAGAACTCGGCGGAGGTCGTCTCCAGCCCCAGCCAGCCGGGTAGCACCTGCAGGTAGAACCACCCGAGGCCGGCGAAGGCGATCACCTGGAACACCGAGTTGATCGCGACGAGGACAGCCGCCGCCTCGCGGTCTCCGCAGGCGAGGTCGTTCCAGATGAACACCATCGCGATGCAGCGCGCGAGGCCCACCACGATGAGCCCGGTTCGGTACTCGGGGAGATCAGGCAGCATCAACCACGCCAGCACGAACATCAGCGCGGGACCGACGAGCCAGTTCAGCGTGAGAGACAGCGCGAGAAGCCGCCGGTCGCCGGTGACGCGGTGGGTCTCGTCGTAGCGGACCTTCGCCAGGACGGGGTACATCATCACGAGCAGCCCCAGCGCGATCGGCACGGAGATCCCGCCGATCTCGACGGCCTCGAGCGCCTCGGCGATCCCCGGCACGACACGGCCCAGCAGCAGCCCCAGTGCCATGGCGGCGATGATCCAGACCGCGAGGTAGCGATCCAGGAGGGACATCCTCGCCGCCACAGGCGTGTCGAGATCTGCAGTGGTCGAAGGGCCGGCGGTCGCCGAAGGCTGGAGGTTCACGCCCCGACAGTATGGGATGCATCGATGACCGTCAATGCATAGGAGGCGGGGCCCGACTGCCCGGCTTCCGGCTGCGTCGTCAGAAGGGTGGTGGGTCGATGATGTCGTCGAGGCGTTGGCGGTGGTGGTCGAGTAGGAGGGTGCGGATGCCGAGTTCGATGGTGCTGGCGTGTGGGGCGTTGCGGTTCCACCAGCGGCTGGACTCGGCCGGTGGGGTGGGGATGGTGTCGGTGGTGGCGGCGGTGTCCCCTGTTGCGGTGCGGGCACGTTCGGTGCGGTGGCGTTCGGCGTTGTGGCGGGCGGCGCGGCGGGACCAGTAGGTCGGTTCGGCGTCGGCCCGTTCGTCGCCGGCGGGGTGGGGGGTGCGGCGTTGCTGACGGGCCCAGGCGCGGGTCTCGGTGTGGGCGTGTTCGCGTCGGTAGTCGGCCAGTGGGCCGGAGGGTCGGGTGAGCATGGTCGAGCCCTCGGGGGTGGTCACGGTCAGGGTGCCATCGGGGTGGAGGTGGTAGCGCCAGTCGGAGAAGGTCTTGAACCGGTGGTGGCGCCGGCACATCGCGGCGAGGTTGGCCTCGGTGGTGTGCCCGCCACGCTCGGGGTCGGCGTGATCGAACGGCACCACATGGTCCAGATCACAGGCCTCGGCCGGGATCGCGCAGCCGGGGTGGCGGCAGGTGCCGTCGCGTAGTCGGATGCGGCGGGCCAGGTCGGCGCCGGGCCGGTAGGTCAGGGCGGCCCGGGCGTCGTCGGCGGCCCCGATCCGCGGATCGACGGCCTCAAACGTGGCCCCGTCGCTGGTGGCGAGCATGTCGAGCAGGGCCTGCAGGGCGGCCTGGCCGGTGCGGGCGAACTCCACCCGGGCCCCGCCGTCGTCGCGGGCGTGGTTGCCGGTGGCGATGACGGTGACCCGTGGCCGCAACGGCGCCACCCCGGCACCCGCGATGGCGGACTGGCCCGCGGCACCGGGCTGGCCGGGGCCGGTGTCGCCGCAGACCAGGGACATCAACGCGTCGGCGCGGCGTTCGGCGAGGGAGTAGTCGTCGACCTCACCGGCGGCCTCACCATCACCGTCGCCATCGCGGGCGTTGGCGGCGGCGTCGGCGGCAGCTGCGGCGTCGGCGGCCCGGTGGTCGGCGACGCGGTGGTCGAGGGCCTCGGCCAGGACGGCGGCTTCCTCGGTGGCCAGGATCGCCGAGATGGTGGACATGCCGTCGATGCCTTTGTTCACGCGTACCCCGCGGGTGCGGGCGGCTTCCTGGCGGCGCAGGCGGATGCCATTGGCGTCGTAGCCGGCGATGATGGAGTCGACGTTGCTGCGGATGGCTTTCTCGCCCAGGCGGATCCCGCCCTCGATCGCGGCGAGGTACTCGTCGACGACCTGTTGCTGCACCAAATCGAGCACGTCGACGTGGACGGTGGCCATCTGGGAGGCGAGCACCTCGGCGGCGCGCTGGTCCAGACGCCCCTGCGCCATCGCTGTCAGGATCGCGGGTACCGGGTGTGCAGGTCGAAGGCGAAGGAGATCATGGTGGTGGCCCGCCGGGACGAGATCGCCATCGCCGCGACCACGTACCCGGTCGCGACGTCGATCGGATCGACCACCGCATGCCCGGGTCGGCATTCACCGGCGCCCGCCCCGGACTCCTCCCGGCGCTGGCATTCGAGGAACAACTCGTAACACGCCACGAACCGGCGTGCCGCTGCACGATTCTCGCCCATCCAGCCCGCACGCGCCGCCGCCCGCAGACCCGACAACGAACTCGAGGAACCAGACGAGGCGGGCGAGGCGGACGAGCCGGGCGAGGCGGACGAGCCGGACGAGCCGGGCGAGGCGGGGGAGGCGGGGGAGGCGGGGCCAGCGGCCGCGCGATCCGCGTCCTCCTGCATCCACCCACCCCCTCCGTCGTCGCTAACCCGGCATCGAACTTGTGTTCTATTGTACGTACAGACGTTCGAACTATCAAGGGTTGGCCCACTCATGTATGCGAGGGCCCCGGCCGCGCGTAACCTGGAGACATGACCACGCCCGTTCCCGCCGACGCCTGCTGCATCGCGGGCGAGAACGGGCCCCTGGGCCAGACCGAGGCCGAGGCCGCCGCCTCCCGCTTCAAGGCCCTGGCGGACCCCATGCGGCTACGCCTGCTCTCGCAGATCGCCGCAGCCAACTGCAGCGACGTGTGCGGCTGCACGCTGACCGAACCCCTCGGGATCACGCAGCCCACGGTCAGTCATCACATGAAGAAGCTCGTCGAAGCCGGCCTGGTGACCCGCGAGCAGCGGGGTCGGATGGCGCACTACAGCATCGTCCCGGAGGCGTTCGATCAGATCCGGGACATCGTCGACGTGCGCGGGTCCGCGCGGGACTGATCGCCGCCCGCTCAGAAACTCCCGCCGAGGTTGCCCGACAGCTTCTCGAGCCGCTCCTGACTGGCGCCGTCTAGGCCGATCACCGACAGGGTCTTGCCCTTGGCCGCGTACTTCTGTTGCACGGCGTCGAGGGTGGCGACGGTGGAGGCGTCCCAGATGTCGGCCCCGGTGAGGTCGAGGATGACGTGCTCCGGGTCGCCGGCGTAGTCGAACTGGTAGACCAGATCGTTGCTCGACGCCCAGAACAGTTCGCCGGTGACCCGGTAGGTGCGGGTGTCCACCTCGCCGTCGTCGTCGGTGTCCAGCTCGGCCACCTTCTCCACGGTGGTCATCCGCGCGACGCGTCGCGCGAACATCACCATGGCGGTGAGGACCCCCGCCACGACACCGATCGCCAGGTTGCTCGTCCACACCGTCGCCACGACGGTGACCAGCATGACGAGCGTCTCCGACAGCGGCATGAGGCGCAGCGTGCGCGGGTGGATCGAATGCCAGTCCAGCGTGCCGACGGAGACCATGACCATCACCGCGACCAATGCGGCCATGGGGATGAGGCCCACGATGTCACCCAGGACGACGACGAGGACGAGCAGGAACACGCCGGCGAGCAGGGTGGACAGTCGCGTGCGGGCGCGGGACTCCTTGACGTTGATCATCGTCTGCCCGATCATCGCGCAGCCGCCCATCCCGCCGAAGAAGCCGGTGACGAGGTTGGCGACGCCCTGACCCCAGCCCTCGCGCGTCTTGTCGGAGTGGGTCTCGGTGATGTCGTCGACCAGCTTGGCGGTCATCAGGGACTCCATCAGCCCGACCAGCGCCATGGCGAAGGCGTAGGGGGCGATGATCCGGAGGGTCTCCAGCGTGAGGGGGACGTCGGGGAAGAGCAACGACGGCAGGGAGGTCGGGAGCTCACCCTGTTCGGACACGTCGGGCACGGACCAGCCCACCATGAGGACGACCGCCGTGATCGCGACGATGGCGATGAGCGGCGCCGGGACGACCGTGGTGACGCGGGGGAAGCCGACCATGATGCCGATGCCCACCGCGACCAGCGGGTAGACCAGCCACGGCACACCCACCAGGTGCGGGATCTGCGCCATGAAGATGAGGATGGCCAGAGAGTTGACGAACCCGATCATCACCGAGCGCGGGATGAAGCGCATCAGCTTGGCCACGCCCAGCAGACTCAGGAGGATCTGGATGACACCACCGAGGAGGACGGTGGCGATGAGGTAGTCGAGCCCGTGGTCAGCGACGACCGGCGCAATCACCAGCGCGATCGCTCCCGTGGCGGCGGAGATCATGGCGGGGCGGCCGCCGGTGAACGCGATGGTGACGGCCATCGTCACCGAGGCGAACAGTCCGACCCGGGGATCGACACCGGCCAGGATGGAGAAGGAGATCGCCTCGGGGATCAGCGCCAGCGCGACCACCAGACCGGCCAGCACCTCGGTGCGCACGCTCGCAGGGGAGGAGAACGCGGCGCGGAAGGACGCCGCCACACCGGTCGGGAACTGCTCGCTCACGGATCACCTACAGTCGTCGTCAGACCCTCACGTCGCGTGAGGAACGAAAGCTACCGTAACGGGAGAGTTGTGACCGGGCCAAACGGCGGCGATCAGCACAAGGCCGAGCAGACCATGAAGATCGGCGAGGTCGCCGAACGCACCGAGCTGTCGATCCGCAGTCTGCGGCACTGGGACGAGGTGGGACTGGTGAGCCCGTCCGTCTACTCCCCCGGTGGCTTCAGGCTCTACACCGAGGCCGACGTCGAGCGGATCCTGCTCATCAGGCGCATGAAGCCGCTGGGGTTCAGCCTGGAGCGGATGCGGGAGTTCTGCCGGGCACTCGACGACGCCGACACCGACGCCTCCGCCGCCGTCATCGCCGAGGTCCACGCCGAGACGACAGAGCGGCTCGGGCGACTCCGCACACACCTGGCGTACGCGGAGGAGTTCATGGAGATCGTCGGGCGACTGGCGTGAGCCGCCGGGTTCACGCGAGCGCCGCGGTCACCGCCGCCTTCGCCCACTGCCCCACCCCGATGAGGGTCGCCGACGCCGCGCCGCACCAGTCGCCGTAACCGAGCAGGAACAGTCCCGGGACGCCCGGGACCTCGACTCCGCGGGTGACGACCCGCCCACCGCGCCGCGGCAGCAGCCCGCGCAGGTGCCCCAACTCCGGCCGGAAGCCCGTGCACCACACCACCGTGTCGACCGGCTCGCGTCGGCCGTCCGACCACTCCACCCCGTCGGAGGTGAACCGCTCGAACATCGGTGTCGCCTCCAGGAGCCCGGCGTCGCGGGCCGCGCGGACCGGCGGAACCGCCACGATGTCGCCCAGGTCGGCGATACCGCCGGAGTCACCGACACCCCGGATGGCGGCGTTGGCGACGCGGAAGAGCTCGCGGCCGTCGACATCGTCGGGCAGGTAGCGGGGCGGGCCGGTGGTGCACCAGATGAGCGATCCGCCGGAACCGGCGAGCGGCCGCACGAGATCCGCCGCGATCTGCGCCCCCGAGTTGGCCCCGCCCACCACCACGACGCGCTCGCCCTCGAACCCCGCCGGGCCGCGGTACTCGGCACTGTGCAGCTGCCGGCCGCGGAAGTCTGTGGCTCCGGGATAGGTGGGGACGAACGGGCGCGAGAAGGTGCCGGTCGCGGAGATCACCGCCCGTGCGCGCCACGAGCGACCGTCGGCGGCCCGGACGAGGAAACCCTCGTCGTCGTCGAAACCCTCGTCGTCGTCGCCCTCCCGCCCCGGTCCGAACCGTTCCACCGAGACCACCCGCACCCCGCGCCGCACGGGGAAGTCGTAGTACTCCTCGTATCCGCGCAGGTAATCCACGACGTGGGCGGCATCGGGATTGGCGCCGTCATCGGTGCGGGGCATGCGGCGACCCGGGAGGGAGGAGAAGTCGGCGGGCGAGAACAACCGCAGCGACGGCCAGGTGTGCGGCCACGCGCCGCCGGGCCCGTCCGAGGCGTCGAGGATCTCGAAGTCCGCGCCCGCGCGGCGGAGGTAGAAGCCAGCGGCCAGGCCCGACTGACCGCCGCCGATCACCACGATGTCGTGATGGGTCACGCTGGACCGGTACACGAATCGGGTCACCGGGCGGGAGCCGTCACAGCGCCCGGCCGATGACCTCCTTCATGATCTCGTTGGTGCCGCCGTAGATGCGCATGACGCGGGCCGCGGCGAACTTCTGCGCGATCGGGTACTCCATCATGTAGCCGTAACCGCCGAACAGCTGCAGGCAGCGGTCAGCGACGTCGTCGAGCATGTCGGTGGCCTGGAGCTTGGCCATCGAGGCGGTGACGGCGTCGAGCTCGCCGGCGATCTCGCGGGAGATGCAGTGGTCGACGAACGTGCGGGTGGCCATGATCTGGGTCTTGCAGTGCGCGAGCTCGAAGCGGGTGTTCTGGAAGTCCAGGACCGGCTTGCCGAACGCCTGTCGCTCGCGGGTGTACTCCAGCGTCTCCACGACGGCGGCCTCGGCCATCGCCAGCGCGTCCACCGCGATGGCCAGGCGTTCGCGCGGGAGCTGGTTCATGAGCTGGTAGAAGCCCTGCCCCTCCTCGCCACCGAGGAGGTTGGCGGCGGGCACACGCATGTCGTTGAAGAACAGCTCGGCGGTGTCGGCGCCGTGGCGGCCCATCTTCTCCAGGACGCGGCCGCGCTCGAAGCCGGGGGTCGAGGCCTCCACGGCGAACAGGGCCATGCCCTTGTGCCCGGCGTCCAGGTCGGTCTTGGCCACGACCACCACGAAGTCGGCGGAGCCACCGTTGGAGATGAAGGTCTTGGAGCCGTTGATGACGTACTCATCGCCGTCCCGCTTGGCGGTCGTGCGCACGCCCTGCAGGTCGGACCCGGCGCCGGGCTCGGTCATGGCGATCGCGGAGATCCACTCACCCGAGCAGATCTTCGGCAGCCACTCGCGCTTCTGCTCCTCGGTGGCGTAGTTCGCCACGTAGTGGGGGGTGATGGTGGAGCCGACGCCCATGCCGAAGGCGGTGTCACCGGAGTAGACGAGCTCCTCTGTGACGAGGTATTCCATGCCCGGGTCGCCGCCCTGGCCGCCGAACTCCTCGGGCACGTCGAGGCAGATCAGGCCCGCCTCGCCGGTGCGCAGCCAGGTCTCGCGGTCCACGAACTTCTGCTTGGACCACTTCTCCTGGTTGGGCGTCATCTCCTTGGCGAAGAACGCACGCGCGTGCTCGCGGAGCAGCCGGTGGTCGTCGGTCTCCCAGGAGGGGCGGTAGTCGGGGAAGAGTGCGGACACGGCAGGGCCTCCATGAGGGGATGACGACGACGACGAGGTTCGCGGCAAGTTTACGTGTGCCCGTTCCGGCGACGGCGGGCACGCGGGCACCGAGGAGGGCCATACTCGGGTCATGAACGATTCCCCGGACCGGCCAGAGAACGCAGCCCAGCCCGAGAAGGCCGCCACCCCGGCGTCCTCGAACCACTCCGTGCCCGAGTCGTTTCCCACCGACTGGACCCGGGGCCTGGTCCTGGTGGCGCACCCCGACGACCCCGAGTACGGGATGTCCGCCGCGGTGGCCCGCTGGACAACCGAGGGTCGCAGCATCGTCTACGTCCTGGCCTCCAGCGGCGAGGCCGGCATCGAGGGGATGGCGCCGGCGATCGCGGGGCCGATCCGCGAGGAGGAGCAGCGGCGGTCCTCGGCGATCGTCGGTGTTGACCAGGTGGAGTTCCTGGGCTTCCCGGACAGTCGGATCGTCAACGACGCCGAACTGCGCGACGCGGTGGCCGACTCGATCCGCCGCCACCGCCCGGACATCGTGATCTCACTGTTCTCCGGCGAGGAGTTCGGGCCGGGGATGCCCAACCAGAGCGACCACATGGAGTTCGGCGCGGCCGTGGGGGCCGCGTACGACGACCTGGTCGCCGCGGTCGGGGTGGACGCCGTGGAGGGTCGCCCGCAGATGTGGTTCGAGTCCTCGCCCGAGATGACGCACTACGTGGACGTGAAGGGGTTCGTCGAGCCGGCGGTCGACGCGCTGGCCGAGCACTCCGAGTACCTGTCGGTGCTCGATCCCGGGACGCCGGTGCGGGACCAGGCCCGCACGCAGGTCGAGGCCGTGTGCGCGCCGCGGGACGGACTGGCCGGCGGGAACCCGGTGGTGGGCTTCCGGCGCATGCGGCCCTGAGCCGGCCTCAGGCCGGTTCGGCGGTCGATTCCCCCGGGCCGAGCGGAGCGTAGTAGGTCTCCGACGGCCGCAGGCGCTCGACGATCTCGTCCGCCCACTCGGCGTGGGGGGAGGACATGGTGCCGTCGCCCGGGAGACCGATATAGGTGAGCCAGTAGCGCCGGGCGCCCTCCCCGACGACCGCCGAGTACACCAGCGCACCCTCCGGGCCGATGAGGTCCTGCCGGACGGCGGGGAGCACCCGGAAGGACACGGACCAACCGTCGCCGGCGCGGCTGGAGATCTGCTCCCTTCGCTCCTCGACCGGCCGCCCCGGGACCGGGAGGAGGAACTGCCCCATCCCGTTGGCCAGTGAGAACGCGGCCAGTTGATTGTCGGGGTCACCCGTGTCGAACAGGTCGTCGGTGAGTACGCCCGCCAGCACGACGCCGTCCGGACCATCAGCCGGCGGAGCCCCCGGGTCCCCGTCCCCGACCGGGGTCAGGGCGGTGCTGCCGAACACCAGCTCACCCGACTCGGCGCGCCATCCCTCGGGGACGCGGATCACCAGGCCCGCGAGGGGGTCGACGTGATCGGCACCCGCCGCCACCTGGGTCTTCGGCGACAGGGTGCGGCCCCCCGGGGAGTATGTCGCCGACGAGACGACCACCGTCACGACCGCGGCGACCACCGCCAGGGCGGCGACCAGGGCCACCAGGAGGAGGGTCCGGTTACGGCCGGTCGACGGGTTCTGTCCTGAGGTCATCCGCCCAGCGTAGGCGGGCGGGTCTCACGCAGCGTGATGTTGACCCGCCCCGGTTCGGCGCCCAGCACCTCGCGGCACCATGCCGGGGCGGTGCCGTCGAAGACCCTCGGGACGCCGTGGAAGGCCATCCTCGAGGGTCCGCCGAACACGACCAGGTCGCCCGATTCCAGGCGGACGTCCGTATACGGGCGACCGCGGTTCTCGGGGGTACCGAAGCGGAAGGTGCACGAGTCGCCCAGGCTCAGTGAGACGACGGGCGCCGAGCTGGCCTCGTCGCGGTCCTGGTGCAGGCCCATGGTCGATCCACGGCCGTAGAGGTTCACCAGTGCCGTGTCCGGGGTGTAGGCCGAATCGGGTGCGCCGGCCGGGTCGGGTGTGCCGGCCGGGTCGTTCGGCGCCACGACCGCCGGATCCACCGCCGCCGCGGCCCCGAGCCCGTTCCGCGCCGCCCGCACCAGCCAGTCCGGGACCGGCGGGACCACCTCGTCGTCGTCGTACCGGTACGGCACCCAGTGGCGCCCCAGGCTGAACGTGCGCACCGACATCCGGCCCCCGCCGGGCAGCACGATCGAGCGCGGCGCGCGCACCGCCGCCCAGTCCAGGCACGCCCGGAGGAGGAACTCCTGCTGCTCCCGGCTCAGCCAATCGGGCACGTGCACCGAACCGGGGCCCAGGATGGTCGGCTCGCGGTCGACGCCGAAGAGCGGCTCGGTCACCTCTCGATGCTCTCCTGTCCCCGGTCATCGGTCCTGTTGTCATCGGTGCTGTTGTCTTCGGCCGGGTCCGCCGCGGTCATGGGTGCCGCGATGTCCTCGAGCGACTCCCCCTCCGCGTCCACGCCGAGGAAGATCTCGGCGATCCCGCCGACCGCCATGATGCCGGCGGCGATGAGGAAGCCCAGCCCCACCAGGCCGCGGTCACCGCTCTCGATGAAGTTACCGAACAACAGCGGGCCGATCATCCCGCCGACGGCCGTGCCGATCGCGTAGAAGAAGGCGATCGCCAGCGCACGGGTCTCCATCGGGAAGATCTCCGAGACCGTGAGATAGGCGGCCGAGGCTCCCGCGGTGGCGATGAAGAACGTCAGCGACAGCAGCGCCACGAAGCCCCAGAGCCCGCCGGTCTCACTGAGGAACACGAAGTACAGCGGCACCGTCACCAGCGCCGAGCCGAGGTAGGTGCCGGAGATCATCTTCCTGCGGCCGACCTTGTCGAACAGCGGCCCCAGGGTGAGTGCCCCGAGGAAGTTGACGATCGCGAACAGTGCCAACAGCAGCGGGGCGCGGCCGGCGTCGATGCCGTAGTAGTTCTGGTAGAGCGTGCCCAGGTTGAAGGTGATGCCGTTGTAGAGGAAGGCCTGGCCGATGAACAACGCCAAGCACAGGACCGCCCGCTTCGGGTACGTGCCGAACGCCGTCCTGGCGATCTCGGAGAACGGGATGCTGGCCCGCTGGTGGATGGTGATCTGGTCCTCGCGACCGACCTCTTCCAGCGGTTCGTCCTTCTCCTCCTCGACCTGCTCCTCGATGTCCTCCACGATCTCGTCGGCCTCGTCCTCCCGCCCGTGGATGAACAACCATCTCGGACTCTCGGGGACGTGTCGGCGGACGAAGATGATCACCACGCCCAGGAGCGCACCCACCCCGAGCGCGAAGCGCCAACCCAGGTTCTCGGCGAACATCGCGGTGTTGAGGAAGAACAGCGAATAGAACGAGCCGAACGTCGCGCCCAGCCAGTAGGTGCCGTTGATGAGGATGTCGACGCGCCCGCGGTAGGCGGCGGGGATCAACTCGTCGACAGCGGAGTTGATGGCCGCGTACTCGCCACCGATGCCCGCCCCGGTGAAGAACCGGCAGACGAAGAACATCCAGGGCTCCACCGTGAAGGCCGTCGCGAACGTGGCCACGCAGTACACGACCAGCGTGAGCATGAAGAGCTTCTTGCGGCCCCACTTGTCGGTCAGGCGGCCGAAGAACAACGCGCCCAGGCATGCTCCGAGGATGTAGATGGACGCCGCCAGACCGATCTGGCCCTCCGTGATCGGCAGGCCACTGCCCGGTTCGACCAGGCGCGCGGCCAGCGAACCGATGAGCGTGACCTCGAGACCGTCGAGGATCCACACCGTCCCCAGGCCCACGATGACCTTCCAGTGGATTCCCGCCCAGGGCAGTCGGTCCATCCTCGCGGGGACGGCGGTCCTGATGGTCCCGAGCGCGCCCTTGCGCTTGCCGGACCCTGACCCGGTGTCGGGGGACGCTTCACCCCGGGGATGTCGCTCCATGAATAGGTTGTAGCCAAATGGGACACACGTCGCATCCGGTCGGGCCGGCACGAGCGCGCCGACCTCCCGTGTGGAGGATGCGCACAGCCGGGATCTAGGGCCGCAGCACCGCCCACGCCTGCTCGGCCAGCTCCGCGGTGGCGGCTGCCACGACGGTGCCGCCCTCGAGGGGCTGGCCTCCGTCCGGGCCGCTGATGACGCCGCCCGCGGCCTCGATGATCGGGATCAGCGCCACGATGTCGTACGAGTTCAGGTCGGCCTCCACGACCAGATCGACGCGCCCCGCGGCGAGCATGCAGTAGGCGTAGCAGTCCCCGCCGAAGCGCTGCAGGCGGACCCGGCGGCCGAGCTCGTCGTAGCGGCTGCGCACCTCGCCGTCGTCACCGAACATCGATGGGTGGGTGGTGTACATGATCGCTTCGGACAGCTCGGTGCACCCCGATGCGCGCAGTTCGACGGCCTCCGGGCCGTCGGCGCGGCGCCGCACGGTCGCGCGGCCGTGCACCGCCGCGAAGGTCTCACCCAGGACCGGCTGGTCCATCCAGCCGGCCACGGCGCGGCCGTCCTCCACCACGCCGACGAGCGTGCCCCACCCGGCCATGCCGGTGAGGAACGCCTTGGTCCCGTCGATCGGGTCCAGGTACCAGGTGCGGGCGGCGTCGGCGGGGCCGGACACGCCGCTCTCCTCCCCCACCACCCGGTCGCCCGGCGCCATCGCCGAGATCCCCGCCCGCAGCAGCTCCTCGATCGCGCGGTCCGCCTCGGTCACGGGGTCGTAGCGCCCGCCCGGGCCACCGCCCCCGGCCCCGTCGGCACCGGCCCCACCCTGACCGGCCGGGCCGTTCTTGTCCGAGGCGGCGAGCGATTCGAGATCGCCGTGGAAATGCCGACGGGCGATGCGGCCGGTGGCGGCGAGGAGCTCGTCGAGTCGCTCCGTGAGGTCGTGATCCAGGGGTCGGGCGGGCCGTGGCGTCATGCCCCCATGGTGCCCCACGGCCGCGCGGCGCCCCGCCGGATCCCGCGTCTGCCCCCTCTACGTCCGCCGATGCGGCTACCGTGAGCGCACCCGACCCGGACTGCACGACCCACGGACTTCACCACCCACCAACGGAGCCGAGATGCGATGACCGCCCTGATGGACTTCATCTCCACCCGTCGGGTCCAGCTCGCGACCGACTCGTGGCAACACGTCAGCGCCACCGTGCAGGCGGTGCTCATCGCGACGCTGCTCTCGGTCGCCCTCGGCGTGGCCGTCCACCGCAGCCGCTCCGGATCCGCGATCGCCACCGGCCTGGCCGCCACCGCCCTGACCGTTCCGTCGTTCGCCCTGCTCGGACTGCTCATCCCGGTTCTCGGCCTGGGCGTGCTGCCCACCATGACCGCGCTGGTGATCTACGCGGTGCTGCCGATCCTGCGCAACACCATCGTCGGTCTGGTCGCCGTGCCCGCGGCCACCGTCGACGCCGCCCGCGGGGTGGGGATGAGCCGGCTGGGGGTGCTCGGCCGGGTCGAGATCCCGCTGGCGTGGCCGTCGATCCTCGCCGGGATCCGCATCTCCACCCAGATGTCGATGGGCATCCTCGCGATCGCCGCCTACGCCAAGGGTCCGGGCCTGGGCAACCTCATCTTCGCAGCCTTGTCCCGGGTCGGTACGCCCACGGCGCTCCCGATGGCACTCACCGCGACCGTGCTCATCGTCGTCCTCGCGCTCGTCCTCGACGCACTCCTCGTCCTCCTCGGACGCCTCACCATCAAGGGGAACCAGTGAGCACCTCAGAACCCGTCTCCGGCGTACCGATCGTGCTCGACGACGTCACCAAGGTCTACCCCGGCCAGGAGCGCCCGGCGGTGGACCACGTCTCGCTCGAGTTGCCGGCCGGGCGGACCACCGTGTTCGTGGGACCGTCGGGCTGCGGAAAGACCACCACGATGCGGATGATCAACCGCCTCATCGAGCCCTCCTCCGGCACCATCACGATCGACGGCGAGGACAACCGGACACTCGACGCCGACACCCTCCGCCGCAGCATCGGCTACGCCATCCAGGCCTCCGGCCTGTTCCCGCACATGACGGTCGCACAGAACGTCGCCACGGTGCCTCGGCTGCTCAGATGGAAGAAGTCGCGCATCACCGAGCGCGTGGACCAGATGCTCGAGCTGGTCGGCCTGGACCCGTCGGACTACCGCGACCGCTACCCCGCGCAGCTCTCCGGGGGTCAGCAGCAGCGTGTCGGGGTGGCACGGGCGCTGGCCGCGGACCCGCCGGTGCTGCTCATGGACGAACCGTTCGGAGCGGTGGACCCGATCACGCGCGCGTCACTCCAGGACGAACTGGTCCGGCTGCAGGAGGAACTGCGTAAGACCATCGTCTTCGTCACCCACGACTTCTCCGAGGCCGTGAAGCTCGGGGACCGGATCGCCGTGCTCGGCCCCGGTTCGTCGGTGCTGCAGTTCGACACCCCGGAGGCGATCCTGACCAACCCCGCCGATGCCACGGTGAGCGGGTTCATCGGCGACGACGCCGCGCTGAAGACACTGACCCTCCGGCGCGTGGGCGACGTGGAACTGCAGGAGGCGACGACGGCGAGGGCCACCGAGAGCCCGACCGACTTCGCCGCCCGGTTGCGCGGAACCAGCGACGAGTGGGCCGTGGTGCTCGACGACGCGGGCCGCCCGCTCCGATGGGTGCGGGGGGACCGGGTGTCCCAGCTGTCGGACCTGGGCTCGGGCGGGATGCCGGTGACCGGCACCGTGACGGTCGACTCCTCGCTGCAGGAGGCCCTCGACGGGCTGCTGTCCACGGCGAGTGCGACCACGGTGGTGGTGGACCGGGACGGGGTCTACCGCGGCACCATCGGGATCGACGACCTGGTCGCCGAGCTGCGGCGCATCAACAACCGGCACAACGACGGTGGTAGCCCGGACGGTGGCAACTCGGACAGTGGCAACTCGGAGGGTGGCCACTCGGACCCCGAGGCGGCGCCGTGAGCGCCCCCACCACGGCAGCCCGCGGGGCCCCCTCCCGCGGGGTGGCCGCCCTCCAGGACTCCGCGCGGTTGATCGTGCAGCCACTCCTCATCGTGGCCGCGGCCGTGGGCGTGCTGTGGTGGGCGTTCTCCAGCGAGCTGGACGAGACGCAGCGCGCCTCGCTCAACGCCGCCTCGCTCACCCAACGGACTGTCGAACACGTGCAGATCACCGTGACGGTCGTGGCGATCGTCGTGGCGGTCGGCGTGCCTCTGGGGATCCTGCTCACCCGCCGGCGGACGCGGTTCCTCGCGCCGGTGGCCGTGGGGTTCGCCAACATCGGTCAGGCGGCGCCGGCGATCGGGCTGATCGTGCTGCTGTTCCTGGCCACCAATCGGACGGGGTTCTGGATCGGCGTGCTCCCGGTGGCGTTCTACTCCCTCCTGCCGGTCCTGCGGAACACCATCGTCGGGATACGCAACGTCGACCCCGCGATCATCGATGCCGCACGAGGCCAGGGGATGTCGACCGGACGCGTCCTGCGCACCGTCGAGCTGCCGCTCGCGGTGCCGTTCATCCTCGCCGGCCTGCGCACCACCCTCGTGTTGGCGGTCGGTACGGCCACGCTGAGCTTCCTCGTGGACGCCGGCGGGCTGGGGATCTTCATCGACACCGGGTACCGACTGCAGGACTACACCACCCTCGTGGTGGGGTCGGTGCTCGCGGTGTGCCTGGCACTGTTCGTGGACTGGCTCGGCGGGGTCGGCGAGATCCTGTTCAATCCGAAGGGGTTGCGATGACGCGCAGCGGGCTGACATCGTCCAGGCGCCTGGTCGCCGCCCTGCTCACGGCCGTGATGATGGCGACCGGGTGCGGGTTGAACAACGGCGGCTCCGTCCCGCTGCCCGTCGCGCCCGGCCCCGGCGGCACCGTCCCCGCGCTGGAGGGGGTGCGCATCACCGTCGGCGGAAAGGACTTCACCGAGGGCGTCATCGCCAGCTACCTCGTGGAGTTCCTGCTGGCCGCGGCCGGGATGGACGTGTCGGACATGTCGTCGCTGGCCGGGTCCAACAGTTTCCGCCAGGCGTTGGTGACCGGGCAGGTCGACATCGGCATGGAGTACACCGGCACCGCGTGGATGAGCTACCTGGGCAACTCCGAGCCCATCCGCGACCCGCGGGGGCAGTGGGAGGCCGTGCGTGACGCCGACCTCGCCGAACACGACCTGCGCTGGATGGCCCCCACCACCGTCGACAACACCTACTCGTTCGCGATGAACCGGGCCACCGCCGAGGAGACGGGGGTGCGTACGTTCACCGAGTACGCCGAGTTGGTCCGCACCGATCCCGAATCGGCCACGACCTGCATGGAGACGGAGTTCTCGGTCCGACGCGACGGCTGGCCCGGGCTGGCGGAGGCCTACGGGTTCGACGCGGCCACCGTGCCCACGCCGATCATGCAGCCGGGGATCATCTACCAGGCCACCTCGGTCGGTCGCGAGTGCCGGTTCGGCGAGGTCTACACCACGGACGGACGGGTCAAGGGCCTGGACCTGGTGGTGCTCGAGGACGACAAGCGCTTCTTCCCCGTCTACAACCTCGCGACGGTCGTCCGCGGCGACGTGCTCGCGGCTCACCCGGAGATCGAGGAGGTCCTCGCGCCGCTGGTGGACATCCTCACCAATGAGGTGATGGTGGAGATGAACATGCGTGTGGACGTCGACGGCGAGGACCCCGCGCTGGTCGCGAGGGATTTCCTCCGGGACCGGGGGCTGGTCTCGGTGGACTGATCCCACGTGCGTGCGCGTCGGCCGGATGCGCCCGCCCGTCCGGTGCCACACAATTCCGGTGACACACAGTTCCGGTGACATACAAACGGGTTCCACAACCAGGAGGTCCCCAGTGCCCAGGAGGTCGATCGTCTCGCTGCCGCGGACGGCCGCGAGACTGCCGCGGATGATCCCCGACCTGGCGCACCTGCCGCCCGGGCGGATCGTCACTCTCGCCGATGGCGTCACCACGAAGGTCCACGACACCGGCGAGGAGCACCTCGCACCGGCGATCCTGCTGCACGGGATGGCTGCCACCGGGATGTTGAACTGGTACCAGACGTTCGAGCGACTGCGCGGCGAGTACCGGCTCATCACGTTCGACCAACGTTGGCACGGCAAGGGTTTCCACGGGGACTTCCGGTTCGACACCCTCGCCGAGGACGTGCTGCGGGTCGCCGACCACCTGGACCTCGACGCCCCGGTCGTCGGCGGGTACTCGATGGGCGGGATCGTCGCGCAGCTCGCGGCCCGGCGCGACCCTTCCCGGCTCGGCGGCCTCGTGTTGGCCGCCACCGGGACGGGCGCTCAGCGCAACGCCCTCGAGAAGGTCGCACTCGGCGGGTTCACCCGCTCCCAACCGCTGCTCAACGCGGTGGCCGAGGGGGTCGGCGACGTGGTCGAAGAGCAGGTCGACGACGAGGCACTCCGGCCCCACGCGTGGGCGCTGCGCGAGTTGTCGTCGGTCTCGCTCGCCACGCACCGCACCGTGATCGCCCAGGTGGCCGGGTTCAACTCGACGGCCTGGCTGCACGAACTCACCCTGCCCGTCGCGGTGGTCAAGACCACCCGTGACCTCGCGTTCCCGCAGTGGATCCAGGACGAGATGGCCGACCTCCTGCCGCACAGCGCCGTGTTTCCGATCCACGCCGGACACGCCGTCTGCGCCACCCACCCCGGCACGTTCGCACGCCGGATGCGCACCGCGATCGGTTGGGTCGTGTCGAACGTGCGCTAGAGCGCCGAGTACCGCACCGCGGTCACCAGGAACACCACCAGGGCGATCCCGCCCAGGACCACGCCGGCCAGGGCGCGTCGTGGGTTCGACTCCTCGTTGGCGAGCCAGCCGGTGGGCCAGCGGGCGAGGAGTCCGAATGCGACCGCCATCAGCCCCGCGAGAAACGCGATGATGTTGAGCACCGGCACCCAGGAGATCGCCAGGGACCCGATGCCCAGTACCAGCGCGCGTGTCCCCAGGTCCATGCGCCCAGCCTAATCGCGCGGTCGTCCCCGCAGCTCGTCCAGTCTGGCCACGCGTCGCACCCCGGCAGTCTGGCGGTACGAGGACTCCACCAGTTCGGCCACCTCGTCCCAGTCGACCTCCTGCCCGCCACCGTCCAGGGGGAGCGCCAGCCACCCGGCCGGTCCGTAGTACGCCGGGACATGGAAACGCCGGTCCTGCTCCAGTGCCGCCCGCTCCGCCCGGTCGGGGAGGAACAGCAGCGCCCGGGCCAACAGCGGATCCGCGTGGTCGCCTTTGACCGAACCGCCGTAGACCGCGAACACCTTGGTCGTGTACCAGTTGGGCCGACCGTGCGAGATCTTCTCCGCGGCGTCGGGCAGCGCGAGACACACCCGCCGCAGGTCTGCGAGCAGCGGGTCCTCGGCGTCGAACATGATCGGGTGCCCCACGCTGCCGAGGATACGACTCGGAACGCGTTACCCTGCGCGAATGGCCCGGATACGTAGTGTGAGCCGACTCCGCGAGGTCGTCGGTCGTCCCGAGGTGACCACGGATCTGATGCAGATCGTCAAGAGCGTCATCGCCACCACGGTCGCCTGGTGGATCTCGGTGAACGTCCTCGACTCCCCGCTGCCCTTCCTCGCCCCGTGGACCGCCCTGCTCACCGTCCACGCCACCGTCTACAGGTCCCTCTCCCACGGATTGCAGACCACCGTCTCCTCGGCGATCGGGGTGGCGATGTCGTTCCTCATCGGGTCCTACCTAGGGGTGAACGTGTGGACGTTCGCGCTGGCGATCCTGGTGGGGCTGGCGGGTTCGCGCATCTCGTGGATCCGGGACGAGGGCGTCGCCATCGCCACCACGGCCGTGTTCGTGCTCGGAAGCGGGTTTTCCGAGCAGCAGCCCCTCCTGCTCGACCGCATCACCGAGGTCGCCGTGGGCGTGGCGATCGGCGTCCTCGTCAACCTCCTGGTGATCCCGCCGCTGCGGGACCAGCAGGCCCGCACCCACGTCGACTCCATCAACCGGCGGCTGGGCGAGATCCTGATCAACATGGCCGACGAGTTCGCCGAGTCCTGGGAGACCGACGCCGCCGATCGGTGGCGCGCAGAGATCGAGTCGGTCGACGAGGAGGTCGACACGGCATGGCGGACGGTGAGCTTCGCCCGCGAGAGCTGGCGGACCAATCCTCGGCGGCTCACGGCCGGGCGGCGCCGACGCACCACGGCGCGGCCGGACATCGGGTACGAGGACATCCTGCCGAGGGTCGACGAGACGGTCTCCCACCTACGGCATCTCATCCGGACCCTCCGTGACGCCGACTACTCGGAGGGGTCGTGGGACGACACGTTCCGCGAGAAGTGGTCCGCGGTGGTCCGCGACGCCGGCCACAAGATCGCGGCCCCGGACGCGGAGGTCGACTCGATCTCGGACCGGCTCGACGCGGTCGCGGGCACCATGTCGGACGAGAACGGCCTACCCCGTCGGACGTGGCCGCTGTACGGGTCGCTGATCACCAGCATGTTCCACATCGCGACACTCGTCGACGACGTGACCACCGCGCAGGAGGTGCGGGAGGCCGACTGACCCCGGGCGGTCGGATCGGGGCGCCCGGATCACAGGTGCACGTCGTTGTACGCGCGTTCGTCCTCGATGGGCTCGAGATGGGTGGTGATGTGCGAGTTCGGCAGGGCCGCGTGGATCTCCTGCTCCACGGCCTCCACCAGATCGTGCCCGCGTTCGACGCTCCACTGCCCGGGCACGAGCGCGTGGAACTCCACGAAACGCCACTTGCCCGACTCCCTGGTCCGCAGCTCGTGGAAGTCGACCCGGCCGGGTTCGCGGTGACGGTCGAGCACCTCCTCGATCACCCGGTTGTCCTGGTCGGGAAGCGTGGCGTCCATCAACCCCATGCCGGATTCATGCACCAGTCGGTAGCCGATGAACAGGATGTTCAGGCCCACGCCGATCGCGACTAGGGGGTCGAGCACGTCCCAGCCGGTGGCCCAGGCCAGGGCCAGTCCGGCGACGACCCCGACCGAGGTGACGACGTCGGTGATGAGGTGCTTGCCGTCGGCCTTGAGAGTGGGAGACCTGTGGCGGGTCCCGGCCCGCACGAGCGCCACACCCACCACGCCGTTGATCACGGCGGCGACGACCGAGATGGCGAGGCCCAGACCAAGCGCCTCCAGAGGTTCGGGGTTGATCAGCCGCTCGACGCTGACCACGAGGATGAACGCCGCCGCGACGAAGATCATGGCGCCCTCGACACCTGCGGAGAAGTACTCGGCCTTGGAGTGGCCGTACTGGTGGTCGTCGTCGGCCGGGCGCTCCGCGACGGTGATGGCACCGAGAGCGATGACCGCCGCCACGAGGTTGACCACCGACTCCGCGGCGTCGGACAACAGGCCGACCGATCCGGTGACCCACCAGGCCCCGATCTTGAGCAGGATGGTCACGATCGCCGTGGCCACGGACAGCCACGCGAACTTCTTCAGAGTCGACACGTCGCAGTAGCGTAGTCCGCCACCGGCTGGCCCCCCTGCCGTCGTCCCGAAGTCGGTAGTGTCGGTGACATGCATGTGGGACTGATCTGGCTCGGCGCAGCGGTGCTGCTCGCCGCCGGAGAAGCAGCAGGGGGCGAGCTGTTCATGCTCATGCTCGCCGCCGGCGCCCTCGGCGGTTCGGCCGCCGCGTTGCTGGGCGCACCGATCTGGGGTCAGGCCCTGGCGTTCGCTCTCGTGTCCGTGATCCTCGTCGTGGGGGTCCGCCCCATCGTCCGTCGGCGGCTGCTCGCAGCGTTGCCCGAGCACGACACCAACACCGCCGCGCTCACCGGGCGGGGCGGCACGGTGGTCGAGGCGATCGGCGCGAAGGGTGGCCTGGTCGAGATCGCGGGTGACACCTGGACCGCGCGGCCGCTCATCGAGGGCGAGACGTTCGAGGCGGGCGACAAGGTCCTCGTGCACCAGATAGAGGGCGCCACGGCCATCGTCATGCGTGGCATCTAGAACGCGCTGGTCGGTTCACAGCGGCCTCGCACGAGACAACCGGAGGAAACCATGGGCGGATTAGTCTTCCTTGCCGTCATCGTCATCCTGATCGCCTCGGTGGTGGCGAGCTCGGTGAAGCTCATCCCCCAGGCGGAGGCCGCGGTGATCGAGCGGCTCGGCCGCTACCAGCGCACGGTGAGCGGGCAGCTCGCCCTGATCATCCCCTTCATCGACCGCGTACGCGCGAAGGTCGACCTGCGTGAGCGCGTCGTCACCTTCCCGCCGCAGTCGATGATCACCGAGGACAACCTCACGCTGAGCATCGACACCGTCGTCTACTTCCAGGTCACCGATCCCAAGTCGGCCGTGTACGAGATCAACAACTACATCGTGGCCGTCGAGCAGCTGGCGACCACCACCCTGCGCAACGTGGTCGGCGGGCTCACCCTCGAGCAGACCCTCACCAGCCGCGACATGATCAACAAGCAACTGCGCGGGGTCCTCGACTCCGAGACCGGCCGCTGGGGCCTGCGCGTCGCCCGCGTCGAGCTGCGCTCGATCGATCCGCCGCCCTCCATCCAGGAGTCCATGGAGAAGCAGATGAAGGCGGACCGCGAGAAGCGCGCGATCATCCTCACCGCGGAGGGCCAGCGCGAAGCCGCCATCACCACCGCCCAGGGTGCCAAGCAGGCCGCCATCCTCGATGCCGAGGGCAACAAGCAGGCCTCGATCCTCAACGCCGAGGCCGAGCGTCAGTCCCGCATGCTCCGCGCCCAGGGTGAGCGGGCCGCGCGCTACCTCGTCGCAGAAGGCCAGGCGGCCGCGATCGCGCGCGTCAACGCGTCCATCAAGGCCTCCAGGCCGACGCCGGAGATGCTCGCCTACCAGTACGTCCAGAACCTGCCCGAGATGGCCAAGGGTGACGCCGCCACCATGTGGATGATCCCCTCACAGTTCGGGGATTCGCTCGAGAACTTCGCCAAGGCCGTCGCCAAGAAGGACGACGACGGGGTGTTCCGGTACGAGCCCGCCGAGAATGATTCCGACGCGGAACTTCCCTCCGCCCCCGATCACTGGTTCGACACCTCCACCGACCCGGAGATCGCCCGGTCCGTGGCCGCGGCCGAGGCGGCAGCGCAGGGCGCGTCCTCGATCTCGGATGAGGAGCCCCGCAAGGCCAAGCCGAAGCCGGGGGTGTTCGACATGGTGCCGGAGTCGGAGGGCGGCGTGGCCCCCGACACCACCTCGACGGAGGCACCGGGTCCGGGTACCCCCGCGCTCGGTGGGCCCCAGGCCCCGGCACCCGGACAGCCGACAGGTTTCGACCGGCCCGCTGACCAGCGCGCGGGCCACGCCGCCTACCCCCTCGAGGGCGACGATCAGCCCCTTCGGTAACCCCGAATCGGTGGCGTGCGGTGTCGTCACCTCCGCCGATCGCCGTAACATGTGGGCGTGACCCGTAACAGCGGCCGAGGTGACGACCGCACGCCCGACGCCGAGGACGTGCGGCTGATCGAGACGGCGTCCGCGGTCTTCGCCGAGCGCGGCATCAAGGGCACGAGCACCGACGACATCGCCCGTGCCGCCGGGGTCACCCGCGTGACCCTCTATCGCCGACTGGGGCCGCGCGACAGCATCCTGCGGGCGATCTACGCGCACGAGGCGCAGCGTCTGATGATGACCGTGAACTCGCGTTACACACCGTTCGAATCCCTGCAGTGGGACCCGGTGCGGCACATCGAGGACCTCCTCGTGGGCACCGTGTTCGACATCCGGCAGAACGAGTTGCTGCGTCGGCTCATCGAGGTCGACAAGGTCGAGGCGATGGCGCTGCTCGCGGGCCAGTCCGACACGGTCCTGGATCCGATCACCGAGATGGTCGCGCACTTCGTCCGCAACACGTGGAACGCGGACGTGCACACACGGCAGATGGACGACGAGGAGTGCGAGCAGCTGTCCCGTGAGGTCGCCGGCGTCGTGGGGCGATTCCTGCACTCACTGGTCGTGATGCCGGACGGCCCACCCGCGGTCGACACGGAGGAGCAGATCCGGGCGCTGGCACGCCGGGTGCTCGTCCCGATGATCCTGCAGCGCTGAGCCCCCGGCGCTGAGCGCGCGCCCGCCCTACAGCTCTGCCGGGAGCTCCTCGGCGCCCAGTTCGTGGGCCAGCGCGTCCGCGAGGACCGGGTGTCGGAAGTGGTGGCCGACACCGGTGAGCGCCCGGGGCAGGATCCGCTGATCCGCCAGGGCGAGCTCATCTGAGCCCCTCCCGCCCAGTAGGAGCGCAGGGGCCCACCCGGGGACGGGCACGATGGTCGGACGATGTAGGACCGACCCGAGCACGCGGGTGAACTCCGAGTTGGACACCGGGCCCGGGGCGACGGCGTTGACCGGCCCCGACATCTCGGGGTCGACGATCGCGCGCAGGTAGATGTCGGTGAGGTCGTCGAGCGAGATCCAGGACATCCACTGCCGACCCGACCCGAGTCGACCGCCGAGACCCGACCGGGTGATCGCGGCCAGCGGCGGGAGCATCCCGCCCGCACCGGACAGCACGATGCCGGTGCGGACGTTCACCACCCTGGCACCGGCGAGCCGGGCGGGCTCACAGGCGCGTTCCCAGTCGATGACGATGTCGGCGACCGGCCCGGTGCCGGGATCGGAGTCCTCGACCAGCCGCTCACCGGCCCGGTCGGCGCCGTAGTAACCGATCGCGGAGGCGGACACGAGGGTGGTGGCCCCGCCACGGGCGGCGACCAGTTCGGCGAGGCGGCGGGTGGGGCCCACCCGACTGTCACGGACGAGCGCGAGGTGCCGGTCGGTGAAGCGACCCGCTATGGGAGCCCCGGCGAGGTGCACCAGGACGTCGACGTCGTCGAGGAGGTCAGCCGCCGGCTCCGAGGTGTCCCAGTGCCGCTCATCCGCTCCCCGGGGTTCGCCGCGGACGAGGGTGATGACCCGGTGTCCGGCGACCCCGAGCAGGGCGGCGAGTGCGGTGCCCACGAGTCCGGACGCGCCGCTGATGGCGACGGTCAGTGTCCGGCTGCCGTACCGGGTGAGACTGTCGAGGTCGGCGGCCATCTGCCGGTAGCGATAGGCGAACACCGGGGAGAGCATCCTGCCGGGCACCCGGGCGTCGACCCTGTCCCCGATTCGGGCGTCGCCGTCCGGTGTGGCCGTCACCGTGTGGGTGTGGACCCACCCGGTCGCCGCGGCGTACGGCTGCGAGACGCAGCGGTCGACGAACCGCTCCCCCTCGACGAAGCCCGCGGCGTCGTGCTGCGCGTGCCAGCGGGGACCGAACCGCACCCCGAGCGGGCCCGGCAGCGCGGTCCTCGGCTCGAGGACCGCCACGCCATCCCGCAGGGAGTCGGCCTGCTCGACCGGTCGCAGCGGCATGAACGGCGGCGAGAGCCGGAGGAACGCTCCCGGCGAGGAGAAGTACCGCCACGCCTCGCCGCGGCTGACGGGGATCGTGCAGGTGAGATCGATACTCATCGGGGATGCACCGGGCCGCAGCTCATCAGGGCAGCAGGCAGAGCGGCGTCACGTCGCCGCGCCCGCCCGCCATCGGAACGGTGAGGAAGGCGCACGACCACCAGCCGCGGTTCTCGATCACGCCGCGCACGGTGGACCACTGCTCCGCGCTGAGCGCGGGCTGCCGGCTGAGCACGAACCCGGATGACCGGGTGGGATCACCCACGATGGCAAGCGAGTAGTCGTCGGCGAGGTAGGTGATCCGGTAGTTGACGGGACCGTTCTCGTCCTGGAACGGCACCATCGGGAAGTTCACGCGCAGCGATGCGTTGGTGGCGGTGTCCCGCACCTTCGCCTCTCCCTCGATCACCGAGTCCGAGCTGATGGCGGAGCCGCAGGTGTTGCGCACCGAGACGGTACCGGGGGCGGTGACCGCGTACTCGGCCTTGGTGTCGTTGGTGCACTGCAGCGTGTAGGGCTGCGGGATGGCGGCGACCTGGTACCACTCGCCCTTGTACCGCTCGAGGTCGACGGACTCGACCTGGGTGAGCTCGGGACCCCCGAGGGAGCCGATGGCGACGCCGTCCGGCAAGAGCTGCGAGGAGCCACCACCGAGGCGACCGCCGTCGGTGACGTCCTGTGCGCCGGCCACCGGGGCGGCGCCCAGGCCTGCCGCGAGGAGCGGTGCGACGACCACGGCCGTCGCCAGTGCCCGCAGGCGGGAGCGGGAGCGGGCGGGCCGGAGGCTGGCGGGTGTACTCATGAGCGGATCTCCTCGGTGGTGGTGTCGGGACCGTTCTGACCGGTCCCGGTGCGGCGGGCGGTGCCGTCGGATGCAGCGCGAGCGGATGCCGGGCCGTCGGATTCCGGGTCGACGGATGCCGGGTCGACGGACGCGGTGCCAGCGTCGCCGCCACGGCGGGCCTTGCCGCGCGGATCGCCCGGCCACCACACCTTGTCCCCCACGAGGGTGAACAGGGCGGGCACGACCAGGGTGCGCACGACGAAGGTGTCGAGCAACACGCCGAGGGCGACGATCACGCCGACCTGGGTGAGGACGATGAGCGGCAGGACGCCGAGCACCACGAACACCGAGGCGAGCACGATACCGGCGGAGGTGATGACGCCGCCCGTCAGAGCGACGGCGCGGACCATCGCCTCCCGTGTGGCGTGGGTGCCTGCCTCCTCCCGCGCCCGGATGGTGAGGAAGATCGAGTAGTCCACGCCCAGCGCGACCAGGAACAGGAAGCTGTAGAGCGGAACGGACACGTCCAGGCCCGGGAAGCCCAGGATCTGGGTGGTGACGAAGGTGCCGAGCCCCAGAGCGGCCAGCGACGACAGCACGGTGGCGGTCATCACCAGCAGCGGTGCGACGACCGCCCGCAGGACCAGCACCAGCACGACGAACACCACGAGCAGGATGAGCGGGGCGATCAGGGTGAGGTCGCGGAGATTGCCCTGGGAGGTGTCCACGGCCTCGGCCACCGACCCGCCGACGATCGCCTCGGAACCGGGGACCGTGTCGACGACCTCGCGCAGTGCGACGACGCTGTCCTCGGAACGATCGGTCGCGGGCGCGGCATCGAGGACCACGGTGACGCGGCTCCAGCCGGTGCCGGACTCGCCCGCCGGCTGGGCGGACACGACTCCCTCGACGTCCCGGACCGCCTCGACGACCTCACCCTCGGTGCCGGTACGGGTGAGGACCGTGACCGGATCGGTGACGCCGGCCGGGAAGTGCTGGGCGGCGGTCTCCAGTCCGGCGGCCGACTCGGACGCGGTGCGGAACTGCTCGGTCTGGCTCAGTCCGATGCGGGTTCCGATGAGTCCGAGGGACAGTACGGCCAGGAGGAGGACACAGGCGACCAGGAACGTCACGGGGCGCCTGACGACGCGCGCGGCGATGCGGCCCCACACGCCCGGCGGGATGTCCTCGTCGAAATTCTCCGGGGTCACGGGGGCGGACCCGCTCTCATGCTTGCCGGCCTTCTCGCCCGGGCGGGGGATGAACGGCCAGAACAGACCGCGGCCACACACGGCCAGGGCCGCGGGGAGGGCCACGAGCGCGTAGACCAGTGCGACGAGCAGGCCCACGGCCGCGGAGGCACCGAGCGAGCGGTAGTTGGGCAGGGTCGCCAGCAGCAGGGTGAGCAGTGCGAGGACGACCGTGACGTTGCTGGCGATGATGGCGGGGACGGCGCCCCGGTACGCGTCGCGCAGAGCGGTCCGCCGGTCGCGTGTCTTGCGCAGTTCCTCCCGGTAGCGGGACACGAGGAGCAGGGCGTAGTTGGTGCCGGCGCCGAAGACGAGGACGGAGACGATGCCGGAGGTGGAGGCGTCGACGGTGATGTCGAGGGCCTCGCCGACCCGGGAGACCAGCAGGGCCGCGACGCGGTCCGCGACACCGATGATGATCAGCGGGACGAGCCACAGCACCGGCGAGCGGTAGGTGACGATGAGCAACACGGCGACGACCAGGGCGGTGGCCGCCAGGAGGCGGAAGTCGGCGCCCTCGAACGCGGCGGCGGTGTCGGCGGCGAACCCCGGCCCACCGGTGAGCTGGGCGTTCACACCCTCGTCGAGACCGCCCGCGACGGCGTCACGCATGTCGCCCACGAGTTCGCCGGCCTCGCCCCCCGAGAGGAGCTGGGCGTCGACGGGGACCAGCATGAGTGCGGCGGCGCCGTCCTCGGACGGGATCGGCCCCTGCGCGGGCGCGCCCACGACCTCGGACATCCGTTCGCCGGCGCCGACGGCCGCGGCGATGCCCTCGGGGCCCAGCTCACCGCCGTCCTCGCGCGTCACGACGAGGACGGCCGGGACGGACTCGGAGCCGGGGAACTCACGTTGGATCTGGGAGACGAGGGCGGCCTCGGAATCGTCCGGGAGTGTCTGCGGTCCCTCCGACGACCCCTCGGACGAGGCGAACGCGAAGACCGCGCCACTCACGAGGATGACGACCACGAGCATCAGCCACGCGGACAGCTTGCCCGTGACCAGACCCACCCAGCCGCTGGTCGACCCCGATTCGTCCGTCGACCCTGACTTCCCTACCGCCGAGCGCTCAGCCCTCATCGTTTCCCTTGTCTTCACACGTCGTATTCGGAGAGGAACGCCTCGAGGATGGTGTTGACCTCATCCGGGCGTTCCATGCTGGGCGAGTGTCCCGCACCGGGGATCTCGTGGTACCTCGAGCCCGCGATCAGCTCGGTGACCCGCCTGGCCTTGTCCGGAGGCGTGGCCGCGTCCTCGCTGCCCACCACGACCAGCGTCGGGGCGATGATGCGGATGGCCTCGTCCTCACACGGGTCACGGTCGGCGACCGACTCGATGGCCTTGACCAGCCCCGCACGGTCGGTGCGCTCGAGCTGGGCCATCCACTCCTGCACCCAGGGGGCGTCGAGAATGCGCTCGGCGAGCATGATGGGCGCCACCCGGGCGCGCAGGGGCTTCATCCCGGCCACGCGGTACACCTTGGACAGCGTCTTGTACTTGCTGCGGTTGGCCGGCTCCTCCGCGGTGGCCGCGGTGTCCATGAGGGTAAGGGTGTGCACGATCTCCGGGTTACGGGCCGCCAGCCGCATTCCGACGAACCCGCCCATCGACAGGCCCACGAAGTTCACCACCGGGATCTGCAGATGCCGGAGGAGTTCGGCCACGTCCACCGCGAGGGTGTCCATGTCGTAGCCGCCCATCGCCCGCGGGGAGTTGCCCTGACCGCGGAAATCGATCGTCACGCACCGGTACCTCCCCCGCAGGTGGGCGATCTGGTGCTGGAACATCCAGCCCGAGAACAGCAGCCCGTGGGCGAAGAACACCACCGGGGCGTCCTCGCGGCCCGCCGGGGCGCCGGTGTCCGTGTAGGCGATCGTCGTGTGGCCGCGCTGGAAGGTGGGCATCGTGGCGTGCTCCTGACGTGGTCCCGGCCGCCTGGAACGGCCTCTACGGTCGTACGATACGACGCCCGCCGTTCCACGAGGCGGCCTCGAGACGAACCGGCGTGCTCACTGGGGACATCCTCACCTGAGGGTGACCAGTCGGCGCGGGTCCCCGGGGCCGGCTGCACGCTCGAGGTGCTGGTGCTCGTTGACCGCGATGCACGTCATCCCGCCCCGGCCCACCACGACCCGGGCGGTCCCGGTGTTCACCGTGACGCGCTGCAGCCGGGTCCACAACCCGACGACCCCCTCCGGGTCGGCCAGCAGACCCGCGACCGCCAGGGAGATGGTGCCGGCGGAGGAGACCACGACGGTCGTCCGGCCGGTCCCGGACCTGGCGGCGGCGTCGGCCAGTGCGGAGTCGGCGTCGCGTCGGTACTCGGCGAACGCCTCGAGTCCCGCCCAGTGTCCGAGGGCGGCGTCGAGTTGCCGCTGGAACGCCTGCTTGGCCTCGTCGGAGGACCCGGCCGAGTCGAGGGTCCCGTGGTCGGCCGTCAGGCCGGCCACGCGCGCCGCCTCGAGCACCGCGTCGGCGTCGTACTCGGCCCAGCGCTCGTCGACCTCCACGGCCACGTCCCGGTCGCTGTGGGCGCGCAGGCCGTCGAGCAGGCCCTCCGCGGTCTCGCGTTGCCGACGCAGGCCGCCGTGGATGATCACATCGGGGCGCAGGCCGCGGCAGGCCATGTCCTCGCCCGCCAGGCGCGCCTGCAGATGACCGGTCTCGGACAACCGGTCGTAGTCGCCACTGCCGAACGAGGCCTGCCCGTGGCGGACGAGGTGGATGGCACCCATCAGCGACCACCGCCCGACGTGCCGGTGGGTCGCCCACCGATAACGGGGAGATCGCCGATCACCGGCAGGCCTCCGAGCAGACCCGTCACCTTGCCCCGGACGTCGTGGACGCCCCCGGCGAGCAACGGGAGCACGACCCGGGGGACGCCGAGCAGTTCCGGGATCACGTCACGCGGGGTGACCCGGGTCGGTGTGAGGCGGCCGTCGCCCGTGCGGATGATGCGTAGGCACCGCTGCTCGAGGAACGCCACACCGGGCCGGAACGCGCGGAAGGCCGGGTTGGTGGTCTGCCCGTGGAAGTAACGGTGGTTGATCTGCTGGGCGATCACCGCCAGACGGAACAGACCGAACACCTCGTAGAAGCGCCACTGCTCCTCGGTGATCTCCAGACCGGCCCGGCGGGCGTACCGCTCGACGACCTGCTGGCGTGTGAGCATGCCGGGTGCATGGGTGGGCTGGCGGCGGAACGCCTTGAACAGCGGGCCGTCGTCGTCCTGCACCCAGTAGGCCAGCGCGCCGCCGAGGTCCATGAGCGGGTCGCCGACGCCTCCCATCTCCCAGTCCAGGACGCCGATGACGTGGGTGACGTCCTCGGGATCCAGCACGAGGTTGTCGAAGCGGAAGTCGTTGTGCACCAGGCAGTGCCCCACGTCGTCGGGCTGGTTGGCGCGGAGCCACTTCATCACCGGCGCGAAGTCGGGCACGTCCGGGGTGCGGGCGCGCCGGTAGCGGGCGGACCAGCCCTCGACCTGGCGGCGCACGTACCCCTCACCGCGGTCGAGATCGCCCAGGCCCGCGGCCTCGATGTCCACCGAGTGGAGGTCGGCGAGCGCGTCGACGGCCGCCTCGGCGAGACGACGGGTGGTGACCCGGTCCATGAGCAGCTCGCGGGGCAGCTCCTTGCGCAGGATGGTGCCCTCCATCCGCTCCATCACGTAGAAGTCCGAGCCGATCACCGAGTGGTCGCCGCAGAACCCGACCATCCGCGGTACCAGCGGGTACACCGGCCGCAGTGCCGACTGGACGCGGTACTCGCGCTTCATGTCGTGGGCACCGCGGGCCTTGGTCCCGGCCGGCGGGCGGCGCAGGACGAGGTCCGCGCCCGGGTAGCGCAGCAGGTAGGTGAGGTTGGACGCGCCACCGGTGTACTGCCGCACCTCCGGGATGACCGGCTCGTCGTCGTCGCCGAGATTCACGCCCGCCAGCACGGTGGGGTCGTCGGGCGCGATCGACCGCAACCACGCGGCCACCGCCTCGACGTCGAACGCGTCCTCGCTGCGCACCGCGTCGGTTCCGGGGACGCGGCGCCGCAGGGCGGCCTCGGTGTCGCGGGGGGCGTCGTCCCCGGCGGGCGCGCCGTCGCGGGCGCTCATCGGGCCGTCCCGGTCTTCTCGGTGCCACCGGTGGTGGCGGCGTCGCGGTAGGGCGCGAGCAGGGCGCGGGCGACGACGCCGAGGTGGACCTCGTCGGGACCGTCCGCCAGTCGCAGCGACCGCGCGGTGGCGTACGCCCCGGCCAGGGGGAAGTCGTCGCTCATGCCGCCGCCACCGTGGAGCTGCAGGGCCATGTCGATGACCTGCTGCGCCATCCTCGGGACGGCGGCCTTGATGGCGCTGACCTCGACGGCGGCCTGCCCCTCGGTGTCGAGTTTCCAGGCGGCGTGCTGGACCAGCAGTCGGGCCTGGTCGATCGCGATGCGCGCCTCGGCGAGACGCTCGCGGTTCCCGCCGAGGTTGACGATGGGTTTGCCGAAGGCCACGCGGCCGGAGGCGCGGCGGCAGGCCAGGTCCAGCGCCATCTCGGACAGGCCGATCAGTCGCATGCAGTGGTGGATGCGCCCGGGTCCGAGGCGTCCCTGGGCGATCTCGGCGGCCCTGCCCGGACCGGAGATGATGTTGGACACCGGCAGCCGCACGCCGTCGAGGGTCACCTCGCCGTGGCCGAGCGGTTCGTCGTAGACCCCCTGGGCGGTGAGCATGCGCTCGACGCGGACCCCGGGGGCGTCCATCGGCACCAGGACCATCGAGTGCCGCAGGTAGCGGTGGGCGTCCGGATCGGACACGCCCATGAAGATGCCCACCTCGCAGTCCGGGTGGCCGACGCCCGTGGACCACCATTTGCGGCCGTCGAGGACGACCTCGTCACCCTCGATACGGGCACTCGCGGCCATGTTCGAGGCGTCCGAGGAGGCCACATCCGGCTCGGTCATGAGGAAGGCGCTGCGGATCTTCCCGTCGAGCAGCGGGTCCAGCCACCGGTCCTTCTGCTCCTCGGAGCCGTACTTGAGCAGGACCTCCATGTTCCCGGTGTCCGGGGCGTTGCAGTTGAACACCAGCGGGGCGAGGAAGGAGCGGCCCATCTCCTCGGCGACCGGCGCGTAGTCGGTGTTGCTCAGGCCGGCGGCGCCGTGGGTGCCGTAGCGCTCTGCGTAGGGCCCCTCGTGTCCGGCCGGGAGGAAGAGGTTCCACAGTCCCTGCTCGCGGGCGCGGGCCTGGAGCTCCGGCACCCGCGGATCGACGGCCCACGGATCCTCCCCGGCCAGCCGACGACGGGCGATGTCGGCGTGGATCTCCGGCTCCACCGGGGCGATGTGGGTGTCGATGAACTCGCGGACGGCTGAGGTGAGCTCAGCGGCGCGGGGCGAGGAGGAGAAGTCCATGGGTTCATCGTGGCACAGCCGGGGGAACGGGTTCCCGTGTCGTGGCTCACGCGGTGACGGCGCCCCGGCCACCCGCCCGTCGGCTCTGGCAGGATCGCGGTCGTGACCGAGGACTCGCGTACGACTCTCGCGGACCGGCTCGACCCGGCCCGTGCCTGGTCGGCGCGTAGGACCTACCGCGCCGCCGACTTCCGCCCCGGCGACCTCGTCGCGGCCAAGGCGGGCCGCCGCATCTCGGTGGTACTGCCGGCCCGCAACGAGCAGTCGACGGTCGGGGCGATCGTCGCCGCCCTGCGTTCCGAGCTGGTGGACCGGGTCCCGCTGATCGACGAGCTCGTCGTCGTCGACTCCCACAGCACCGACGCCACCGCGCACGTGGCCCGTTCCGCCGGGGCCCGCGTCGTCGCGCAGGGCGACGTCCTGCCCGCGCTCGGCGACGTCCCCGGCAAGGGCGAAGCCCTGTGGAAGTCGTTGGCCGCCACGGACGGCGACATCGTCGCCTTCCTGGACTCCGACCTGCGGGACTTCGACCCCGCGTTCGCGACCGGTCTACTGGGGCCGCTGCTCACCGAGCCGGGAGTGGTGTTCAGCAAGGGCGCGTACGAGCGGCCCCTCGACGACGGCCGCACCGTCCTGCCTGCCGGTGGGGGCCGGGTGACCGAGCTCGTGGCGCGTCCCCTGCTGGCCGCGCACTGGCCCTCCCTCAGCGGGTTCGTGCAGCCGCTCGCCGGGGAGTACGCGGGGACGCGGGAGGCGCTCGAATCGATCCCCTTCGCGGGCGCGTACGGGGTGGACATCGGGATCCTCATCGACCTCGTGGAGTCCTACGGGCTCGACGCGCTCGCCCAGGTGGACCTCGGTCGACGGACCCACCGCCACTCCCCCGACTCCGCCCTGTCGGTGATGGCGATGCACCAGCAGCTGGCCGTGCTCAGTCGACTGCAACGGTACGGACGGGTCGTGGGCGCCGACGCCCCCGGCGACACACTGACCCTGCACCACCGGGACCCGATCAGCGGGGGATTCCGCTCCGAGACCGTCGAGGTGGCCCCGGGCGAGCGCCCGCCGATGCGCGAGGTGCGGGCGGGGCTGTAGCGCCGGGCGTCACATCGTTCGAGCGCGGCCGGTCAGCATCGGCGTCAGCGGTACCACCGGCGGGAACGGACGGGTCCGCAGGTCGGAGACGTCGAAACCCGCCTCCGCGACGTGGCGAGCGGTGTCGCGGTTCGGGTGACACCCGCCTCCGAGCCGGCTCCACACGGGTGCGATCCGGTCGGCGACGCGACCCAGCCGGCCGTCGGCCCGGACGTGCTCGAGCAGCCGCAGCTCACCGTGCGGGGCGAGCACCCGACGGGCCTCGGTCAGTGCGGCCGGGACGTCGGGGACGGTGCACAGGACGAGCCCGAACACCACGGCGTCGGCCTCACCGTCGGCGAGCGGGAGCGACTCCGCCACCGTGTCCACCACCTCGACCGGGACCGCGGCGCCCCGCGCGTGCCGACGGGCGTATGCGCGCAGGTGCGGGTCCGGCTCGACCGCAACCACCCGGGTGACCTCCGGCGGGTAGTGCTCGAAGGTCACCCCGCTGCCGGCGCCGACCTCCACCACCGTGCCGGACAGGCCCTCCACCAGCCGACGACGTGACCTGCCCAGGCCGACGCGTTCCAGCACCGGGCTGGCCACCACCCATCCGCGGGCGAAGAGGGAGACATCCGATCGTTCGCGAGACGTACCCATGAAACGATACGGTACCGGGTATCTGCTGGTCCCGGAACCGGGCCAGCCGTTCCCACCACTACAGGGAGGTCCGACGCGATGCGTACGACGACCGGGCTACCGGACTGGGACACGGTCCTGGCGGTGGTCGCCCATCCCGATGACGAGTCATTCGGCCTCGGCGCGATCCTGTCCACCTTCGCCGGCGCCGGTGCCGCCGTCCACGTCCTCTGCCTGACCCGGGGCGAGGCCTCGACCCTCCACGGCGCCCGTGGAGAGGAGATCGAGGGCGATCTCTCCCTCATCCGTGAGCACGAGTTGCGCGCGGCCGCCGACGCGCTCGGTGCCCGCGGGGTCACCCTCCGCGATCTCCCCGACGGCGGACTGACGGCGCTCGGTGCGGACGGGCTCGACGACGAGGTCGAGCGGGAGATCGAGGCGGTGAGGCCGGACGGGCTGGTCGCCTTCGACTCCACCGGCATCAGCGGTCACCCCGACCACGTGGCCGCCACTGCGGCGGCCGTCAGAGCAGGCGAGCGCCACGCCCTGGGGGTCCTGGCGTGGGTCCTGCCCGACGACATCTGCGCCACACTCGCGGGCGAGGGATACGCCGGGTTCCTCGGACGCCCGGCCGCCGAGATCGACCTGGCCCTGACCGTCCACCGTGCCGCCCAGCAGGCCGCCGTGGAATGCCACCCCAGCCAGGCCGTCCCGGGCAGCGTGCTGTGGAGGAGACTGGAACTGCAGGGGGACACCGAACACCTCCGATGGCTCCGCCGCCCCTGACCGCCCTGCCCGACCGAACCACCGAACCAGCCGCCGGCGAACCGGCCCTCCGAACCGAAAGGACCACCGCCCGTGGACGCCTCCGCATGGAACGCCCGCTACCTCGCGCAGCCCGATGCGTGGGGCACGACCCCCGCCGCCAGGATCGTCGCCGAGGTGACGGCCGCCGAGGACGCGGGGCTGACCGTGGGCACCGCCGTCGACCTCGCGTGCGGCGACGGCCGGCACGCGCGGTGGCTCGCCGCACACGGATGGCGCGTCCGGGCGGTCGACTTCTCCGAGGTCGCCATCGAACAGGCCCGATCCAAGGACTCCGACGACGGACGCAGCGGCAGCGTCGACTGGGTGGTCGGCGACGCCACCGCCTGGACACCGCCCGAGGCCGTCGACCTCGTCGTCGTCGGATTCCTCCACCTGGACCTCCCCGAACTGACCGGCGTCCTGCGCAACGCCGGTTCGTGGCTCCGCCCCGGCGGCCACCTGGTCTACCTCGGTCACGCCGCGGAGAACCTCCGCCGCGGCGTCGGCGGCCCGCAGGACCCCACCGTGCTGCCCGGCATCACCGACCTCGCGCGCGGCGCCGAGGGGCTCGAGGTGGTCTCGCTCCGGCATGACCTGCGGCCCGCGGGCAAGGCCACCGCCGTCGACGTACTCCTGCACGCCCGGACCTGGGGCGGGGCGTGACCCGCGCCGGCGACGCCATGCACACCGCGCGGGAGGCGGGCCGGGCGACGGCGCAGCGGCGGATCCTCACCGTCCTCGTCCTGGCGCAGCTGCTCGCCGGGGCCGGACTCGCTGCGGGCATCACCGTGGGCGCACTGCTCGCCGAGGACCTGCTCGGTGGCCCCGGCCTGTCCGGGCTGCCGTCGGCACTGTTCACCGGTGGCTCCGCCCTCGCCGCGATCGCCGTAGGCAGACTCTCGCAGGCCCGCGGCCGCCGCCCGGGCCTGGCCGCCGGATTCGCGGTCGGCGCACTCGGCGCACTCGGCATCGTCGCGGCCACCGCCCTCGAGTCGCTGCCGCTGCTGTTCCTGTCGTTCGTCATCTACGGATCCGGCACGGCCACCAACCTGCAGGCCCGCTACGCCGGTGCCGACCTCGCCACCGACGCCACCCGCGCCCGGTCCCTGTCCTACGTCCTGCTCGGCACCACCGCCGGTGCCGTCGCCGGGCCCAACCTCGTGGGGCCCACCGGCGGCGTCGCCGAGGCGCTGGGCCTGGCCCCGCTCGCGGGACCGTTCCTGCTCGCCGCCGCGGCGTACGGTGGCGCGGCACTGGTCATCTCCCTGCTGCTGCGGCCCGATCCCCTGCTCGAGGCGCGCAGGATGGAGATCGAGACGGCGGAGGCGGCGCTCACCTCGTCGTCGTCGTCGTCCCCCGCCGCGGACGCCGCCGCAGCAGCCGACGGCGCGGACCGGGCGACCGTGGCGCCCGTACCGACCCGCATCTGGACGGCCGACGTCATCACCGGTGTCGTGGTGATGGCGCTGACCCAGTTCGTCATGGTCGGGCTCATGACCATGACCCCCGTGCACATGCGCGCCCACGACCACACCGTGACCGTGGTGGGCGTCGTGATCTCGCTGCACGTCGCCGCGATGTTCCTGCCAGCGCCCCTGTCCGGATTGCTCGTGGACAAGTTCGGCACCCGCGCCGTGGCGGTATCCGCTGGCCTGGTGCTGCTGGCCTCCGGCGTTCTGGCCGCCGTGGCCCCGCCGCAGTCGACGCTGCTGGTCACCGTCGCGCTGATCCTGCTGGGACTGGGGTGGAGCCTGGGACTGGTGGCCGGCACGACCGTGCTCACGACGTCCGTGCCGACCGCCGTGCGCGCCGGCGTCCAGGGTCAGGCCGACGTGGCCGTGGCCCTGTCCGGCGCGGCCGGCGGTCTGCTGTCGGGCCTGGTGTTCGCGTGGATCGACTTCCGCGGGCTGGGCTTCACGCTCGCCGCCCTGTCGCTCGTCGTGGTGGCGGCCGTGCGCCCGCGGCGCGTGTCCGGTCCCGCCCGGGACGCCGCCCGGGCGAGCTGACGGTCCGCAGCCTCCGCCGGCGCCGCCGGGTCCGCGCGAACGGCATCGCCCACGCACTGGCGGGCCCCGGGCCCCGGGCCCCGGATCAGCCGACCGGCAGGTGCTCCCGCCGCCGCCCGACGGGACCGTCGGAACCGGCGGCGTCCGCGCGCTCGGACAGATCCACGCGCCACCACACCACGAAACCCCAGATGACGAACGCCCCGTACACGAGGTACAACGCCGCCGACGGGTAGTACCCCGCCTTGAGCAGCAGTGGCACGCCCACGATGTCGACGCCGATCCACAGCAGCCAGAACTCGGTCCAGCCGCGGGCCATGCCGTAGGTGGCGAGGATCGACCCGGTGAAGATCCACGCGTCGGCCCACGGCCCCCACGATCCGAGCTGGGCGAAGATCCAGCCGAAGATCAGCGTGCCGGTCACCATGCCGATGACGAGTCCGGCCCGCTGACGACCGGTCGCCCAGTGGGGATGGACGGCCACCGCGTCAGCGGCCGAGCCTCCGGGCAGGGCGGCGCTCGCCCGCCTGGACTGCGCCCACCGCCACCAGCCGTAGACGCCCACCGCCAGGAACATGACCTGACGGCCGGCCTGACCGTAGAGGTCCACGTCCTGCGGGGTGTGGAAGACGCCGCCGAGGAAGACGGTCAGAAGGGTGAGGTTGCCGACGATTCCCACCGGCCACGCCCACACCACCCGGCGCATGCCACCGATGGCGGCGGCCAGGCCGAAGACGTTGCCGACGATCTCGCGCCACAGGATCGGCACGCCGCCGATCATCAACTGCGCGTCGAGGAATTCCACGAGAAGGCTCATCGTGTGCCCCTTTCACGGGCTCTACACAGACGGCCCAGGGCTTGTGACGCGACGCCCGCCCGGCCACGGTCGTCGTCGACCGGGACCGCGTCGGGTGACGCGGGGTTCTCTTCCATCCGGACTATGACCGTCGGCCCCGGGATCACACCGGGTCTGCTGACCCCCGCGTGCGTGGAGTGGCCGGACCGGGAGTCCAGCCGCACCGCGCGTGCGGGGCGCTCGCGGGCTCGCCGCCGACCATGGGGCCGGTGACATCACCGCCGGTGGGGAGTTTCACCCCGCCCTGAGAACGTGTTCCCGTTGTACCCCTGAACGTGGCCGCGCCGCAAGCCGAGGTCTCGCCGGCGGGGCTGGCGGGTGCGGCCGGCCGGGCGGCGTCAGCCGAGGGTGAGCTGCCCCCCGGACTCGGTCACCGCGATGGCGTCGAGCGGGCGCGGGGCCGGGGCGAGGGTGTTGCGGCCGTCGGTGGCGTCGTACTCGGCGCCGTGGAGCGGGCAGCGCAAGGACATGCCCTCGATCACCTGGACCACCCCGCCCTGGTGGGTGCAGCGGGCGGAGTAGGCGACGAACTCGCCCGCGACGGGCTGCGCGACGATCACGGTCGAGTCGCCCGCCTTAAACTGCTTGGCCGTGCCCGGCGGGATCTCGGCGGCCGGGATCGTGGTCGCCGGCACCGTGGTGGTCTGCTGCACGGTCGACGGGGGCTGCGCCGGCTCGGTCATTCCGCAGGCCGAGGCGATTCCCGGCAGCAGGATGATCCCGGGCAGGGCGGCCAACACCGCGCGGCGCTGGGTGCACGGCCCCACTGTGCCGGCCCGGCCCGAGGTGGTGGCCGGACGGCCGGTGGCGGCTCCGCCCATCGAGGCGGACGTGGCGGCGGCGAGGGGCTCGGTCATGACGTCCATCGTATCGCCCATCCCGGCCCGCCCTAGGCTGCCCGCATGACGGTCCGCAGACTCCGACCCCACGCCACGACGATCTTCTCCGAGGTCTCGCAGCTGGCCACCCGCTTCGACGCCATCAACCTGGGCCAGGGTTTCCCCGACACCGACGGGCCGGAGTCCATGATCGAGGCGGCCGCGCGCGCCATGCGCGAGGGCCACAACCAGTACCCGCCGGGCATCGGCACCCCGGAGATGCGCCGCGCGGCCGCCGACCACGAGACCGCCCACACCGGTCTGGTGCACGACCCGGACACCGAGGTGTTGGTGACGGTCGGCGCGACCGAGGCGATCGCCGCCGCGGTGGTGGGCCTGGTGGAGCACGACGACGAGGTGGTCGTGATCGAACCGTATTACGACTCCTACGCCGCCACGGTGGCGATGGCCGGCGCCACCCGTCGCGCCGCCAGGATGATCCGCTCGGGCGGCGAATTCCGACTCGACGTGGACTCGTTGCGGGACGCGTTCTCCCCGCGGACGCGGGCCGTGCTGGTGAACACGCCCCACAATCCCACCGGGGCCGTCCTGCCGCGGGAGGACCTCGAGCAGATCGCCGCACTGTGCCACGAGTTCGACGCGATCGCCATCTCCGACGAGGTGTACTCCCACCTCACCTACGACGGGGTGGAGCACGTGTCGATCGCGACCCTGCCGGGGATGGCCGAGCGGACCCTGCGCATCTCCAGCGCGGGCAAACTGCTCAACTGCACCGGGTGGAAGATCGGGTGGCTCACCGGGCCCCCGGACCTCGTGGCGGGAGCGCGTACCGCGCGGCAGTACATGAGCTTCACCGTCGCCTCGCCGCTGCAACTGGGCGTCGCGCACGCCCTGCGCCACGAGCAGGAGTGGATCGCCTCGCTGCGGCAGGACATGCAGGCTCGGCGGGACCAGCTGGCGGACACCCTCACGAGCGTCGGGTTCGACCTCGTCGTCGCACAGGGCACGTACTTCCTCACCGCCGACCCGCGCCCCCTCGGGGTGACCGACGCGGCGGCCTGGTGCCTCGAACTGCCGGAACGGATCGGCGTGGCGGCGGTCCCGTTCGCCCCGTTCACCGACGCGTTCTCGGACGACTGGTCCCACCTCGTGCGGTTCGCGTTCTGCAAACGTCCCGAGGTGCTCGACGAGGCGGGTCGGCGGTTACGAGCACTGCACGGGTAATCGGACCGGTAACCGGCACCGATACCGACAGCCAGCTTTCGGAGTGCGGTCCGGAAAATTCGCCTACCCCCGCGGGTCGTGCTCTACCGTGGGCACCTGGTGCGCCGTCCGGCGCGGACCACCGTCGTCGGAAAGGCCCCGCGTGTCCCACTACCGCAGCAACCCACGTGACCTGGAGTTCGTCCTGTTCGACGTGTTCGGACTCGACGAGATCCTCGAGCGCGACGAGTCCACCGAACTCGACGGTGAGACCGTCCGGACGATGCTGCGCGAGGCCGCAGCCCTGGCCGAGGGGCCGGTCGCCGCGTCGTTCACCACCGCCGACCGCAACCCGCCCACCTTCGACCCCGAGACCCACGAGGTCACCCTCCACCCCGACTACGTGGCCTCCGTCCGCGCCTGGCAGGACGGCGGCTGGGGTCTCGTCGGCGTGGACCCGGCCGTCGGCGGCGTGGCCGCCCCCCGCCTGGTCACCTGGGCGATCAGCGAGTTCCTCGTGGGTGCCAACCCCTCCATCTTCATGTACCTGTCCGGGCCGCTGTTCGCCGGGATCATGCACTCGATCGGCAACGAGCAGCAGAAGAAGTGGGCCACCAAGATCATCGAGCGCAACCACGGCTCGTCCATGATGCTCACCGAGGCCGAGGTCGGCTCCGACGTGGGCGCCGTGCGCACCAAGGCGATCCAGCAGCCCGACGGCACCTGGCACATCGAGGGCACCAAGCGGTTCATCACCGGCGCCGACACCGGTGACCTCTTCGAGAACATCTGGCACCAGGTTCTCGCCCGGCCCGAGGGCGCGGGCCCCGGCACCAAGGGCCTGAGCTACTTCCTCGTGCCCAAGTACATGCCGGACCCGGAGACCGCCGCGCCGGGTGAGCGCAACGGCGTCTACGTCATCGGCATCGAGAAGAAGATGGGCCTGGCCGCCTCCGCGACCTGCGAGGTGGCGTTCGGCGCGCACGGCCGCCCCGCGGTGGGGTTCCTGGCCGGCGACGTCCACCTGGGCATCAAGCAGATGTTCAAGACCATCGAGGCCGCCCGGATGATGGTCGGCACCAAGGCCATCTCCACCCTGTCGACCGGCTACCTGGGCGCGCTCGAGTTCGCGCGCGAGCGGGTCCAGGGCAACGACATGGCCGATGCCGGGAATCCCGACGCCAAGAAGGTCACGGTCATCCACCACCCGGACGTGCGCCGGTCGCTCCTCACGCAGAAGGCATACGCGGAGGGACTGCGCGCGGTGTACCTCTACGCCGCCGCCCACCAGGACATCGTGTCCGCCGAGGTCGTCTCCGGCGCCGGACCCGAGCTCGCGCACACGGTCAACGACCTGCTCCTGCCGATCGTCAAGGGCGTGGGCTCCGAGCGGTCCTACCAGTGCCTCGCCGAGTCGCTGCAGTGCTTCGGCGGCTCCGGGTACCTCAAGGACTACCCCATCGAGCAGTACATCCGCGACGCCAAGATCGACTCCCTCTACGAGGGCACCACCGCGATCCAGGCGCAGGACTTCTTCTTCCGCAAGATCATCCGCGACGGCGGCACCGCGCTCGGGCACGTCGCCGCGCAGATCCACCGCACCGTGGACGAGGCCGGTCCCGCCGAGCTCGAGACCGCGCGCACCGGGGTGGCCGGCGCGCTGGCCGATGTCGAGTCGATGGTCGGTACCCTCACCGAACACCTCATGGGCGCCCAGGAGGACCCCGAGAAGCTGTACCTGATCGGACTCGGGGCGGTCCCGCTGCTCATGGCCGTGGGCGACCTCATGGTGGGCTGGATGCTCCTGCGCGAGGCCGGCGTGGCGCTGGACCGGCTGCCGGAGGCGACCGGCGACGACCACGACTTCTACACCGGCAAGGTGACGGTGGCGAACTTCTTCGCCCGCGCCCACCTGCCGCAGGTCGGCGCCGCGCGGGCCACGATCGAGGCGCTCGACGTGGACGTCATGCACATGCCCGAGGGCGCGTTCTAGGCCGGCCCGCCCCGCCAGCTCGTCGAGAAGAGCGTTCCGCACACATCCGCCGAGAGCGGGGTGCGCGGAACGCTCTTCTCGTTGGTGGGTTACGCGGACGGGACGGCTCAGCGGCCGGTGGTGAGGACGATCTTGCCCACGGCCCCGCGGCCGTCCATGAGCTCGAGCGCCTCCGAGGCACGGTCGAGGGGGAACTCGGCGCCGACTAGGGGATCGAGCTTGCCCGCGGCCAGCAGCGGCTCGACCTCGGCCCACTGCTTCTGCAGGTAGCCGGGGTTGGACATCCAGTACTCGCCCCACCCCACGCCCACCGCGCTCTTGTTTCCCAGCAACAGCCGGTTGACCTTGACCGTGGGGATCTCGCCGCCGGTGAACCCGATGACGAGGATCCGTCCCTCCTGAGCGAGGGCGCGGATGGAGTCGGTGAACCGGTCACCGCCCACGGGGTCGACGACGATGTCGACCCCCTTGCCGCCGGTGAGCTCCTTCACGGCGTCCTTGAAACCTTCGGGCGCGATCGCGTCGGCCGCCCCGGCTTTCAGTGCCAGGTCCCGCTTCTCCTGCGTCGAGGCCACCGCGATGACACGGGCACCCATCGCGGTCGCGAACTGGGTGGCCGCGATGCCGATACCGCCGCCCGCCCCGTGGACCAGCACCGTCTCCCCCGCCTGCAACCGGCCGCGGTGGGCCAGGGCGAAGTGGACGGTGAGCACGTTCATCGGGATCGAGGCGCCCTGGGTGAAGGACAGGCTGTCGGGAAGGTGGAACACCTGGTCGGGATCGGCGGAGACCACCTCGGCGAACCCGCCCAGACCGGGGAACGCGCACACGCGGTCGCCGGCGGCGAACCCCGACCCCTCGGGCGCCGACCGCACCACGCCCGCGACCTCCGAACCCGGCACGAACGGCAGCGGCGGGGAGATCTGGTACTTGCCGCGGGTCTGCAGGACCTCGGGGAAGGTCACCCCCGCGGCGTGGACGTCGATCAGTACTGCGCCCGGCTCGGGCTCGGGGACGTCGACCACCTCGAGGGCGGCGGGTCCGTCATGGCTGGAGATGTGGATGGCACGCATGCCGTCCATAGTGTCAGCCCGTCACCGCGTACGCGCGCCCTCCGCCTCGCGCTGGTGTCGCCGACGCCGGAGCAGGTGCAGGGTCAGTCCCAGGGCCACGACCACCTGGCCGATCTGGAAGGCCAGCGCCATGACGATGAATTCCCGACCGAACGTCGTGGGCGAGATGAGGAGGGCGGCGCAGATCCCCAGCAGGACGACCGTGATCAGTTGCCCGCCCGCCAGGAACCGCCGCGGGTTGGTGGTGAGCTGCCGGCGGAATGCCATCAACAGAGAACTGAGGGCCACCAGCAGGCACACCGGCACGCCGATCTGGGACGGGAAGAGGAACAACACCACGAACATCGGGTGCGAACTGAGAGTGACCGTCCCGTCGAGCAGATACTGCGGAACGCTCCACAGGGCCGTGAGCAGTGCACAGAGCACCGTGATCCACGAGCCGCCCACGAGGATCCTCACGCGGAGAGGATAACCCTGCTGATCACTCCCTCGTCAGCGCCTCACCGACGGGGATCTCACCGTCCGAGAACTCGATGGTGCGTCGGGCGGTGTCCGGGCGGCGCAGGACCGCCGCGATGACAGCGGCCACCGAGTCCCTGCTGGTCGCGCGGTCATCGCGCTTGTCCTCGCCCACCCCGATGCTCTCGCCACCGGGCTCGTCGGTCAGTGCGCCCGGCCCGAGGATGGTCCACCCCAGGTCGGCGTCGCGCAGGTGGGCGTCCGCGGCGGCCTTGGCCTCGGCGTACGGGAAGAAGGCGTTGTCCTCCGGGACGCCGTGCTCGGGACCGGCGCCGTCGTAGGAGACCATCACGTACCGCTCGACGCCCTCGGCGACGCTCGCGTCCACCGAGCGGATCGCGGCGTCGCGGTCCACCGCGTAGGTACGGTCGGGGTTCCCGCCGCCGGCCCCGGCGGACCAGACCACGGCGCCGCTACCCCGCACGACCTCGCGGAGACCGTCGACGTCGAGCGACTCCACGTCCGCGACGACCGGGGTCGCGCCCGCAGCGCGGATCTCGTCGGCGTGGTCGGGGTTCCGGATCACCGAGAACACCTCGGCCCCCGCCCCGGAGAGGATCTTGGCGGCACGGAGGCCGACCTTGCCGTGGCCGCCGATGATGGTCACTGGTTTGTCGATACTCATGTGTCCGTTGTACGCGTCCGGCACCGGTGGCGCCTCCGCTCACGCAGGACGACGCCAGCGAGACGGAGGTCACACCGGGTGTCTGGCGGGGCCCTCCCGGCGATCACAACTCCACAACGACTGGGGCTGCGTGGCGTTTCCGATTGGCCCCGTGTCAGACCCGGAGTGCATCATGTGGACATAAGCCGGGACTCACCGGCGCCCCCACGCTCGTTCTTTCGGAGTTCTGCATGTCGCTGCCCAGGTCTGGAACCTTCCCGCGTTCGGCGGTACCGGGCCCCCTCGCCCTGATCGCCGCACTTCTCGCCCTGATTCTCGTCGTCGCCGGATGCACCGTCCCCGTGCCCAGCGGCTCCGCCGGGGAGACGACCCCCACGACGCCGGCGTCCCGGGTACCCGCCCCCGCCACGCTGGAGGTGACCCCGGCCGACGGGGCGACGGAGGTCGCCGTGGTGGACGGTGTCCGGGCCACGGTGGAGAACGGGACCATCACGAACGCCCTGCTCACCAACGATGCCGGGAAGGAGATCGAGGGCGAGCTCGCCCGCGACGGGTCGCACTGGGAACCGTCCGTCACCCTGGGATACGGGCGTACCTACACGCTCGAGATCACCTACGAGGGACCGGTGGGCGGCAGCAGGACCGACACCCGCACGTTCACCATGGCCAGCCCGCAGGCCGTCGTCACGCCCAGCCTCGTCACCACCGGTGGGGCCGCCCTCGAGTCGGACCGGGAGTACGGCGTCGGCATCATCGTCGCGGCCCGGTTCGACCAACCGATCAGCGATCGCGCCGAGGCTGAGAAGTACATGAAGGTCACGACGACCCCCGCGGTCGAGGGGAACTGGTTCTGGCTGAACGACTCGACCGCGCACTGGCGGCCCCGCGACTACTACGAGCCCGGGACGCGCGTCCGGGTCGCACTCGACGTCGAGGGCCGCGACCTCGGCGGTGGCCAGTGGGGTGGCGCGAGCACGGAGGCCGACTTCACGATCGGCGACCGTCGCGTGGCGATCGCCGATGACACCACCAAGACCGTCACGGTGTTCCACAACCAGAAGCCCGTCAAGGTCATGCCCACCTCGATGGGCAAGGGCGGATGGGCCACCTACGGCAACGTGACCATGCATTTCTGGACCCAGCCCGGGAACTACACCGTGTTGGACAAGGCCAGCTCCGTGGTGATGGATTCCTCGACCTACGGCCTTCCGCTGTCCGCCGGGTACAAGGTGACCGTCGACCACGGCGTGCGCCTGACGAACGACGGCATCTACTTCCACGCGCTCGAATCGTCCATGTGGGCGCAGGGCAACACCAACACCTCGCACGGGTGCCTCAACCTCTCCCCCGCGGACGCGAAGTGGTATTTCGACCAGGCCGTGACCGGTGACGTCGTCGAGGTGAAGGGCACCGGCGGGCCGCAACTCGAGGTCTGGCAGAACGGTGACTGGTCCGTTCCGTGGGAGGTCTGGCAGTCCGGCTCCGCCGACTGACATCCCCCCACGCGGCCCACGCGGCCTACGCATCCCACGCGGCCTACGAAATCCGCTATCCGGACTCCTGATCGGCGCTCCCGAATGGAGTAGCCGATCCGGAATCCGGATAGCGGATCTTCTTGTCTCTTGTTGTCTGGGGCCAGGTCAGCGAACGCCCATCATGTTCTTCCTGATCCATGGCGCGAGTGCGGCCACCACGGCCGCCACCACGATCGAGGCGATGCCCAGGATGAGGAAGTAGGAGCGCTCGGCTCCGGCGTCGGTGGGGTCGTAGTACCCGGCGAGCACGCCGGACAGCGCGCTGCCGATCGAGACGGTGAGGAAGAACAGCGCGACCATCTGCGTCTTGAACGCCTCGGGCGCCAGCTTGGTGGCCAGGGACTGACCGACCGGCGACAGAAGCAGCTCGGCCATCGTGAACAGGAACAGGATGCCGACGATGCCCAGCAACGGGGTCGCGGCACTGCCCACGAAGAACAGGAAGACCAGGTAGGCCACGCCCATGATGAGGTTCGCCAGCGCGAACTTCATCGGGCTGGACGGCTGACGGTCACCGAGCTTGACCCACATCGCCGCGAACACGGCCGCGAAGATGATGATGAACAGCGGGTTGATGGACTGCACCCAGCTCGCCGGCATCTCCCACCCGCCCAGATTGCGGTCCAGCCGCTGGTCCGAATAGATCGCGATTACCGTGAACTGCTGCTGGAACAGTGCCCAGAACGCCACCGACGCCACGAACATCGGGATGAAGGAGATCACCCGACGACGCTCGTCGGGCAGCGTCTTGGCGCTGCCGATGAGCAGCGCGAACAGTGCCACCGCGCCGATCGCGGCGACGGCGGTGACGATGTTGGCCAGCCACTCCAACGGGACCAACCCGGTGCCGAACGCCACTGCGACGGCCGCGACGACGACGAGCCCGATCACCAGGTAACGCACGCGCTGCGGGCGCGGCAGCGGGTCGGGGGCGGTCGCACCGATGCCCCGGAGCGTGGAACCGCGCATGAGGACGTACTGGACGAGCCCGACGAACATGCCCGCGGCCGCGGCACCGAAGCCCCAGTGGAAGCCCCGGGTGTCCCACAGGGCCCCGGTGACCAACGGGCCGGTCAGACCGCCGATGTTGACCGCCATGTAGTAGATCGAGAACGCGGCGTCCCGCCGGTCGTCGGTCCGGCGGTACATGTCGCCGACCACCGTGGAGGTGGTGGCCTTGAGGGTGCCGGCGCCCACGCCGACGAAGATCAGGCCGACGCCCAGGCCGAACGGACCCGGGACGAGCGCCAGCGACAGGTGACCGAGCATGATCATCACGGCCGCCCCGAACAGCGTGCGTTCGGCACCGAAGAGGCGGTCGGAAACCCACCCGCCCAGGATGGCGGACGCGTAGACCAGACCGCCGTACGCGCCGACGATCGAGGTGGCGATCTGTTCGGAGTAGCCGAGTCCGCCGTCACCGACCGCGTAGTAAATGTAGTAGGCCAACAGGCCCTGCATGCCGTAGAAACTGAACCGCTCCCACAGTTCGATCCCCGACAGGTTCGCCAATCCGAGTGGGTGGCCGAAGAACCTGCGGTCCGAATCGGCGAGAGCCACCTCGGCATTCCGAGTTGTCATGTCAGTCAGTGATACTCCTCCTTTCCGGAGAGACAAAACCGTGCCGCCCGGGCAGACCGCCAGGGGTGGGAGTCGACAACTGGCGCGGCGAGCGGGAGAATCGGAGAGATCAGCCCGGGCGACCGGCTCCGGGCACAATCGAGAAGCGCAGGAGCACCTCCAGTGAGCCGAGCCGACACCCCGGCCCGATCTATCAGCCCCCTTCATCGAAGGGGGGACACCGGATGAGCATCGCGCTCTCACTCCTGGTCGGCATCATCGTCGTCCTGGCCATCACCGCGCTCACGGGTTATTTCGTGGCGCAGGAATTCGCCTTCATGGCCGTTGATCGTTCGCGGATGGGGGCTGCTGCGGAGAAGGGCGACCCCGTCGCCGACCGCGTCCTCGGGGTCACCAAACGGACCTCGTTCATGTTGTCCGGCGCGCAGCTGGGCATCACCGTCACCACCCTGATCGTCGGTTACGTCGCCGAACCGCTCATCGGACGGGCGCTGGGCGAGCTGCTCGGCCTGGCCTCGGTGCCCCAGGCCATCGGCGTGGGCGTCGGCACGGTCCTGGCCCTGCTGTTCTCGACCATTGTTCAGATGCTCTTCGGCGAGCTCGTGCCCAAGAACCTGGCGATCGCCAAGCCGGAGCCCGTCGCCCGCTGGCTGGCACGATCGACCACGGTCTACCTGGCCCTGTTCGGCTGGCTCATCGGCCTGTTCGACAAGGCGTCCGAGGCCCTGCTCCGGGCCGTCGGCATCGAACCGGTGCACGACAAGGAACACTCCGCCACCGCCCGCGACCTCGAGCACATCGTCCACGAGTCCAGCGAGACCGGCGAGCTCTCCCCCGAGCTCAGCCGCCTGTTGGACCGCATGCTCGACTTCCCCGGGCAGCCGGCCGAGCACGCGATGATCCCGCGCTCCCGTACCGACGTGGTGCGCGGCGAGGACTCCGTCCCGGACGTGCTGTCGAAGATGGCCACCGGCCACACCCGCTACCCCGTGGTCGGCGAGGACTCCGATGACGTCATCGGGATCGTCGACCTGCACGACCTGCTGGTGATGTGCGACGACGATCGCGACACCTCCCTGACCCTGGTGTCGGAGGTCATGCGGGCCCCGATCGTCGTGCCCACGTCCCTGCCGCTGCCCGAGGTGGCCGCCCGGCTGAGCGAACAGAAGGCCGAGATGGCCGTGGTCGTCGACGAGTACGGCGGGTTCGCCGGGGTCGTGACCATGGAGGACATGGCCGAGGAGATCGTCGGGGAGATCGCCGACGAGCACGACCCGCAGGCCGCCGCCGACGTCCCGATCAGCGAGGGGCTGGGTTGGGTGCTGGGCGGCGACACCCACCTGGACGAGGTCGAGCGCCTGCTGGACATCACGCTCCCGGAGGTCGACGCCGAGACCCTCGGCGGATTGGTCGTCGAGACGCTCGGTGATCTGCCGGACGTCGGCGACCGGGTCGACATCCCGCTACCGGACACCGACATCCTGGAGGAGGTCTCGGCCGACCGCATCCTGCGGACCGAGGTCCGCCGTGTCGAGCGCCGCGTCCCCGCCGAGCTGCACATCGTGGTCGAGGAGGCCACTCGATGACCCCCACCACGACCCTGCTCGCCGCCGAGGCCCAGTCAGGACTCATGAGCAATCCCTGGGTGGTCCTGGCCGCGACCGTCCTGCTCATCGCCGCGTCCGCGTTCTTCGTGGCCGTCGAGTTCTCCCTCATCTCCGCGCGGCGCCACCGCCTGGAGGACGCCGCCGCCACCAGCAGGGCCGCCAGGGCGGCCCTGCGCAACGCCTCCGAACTCACCCTCCTGCTGGCAGGAGCGCAGCTGGGCATCACGCTCTGCGCGCTGGCGCTGGGTTCGATCACCAAGCCGGCCCTGCACCACTGGCTCACCCCGGTCTTCTCCGGCTGGGGCCTGCCGCTGTGGACCGCCGACGTCATCGCGTTCATCCTCGCGCTGATCATCGTGACGTTCCTGCACCTCGTGGTGGGCGAGATGGCCCCGAAGTCGTGGTCGATCACGCATCCCGAGTACTCGGCCACCCTGTTGGCGCTGCCGATGCGGGCGTTCCTGTGGATCACCCGGCCGCTGCTGGTCGCCCTCAACGCCATGGCCAACTCCATCCTGCACCGGCTGGGGGTGGAGTCGCGGGACGAGGTCTCCGCAGGTCAGGACGCCGACTCGTTGCGCGAGCTCGTCCGACACTCCGGCGAGGCGGGGACCCTCGACGACACCCATCAGCGCCAGCTGCTCAGCGCTCTCGAGCTCCAGGAACTCACCGTGGGCGACCTGCTCGGGGAGCGCGGGGTCGACACGCCCGCCAGGCCGGAGGAGATGTCCTCGGTCGGCGTGGACGCCACCCCGGAGGAGATCCGCGACACCGCCCGCCGCACGGGCCACCTGCGGCTGCTGGTCCTCGAGAACGAGACCGCGGTCGGCGTGGTCCACGCGCGGGATGCCATCGACGTGGAGGGGCCGGCCACCGCCCGGGAACTCATGCGGTCGAGCCTGTCGCTCGAGCACGATCTGACGGTCGCCGAAGCGTTCCGCCGGATGCGCGATGCACGGGCCCACCTCGTCGTCGTCGAGCAATCCGGCGGGCACCCGGGGACCCACGTCTCCGAGGTCCGCGGCGTCCTCACCCTGGACGACGTCGTCCGGCGCCTCCTGCCCGTCGCCTCGGGGTAGATCGGCGCAGGGTGAATCGGCGCAGGGTAGATCGACGCAGGGCAGATCAGGCCCGGGTCAGATCACTCCGATGAGCCGGATCAGGCCCCACAACGCCAGGCCGGCCATTCCGAGCAGCATGAGGAGCATGAGTCCGACGGCGCCGACCGCCCGCAGCAGGTAACCGCGGGCGTCGGCGTCGACGCGCTTGCCGTCGGCGATGGTGCGGTCGACCAGCCGCAGGTTCTTGGACGTGGCCTTGTGGGCGGCGTCGGCCACGTCCCCGACGAAGGGGATCAGCCCGAGCGCCGCGTCGACCAGGTAGTTCCAGCCCATCCGGAAGAGGATCCGCACGGGCACCCTGTTGCGCACCGCCTCGGCGAACACGGCCGCCGCGAACACCGTGCCCACCGCGTCGCCGACCACCGGGACCAGCCCGATCACCGGGTCCAGACCCACGCGGTGGCGGGTGCCGGGGATGCGGACGAGGTCGTCGAGCACGCGCGCGAGCCCGGTGGTGATCGGCGACGCTCCCGTGCGTCCGGCGGGTACCGGGGCGGGCCCGGGGCGGTCGGGTTTCACGGCCCCGAGCCTACGGCCCGGGCGGGTCGTCGCCACCGTGACCGGGCCCGGGACAGTGCGTGTGGGCGGACCCGGAGCGCTCCCTGTGCGCCCGGGCCAGGGATCTGGTTTCGTTGAGAGATGACGCCCACGCCCCTCCGTCAGCCGTCTCCCCGCCCACTGCGGCCCCATCGCGGGATCCGCACATCCCGGCGCCGGAATCGTCGCGCCGGAGGCCTCGTGGCGGCGGCCCTCGCCGTCGTCGTGGTGGGGTCGGGGTGCGCCGCCCTCACCGGTGACACCGGTGCCGACGAGGTGGACCAGTTCCTGGCCGCACTCACCCGCGGCGACGTGGCGGCCGCGGCCGCGCTGACCACCGACCCGGCCGCCGCGGAGGAGACCATCATCGCGAGCGTCGAGGGGATGGGGCTGCCCGGGATCTCCGCGGCCACCACCGGCGACGACGGGCGTCCCGACCGCGACCCTGTGACGGTGGAGATCACGTGGGACATGGGCACCGCCGGTGGCGACCGGGACGAGCCGGCCGACGCCGGCACGCGCAGCGTGACCACCCGCGGCGAGGTGCGGACGACCGAGGTGGGCGACCAGTGGAAGGTGCAGTGGGCGCCGACGGTGCTCGACACCCGGCTGGCGGAGGGGGGTCGGCTCACGTTCGCCGAGGAACTCGACTGGGACACCGACATCGTCGACCGGACCGGCGAGCCGCTCATGCAGTGGACGCCCGTCACGGCGGTGACGCTCGCACCGGACGCGGTCGGCTCGGCGGATGCTGTCGCCGCACTGGTGAGCGGGGCCGCACCGACGATCACCGGGCAGACGATCCGAGACGGGATGGCCGAGGCCGGCGACCAGCCGTACCAGGTCGTGGCGCTGCGCCCGGCGGACGCCGACCCGATCCGCGACCAGCTCGCCGCGGTACCCGGTGTGAGCCTGCCCGAGCAGGGCCAGCTCATCCGCACCGACCGCGACCTGGACTCCCCCGCTCTCGACGGCCTGCCGAACGCCTGGACCGAGGCGCTGCAGGCGGAGGGTGGCTGGTCGGCGCAGATCGTCAACCCCGGCGCCGAGCCGATCGAGCTCGGCGGCGCCCCGGCCGGGGACGTCGACGACCTGGTCTCGACGGTCCAGATCTCGATGCAACGCGAGGCGCAGCGGGCCGTCGACGGCAGCGGGTTGGCCGCGTCGATCGTGGCGATCCAGCCCTCGACCGGCGGCGTACTGGCGGTGGCCCAGAACTCCGCCGCCGACCGGCAGGGACCGGTGTCCCTCGAGGGCCGCTTCCCGCCGGGGTCCACGTTCAAGGTGGTCACCACCGCCGCCGCGCTCTCCGCCGGGGTCGTGGGCCCGGACGAGATCGTGCCGTGCCCGGCGTCGGTCACCGTCTCGGGCCGGACGATCCCCAACGACGACGACTTCGAGCTGGGCCCCGTCCCCATGGAGACGGCCTTCGCCCGCTCGTGCAACACCACCCAGGCCGTCATCAGCGACCGCCTGGAACCCGGGGCGATGAAGGACACCGCCGCCAGGCTGGGCCTCGGCGTCGGGTTCTTCACCCCGGGACTGAGCACCTACACCGGTGAGGTGCCCGTCACCGAGCAGGGCCCGGGTCGGGTCGAGGCGTCGATCGGGCAGGGCGAGGTACTGGCCAGCCCGTTCGGCATGGCGGTGATGACGGCCTCGCTCGCGAACGGAGGCCGGATGATCCTGCCGCAGCTCATCGACGGGATGCCCGCGGTCGCCGACGACTCCCCTGAGCCGCTCGACCCGGCCGTGGTCGACACCCTGCGCCGCTACATGGTGCAGACCGTGCAGTCGGGCACCGCGACGGCCGCGAGGTCCGTGCCCGGACTCGGCGGCAAGACCGGCACCGCCGAGGTGGGCAGCGGGCCATCGCACGGCTGGTTCGTGGGCTTCACAGGGGACATCGCGGTGGCGGTTCTCATCGAGGGCGCCGACTCCTCCGGCCCGGCGGTGGAGATGGCCGCCGACTTCCTCGGGGGTGTCGGACAACCGGCACCGCTGGCCGCTCGGTAGTTTCAGCACATGCGCCTGCCCAAGGTCACCCTGCCCGATCTCCCCCTGTCGGCCCTGCCGCTGCCCGGCCTGGACCGGCTGCCGTTCGCGTCGTCGTCGCCGTCCCCCGCCGACACCCACCGACGCGTCCTGGTCACCGGAGGCGCCTCCGGCCTCGGCCTGGCCCTGGCGACGGCGTTCCTCGAGCGCGGTGACCGGGTGATCGTCGCCGACCTCGCCCCCACCGACGACCGCCCCGACTCCGTGCCCGCCGACGCCCACTACCTGCGGCTCGACGTGCGCTCGGAGGACGAGTGGCAGGCCGCCCGCGCCGAGGTCGAGAAGATCTGGGGCGGCCTGGACGTGCTGGTCAACAACGCCGGCATCGCCCAGGGCGGCCGCATCGAGATGCTCACCGAGGACGACTGGCGGCAGATCGTCGACATCAACCTGCTCGGCGTCGCCCGAGGATGCCGCACCTTCGTCCCGATGTTCAAGACGCAGGGCAGCGGGCACCTGGTGAACACCGCCTCGCTCGCCGGTCTCGTCCACCCGCCCACCATGTCCTCCTACACGGCGGTCAAGGCGGCGGTCGTGGCGATCTCCGAGAGCCTGCGGTGGGAACTCGAGCCGTTCGGCGTGGACGTGTCGGTGCTGTGCCCGTCCTTCTTCCGCACCAACCTCGCCTCGAGCCTCAACGCCTCCGACCCCGCCGCCAGCGGGTTCGCGAGCAAGCTCATCGATCGTTCCGAGCGGGGCGCCGACGAGATCGCCGCCGAGGTGATGACGGGCCTGGACGCCAAGCAGTTCCTCATCCTCCCCGACCCCGACGCCCGGAAGTCCTACCGCGCCAAGCGGTTCCTGCCCGCCGCCTACGCCAAGACCATGCTCGGGATGGGCCAGAAGTTCGCCCGCGCCACCGGCGGGACGGGCGCGACGGGCGCGTGAACACCGGGAGCGGCGCGCGCTAGTACCCTGCGGGGCATGACCCCCTCGCACCTGCTTTCCCGCGCCGACCTCGACTTCCTCCTGCACGACTGGCTCCGCGTGGCCGAACTGTGCGACCGGGAGCGGTACGCGGAGCACTCGCGCGAGACGATCGACTCCGTGGTGGACCTGTCCGCCGAGCTGGCCGAGAAGTACTTCGCGCCCCACTTCCGCAAGGCCGACCTCACCGAGCCCCGGTTGGTCGGCGAGGAGGTGGAACTCATCCCCGAGATCGGCGAGGCGCTGGCGAAGTTCGCCGAGGCCGACCTCGTGGGCGCGGCGATGGACGAGCGGGTCGGCGGGATGCAGCTGCCCTACACCGCCTACCTGGCGTGCATGGCCTGGTTCTACGCCGCGAACATCTCCACCGCGGCCTACCCGCTGCTCACCACCGGCAACGCGAACCTGCTCATCGAACACGGCTCCGACGAGCAGATCGAGCGGTACGTCAAGCCGATGATCGAGGGCCGCTTCACCGGGACGATGTGCCTGTCCGAGCCGCAGGCCGGGTCCAACCTCGCCGACATCACCACCAGGGCCGAGCCGCAGCCCGACGGCACGTACCGACTGTTCGGACAGAAGATGTGGATCTCCGGCGGCGAGCACCAGATGGCCGAGAACATCGTGCACCTGGTCCTGGCGAAGGTCCCCGGGTCCCCCGCGGGCACCCGCGGCATCAGCCTGTTCGTGGTGCCGAAGTTCCTGGTCTCCGACGACGGCACGATCGGCGAGCGCAACGACATCGTCATCACCGGCCTCAACCACAAGATGGGCTTCCGCGGCACGGTCAACACCATGCCCACGCTCGGCCAGGGCATGCACACGCCCGGCGGACGGGCGGGCGCGGTCGGGTACCTCGTCGGCGAGGAGAACACCGGCCTCAAGAAGATGTTCACCATGATGAACGAGGCCCGCCTCGGCGTGGGCCTCGGCGCGACCGCCATCGGCTACACCGGGTACCTCAAGTCGCTGGACTACGCCCGGAACCGGCCCCAGGGCCGGCAGGTCGGGGCGGACCCGTCGTCGCCACAGGTCATGCTCACCGGCCACGCGGACGTGCGCCGCATGCTGCTGGCGCAGAAATCGTACGTGGAGGGCGCCCTCGCCCTGGGGCTGTACTGCGCGCGACTGGTCGACGACGAGAAGACCGGATCCCCGGAGGAGTCGGCGGCCGCGAAGATGCTGCTCGACGTCCTCACCCCGATCGCCAAGTCGTGGCCCTCGCAGTGGTGCCTCAAGGCCAACGAGCTCGCGGTGCAGGTGCTCGGCGGGGCCGGGTACACCATCGACTACGACGTGGAACAGCACTACCGCGACAACCGTCTCAACCCGATCCACGAGGGCACGCACGGCATCCAGGGCCAGGACCTGCTGGGACGCAAGGTCATGGCCGGCGGCGGCGCCGGGCTGGCCGCGCTCACCGGACGCATCACTCAGGCGTGTGACCGGGCCGCCGCGGCGGGCGGGCCCGCCGCGGACATGGCCGCCGCACTACGTCCGCGTGTCACCCGCCTCATCGAGGTCACCACCATGCTCGCGGAGGTGGGCGCCACGTATCCGGTGGCGTTCCTCGCCGACGCGTCCGAATACCTCGAGGCCGCGGGGCACGTGGTGATCGCCTGGATCTGGGTCGAGCAGGTGATGGCACTGGGCGCGCGCACCGGTGACGAGGACGACGCCTTCGCCTCGGGCAAGCTCAAGGCCGCGGAGTACTTCCTGCGCCGCGAACTGCCGATCGTGGACGCGAAGTTCGACCTGCTGGCCGCGGCGGACCGGACGACCTTGGACATGCGCGACGACTGGTTCTGACCCCGCGGCGGCCAGAACTCGCTGCGGCCCGGACGGGCAGCCCTCAAGGCCCGGGCCGCCATACGACGAGGCCCGGGCCGGCGCTCTCGCGTCGGCCCGGGCCTCGTCTCGTCTCGTCGACCTCACCGGATGGGCGGGAGTTCAGGGCACCCGTCCGCGGCGATCGATCAGATCACTCCTCGGGGATGAGGACCTGGTCGATGAGGTAGACGGTGGCGTTGGCGGTCTCGACGCCACCGCAGACCACGTTGGCACCGTTGACCATGAGCTCGTCCCCGGAACCGGTCACGTCGACGTCAGCACCGTTGAGCGTGGTCTGCATCCCGGCGATCTCGTCGGGCGTGATCTGGCCCTCCACGACGTGGTAGGTCAGGATGCCGGTGAGCAGGTCGGCGTCGGTCTTGAGCGCCTCCATGGTCGCGTCGTCGATCTGCGCGAACGCGTCATCGACGGGGGCGAAGACGGTGTACTCGCCGTTGTTGAGGGTGTCGACGAGGTTGACGTCCGGGTTGACCCCGCCGGACACGGCGGCGGTGAGGGTCGTCAGGAGCGGGTTGTTGGAGGCGGCCGTGGCGACCGGCTCCATCGCCATGCCGTCGACCGAGCCCGGGCCCTCCGGGTTGGCCTCGGCGTAGTCCGCGCAACCGGGGCCGACGAGCATGCCGGCCGGCTCGGCCGCCATGGACGAGGTCTCGGAGGAGGCGGTGGTGCTCATCATGGAGCTGGCGGTGCCCTCGGCGGTGGTCTCGGTGTCGCTTCCGTCATCGGTCGAGCAGCCGGCGAGGACGAGTCCGGAGACCGCGGCGGCTGCGGCGATCGAGGCGACGCGGCGGGAGATCGTGATGCCCATTGTGCTGTCCTTTCGGTGGAGCCCCTGTGGTGTGGGGCTCTGTGCGGTGGGTCACCAGTGCTTCGCCGCACCCCGCGATCCGGATGGGTCCGGCCCGGAATTTTTTTCGAGCCGCCGGCCGCAGCCGTCTGCCGCCGCCCGTCACGATGGCGTCTCGCGGGCACAGATACTGACCGTGCAGACCCGCCGGGCCGTCCGATCGGGCACCGGCTCCGAATCAAGGACGTGAACACTCCACAACCCCGATCGCGCCACGCGGCCAGAGCCGGAGCGGGCCTCCTCGCCACCGGCCTCGCCGTCGCGGTGGGTCATGCCGTCGCCGGAGTCGTGGCCCCCGGGTCGTCACCGTTCCTCGCGGTGGCCGACTCTGTGGTCGACCGCGCGCCGGCGGCCGTGCGCGAGGTGACCATCGACGCCCTCGGCACCGCTGACAAGCCCGCGCTCATGGCCGGGCTGGCCGCGATCCTCGTCGTGACGGGCGTGGTGGTGGGCCTCGTCGAGCGCCGGGGGCGTCCCGCCGGCACGATCGTGCTCGTCCTCTTCGGACTCATCGGGACCGTCGCGGCGGTGTCCCGGCCGACAGCGGGACCGCTGTGGGCGCTCCCGACGGTGGCCGGCACCGTCGTCGCCGTCCTCGCGCTGCGGGCGATGATCGGCGCCCTGTTCCCCGCGGCGGATGAGGACGCCGCCCGGGGGACGGGGACGCGGCGTGGCCCCGACCGCCGACGCTTCCTCATCCTGGCCGGGTCCGCCGCTGCCGTCATGGTGGCGGCCGGGACCACGGGGATCGCCCTGACCCGCCGCGCCGCCGAGGCGGTGGCCGAGCGGACAGGGCTTCGCCTCCCCCGTGTCCTCGCCCGCAACGCGGCACCGGCCGTCCCGCCGGGAGTCGCTCCGGACGTGCCCGGCGTGACCCCGTTCCTCACCGACAACGACGAGTTCTACCGCATCGACACCGCGCTGCGTGTCCCCTCGCTGAGCACCTCCGACTGGCGGCTGCGCATCCACGGGATGGTGGAGCGCGAGATCGAGCTCGACTGGCAGTCGCTGGTCGAGCGCGAGGCCCGGGAGCGGATCGTCACCATGACCTGCGTGTCCAACGAGGTCGGGGGCGACCTGGTCGGTACCGCGAGCTGGACCGGTTTCTCCATCGCTGACCTGCTGGCCGAGGCCGGGCCGCTGCCCGGGGCCGACATGCTGCTGTCGACGTCAGTCGACGGTTGGACCGCCGGCACCCCTCTGGACGCCCTGACCGACGGGCGTGACGCCCTGTTGGCGGTGGGGATGAACGGTGAACCGCTGCCCTTCGAACACGGGTACCCGGTCCGGCAGATCGTCCCCGGGCTCTACGGGTACGTCTCGGCGACCAAGTGGGTCGTGGACTGGGAGGTCACGCGCTTCGACCGGGCCAGTGCGTACTGGACGGACCGTGGCTGGGCCGAGAAGGGCCCGATCCGGACGGCCAGCCGCATCGACCGCCCCGCGCCGCTCGCCGAGTTGCCGCCCGGACCGGTCGTGGTGGCGGGCACCGCGTGGGCACAGCGTCGTGGCGTCGAGCGGGTCGAGGTCCGGGTCGACGACGGCCCGTGGCGCGATGCCCGTCTGGCAGAGGAGTACTCGGCCGACACCTGGCGGATGTGGTCGTGGACCTGGGACGCCGAACCCGGCCTGCACACCCTCCACGTCCGGGCGACGGACTCGACCGGCCGGGTGCAGCCCGAGGAACGCCGGGCCCCCGTCCCGAGCGGCGCCACCGGATGGCACAGCCGGACGTTCCGGGTGGTGGCGGCATGACCCTCATGGATCTCCGCAGACCGGGGACACGACCGTCACGCGACCCGGAGCTGATTGGCCCTAGACTGGGGACCGTGTCCGAGCCAGTTGCCCCGCCACTGACCGACCCGGGGCGCCTGCTCGAGCTCGCCGCTTCCGGCGACCTCCAGGCCTTCGGTCGCTTCTACGACCTCATGTCCCCGCGCGTCTACGGCCTGGCCCTGCGAGTCCTGCGGGACCCGGGCTACGCCGAGGAGACCGTGCAGGAGGTCTTCCTCCAGGTCTGGAAGCAGGCATCCGACTACCGGCCCAGCCTCGGATCGGTGCAGTCCTGGGTGCTGACCATCACGCACCGTCGGGCGGTGGACCGGGTCCGTTCGGAGACCTCCGCCGCCCGGCGGGACGAGGTCGACGCCGCGGCGGACATCACCCAGTCCGGCGACATCGCGGAGCAGGTCACCGAACAGATCTCCCGCGACGAGAACGCCGCGGAGGTCCGCAGATGCCTGGGAACCCTCACGGACAACCAGCGCGAATCCATCGAGATGGCCTATTTCTCCGGCCAGACCTACCGCGAGGTCGCCGACCAGCTCGGCACCGCGCTACCCACCATCAAATCGCGAATACGCGACGGACTCCGTCGCCTGAAGAACTGCCTGGGAGGTGAGCTGTCATGAGCATTCGACACCACGATCACCCGTCGACCGACGACAGCGTCCGTCCCGAGGACCTCGACCTCTATGCCCTGGACGCCCTGACCGAGCACGAGGCCGAGGCCGTCGAGATGGCGCTGGTCGCCGCGTCGCCCGAGGACAAGTCGTCGATGCTGGCGCACATCGCGTCGACGCGCGAGGTCGTGGCGGGCATCGTCGCCGACGCCGGTCTCGACACGGCGCCCCCGCCACATCTGCGGGAACGCGTCCTCGAGCTGGCCGCGGCCGACAGCCAGGAGGCCCCCACCCCGCCCACCGGCACCGGCGACGCCGACCGGGGTGAACCACGCGGGGGCGCCGACGTCGTGGACCTCAGCCGCGAGCGCGAGCGGAGGCGGCCCGGCCCGCTGTCGTTCCTGGCGGCCGCGGCGGCTGCCGTGGTGCTGGTCGCCGGTGGCGTGACCATCGGCCGCATCACCGACGGCGCGGGGGCCGAGAACTCGGTGCCCGTCGCGGCCCCGCCGTCCATGCCCGGCAAGGTCACCTCGCTGCTGGCGGCCGAAGACCTCGCTGTGGTCCGCGGCCAGGTCGGTGGGGCCGGTACCGCCACCGTCCTGGCGTCCAAGACGGCGGACATGGCGGTCATCTCGATGACCGATCTGCCCGAGCCGGCCACGGGACGCGCCTATCAGCTGTGGCTGATGGGTGACCACGAGCCCATCTCGGCGGGGACGATGGAGGCTGGCCAGGTCGGCCCGTCGCCCTCGGCGCAGATCGCCGGCATCCGGAACTCGGAGCAGATCGGCATCACCGAGGAGCCCGCGGGAGGATCGCCGGCGCCGACCGGGCAGGTCCTGCTGGCCCTCGACATCGACTGATCCGGCGGTCCGGCTGCGCAGGCGATGCCCGCGCGGGCGTCCTGTCTCGTCGAGAAGAGCGTTTCGCACATCGCCACTCGGTGGATGCGGGCGAAACGGTCTTATCGACGAGTGCGTCCTGTCGCTCAGGCCTGCCACCACTGACGTAGCGGAACGTCCCACGTCATGGAGTCGGTCAGACGAACGGCGAGGATCTGGTGCAGCTGGATCTTGTTGTGCTCGAACCCGTATTGGCAGGCGCCCATGTACAGTCCCCACAGCTTGGCCATGGGCTCGCCGACCTCCTCCACGGCCTCGTCCCAGTGCTCGACCAGGTTGGCGCACCAGTCCCGCAGGGTGAACGCGTAGTGCTGGCGCAGGTTCTCCTCGTGCACCACCTCGAAGCCCACGTTCTCGGCCTCCAGGTGCACGGTCCCGGCGCCGGCCAGCTCACCGTCGGGAAAGATGTACCGGTCGATGAACTGGCCCGCCTTGACCGTGCGCGAATTGTCCGGCCGGGTGATGCAGTGGTTGAGCAGGCGTCCGCCGGGCCGGAGATAGTTGTGCAGCCGGGCGAAGTAGTCGTGGTAGTTCTTGCGCCCGATGTGCTCGGTGATGCCGATGGAGCTGATGGCGTCGAAGTCGCGTTCGGGCACGTCCCGGTAGTCCTGCAGGCGGATCTGCGCCAGGTCACTCAGTCCGTCGGCCTCGATGGCGGCCTGCCCCCACTCGACCTGTTCCTTGGACAGGGTCACGCCGATCACGCGCACGCCCCGCGCGGCCGCGTAGCGAACCATGCCACCCCAGCCACATCCCACGTCGAGGAGCCGGTCGCCGGCCTCGAGACCCAGCTTGTCGAACACCAGGCGGTACTTGTTCTCCTGCGCCGTCTCCAGCGAGGCCTCGGCGTCCGGGTAGCAGGCGCACGTGTACGTCATCGACGGGCCGAGGATCCACCGGTAGAAGCGGTTCGACACGTCGTAGTGGTAGCTGACGACCTCGGAGTCCCGTTCCTTGGAATGCCGCCGCATCCCCGACACCACCCGCTTCCACGCCGGCCTGACCTCCATGGGCGGAGTGGGCAGGAACCTGACGTTCTCCGTGCCCACCGCGCGGGCGATACGGGCGAGGGTCCGCACGTCGGGAGTGCGGGTCATGTCCTTGCGGAACACCTCGAGCGCGCCGAACACGTCGTGGGGCGCCCCGGGGTGGACGCCGTCCATGACGAGGTCACCCATGAGGTAGGCGCGCGCCAGCCCGAGGTCGCCGGGGGCGGTGACGAAGTACTGGAGCGCACGCTCGCTCGTCAGGCGGAGGACCAGCGCACTGTCGGCGGGGCCGATCGAGGAACCGTCGTACGCCTCGATCCGCAGGGGTGGCTCACCGGTGGCGAAGGCGCCGATGATCTCGCCGATCGTCATCTTGTCCGCGCCCGCGGGTCCCGCGGTTCCTGTGCTCTTCGTGGTCACCGTGCACCCACCGCCTTGTCATAGAGGGTCGCGAACCGGCCCCCGGGATCGAATTCCGTCTTGAGCCTGCCCGCGTGGTCACCGCCGTAGAGCTGGGCGAACTCCTCGCGGGAGTAGAAGACCTCCGAGTACAGCGACTTGTGTCCACCGAGGCGGGAGACCTCCTCCTCGATGCGTCGGTTCCACGCCCCCTCGGCCATGCCGGGTTCGACGGGCGCCGAGGACCAGAACCCGATGTTGACGTAGGTGGTCTCCGGGGCCAGCGGGTACAGCGGCCACGGCCGGTCGGAGCCGGGTCCGCCGCCCACGCCGGGCGAGGGGCTGGATTCGCGCAGCCGCAGCGGACAGATCCACAGCGGTTCGATGGGCACCTCGCGCAGGAACCACTCGAGGAACTCGGCGGTGTGGTCGATGGTGACCTCGACGTCCTGCACCACCCGCTCGCGCGGGCCCTCGCCCTTGAGCGCGCCGATCCTGTTGCCCAGGTCGTACTTGTGGTCCAGCCCGATGATCTTCCAGTAGGTCGAGGACCGCAACAGCTGCTGCGGCCAGAACCTGCGGATGCGCGGGTTCTGCACGCCGAACGCCCGCGAGCACCAGAACCAGTCGGTGTCCCATCGCCACAGGTAGTCGCGGATGGTCAGGCGGTCACGCCGCACCGAGCCGGCGGGACCTCCGTGCTGAATCGAGCGATAGAAGACAGCCTGCTTGTCGGCCACACCGGAGTAGTCCGAGACTGGCCCGGGTTCGTCGGACCGCCGCCCCAGACACAGGTACGACTCGTCGGCCGAGAACACGACCCCGTCGAGGAAATCGACATCCTCGTCGTCGTACCGCTTCTCCTCGCTGATCCGCGCCAACGCCGACTCGAGCGCGGTGAGGGAGTCGAACCGCACGTGGCGCAGTTCCACGAAGCGCCCCACCGGTTCGAGCGCGATCCGCAGCCGTACCGCGTAGCCGAGCGAGCCGTACGAGTTGGGGAAACCACGGAAGAGCGCGCGCTGCCGCTCGGTGCCGTCGGGGCGGGCGGTGACGATCTCGCCGGTGCCGGTGAGCACGTCCATCTCGAGCACGGACTCGTGCGGTAGGCCGAGGCGGAACGAGGAGGACTCGATGCCCAGCCCGGTGACCGCGCCGCCGAGGGTGATGGTCTTGAGCTGCGGCACCACATACGGCATGAGCCCGTACGGCAGGGTCGCATCGACCAGATCCTCGTAGGTGCACATGCCCTGGACGTCGGCGGTGCGGGCGTCCGGGTCGACGGAGATGACGCGCGTGAGACCGGAGGTGTCGAGACCGGGCGACGACGACGAGGCGCGCGGCCGGAACAGGTTGGACGTGCGCTTGGCCAGCCGAACCGGCTCGCCTGCGGGCACGGCCCGGAAGCTCTCCAGCAGCCTCCGCACGCCGTCGTCGTGCCGGGTGGCTCCCACGACGAGTGGGTCGGCGAGACGAACGGCGTTTCCCATGCGCCCCACCCTAGTGCGGCCCGGGCACCCCCGCGGATGTTCCGGAGGCGGGCGCCGCCGACGATGTTGACGCCGCCGTGCCCGCTCCCGCCACCGATGCTCCGGCCGTCGGCCTCCACCCCGGCGGGCCGAACGCGTACCCGAGCCGCTCGCGCCAGGTCGTCGCGTCGCGGACGTCCCGCCAGATGGCGACGTACTCGTGCAGCTGGAGCCAGAACGGGTTGTGCGAGTTCACCGGTGTGGTGAGCCCGTAGGTGGGCCGATGTGTCTCGGGACGGAAGGTGCCGAACAGGCGGTCCCAGATGATGAGGATCCCGCCGTAGTTCCGGTCGAGGTACTCGGAGTCGCTGCCGTGATGCACGCGGTGGTGCGAGGGGGTGTTGAACAGGAACTCGATCGGCGCGGGGAGACGACCGACCCGCTCGGTGTGCACGAAGAACTGATAGATGAGCGAGACGGAGAAGCCGGTGAAGACCATCCACGGCGGCACCCCCAACAACGGCAGGGGGAGCCACGCGACGATCTCCCCGGAGTTGTTCCACTTCTGGCGCAGGGCGGTGGCGAAGTTGTAGTACTCGCTCGAATGGTGGGCCTGGTGCGTGGCCCAGACCACCCGGATCCGGTGGGCACCGCGGTGGTACCAGTAGTAGAGGAAGTCCGTCCCGACGATCGCGAGCACCCAGGTGTACCAGGCGTTCGACGGCAGGTGCCACGGCGCGAGATACACCCACACCGCCGCGTAGATCACCAGACCGATCAGTTTGCCGACCAGCCAGAACAGCTGCGAACTCGCGCCCATGACGAGCGAGGTGACGGCGTCGCGGGGCTGGTAGCCGCCCGGTTCACGCGCCTCCAGCACCCGCGCCGAGACCCACTCGATGGCGACGAACGCGATGAAGACCGGGAACGCCAGCAGCACCGGCTCGTGCAACGGATCCGCCAGCGCCCCCAGTGCCCGCCCCAGCGACTCGCCGTACCCCATCTCGTCCACGTCTCGATTGTGACACCACTCACAGACATTCCGGCAATCCCGCCCGAGGGGGCCTCGCCCGTGTCGTACCCTCTCGGCATCACCGGCACCCGCGTGCAGGTGTCGCACAGCCGACGTCAGAGGAGGACCCGCCGTGGCCGTCACACCCCGGTCCGCACGCTCCACCCGTTCCCGCGCTCTCGCCGCCGCCTCCGGCCTCGCCGCCCTGGCCCTGACCCTGGGGGCCTGCGGCGAGGAGGGCAGTGCCGAGCAGGCGGTCGGAGAGGCCACCAGCGCGGTGGGATCCGTTGCCGCCGAGGCCACGTCGGCGGTGGGCGACGCGACGAACAACGACGGCGAGGGTGGCGAGGGAGCCACGACCGGCAACGGCCCCCGGCCCGAGGCGTCCGAGGAGGGCCGGAGCGAGAGCCCGAACCCGGACGAGGAGTTCCTGAACGACATCCGGCGCGTGGGCGTCGATGTCCCGGACGAGCAGGACTACCTCACCCGCGGCCGCGACGCGTGTGCCTCCCTCGACGGCGGCACCGGCTACGTCGACGTCCTCCGGCAGTACAACGACGCCCATCCCGACGCCCCGGTCACCGAGGCGCCGGCCGTGGTGACGGCCGCGGTCAAGGCACTCTGCTCGCAGCACCTGCCGCTCGTCGGCGAGGACGCCGGGGGCGGCGGCGCCTAGGCCCCGGCCCCGGTGGGTGCCGGCCGGGTCGGCTCTCCGCAGCGGTCAGACCCCCGCGCGGTCGAGGGCCTCCGCGGTGAGCCGGCGGCCGAGTTCGATGAGCTCGTCCGCGCGGTGGAAGTCGAACGTCGAGCACGCGTCCGAGGGCACCTCGACCAGGACGTCGGGGCGGTTTCCGGCCATGCGGTAGGCGGTGACGATGCTCTCCATCGCCTCGATGGTGTGGGTGACCACGTCGAAGATGCGCAGCGATCCGGGTAGGGCCTCCTCGCCGCCGTCCGCGGCGACCTCCTGTTCGCCCTCCTCGACGACCTCCTCCACCACGTCCGAGGGCTGGACCCGCACCCGCTCGTCGGAAGCGGCGTGGTCCGCGGCGTGGACGGCGTCCGGGGAGTCGTCGTCGGGGCCGTCCTGGTCCTGACCGAACCGCGCGGCGATCAGTCGCACCAGGTCGGCGTCCCGGACGTCGGCCGCGGCGGTCCGGATCCGGCCGGTCAGCCTGCCCCCCGGCTTCGCCCCGACCGGGGTGCCCCTGCGGGAGATCCTCGGCTCGGAGTCCGCGGACACCTCGTCCGGGTCCGAGCTCTCCTGGAACGTCGACCCGCGGATCCCGGACCGGCGCCCCGTCAACGAGACCGCGAGCAGCAGATCGCTGCTGATCGGCGCCAGCGGTTCCAGCGGGACGGGGTTGGTGACGCCGCCGTCGACGATCAACCGCCCGCCCACCAGCGCCGGGGTGATGACGCTGGGGATCGCGAACGACGCCCGCACCGCCACATCCGCGGGGCCGCGGGTGAACCACACCTCCCGGCGGGCCCGCAGATCGGTGGCGACCGCGGTGAACGGGATCTCGAGGTCCTCGATGCGGACATCATCCAGCATCGCGCCGATCACCGCCATGATCCTGTTCGCCCGGATCGCGCCGCCGCCGGCGAAGGAGACGTCGAGGAGCCGCAGGACGGCGGGCTGGGTCAGGCCCCGCACCCATTCCTCGAAATCGTCGAGCTTGCCCGCCGCGTAGAGAGCGCCCACGACGGCACCCATCGACGCCCCGGAGACCCCGACCACCTCGTGGCCGCGGGCCTGCAGCTCGCGGATCACGCCGATGTGCGTGTACCCACGCGCTCCGCCCGAACCCAGTGCCAACGTGACCCTCATCGGCGCCCCTCCCCGTCGAACCCGCCACGCGTCCCCCGCGCGGTCCGCACCCAGTGTGCACCCGGTCCGGCCGCCCACCGTGGGCCATGTCCGCCGTCCGTGTCGTAGGTGGGATCTACCGTCAGCACCGCATCGAGCACATGTTCGACGCCGGGCCGAGGGCCCGACACACGCACACAGAGGAGATCCCATGTCCCACACCGCCATCCCGCTCCGCGCCGGTTCCGCGTCCGCCTCCGCCCTCGCGGTCGACCGCGACATGCTCCGGGTCGCGGCGGACCTCGACCGATACGGGATGCACGTCGTCCACGTCGGCGAGGGCTGCGACTGCGGTGACTGCACCGCCACACCGCTCCCACCGGACCAGAGGTTCGGCTACACCATCGGTCTCACCGACCTGGGACACCCCGAACTGCTGGTCCGGGGCCTGACCGGCAGGGAGACCGCCGAACTGCTGGTCCGGTGGGGTGACACGGTCCTGGCCGGCCAGGTCTTCGACGCGGGCCACCTGCTGTGTGAGGGGTCCGGTGGGCCGACCTGGGAGCTGGTCCCCGTACGGCGCCCGTCCCGAACGCTGCGCTGGGCCGGTAGGTACTACGGCACCAGCGGAACCGGGGGACTGTCCGCACTGGAGTTGATCCCCGCCCGCAGGCCGTGTCCCTGCGAGGGGTGTAGCTGACGGGCCGGGCCCGACGGGGGTCGTCGTAGGGTCTAGCCATGCCCCGTCATCAGTTGCGCCTGGATGCGCGTTCGCCGTCGATCATCGTGCCGATCACCGCGAGCGACCTCGCACAACTGGACCGGCAGGCGGCCGCCCTGGCCGGCGATCCCGTGGTCGACCTGGTCGAGTGGCGGGTGGACCTGTACGAACCGTCACCTACCGGGGCCGCGACGACCCCCGCCGGGACGGCCTCCGCCGGAGCCGCGGCATGGAACGATCCGGCTCCGGCGGTGGCCGCGCTCGAGACGCTGGCCGACGCGCTGCCGGACACCCCGATCCTGGCGACGTTCAGGACCATGGCCGAGGGCGGCGGCGCGGAGATCGCCGACGATGCCTACGTCGCGTTGATCGACGCGCTCGCCGCGACCGGCCTGGCCGCGGCCGTGGACGTCGAATACCGACACCCGCGGGCTGCCGCGGCGATCGAGACCGCCCATGCCCGCGGAACCGCCGTGGTGGCGTCGAATCACGACTTCGGCGCGACCCCGGCGGCCGCGGAGATCGTCGCGCGACTCGAGGCCATGGAGGTCGCCGGGGCGGACGTGGCCAAGATCGCCGTCATGCCCCGCTCGGCCGCCGACGTGGTGACGCTCATCGCCGCCACCGAGACCCGCTACCGCGCCGCGGGGATCCCGCTGATCACCATGTCGATGGGCGCACTGGGAGCGGTCACCCGCATCGGTGGCGGCACCTTCGGCTCGGCGGCGACGTTCGCCACCGTGGGCGAGGCCTCGGCCCCGGGTCAGTTGCCGGCGATCGGGGTGCGGGCGGCGCTCGACCTCCTGGGTCAGCCGTAGCGCCGTAGGACCTCGTCGCGCAGACCCGAGGTCGCCACGTCGGCGATGTGCTTCTGGGCTTTCTTGACCACCATGCCGGGGAGTCTGATCTTGAGGTCCACCTCGAGGTCGAAGACCACCTCGGTGGTGCCGTCACCCTTGTCGGTCAGCACGTAGCGCGCGTTCTGCACGTTCTGGGTGCTGCTCTCGACGAGCGACCAGCTCACCTCGCCGTCGTACCACTCGTACCGCACGACCATCTCGTCGGCGACGCCGTACTGCGAGATCTTCTCCCACACGACGATCGGCCATCCCTCGTCGTCGGCCTCGCGGATCTCGACCGCGCGGTGGGCATCCGACCAGTCGACGAGGGACTCGACGTCGGCCAGGACTTCCATGATCTCCGGGATGCCGGCCTCGATCGTGGTCACGGACTGCACTGACACTGCCATGGTCCGAAAGTTACCCTCGCGGGCCCGCCCGTGGTGCGAGGATCGGAACATGAACGCCACAGCCGGTCACGCCGGGACGAGCGGAGATCGCAAGGTCGCGTTGCTGCGGGGAATCAACGTGGGCAGGTCGGCCAGGATCGCGATGGCGGACCTGCGTGCCTGCACCGAGGAAGCGGGATGCGGCGAGGTGAGGACCGTGCTGGCCACCGGGAACGTCGTGCTCACCGACCCGCGATCGGAGGACGAGCTGCGAACGGTGCTCGAGGCCGCCTACGCGGACAGATTCGGCTACCACGCGGTGGTGCAGGTCCTCCCCCGCGATGCCGTCCGGGATGCGGTGGCCCGGTACCCGTTCGAGTCCCTCGACGAGCATCACGACTACATCGTGTTCTCCGACGACCAGGCGGTGGCGGAGGCTGTCGCGGAGGCGATGGGAGCGGCGATCGAGCCGGAAGGCACCGAGGCGGTGACCGCGGGAGCGGGGTGCGTGTACTGGCGGGTCCCCAGGGGCGCGACCCTGAGCTCGGCTGCGGCCAGAGCTCCCGGGAACCGCGTGCACGAACGCCACCTGACCACCAGGAACCTCAGGACGCTGCACAAGATCCTCGCGGTGGGGTGACCCCACCGAGGTGCGATCCGGCCGGGGCGAGCGTCAGGGTCCCTGGACGGACGCGCCGATCGTGTCGACGAACGCGGCGAGGGGCCCGAAGACGGCGGGGAAGATCCCGTCCCACATGGCCTGGAGCTGGGAGAGGTCGAACGGGGGCATCGGTCACGCTCCTTCTGCAGGAGGGGCGGCGTACGGGCTCTCCGTCGGCGCCGGGTTCCCTCCGCAGCACAGGATCCACCGAACGCGCGCTCGGGCGCAACCCCTCGGTCGTGGCAGACTGCGGGCGATGCCCCACCGCCCGCCCCCCGGAACCCCTGCCGCCGCCCTGGTCGTGGTGGTGGCCGCGGCGCTGGCGGCTGGCGCGTGTTCGCCCCGGGCGGAGGAACCGGCGCCCCGGACGGCCCGGGACGCCACGACGGAGCGGCCCGCGCCCACCCGGTCGCGCGAGGTCCCTGGGGATACCCGCACGCCGCCCGCGCCGCCGTTCATCGAGGCGGCGACCTGGGCCGACTCCGACTACGGGGTGACCCTCGAGGTGGCCCCGTCCACCGCCGGCCGCGGGGCGTCCGGGATCGACGACTCGTACGCGGCCTGGCAGGAGGTGCTGCGACTCGTTCCCGAGGCCGACGCCCCGGGGATGTGGGAGCAGTTCGACTGCCACTGGACGTGGGCGCGGCTGCTCGAACCGGACAAGCCCACCTGGAACGTCGAACCGTGGCGGCCGGTGGTCTCTCCCGAGCGCATGCTGGCCGAGGGCTGCAACCCGGGAGGTCCGGAGGTATGAGCACGATCCGTCCGGCCACCGTCGCGGACGCCGCCGGATGTCGCGAGGTGTACGCGCCGTACGTCCGCGACACGACGGTGACGTTCGAGGCCGAGGTGCCTCCGGTCGAGGAGTTCGAGCAGCGGATCTCCCGGGCGCTGGAGCGCTTCGACTGGCTGGTCGCCGAGCTCGACGGGCGGATCGTCGGATACGCCTACGCCGGACCGGTCAAGGAACGCGCGGCGTACCGCTGGTCCTGCGAGGTGAGCGTCTACGTGGCCGCTGACGCGCAGGGACACGGACTGGGGCGGACGCTGTACCGGGAGCTGTTCGCCCGGTTGGACGCGGCCGGTTTCCGCCGACTTCTGGCGATCGTCGCCCTACCCAACGAGCCGAGCCTGGCGCTGCACTCGGCGATGGGTTTCCGTGAGGCGGGCCGGTTGGAGCGGATCGGGTTCAAGCACGGGCGGTGGCTCGACGTGGCGTGGCTGCAGGCCGACCTGGGGCCGGAGTCCGGGCCGCCGCCTCTCTGACCTGCCCGCGTGGCCCGACCTCATCGGCCACCGACGTCGCGCGTCGGATCAGCCCCGTGCACAACTCGTCGAGCCAGCCGCCGACGGAGTCGCGGGCGGCGTCGGTACCCGGATAGCGGCACCGCACGTGCAGCCCCGAGGCGCTGACGACGAACCACACCATCACCCCGTCGGTGCGGATCGCGGCCGACACGTGCTGCGGGTTCAGGCTCAGGTCCACGTCCACCGGCAGGCGGCGGTGGTCGAGCCACGAGATCGCGAACATCCCCGGGGTGTGGGGCATCCCGCCGTAGGGGGCGAGGATCGGCCCCAGCGCGTGCGAACCCAGGTCGACGGCCTCCCGCACCGCCGCCGCGCACACCGTCGGGTCGGGGTCATCGCATTCGATCACGGAGTTGGTGATGAACCATCCCACCGAGTCGTTCCAGCGGGAGGTGCGTACGTCGTGGCGGGAGTGCACCGGCAGCACCGCGCGCAGCCCCACCCCGGCGCGGCGCCGGAACACGTCAGTCATCTCGGCGATCGCGACCGAGATCATCCGCACCCCGTCGACGGCGGCCGCGTCCTCGAGCGCCGCGACCCCGGCCGGATCGAGCACGTCACGTACCTCCACCACCTCCTCACGCGGGGAGGAGATGTCGCCCAGATCGAGGGGGAACACCGGCATCTCCCCGCCGCCGCGCGCGAGGATCTCCGCCCAGCGTCGGTGCACGTCGTCCGGCGCGGGCGGGCGGGCACCGAGCTCGGCGGTGTGCTCGGAGAACGGCGCCGCCGGGGACAGGCAGGTGCCGGGTTCGAGGCCGCAGGCCAGGTCGTCGAGGCAGGAGCAGAAGTCGCGCATCAACACCAGCAGCGACCAGGCGTCGACGTGGCTGTGGTCGAGCCCGATCACGACCACCGGACGCTCCTGCTCGTCTCGCGGCTCCACCAGGCACAGCGCGTGCGCCGGCTGGGCGAACGGACAGCACGCCTCGTCGAACACCCGGCGCAGGACGGCCCTCGGATCCTCCCCCGGTTCCGCGGGCGGGGTCCGCCACCCGAGTGGCTGCACGGTCACCGGCCGCAGGCGCAGCTCGTCGTCGTCGCGGTCGGGTCTTCCCTCGTGGTCGTCTCGGTCGTGCCCGCCTCCGGTGAGCACCGTGCGCAGCGTCCCGTGGCGCGCGATCACCGCCAGCCACGCGCGCGCGATGTGGTCGCGGTCGGCCGGGAACGGCAGCGCGAACGCGACGGCCATCCACGAGCCCGCGCGGGGACCGAGCGAGGCATGACGCGCCTGGTCGAACGAGGGCGGCCGATCACTTCCCTGAGCTGGGGTGACATCGGTCGCAAACCGGTGCACGACGCCGTCGGGGAGCGACATCCGCGTTACGGTGGTGAGCCTCATGGCCCGCACGGTAGGGGCGGCGTGTTACGGGGAAAGGCGCGAAGTGTGACGACGACGAGACGGCCGGACTCCCGGCCCGGCGGCACCGGGCCCGCGCTCGCCCGCGACGTGCGGGGCGACGGGCTGCCGGTGGTGCAGTTGCACGGGCTCAGCTCGAGCCGGCGCCGCGACGAGGTGTTCGGGCTCGATCTCACGGCGGGCCGCGGCGGTCTACGTGTGGTGCGCTACGACGCCCGCGGTCACGGACGGTCGCCGGGCACCACCGATCCGGACGACTACACATGGCCGGCGCTGGCCCGCGACCTCCTGGGCCTCCTGGACGAGGAGTTCCCCGGTCAGCGCGTGCACGGGGTGGGGCAGTCGATGGGGTCGGCGACCCTGATCACCGCGGCGGTGGCCGAGCCTGGGCGGTTCGCCTCGCTCACCCTGGGCATCCCGCCGACGGTGTGGCGGTGGCGGCGCGAGCAGTCGCGGCTGTACGACCTCGCAGCGCGGCAGGTGGAACGCTGGGGCGGGGCCCGCTGGTCCGAGCTGACCCGGCAGCCGCCCACCTCGCCGGCCATCGACCCCGACCGGCCCGTCACCGCCCCCGACGTGGCGGACGAGTGGCTCCCCGCCGCGTTCCGGGGCGCGGCCGCCACCGACCTGCCGTCGCCGGAGGAGATCGGTCGGCTGGGGATGCCGGTGCTGTTGCTCGCGTGGCCGCAGGACGCCTCCCACCCGCTGGAGGTGGCCGAGGAACTGCTCGACCTGCTGCCCCACGCCCGGCTCGAGGTGGCACGCACGCCCGCAGAGGTGGCCGCGTGGCCGCGGCTGGTGGGCGACTTCGTGCACGACTGCAGCGGGTAGCGGTGGCATAGCGTCCCGGGCCTCGCACAATGGGGCCATGCGCGAACTACAGCGGACGATCATCGACACACTCGGGGTCAAGCCCGACATCGACCCCGCCACCGAGGTGGAACGTCGGGTCCGGTTCCTCGTCGACTACCTCGCCACGAGTGGCGCCAAGGGCTACGTGCTGGGCATCTCCGGCGGCGTCGACTCCTCGCTGGCCGGGCGGTTGGCCCAGCTCGCGGTCGAGCGGATCCGCGCGGACGGCGGTGACGCGGTGTTCGTGGGGATGCGTCTGCCCTACCGTGTGCAGCACGACGAGGCCGACGCCGCGGCCGCGGTGGAGTTCGTCGACGCCGACGAGACGGTGACCGTGAACGTCGCTCCGGGGGTCGACGCGCTCAACGCCGCTATCCGGGAGGGCACGGGCGCCGAGCTCACCGACTTCACCAAGGGCAATGCCAAGGCACGTCATCGCATGGTGGCCCAGTACGCGTTGGCCGGAGACCGCGGGCTCCTGGTGATCGGTGCCGACCACGCCGCGGAGAACGTCACCGGGTTCTTCACCAAGTTCGGGGACGGCGCCGCGGACGTGTTGCCACTGGCGGGGCTGAACAAGCGGCAGGGCCGGGCCCTGCTCCGTCAACTGGGGGCGCCGCAGCAACTGTGGGACAAGGTCCCCACCGCCGACCTCCTGGACGAGAAACAGGGTCAGACCGACGAGGACGAGCTCGGCCTGCGGTACGACGACATCGACGACTACCTCGAGGGCCGCGACGTCCCCGGGGAGGTCGCGGAGACGATCGAGTCGGTGTGGCACCGCAACCGGCACAAGCGCACCACCCCGGTGGAGGTGGCCGACACGTGGTGGCGGCCGGGTGAACAGACGGCCCTGGTGGTGATCGACATGCAGAACTCGTACTTCGAGTTCCCCGCCCTGGCCGAGGTGCGTGACGAGCTGGTCCCGCAGGTCAACGAGCTGATCCACGCCGCCCACGACGCCGGCCGCCCGGTGATCCTCGTGCGCACCGAGCACGCCCGTGACAGGTCCACGTGGACGATCAACATGTGCGAGGACGACCAGGGGTTCGCCTTCCCCGGCACCGAGCAGGCACGGTTCCTCGACGAGCTGGCCACCGGCGACCACGTGGAGGTGATCAAGACCCGCGACAGCGCCTTCTTCGAGACCGACCTCAAGGCCCGGCTCGACCAACTCGGTGTGGACCACCTGCTGCTGTGCGGGGTGTCGACGCACAGCTGCGTAGCGCAGACGGCGATCGACGGGTTCGCCGAGAACCTCCACGTGGCCGTCGCCCGCGGGGCCATCTCATCGGACAACTCGGCCCTCTCCGAGGCGCTGCTCGACTTCTGCGCCGACCAGATGCGCCAGCCGATCATCGATCAGGAGGCGAGCCTGGCGTTGCTGCGGACGGGCGAGTGGCCCGACGCCGATTAGCCCACCGGCCGCGTCAGGGTGCCGTCCGGGTAGCGGGCGAACCGGGTCTCGTCCCGTGCGTGGACGGGATCGTTCTGCGGCAGGTCCCAGGTGCCGAACACGCCGGCGCGATACTCCTGCATGGCGGTGACGATGTCCTCGCGGGTGTTGCCGACGAACGGCCCCTGCTGGACGACAGGGGCGCCGATCGGCCGGGCCTGCAGGACGAGGAACTCCGCGCCCTCGTCGCCGGCGGTCACGGCGACCGTCTCCGGGGCGAGGACAGCGGCGTCGTACCCCAGCTGCTGGTCGTCGACGGTCGCCGGGCCGCCGTAGTTGTAGAGCACCCGGTTCACGGAGGGGTCGGCGCCGGGCAGCTCCGTGGTCACGCCCGGGTCGACGGTGACGATCCAGATGGCCAGGTGGTTCTCCGGCCGTGCCGCCCAGGAGTGCGGCGGCGGGTCGAGGGCACGCACGCCGTCGACCTCCCCGGCGATCACGCGGAACCGCGCGGCGGCGCCGTCGGCGCCGCGGACGACGACCGGGGTCTGCTCGGACCAGAACATGTCGAAGTGCGGCTCGGCGGACTTGTCCTCGGGGGCGAGGTTGAGCCAGATCTGGAACAGCTCCATCGTGTTGGGCCCCTCGGTGTCCAGCAGCGGGAACATCTCCGAATGCGAGATGCCGGAGCCCGCGGTGAGCCACTGGGTGTCGCCGTGGCCGAAGCGTGCGGCGGCTCCGAGGGAATCAGCGTGGTCGACCACCCCGTCGAGCACCACGGTCACCGTCTCGAAGCCGCGGTGCGGATGCTGGGGGAACCCGGGGACGGTCTCCCCGTGGTACATCGACCAGCCGTCCTTGCCGGAGAAGTCCTGCCCCAGTGAGCGGCCCGCGAGCGAGGCGGCGGGGCGCATGGTCTCGCCGTCGGCCGGCGGGAACTCGTCGCGGTGGTGGACGGCGAACAGGAACGGGTCGAGGCCCGGCCACTGGCCTCCGAGCGGGACGACCTGACGGATGGCGGACATGGGTTCCTCCTGCGGGACGCGGGTGCGATGACGAGAGACGTTTTGCTGTCACATCATTTAACCGCGCGTGGCGTCCCGGTGTTCCCGCCGCTCCTTCCGCTCCAGGTGGGCGCGCCGACCCAGGAACACCGCCACCAGCACCACGATGACCGCCACGACGGCGTTGGAGAACCATCCGGCCACGGACTCGATCCGGTGCCACTGGCCGCCCAGGAGGTAACCGCCCACCACGAACAGCGAGTTCCAGAGCAGACTGCCGGCGGTGGTGAGCAGCAGGAACAGCGCCGGGTTCATCCGCTCCACGCCCGCCGGGATCGAGATGAGGCTCCGCACCACGGGCACCATCCGACCGAAGAAGACCGCGCTGTTGCCGTGGCGGGAGAACCAGCCCTCGGCCTTGTCGAAGTCCTCGACCTGGATCAGCGGGACCCGGCGGAACAGCGTGCGAACCCGCTCGGCGCCGAGCCAAAACCCCAGGCCGTAGGCCAGGAGCGCGCCCAGCACGGACCCGAGGGTGGTCCAGAAGATCGCGCCGGCCAGGGTGAACGTGCCCTGCGCCGCACTGAACCCCGCCAGCGGCAGGATGACCTCGCTCGGGATGGGCGGGAAGACGTTCTCGAGGCCCACGATGATGGCCGCGCCGGGACCACCGAGGGCGTCCATGACCCCCACGGCCCAGCCGGCGATCCCGCCGAGGTCCCCCTCGGCGGCCAGTACAACGGGAGCAGCGACCTCGATCAGCCCCGCGCCACGACGCCGGTGACCGGGATCCGGCCGTCCACGGCCTGGCGGAAGTTGAGCACCGCGCGCTTGACGTGGTCACCGGTGGTCACCACGACGGCGCCGGTGGTGCCGCGCTCGCGGAAGATCCGGTCGGTGAACTGGGCGTTCTGCACCGTGGAGGCGGAGTCCCCCTCCTCGGTGATCCGGTGCGCGGCGATCCCTGCGCCACGCAGCCAGTCGCCCATCGCGCGCGCCTCGGTGCGTCCGTTCTGCGGCACGCCGCCGGTGACGATGATGCGGGCGGTCGGGTACGCCTGCGCCAACCGGTAGCCCGTCCGCAGTCGCTCCTCGAGCACCGGGCGGATGCCGCCGTCGGGGAACAACCCCGCGCCGAGGATGACGATGTCGGTGGTGAACGGGTTGACGGTGAGCACCGCGGGATCGTCCACGGTGGGGATCTCGAAGTCGCCACACAGGGCCAGCATGGACGGATCGATGTTCTGGCAGCCGAGCATCGTCAGCCCGCCGTAGAGCGCGACTCCGGACGGCATCTCGGCCGAGCCGGCGGAGGCGGTGCCCGCTCCGGCACCCAGCGCGAGAGCGGCGGCGGCCGCCACGGCGGCGAGACGCCTCTGAGTTCTACGCACGATAACGGTCCTCTCCCAAGCAGTGTCGTGACCAGATGGTTATCGCATTGTGCGTGAAGGTCGTTACCCGAGGCACGGAGCGGTCACGAACGACCCGCGTACCCTTCACGTCATGCCGGAAGGATACGACAAGGTCACGGCCGTGCGGTACCTCCATGGTGCCGACCCACACCTGCGCGCGCACATCGACGTCGTGGGCCCGTGCACGCTCACCCCGGCTCCGGACACCGGGCCGCACACGCTGTTCGACCGGCTGGCCTCGTCGATCCTGTCCCAGCAGCTCTCGGTCAAGGCCGCCGCGACGATCGCGGGGCGGCTGCGCGGGCGGGCGTCGAGCCGGGCGCAACTCGACCCCGCGCTCGTGGCCGCGTTGTCGGACGAGGAACTGCGGGCGTGCGGGATCTCGCGCCCGAAGGTCGCGGCCCTGCGCGACCTGTCCAACGCGGTGCGCTCGAGTCGGATCCCGACGCTGACGGAACTGAGGGACTACGACGACGACGAGGTCGTCTCCTCCCTGACGACGGTCCGCGGGATCGGCCGGTGGACCGTGGAGATGCTGTTGATCTTCCTGTTGGACAGACCCGACGTGTTCCCCGTGGCGGATGTCGGGGTGCGGCGGGGGTTCGAGCGTGTGCTGGGCCTGGACGGCAAGGCCTCCCCCGCACTGATGCTCGACCACTCGGCCGGCTGGGCCCCGTACCGGTCGGTGGCGTCCTGGTACCTGTGGCGGGCGGTGGACCAGACGGGCGAGGCGGCCCCTGCGCCCGCCCCCGCGTCCTAGGCTCTGCAGGCCATGGCGAACCTCAACTGGGAGCGGGTGCGGGCGACGGCGGCCCGCGCCGCGGCGGGCGCGCGCGACGTCAACCGCCATCCCACATCGGTCGAGATGCTGCGGCGCGCCCGGCGGGCCCTGCCCGGTGACGCCGGTTTCGGTGACCCGCTCTCGGCCGCCGGCCGCGACAGCGCGGGAACCATCGCCCGCGTGGCCGGGCGACTGTTCGACGAGCAGCCGACCGCCTCCCGGGAGGTGACCCTCGGCGGATTGCAGGTGTGGCACGCGGTCCTCGAGCGCACGGGCCGGGCAGGCGGCGGGAGCGAGGTGACGATCGTGTTCACCGACATCGTCGGGTTCTCCGATTGGGCGATGCGCGCCGGAGACGAGGAGTCGCTGGCCCTCCTCCGCCGGGTCGCCGCGGCCACCGAGCCCGAGGTGCTCGCGCACCGGGGGACGGTCGTCAAGCGTCTCGGCGACGGACTCATGGCCGCCTTCCCGTCTCCGCAGTTGGCGCTGGACGCGGCGGTCGCCTGCCTGGACGGGGTCGCCGGCGTGGAGGTCGCGGGATGGCACCCGCGGCTGCGGGTCGGTGTCCACACCGGGCGCCCCCGCCGGATCGGGGACGACTACCTCGGCATGGACGTCAACATCGCCGCGCGGCTCGCGGAGAAGGCCGGCCCGGGCGAGATCCTCGTCAGCGAGACCACGCGCGCGGGACTCGACCCCGGCCGCGTGACGACCCGCCCCAAGCGGACGTTCCGGTGGGGTGGGGTCAAGGGCGTCCCCGACGGGCTCATGGTCCACGTGGCGACCCCGCGCTGACCACATCCGGCCCGCCCTCGCCGCGGCCGCGACGCCGCCGACCACCGGCGTCCGGTAGAACGGACACATGGCAACCACCAATTTCAAGGGCAATCCCGTCACCACGTCCGGCGAGCTCCCCGCCGTCGGGTCGACCGCTCCGGCGTTCGACCTCGTGGGCACCGACCTGGCTCCCGTGACCTCCGAGTCGCTGGCCGGCAAGAAGCTCATCCTCAACATCTTCCCCAGCGTCGACACGGGCGTGTGCGCCCAGTCGGTGCGCACCTTCCACGAGAAGGCCTCCGGCCTGGAGAACACCGAGGTCGTCAACATCTCGGCCGATCTGCCGTTCGCGCACAAGCGCTTCTGCGCCGCCGAGGACATCGAGAACGCCACCGCCGGTTCGACCTTCCGCAGTGACTTCGCCGCAGACTACGGCGTCAAGATGACCGACGGCCCGATGGCGGGGCTCCTGGCCCGCTCGGTCGTCGTGGTCGACTCCGAGGGCAAGGTCGTCTACACCCAGCTCGTCGACGAGATCACCACCGAGCCGGATTACGACGCCGCGCTCGCCGCCGCGAACTGAGCGCACCCGAGACGGCGACGAGGCCCGCCCCCGACGAACGGGGGCGGGCCTCGTCATTTCTGCTACTCAGGGCGCCGACGCCGGGCGTCAGGCGTCAGGCGTTCGCGAACGCCAGCGAGAAGCGGCGGGTGGCCTGCTCCAGTTGATCGAACAGGGTCGTCAGCTCGTCGGCGCGCCGTTCCGCAGGCTGCACGCCCTCGGGGCCGAACTCGGTGAACAGGCTCAGCGAGATCTGCTGACGCACGCCGTACATGTGGAAGTTGGCCACTATCTGCCGCCAGTGCTCCACGGCGCGCACACCACCCTCGGCCCCATAGGAGACGAACGCGACCGGCTTGTTCGCCCACTCGCTGCCGAGGGAGTCGAAGGCGTTCTTCAGGCCGCCCGGAACGCTGTGGTTGTACTCGGGGGTGACAAAGACGAACGCGTCGTAGGAGTCGATCGTCGAGCTCCACCGCTGCACACGCTCGTCGTCGTACTGCTTGTTCGCCGCGCCCGGCACCGTGGCCGAGGTCAGCAACGGGACGTCGAACGACTTGAGGTCGACCAGCTCGTAGGTGGCGTCCTGCCGCGCCTGCGACTCCCGCGCGACCCACTCGGCCACGGACTGTCCCGAACGTTCCTCGCGGATGCTGCCCAGAATGATGCCGATCTTCACGGTCTGCTCCCTCTCGTCGTGCGGACTACTGTCGATCACACCCACCCTACTAGATGACGTGACACCAATCTAACGGCGGCCGTAGACCGTGACCGTCGCCACGGCGCAGACCCGTCCGCGCTCGTCCCTGGTGGTCACCTGCGCGATGCCCCAGCTCCGCCCGTCGTGCAGGACCTCGGCCCGGAGCAGCACCGGCTGCACGAGGGGGATCTGACGCACGTACCGCACGTCGAGCGAGGACGAGCTGACCTCCCGCTCGTGCGGGAACACCACCGAGCCGGCGACCTCCGCAGCGGCCGCGAACACGCCGCCGTGCAGGTTGCCGAGCGGGTTGGCCAACGTGGGCTCCGGAGCGATCACGCCCTCCACCACGCGGCTGCCGCCCGGGCCGTCCTGCCGCTCATCCAGGGTCAGGCACAGGACCTCGGCCAGCGTCCCCGGCACCAGCCTGGACGGCCACGGCGGCTCCTCGTCGTACCCGTCCGGGTCCACGGCTCCCGCGATCTCCATGGATTTGACCAGTCCAGAGGCGATCACCTCGCCGTCGTCGTCGGCGACCTCGCCGCGCGTCGTGAGGCAGTGACCGTCGTCGCCCAGGTGGTCCGTGCGGATGCCCAGTCCCGTCGATCCCGCGCGCGGGCGCGCCAACAGGTCCATGCGCAGCTCGGTGGTGACCGTCCACATCCCCTCGGGGCGGCGGCGGTGGTTCTCCGAGCCCAGGCCGGAGTCGACCAGGACGGCGAGCCCGCCGGCGGCGAAGCGACCCGACGGGTCGACGAACTGGTCGGCGACCGGCTGGTGCCAGCTCACCGACCCGTCCGCGTTCGGGCTGAAGGTCAGGCCCAGGCGGGGCTCCGGGCCGTCGTGCTGAGATTCTCTCACCCGCCGACGCTAACACGTGTTCTCGTTCACATCCGTCGCCGTTCACCGCCGGAGCCGGTGCCCCCGCACAATGGAGAGGTGCCCCTGACCCGCGAGGTCCTCACGACCCCCCGCCGCTGGCCCATCCGTGTCGCGACGACCGTGATCGCCACCGCCATCGTCATCCTCGTGCTGGCCGCGGCGGCCGGCGGCGCGTGGCTGCTCCTGCGCTCGGCCGTGCACGGCGCGATCGACTCCGCAGACCGGGCCCGGGCGGTCGACGTCGCGGGAGGGCTGGCCGCCCAGGGCCCGCAGGCCTCGCTCGGGCTGGTCTCCGAGCCGCTGTCCGGGGTGGACATGGTGCGCGTCGTCGCGCCCGGAGGTCGGATCCTCGCCGGTCAGGTCACCCGCGGTCTCGAGGACGTCCCCGCACTGCCCGCGCCGGTACCCGGTCAGATCATCAGGCGCGACCTCGACGCCCCGAACGGCGCCGATCTGCGGATGACGTCCGTCGGCGTGGAGGCCCGCGGGGTGACGCTGGCCGTGGACGTGGCCACCGATACGGGCCGCTACGACACCGTGCTCGTCACCGGCGCGGTGCTGTTCCTGTCGTTCGTCCCCGTCGCGGGCCTGGCCACGGCGGTGTTCGTCCACTACGCCATGGGCCGGGTGCTGCGGCCCGTCGAGTCGATCCGCTCCCGCGTCGCGGAGATCTCCGCCTCCGGCCGCGGCGAGCGGGTCCCCGTACCCGAGGCCGAGGACGAGATCTCCCGGCTGGCCCGCACCATGAACGCCATGTTGGCCCGCCTGGACGCCGCCCGCACCGCGCAGGTCGCCTTCGTCGGCGACGCCTCACACGAGCTGCGCAGCCCGCTGTCCACGCTGTCGACGATGCTCGAGCTGTCCTCCACCTCCGGCACCCCGGTGGACGTGGAGACCGTCGACGAGTTGCTCCTGCCCGAGGTGCAGCGGATGCGCACGATGGTCGAGGACCTGCTCCTGCTGGCCAAGAACGACGAGCGCGGCCGGCCGCTGCGCCGCGACGACGTGGACCTCGACGACATCGTGCTCTCCGAGGCCGCCCGGCTCCGGGGTCTCGTGGGCGGGGTCGGCGGGGCGGGAGGCGCGGGTGCCCGCGGACTCGAGGTCGCGGCCTCCGTCGAACCCGCGCGCGTGGTCGGCGATCCCGAGGCCCTCCAACGCGTGGTGCGCAATCTCGTCGACAACGCCCGCCGCCACGCACGCCACCGGATCGCGCTGCGACTCACCGTCGACCGGACCGACCCCGGGGCGCCGCGCGCGGTGATCCGTGTCGACGACGACGGCGAGGGCGTTCCCCCTGATCAACGGGATTCGGTGTTCGACCGCTTCGCCCGCCTGGACGCGGACCGCGCGCGGGGCACGGGCGGATCGGGCCTGGGTCTGGCGATCGTCGCCGAGATCACCCGCTCCCACGGCGGCTCGGTCCGGGTGGAGGATGCACCCGGCGGCGGCGCCGGGTTCGTGGTGGAGCTGCCGGTGGAGATCATGGACGACGCCGCAGACGACTTCCCCGACGGCGGGGCGGGGTGAGGCGGGGAGGGGTGAGGCGTGGGCGCGGTGAGGCGTGGGCGGGGTGGCGCCCGGATCAGGGACGGGCCGCGACGCTGTCCACCAGCCGGTAGCCCTGCCCGCGGACGGTCTCGATGGCGCGGGCCCCGAACGGGGTGTCGATCTTGCGCCGCAGGTAGCCGACGTACACCTCGACGATGTTGTCGTCCCCGTCGTACGCGGCGTCCCACACTGCGCGCATGATCTGGGCCTTGGAGACCACCTGATTGCGGTGCCGGACGAGGTACTCGAGCACCGAGTACTCGCGGGCGGTCACGCTGATCCGCGTGTCCCCGCGGCGGACCTCGCGCGCCGCCGGGTCCACCACCAGGTCCCCGGCCTCGAACGATGCCGGGCGCTCCGGTGCCCCCCGCCGCACGAGGGCCCGGAGCCGTGCCTCGAGGACGACGAACGAGAACGGTTTGACGAGGTAGTCGTCGGCACCCAGGTCGAAGGCGTCGGCCTCGTCGTACTCGCCGTCCTTGGCGGTGAGCATGAGCACCGGGGTCCAGACCTCACGGCGACGCATCTCGCGGACGACCTCGTACCCGCTGAGGCGCGGCATCATGATGTCCAGCACGACCACGTCGAAGTCGTCGGCGCAGGCCATCTCGAGGCCCTTCTCGCCGTCCGCGGCGGTCTCCACGGACCACCCTCCCGCGACGAGCCCCCGGCGCAGGCTCTCCCGCAGCGCCGGCTCGTCGTCGACCACCAGGATCCGCACGGGGTGTCGCCCTACCGCTCGGGGTCGATCTCCTGGTCCATCCGCTCAGCGGGGACCAGCGAGTCCGCGTGACGGCGGACCACCTTCGCGGGGACCCCGGCCACGGTGGTGTGGGGCGGGACCTCGTGCAGGACCACCGATCCCGCGGCCACCTTGGAGCAGTCGCCCACGCGGACGTTGCCCAGCACGATCGACCCGGCCGACAGCAGGACACCCGAGCCGATCTTGGGGTGACGGTCGCCGTCCTCGTTACCGGTTCCCCCGAGCGTGACGCCCTGCAGGATGGACACCCCGTCGCCGATCACGCACGTCTCCCCGACCACGATCCCGGTGGCGTGGTCCACGAGGATGCCCGAACCGACCCGGGCGGCCGGGTGGACGTCCATGGCGAACACCTCCGAGATGCGGCTCTGCAGGAACGACGCCGCCATGACGCGCCCGGAGTTCCACATCTCGTGGGCCACCCGGTGCACCTGCAGACCGAGGAAGCCCTTGGCGAAGAGGTAGGGCACCAGGTAGTTGGGGTACGCCGGGTTGCGCTCGTAGCTCACCACCAGGTCGGCCGCGACGGCCTCCAGGACGTGGGGATGCTCGACGAGCACCGCCCGGATCTCCTTCTCCAACACGTGCCGACCGATCTCGGGGGTCGCGACCCGGGAGGCGGCGAGGCGGGCGAGGGATTCACCGAGGTCGTCGCAGCCGTCGATGAGGTCCAGGACCAGTCCTGCGATCAGCGGTTCGTTCCTGCTCGAGGTCGCGTCCTGCGACAGGCGGTCCCAGACCGCGCGAACGGAGGAGTCGGCCTCCGCCCGCGGGATGCACGGGTTCTCGATGCTCAGCTCGATGGTCACCTGATACAGCGTAGGCCCGTCCCGTCGATCGGGGCGAGTCACACCGGTCCCGGCGGGTCGACGGCCCGCCCCGGGCGCGGCAGGATGGGGCCATGATCCTCATCAACGTGCGTTTCGACGTCAAGCCCGAGTTCGCCGAGTCCTGGCTCGAGTTCACCCGCGAGTTCACCGAGGCCACTCGCGCGGAGCAGGGCAACCTCTTCTTCGACTGGTACCGGTCCCCGGAGTCCCCGAACACCTTCCTGCTGTGCGAGGCCTTCCGGGAGGGCGACGCCCCCGCCGAGCACGTGAACTCCGAGCACTTCGCCGCGTTCACCGGATCGGCCGCCCGGTACCTCGAGCGGACCCCGCGGATCATCAACACCACCGCCGACGGCGAGGAGTGGGGGACGATGGGCGAGATCACGGTCGGGTAGGCGCGGGCCGGACCCGCACGACCCACCTCACCACGCAGCCGCGCGCTCCAGAGTCATCCGCACGGGATATATCGCATGCTGATGACTCTGGAGCGCGCGGCTGTGGTGGGTCGGGTCAGATGGAGCTGCCGAGCGCCGACTGCGCGAGGGCGATCGGATCGATCGGCCACCACTGGCCGTAGTCGAGCGCGTAGACGCGGTTGAGGTCGGACACGACACCACCGACGGTCACCTGCTGGCGGACCGGCAGCTGGTGGATGGTGGCGAACGGGTTCAGTCGCCCGCCGGAGCCCCAGTCGTGCTGCCAGAAGTACTGCCCGAGACCGCGCTGGCGGCACCAGTCGATGGTGGGGGCGTTGGCGTACACGCCGAGCTTCATCCCCGCACGCTGCAGGTGGGAGCGCCAGCGCTCGAGGTAGGGCGCGATCTGGTTGTCGAACTGCCACCGCGTGGGGTTGTCGTCGATCGCCACGTACATCGGCACACCCGAGGGACCGCCGGCGGAGCGGTGGATACCGATGCCGATCGGGGCGTGGCGGTCGCCACCCGCGGCCCCTTCCTTCCAGTCGGCGGTCTCGGCACGCCCGAACTGGTAGCAGGAGACCATGTTGAGGCCGTGGGCGCGGAAGTCGTCGACCTCGCGGCGTAGCAGCGGCTTGCCGGTCATCCACCCGGCGTCGGGACGACGGTTGGAGCAGTAGCGCACGGCGCCCATGTGGCCGGCCGCGCGGATCGACGCCGCCGACGGCGGGCCGGAGGCGTAGTCGAGCAGGGTGCCGATCGGGACCCCGGCGCCGGCGCCCGGAAGTGCACCGATCTCGGCGGGGAGGGAGGACTGTGCACCCACGGAGGGCGTGATGCCCGCGGCGAGGGCGCCCGCCCCGGCAGCACCGAGGCCGGCGCGGCGGAGGAAGGTTCGGCGGTCGAACGTCATGGAGCTACTCCGGGGTCTCGAGGAAGGGGCACGCGGGGGCACGTGTGACACGTGGGACTCGCGCACCCCGACGAGTGTGTCACAAGAAGATCGCGGATGATATCCCGGCGTTACCACACGGGTGGACCACCGTAGAGCAGGCGCGGCTGGTTCACTGATGTTCATGACTCGATCGCACAGATGGTCCGCCGCCGACATCCCCGACCAGACGGGCCGGACCTTCGTGGTCACCGGCGCCAACGGTGGTATCGGCCTGGCGACCACGGCGGCGCTCACAGCCAGGGGCGGCCGGGTCATCATGGCCTGCAGGAACGAGGAGAAGGCGGAGGAGTCGCGCGCGACGCTCCCCACCGGAGCGCGGGAGCTCGCGCAGGTGCGCCTGCTCGACATGGCGGACCTGGACTCGGTCGACGGGTTCGTGGCGGCCACGACGGAGGCGGGCACACCGATCGACGTGCTCATCAACAACGCCGGCCTCATGAACATCCCCCACGCCCGCACCGCGCAGGGGCACGAGATGCAGTTCGGCGTGAACGTGCTGGCCCACCACGCGCTCACCCGGGGGCTGGAGCCGATGGTGACGGACCGGGTCGTCTGGCTGGGTTCGCTCGCCCACCTGCGCGGACGACTCGATACCGACGACCTCGGCATGGACCTGCGCGGATACCGTCCCATGGCGGCGTACGCGAACTCCAAACTGGCCTGCATCATGCTGGCCTACGAGTGGCAGCGTCACTTCGAGCGGACCGGCAGTGGGCTCTCCTCCGTCGCCGCGCACCCCGGTTACACCGCGACCGACCTCATCCGCCAGAGCGGCAACCCGCTGGCGGACCGCTTCTTCGAGCTCGGCAACTCCATCACGTGGGCGGGCCTGGCACCGGAGATGGGCGCGCTGTCCGTCCTGTACGCCGCGACGATGCCGGATGTCACGGGCGGCGCGTTCGTGGGTCCCGATCGCCTGGGGGGCCTGCGCGGGCACCCGAAGCTCACCAGGTCGAGTCGCCGTTCGTACGACCGGGCCACGGCCGCCGCGCTGTGGCGACGGTGCACGGAGATGGCCGCGTTCCAGCGGGCGTAGCGGCGCCGACGTCAGCCCCGACGACGATCCCCGACGACGACGAGGTCATCCCCTCCCGGGTGGGACCGTGGTCGGTCGGTGGCCGGGATGGGTCAGCCGAGCCCGGCCGCCGCCAGGCCGTCGCGCAACCTGGTCAGGTGCTCGGGCGGGCCCTGTAGGAGGGGCATGCGCAGGCGGTCCGAGCCGATGAGACCGGCCGTCTTCAGCGCGGCCTTGACCTGGATGGCGCCCTGCGAGGTGTGCATGATCGCGTCCACGGCCGGGATGAGGCGGGTGTGGATCTCGCGGGCCCGGGGCAGGTCGCCGGCGTCGACGGCGTCGATCATCGCGCGGTAGTCATCCCCGGCGACATGGCCCACCACGGAGACGACGCCGGTCGCGCCGAGAGCCAGGAACGCCAGGTTGAGCACGTCGTCGCCGGAGTACCAGAGCAGGTCCGTCTCGGCCATGAGCCGGCTCGCCTCGAACAGGTCGCCCTTGGCGTCCTTCACCGCACGCACCTGGGGGATCTGCGCCAGCTGGCGGATCGTGTCCGTGGCCAGGGCCGTGCCGGTGCGGCCCGGGATGTCGTAGGCCATGATCGGACGGTCGGTGGCCTCGCCGATCATCCGGAAGTGCTCGACGATCCCGTGCTGGGTGGGCTTGTTGTAGTACGGGGTCACCACGAGCAGCGAATCCGCGCCGCGCGCGACCATCTCGCGGGCCGCGCGGATCGAGTGGGCCGTGTCGTTGGTACCGCACCCCGCCATGACCTTCACCCGGTCGCCGACCGCCTCGACGACGGCGGCCACGCTGTCGTAGTCCTCGTCATCCGTGGTCGTCGCCGACTCGCCGGTCGTGCCGTTGACCAGCAGACCGTCGTGACCGTGGTCGGCGAGGTGGACCGCGAGCCGCTGCAGGCCGTCGAAATCGATCGAGCCGTCGTCATGCATGGGGGTCACCATCGCGGTGATGACCCGACCGAAGGGATTGTCCGACATGCGCACCACACTAAGCCACGACGATGCCGTGGCGAGAGCCCGCTGGCCGCGCGGGCGCAGGATCCCGACGGGCGCGCGCTCACGCGACTAGGGTCGTCATCACCTCGGCGACGGGTGACCGGCGCCGACCCACGAGACCACCGGAGGCGACCGTGACCGACTCGACCCGACCCGAGGACAGCGCACGCATCCCCGAGGAATCGCCCGAGGAACTCGGCAACACCGTCGACGGGTCCGGTGCCGGCGACGGGAGCACCACCCGCGGCGCGGACGAGGCGGACTCCGCCGCCGGACCCGGCCGGGACGCCGGCAGCGCCGGTGGCCACGGCGAGGCGGCGGGCTCCGGCGCGACCTCCGGGACGGCCGGGGACGGCGCCGCCCGGCGCGACGAGCAGAAGAAGGTGTACCAGACCCCTGAGCAGCCGGATCACGCCGTCGGCGGCTCGGACGGCACCGCCGACGGTCAATAACCGGGCCTGACGTGGCACTCGCGCTCGCGCTCACGCTGGCGCTCGTCCTGCTCATCGGTGCCAACGCCCTGTTCGTGGCGGTCGAGTTCGGGTTCCTCACCGTCAACCGGGACGACGTGCGCGCGGCCGGATCGGAGGGCGACCGGATCGCCAGGGCCCTCGACGGGTCGCTCGCCAGGACGTCGACCAACCTGTCGGGCGCCCAGCTGGGGATCACGGTCAGCAGCCTCGTCGCGGGGTACCTCACCGGCCCCTCCGTGGGGGAGCTTCTCACCGGCGCCCTCGGCCTGTCGGGCATGCCCGAGCCGGCGGCCCGCGGTATCGCGATGACCGCGGCCTTCGTCGTCGTCACGTTCCTCCAGATGGTCCTCGGCGAACTCGTCCCCAAGAACTGGGCCATCGCCGCGCCGATGCGGGTCGCGCGGCTGGTCGTGATCCCCCAGAAGATCTTCATGGCGGGGTTCGGCTGGCTGGTCACGGGTCTGAATTCCACCGCCAACGTCGTCTTGCGGCTGCTCGGGTTCACCCCGCAGGAGGAACCCGGTGGGGCGCACTCCCCCGAGGAACTGCGGGCGTCCGCGGCGCGGTCGGGCCGCGAGGGCGCCATGGACCCGCACACGGCCGAGCTGGTGACCCGCTCGATCTCGTTCGGGGAACACCGCGCGGCGGACGCGATGGTGCCCCGCCCCCTGGTGACGTTCCTGCGGGACCACACGGCGCAGGATCTCCTCGACACCGTGGCGGCCACCGGCCGGTCGCGGTTCCCCGTCCTCGGCGCGACCGTCGACGAGGTGGTGGGCGTCGTCCACTATCGGCAGGCGTTGGCCGTGCCTGTCGACGAGCGCGCCCGGACGCCGGTGCGGGAGATCGCCACCGAGCCGACCGTGGTGTCGGCGGTGATGACCCTCGACCCGCTCATGCGCCTGCTCCGGCAGACCGACCTGCAGATGGCGGTGGTCGTGGACGAGTTCGGCGGGACCGCGGGGATCGTCACCCTGGAGGACCTGGTGGAGGAGATCGTCGGGGAGATCGACGACGAGCAGGACCGGGCGTCACGCACCCACGAGTGGGTCGACGACGACACGGTTCTCGTGGACGGGATGATGCGGCCCGACGAGCTGGGGACCGTCCTGCGGCTCGAGATCCCGCCGCCGGGGACCGTGTCCACGCTGTCCGGACTGCTGTCCGAGGCCGTGGACCGACTGCCCGAGGTCGACGACGAGACCGAACTGGACGCGCACGACCATGAGAACCGCGACCGCGACGACCTGCCCACACGGGCGCGGGTGCGGTTGCGGGTGGAATCGCTGCGCGGACACCGGGCCGGGCGTGTCCGGGCCACCGTCGTGCGGGACGTTTCCGGGGCGGAGGACCCGGATGAGTGACGGCGTCGCACTTCTGATCCTGGTGGCCCTCCTGCTCGGCAACGGGTTCTTCGTCGCCGCGGAGTTCGCCATGGTCTCCGCGCGGCGCGACACCCTGGAACCGCACGCCGCCGGGGGCAGCACCCGCGCACTGTGGTCACTGCGAGGTGTGGAGAACGTATCGCTCTCGCTGGCGGCCACCCAGCTCGGGATCACGGTCTGCTCACTGCTCATCGGCGCGGTCGGCGAGCCCGCCATCGCCCACCTCATCGAGCAGCCACTGGCATGGCTGGGGGTGTCCACCGGGTTCGCGCACCCGATCGCGCTGGTGATCTCGCTGCTCATCGTCACGTTCCTGCACATGGTGCTCGGCGAGATGGTGCCCAAGAACATGGCGATCGCCCGGCCGGCGGCGGCCGCGCTCCTCCTCGGCCCGGTGCTGCGGGTCTTCGTGCTGGTGTTCCTGCCCGCGATCTGGCTGATGAACAAGTCCGCCGACGCCGTGGTGCGGTACGTGTTGCGGGAGGAACCACGCTCCGAGGTGGAGACCACCTTCACGGTGGACCAGATGCACGGGATGGTCGCCGCCGCCGGGGAATCGGGCTTCCTCGACGAGGACGAGACGCTGCTACTCGAAGGGGCGCTGGCGTTCGACCACATCAGCGCGGCCGACGTGCTCCGTCCGATCGAGGAGGTGGACTCGATCGACGAGGACCGGACCACCGGCGAGGTGCAGGACCTGTGCGTGCGGACCGGCCACTCGAGGTTCCCGGTGCGGCGCGGCGACACCTACATCGGCTACGTCCACGTCAAGGACATCCTGGCCGATGACCCGTCCCGACCGCTGCGCCGCGAGCGGATCCGCGAACTGGGGGTCGTGCCGTCCGGGACGCCGCTCGACGACGTCCTGTCGGCGATGCAGCGGGCGCGTGCCCACCTGGCGATCGTCGATGACCGGGACGCGGGGGCGTCCGGCCCGCGGGGGCTACTGGTCCTCGAGGACGTCCTGTCCAGGCTCGTCGGAGAGGTCAGGGACGCCACGCCCGGAACCGAGCAGGCGTCGCCCGGGGCCTGATGTGTTCCGGCCGCCGTCCGGCGGGGGCTGGCGGACCCGGTCAGCGGACGTTCTCAGCGGACGTTCTCAGCGGACTTTGTCGGGGTTGGTATCGAGAACCCGGCCGAGCGTGTTGTCCACGACGATCTGCGCCACCCCGCTGTACGTGGCCACACCCACCCGCACCGTGGTGGCCAGCGCGTTCTGCAACATCGTGGAACCTCCTGCTAGTCGGTGTGACACCCGTCACTCTACGCTCGTCGGCGGCGTGCCGCTGACAGATAAACAAACTTTCTGGACAGCTGTTCTGGACGCCTGCCCGAGCGGCCGTTCCGGACATTAATGCACCACCTCACACCCCGCCACCGTTCGCACCGGCCCGGCCTCCGCCCATCCGCCCGATGGTATAGTTGATACATCATCGACTACTGACGAAGGGCAGCGACGCACATGTCCGAGATCCGAATCCACCGGTCCCGCGCCCGCTCGCACGACGCCGGAGGGTGGCTGGACTCCCGGCACTCGTTCTCGTTCGGCCGGTACCAGGACCCGATGAACACCCACTTCGGGCGCCTGTTGGTGAACAACGACGACCGCATCGCCGCCGGCTCCGGGTTCGACACGCACGGCCACCGCGACATGGAGATCGTCACCTGGGTCCTCTCCGGCTCGCTCGTACACCAGGACTCCGAGGGACACAGCGGCGTCATCTACCCCGGACTCGCACAGCGGATGAGCGCGGGCTCGGGCATCCTGCACTCCGAACGCAACGATGGCTGGCGCGACGGCTCGGTCCGCAGTGAGCATGCCCCCGTGGACCCGGTCCACCTCGTCCAGATGTGGGTCGTCCCGGACACCGCCGGCGGGGAGCCCGGGTACGAACAGCTGGAGATCGAATCACCGGAGCTCGAGAACCAGCTCGCCGTCGTCGCCGGAGGGCTACCCACCTACTCGGACCGCGCCGCCATCCGGATCCGCAACCGCGCGTCCGCGCTCCTCGCGGCGCGACTGGACCCCGGCCGGTCCGTCCAGCTCCCCGACGCCCCCTACCTCCACCTCTACGTGCCGCTGGGCTCGGTGGCGCTGGAGGGCGAGGGCGTGCTGGACAACGGCGACGCCGCCCGCATGACCGCCTCGGGCGGGCGGCGCGTCACCGCCGGTGACCACGGGGCCGAGATCCTCGTGTGGGAGATGCACGCGGGCATGACGATGCTCGACGTGCGCGGGCACTAGTCCTTCTCGGCCGTCGCCTCCGCGCCGTCGGCGACCGTCACCGGGGCGCCGTCGTCCTGCTCGCCCTCGTCCGGGATGTGGTACAGCGGGTGCACCGGCTCGGGTGAGGGCGCCTCCTCGTGCTTCTCGAGCTCCTCGGCCGAGTACGCGCGGCGCCACTGCCGGGTGACCGTGGGGGGCCGCTCCCCCATGTCGCTGCTGATCCCGCGGACCAGGCTGTACATCATGACGAAGCCCATGATGAAGAACGGCAGTCCGATGACGGTGATGACCTCCTGCAGCGCGGTGAGCCCACCCTCGCCGGTACCGGCGAGGATCGTCGCACCGACCGCGCCCATGAGCACACCCCAGATGACGCGCTGGTGGGTCGGCGAGGCCTGGACCTCGTCGTCCTTACCGGAGGCGATCATGTCCACGACCATCGATGCGGAGTCGACCGACGTGGTGAAGAAGATGACGACGAGGACCACTGCCAGCCCGGAGATGAAGGTCGCCAGCGGGTAGTTCGACAGGAACGCGAACAACGCACCCGGGATGTCGCCGTCGTCGACCACGGCCTCGACCAGACCACCGGAGCCGAAGAGCTCGATGTGGAACGAGGCCATGCCGAAGATCCCGAACCACAGCACCGAGAACGCCACCGGCAGGCCGAGTACGCCGAAGACGAACTGACGAATGGTGCGGCCACGACTGATCCGGGCGATGAAGATGCCGACGAAGGGCGACCACGTGATGGTCCAGGCCCAGTAGAAGACGGTCCAGGTGTTCTGCCACGACGCCAGGTCGTCGGAGGCCGGGAAGACGTTGTTCCACAGCGCCAGCTCCGGCAGGGTCGAGAGGTAGACGCCCAGCGACTCGACCGTGCCCTTGAGCAGGAACAGTGTGGGGCCGGTGACCAGGACGAAGATGAGCAGCGCGACGGCCATCGCGATGTTGAGATTGGACAGGCGCTTGATGCCCTTCTCCAGGCCCAGGGCCACGGAGATGCAGGCGACGGTGGTGACCACCGCGATGATGAGCACCTGCACGACCGGTGACATCGCGATCCCGAACAGTTCGTTCAGACCCGCGTTGATCTGCAGCGTCCCCAGACCGACCGACGTCGCCACGCCGAACACGGTGCCGACCAGTGCCACGATGTCGATCGTCTTGCCGAGCGGGCCGAAGATCTTGTCCCCGAGCAGCGGGGCGAAGATCGAGCTCACCCGCGGCGGCATCTTGCGCTTGTAGATGAAGTACGCGAAGGCGAGTGCGGGCAACGCGAAGATCGTCCAGGTGTGCAGGCCGAAGTGGTACAGCGTGAACGCCATCGCCTCGCTCGCGGCGTCCGTGCTGCCCGGTTCGACGCTCCCACGGGGCGGGGTGGCGAAGTGCGAGATCGGCTCCGCCACGCCCCAGAACATGAGGATCGTGCCGATGCCCGCGGCGAACAGCATCCCGAACCAGCTCAGCGTGGAGTGCTCGGGGAGCTCGTCGTCCCCACCGAGACGGACGTGGCCGAATCGGCTCAGGGCGATCCAGATGAGGAAGCCGAGGAACGCGGTGACACCGAAGATGTAGAACCAGCCGAGGTTGGTCATGATCCACCCGGAGGCGGAACCGAAGACGCTGCCCACCCACTCGCCGGCGAAGAACGTCACGACGACGAAGAGCAGGATGACCCCGACGGTCGTGAAGAACACCCCCGGATCGGTCTTGAGCCTCAGCGCTCGCAGAATCCGTTCGGACATGTTCCCCCCGTCGTCTCGGCGCTACGAGAGCGCCGCTGCCGGACCGTGTGGCTCAGTCAGAGTTGGTGTGTCAGTACGCGAAATTGTGTACCACGAAAACTTTGCCGCCGCGCGAGTGGGCGATCCCCATGCCGGCCGACCGGTACCCCGGATCGAGGAGATTCTCGTTGTGGCCCGGCGAGTTCTTCCACAGGTCGACCAGGCAGACCGCACCGCAGTGGGTCCCGGCGGCGACGATGTTCTCCCCGTATCCGCGGCCGATCAACGCGGTGTTGTGGACCACCTCATCGCGGGCGGCCAGACGGTCGGCCCACGCCTGGGCCTCGCGGTCGAGGTCGGGGTTGGGAGCCAACGCCCCACGCTTGTGCGCCACGCGGTACGCGTCGATCTCGCGGACGATGCCCTCGCGCAACCCGCCGCCGACGGCCAGGGCGGAGATGTCCTGGTAGGCCATCTCGCTGGAGCCGACCGCAGCCCACGCCTCGGGGGGCAGTGCGGCTCGCACCTGGGAAACGAGACCGTCCACCTGGGGGACCAGGTGGGCCGGGATCAGGTGCTGTGGGATGAAGGACGGCAATCGGGGCGGAGCCGTCTGGGCAGAAGCCGTCGCGGCGCCACCCAGGAGGGTGGCGGAGGTGACGGCGATCGTCGCGAGTGACGCGGTAAACCTGGTGCGCATGGTGGTGATCATGCCGTCTCGGCGTGCCTGAAGCTAACCGATTGGCCAATGAGGTAACAGCCCGGCCCCGGTTCGGTTGCAATGCTGTGACCAGCGAATATCAATGGTGCTGGTGTGACTAATGGGGCGCGCGGGGGACCAGGAATCGACCCGCCCCGGGAAGCACCTCGACGGTCACCGGAAGGGGCGCCACGGCGTCCCCGTCGGCGAACGCCTCGACGTCGGAGGCCTCGAGGCGGACCGTCCGACACCTCCGGGTGGTCACGCCCCGCAGACCCACGTGGGACCCGGAGTAGATCTTGGGGAAGTGGCGCACGAAGCGAAGTTTGGAGATCCTCTCGACGTAGCAGACGTCGAACAGCCCGTCGCCGCGATCCGCGTCGGGCGCGATCCTCATGTCCCCGCCGTAGCTGCGGGTGATCGCGAACGCACTGAGGAGCACCTCGGTCTCGACGGTGTCCTCGGTGGGCAGGCCCGCGTCGAAGACCATCCGGAAGCGCCGGGGTCGGTAGGTCGGGAACTCGATCATCGCGGCGAATACGTAGCGCAGGGGCCCGCGGAGCATCCGCATCTCGTTCACCCGCCTGTTGACCGCGGAGTCCAGCCCCGCACACAGTACCGACGCGAACACCTGCGGCTCCCCGCCGTCCGGGGTGGCCAGACCGAGGTCGACCCACTCGACACGGCCACCGGCGACTATGTCCGCGGCCGCCTCGGGATCGCCCACCGGGACGCCGTACTCGCGGGCCAGGTCGTTGCCGGTGCCCGCCGGGATGATGCCCACCGGCACGTCGGTGGACACCTGCGCCTGTACGGCGATCGAGACCATCCCGTCACCGCCGCACACCACCAGGGCGTCGGTACCGTCCGTGATCGCCTGCCGGGCCAACGCGAGGGACTCCCCCGCCCCGGAACCGGCCAACCGGGTGACCTCGAGCCCGTGGGCGCGCAGCCGGCCGGCGGCCCGGTCCGCCACCTTCTCGCCTCGCCCGCCGCCCGCAGCCGGATTGACCAGCAGGGTGACCGCCCGGATCCGGCGGTCCGACTGATGCGCGCTCATGGGATGAGTGTCCCCGGGTTGCACACGCCCCGGGGGTCGACGGCGCTCTTCACCGCGCGCAGCATCCGGACGCCCACCTCGCCGATCTCCGACTCCAGGTACGGGCGGTGGTCCACGCCCACGGCGTGGTGGTGGGTGATGGTGCCACCGGCGGCGACGATCGCCTCCGAGGCCGCGCGCTTGGCCTCGGCCCACTGGGCGACGGGGTCCGCTCCGCGTTGGCCGGCCACGACGGTGAAGTACAGGGACGCCCCCGTGGGGTAGACGTGGCTGATGTGGCACATGACCAACGCCGGGGTGCCGCTGGCCTCGAGCGAGGAGGTCAGCGCCTCCGCGACCGCGGCCCGGAGCCCCGGCAGGCGAGACCAGTCGGTGGCGGTCTCCAGGGTCTCGACCAGGGCCCCGTTGTCCAGCAGGGCGTCACGCAGGACCGGGGCGCCGAAGCGGCCGTGCTCCCACGACCGCGCGGGGCCCGGGCCCAGCGAGGTGCCACCGTGGGCGAGCAGGACCTCCCGTGTTTCGGCGTGCCGTGATTCGGCGTGGGCGGCCGTGCCCTCGAACAGGCAGAGGCACAGGCACCCACCCGTCCCGGAGTCGGAGTCGGGTCCTGCGCCGGTCTCGCCGATCGAGTCGGTCGCGGTGGCGAGGTTCACCATCGTCTCGGTCTCGTCGGACAGGCGGATGACCGTGGGGCCGGTCCCCTGCTGCTCGACCGCGCGCAACGCGGCGGCGCCCGTGGCGAAGTCGGGGAACCGGAACGCCTCGTGCCGTACGACCTCCGGCACCGGATGGATCCGCACCCGCACCCGGGTGCACACCCCGAACGCACCCTCCGACCCCAGGAGCCACTGCCGCAGGTCCGGGCCCGCGGCCGACGCCGGGGCCCGGCCCGCCTCGATCACGCCGACCGGGGTGACCACCGTCAGCCCGCTGACCATCTCGTCGAAGCGCCCGTATCCGGCGGAGCTCTGTCCCGAGGACCGCGTCATGGCGTAGCCGCCCAGCGTGGCGTAGGGGAAGGACTGCGGGAAGTGGCCGAGCGAGAACCCGTGCGCGGCCAGCAACTCCTCGGCCCTCGGGCCGGTCACGCCCGCCCCGAGGACCGCCTCGCCCGACTCCGGGTCGATCGACTCGAGACCGTTGAAATGCGCCAGGTCGACGCTCACCACGGCCCTGTTCGTCCCGGCGCCCGGGGTGAGGCCTCCGACGACGGAGGTGCCACCGCCGAAGGGGACCACCGCGACCTTTTCGGTGGTGCACCAGTTCAGGAGGGCGGCCACCTCGTCGTCGTCCCCCGGGGCCACGACCGCGTCAGGGCAGTCCACCACCGGCCTGGTCCGCCACGCCAGCAGGTCGGGCGTCGACTTGCCGCGGGCGCGCGGCAGGCGCTGGGCGTCGTCGGCGGAGACGTTGCCGGCGCCCACGATCCCGGCCAGCGCGGCGAGGTCGTCGTCGGTCAGTCGCGACGGCGACGCGGTCACCGCGGTCGGATCGAACCTCCGCCCGGTCTCCGCGGTCACGCCGAGCACGTCGCGGAGGAGGGTGCGGATGCTCTCGCTCAGGTCCCTGGCCTCGGCGTCCGTTCCCCAGCGGGACAGGGACATTGGCGGCAGTGGCAGGTGACCCGATCGGTGCTTGTCAGCGGGGTTCATCTCGCTCATACTGGAACACTAGAGCACAATCTGTTCCGTTCGAGGGCTTTCGGTCGCGCGTTCCGGCACCGGCCCGCACCCCGGCGGACCCGTTGCGAAGGAGGCCCGGTGACCGTCTCCGCCCCGCCACGCCACACCACCCGGGACCGCGCGCTCGCCGCCGCCCACGCCTCGATCCTCGAGAACGGCCCCGGCCGCACCACGATGGTCGAGGTCTCGCGCCGCTCCGGTGTCGGCCGCACGACCCTCTACCGGCACTGGCCGGACATCACCGCACTGTTCGCCGACCTGCTCACCCGCGAACTCACCGCCGTGGTCGGGCGCGTCGGCCCGGATCTCCTCGACGGCGCGGTCCACGATGCCGCCGAACTCGCGCGCCTGCTCTGCGCGATGGCCGACGAGGTGCGCACCGACCCCCTGCTGGACGCGCTGCGGCGCCACGAGAGCGGCCTGCTCGCCGAGTACGTCTTCCACCGTCTCGGCACGTCCCAACGCCGACTCATCGAGTTCCTCCGTGGCCTCCTCGCCCGTGCCATCGCCGCCGACGACCGCCTCGGCGGCCGCGACCCCGACCACATGGCCACGATGCTCTACCTCGCACTCCAGGGCGCCGTCCTGTCCGCGCCGCTCGCCGACCCGCCGCTCGACGCGGACTCGTGGCGCTCCGAGCTGCACCTGCTCGTCACCGGGTATCTGGGCCTGTGACCGGCCACGCGGAGACGGACCCCGGACGCCCCGCCGGCACTGCCCCTCCAGCAGCCCCGTCCACCGCCCTGTCGGCCGATCGCCGCGCGCGCGAGCTCGCCGACCTGCGCGAACGCTCCACTCCCGTGGACCTCATCGTGATCGGTGGTGGCATCACCGGCGCGGGGATCGCGCTCGACGCCGCCTCCCGCGGGCTCGAGACCGTGCTCCTGGAGGCCCACGACCTGGCCTTCGGCACGAGCCGCTGGTCCTCCAAGCTCGCCCACGGCGGACTTCGGTACCTGGCGACCGGCAACGTCGGCATCGCTCGCCGCTCGGCGGTCGAGCGCGGCATCCTCCTCGAGCGGACCGCCCCGCACCTCGTGCGACCGCTCGCGCAGGTGGTGCCCGTCTTCCGCGACACCCCGCCGGTGGGGACCGTGCTGCCCGGGCTCGGGTTCGTCGCCGGCACCGTCCTCTCCCGGATGGCCGGAACCCATGCCGACCGCCTACCGGGCGCGCGGGTGCTGGGCCCGCGCCGGGTCGCCGAGTACGTCCCGGGCGTGCGCCGCGACGGCCTGCGGTTCGGCCACCTCAACTGGGACTGCCAGCTCGTCGACGACGCCCGCCTGGTCACCGCCGTCGCGCGCACCGCGGCCGGACACGGGGCGCGGGTGATCACGCGCGCGCGGGTGATCGAGGCGAGCGGCACGCAGGTCACCGTCCGCGACGAACTCGGTGCGAGCGGGGCGGTGGCGGCCGGCGCGGCGCGGAGCGACGACGACGACGAGTTCACCCTCTCCGCGCGAGCGGTCATCTCTGCGACCGGAGTGTGGGCCGGCCAGACCACTCCCGGGGTGCGCGTGCGCCCCTCGCGTGGCACCCACCTGGTCCTCGACGCGGCCACGTTGGGCCATCCCGTCGGCGCCCTCACCGTGCCGGTGCCGGGCGAGACCAACCGTTTCTGCTTTGCCATCCCGGCCGAGTTCGGGCGCCTCCACGTGGGGTTGACCGACGTCGACGCCCCCGGCCCGGTGCCGGATGTGCCGGAGTCGACCGAGGAGGAGGTCGACTTCCTGCTGGACGTGGTCAACCGGGCACTCGAGGTGCGCCTGACCCGCGACGACGTGCTGGGCACCTTCGCGGGCCTGCGCCCCCTGGTGGACTCCGGCGACGGTGACACCGCCGACCTCTCCCGGGATCATGCATTACTGACCTCGGACAACGGCCTGGTCACGATCACCGGTGGAAAGCTCACGGAATACCGGCTCATGGCAGAGCAGGCTGTGGACCTCGTCGTGCGGCGCGCCGGGCTCCCCGCCGGGCCGTGTCGCACCACCGACCTTCCACTCGTCGGCGCGCCGGGGCACGCCACACACGCCCGCGGGCCGAGCCCCGCATTCCTGCCCGCGTCGCTCGTCGCCCGGTACGGGCAGGAGGCCGGCGCCGTGGGGGCGGCGAGCCTGCTGGACCGGCCGCTCGAGGCGGTGGCCGAGGACCTCGACGTCACCCGAGCCGAGTTCTCCTACGCCGTCACCCACGAGGGGGCACTCACCGTCGACGACGTGCTGGACCGCCGCAGCCGGGTCGGCCTCGTGCCCGCAGACCGGGCCGCTGCCGAACCCGCAGCCCGCGAGGCCCTCGCCGCGGTCGATCGCCGGAAACGGTGAGGGGTCCGCGGGCGGGCGGTCAGCCGATCGGTCGTCAGCCGATCGGGGCGGGCGCCCAGAACTCGGCCACGAACTTGTCGTAGGAGAAGGTGGCGAGTGCACGGGCGCGGTCGAGCCCGAGTTCACGCACGGCCCCGGCGAACCGCGCGACATCGGCGTCGCCCTCATCGGCTCCCGGGGCGATCGTCACGCGGGCACCGCTCAGCGGACGCATCCGCCCGCCGCTGGCCGTGGCCTCGGCCGTGACCACCACGGGCTGTCCGTCGAGGACCTGCACGCAGTTCATGGCGAGCGACTGACTACCCGGGACCGGGACACCGATCCGCGTGTCCAGCGTGAGGTCGACCCCGCCCGTTCCCGTCGAGCCGACCGCCCCGAGTCGGGCGTCGTCGAGGGCCCCGCCGGCCGTACCGACCATGTCGGCCTTCCACTTGGGAAAGCCCCACAGCTCGTTGCCCGCAGCCAGGGTGAAGTCCTGGTCGACAGGCAGTTCGTGGATGTGCACCAGCGTCCCGTGACCCGGCACCTTGAGCTGGAATGCCAGTCCCATCTCGTGGTACGCGCCCAGCACGTTCCCGGGCACATCGTGGTACCGGACGTGGATCATGATCGCGGGGGTCCGGCCACCGGGAAGAGCGACCGGCTCGGCCCCCGCGGCGTCGAGGAGTGCGGACTGGGGGCCACCCGCGATGAGCCTGCGGACGACTGCCGCCCGGGTGAGGAAGGCCGCGCCGGAGACCGAGGCGGACACGACGGGGACCGGAAAGGTGATCTCGCGCCCTGCGACGACACGGGATGTGGGAGAGGTCATAGGGAGACGGTAGCGGGCGCGCGGGCCGGAATCATCACTTTGTGCGGCTAACGATCGGGGCGGCGGGTCCGATATCACCTGTGTAGGCCAGCCCACGGCCCGCCGCCCGGTTCGCGGCGCGACCACCGATTCATCTGGAGGCACCCATGCTCAAGGCCATCGCCGACTTCCTCGCCCAGTTCGACTTCACCGTCGGCTCGTCCGCTGCCATCAACGCCGCGATCACAGGCTCGTCCGCATTCATCGAGCAGCAGTTCGGTTTCGACAGTTCGCTGGGGAACCTCGCCGTGAGCAGCATCGGCCGCGTCGGCGAGCCCCCCGCCTGACACACCTCACCCGCGCCGGCGTCGGACCGCCCGGGTCCGAGGCGCCCGGCCCAGCAGAACCCCGGCCCCCCACGAGGGATGGCCGGGGTTCGGTCGCGTCAGGGCCTCAGCCCGTCGGGCCGGTCACGTCCTGCCCGGGCTGGGCCACGGCGGACGTGGTCGAGCGGCCCTTATACTTGGGTCGGAGCAGGTTGGACGGCGACAGGATGTCGTCGAGTTCCTCCGCCGACAGCAGGCCCATCTCCAGCACCACCTCGCGGACCCCCCGGCCCGACCGGGCGCACTCCCGGCCCACCTGGTCGCCGTTGTGGTGACCGATGATCGGGTTGAGATAGGTGACGATCCCGATCGAGTTCATCACGTTCTGGCGCGCCACCTCGACGTTGGCGGTGATCCCCACGACGCACTTCTCGGTCAGCGTCTCGATGGCCCTGGTCAGCAGCGAGATCGACTCGAACATCGCCTGGGCGATCACCGGTTCCATGACGTTGAGCTGCAGCTGACCGGCTTCGGCCGCCATGGTCACCGCGACGTCGTTGCCGATCACCTTGAAGCACACCTGGTTGACGACCTCGGGGATCACCGGGTTGACCTTGGCCGGCATGATCGACGACCCGGCCTGCAACTCCGGCAGGTTGATCTCGTTGAGACCGGCGCGCGGCCCCGAGGACAGCAACCGCAGGTCGTTGCAGATCTTGGAGACCTTGACGGCGGTCCGCTTGAGGGCGGCGTGGACGTTGACGTAGTCACCGGTATCGCTGGTGGCCTCGATGAGGTTCATCGCGCCGGTGACCGGCAACCCGGTGACGGCCCGCAGATGTTTGATCACGGCACGGCGGTAATCGGGCGGGGTGTTGACGCCGGTGCCGATCGCGGTGGCACCGAGGTTGACGTCGAGGAGCATCCGGGCGGCCGCGCCGAGGACGTGGAGTTCCTCGTCGAGCGTCACGGCGAAGCCGCCGAACTCCTGGCCCATCGACATGGGGACCGCGTCCTGCAGCTGGGTACGGCCCATCTTGAGGACCTCGCGGAACTCCTCCGACTTGTCGTAGCAGGCCTCCCGCAGCGCGACGATCGCCGGCTCCAGCCGCTCGAGCGCGTGCCACAGTGCGATCCGGAATCCGGTCGGATAGGCGTCGTTCGTGGACTGCGAACGGTTGACATCGTCGTTGGGGCTGATGATGTCGTAGGCGCCCCTGGGGTGGCCGAGTCGTTCGAGGGCGAGGTTGGCCACGACCTCGTTGGTGTTCATGTTCACCGAGGTGCCGGCGCCGCCCTGGTACTGGCAGGACGGGAACTGGTCCATGCAGCGGCCGTCGACCAGGATCTCGTCGCAGGCCCCGACGATCGCGTCCGCCACCGTCTCGTCCAGGACGCCCATCTCGAGATTCGCCAGCGCTGCGGCCTTCTTGACCATGACCATTCCGCGCACGAAGTCGGGGATGTCGCTGATGGTGGAGGTGGCGATCGGGAAGTTCTCGACGGCCCGGACCGTGTGGATCCCGTAATAGGCCTCCGCCGGGACCTCCTTGGTGCCGAGCAGGTCTTGTTCCACACGGGTGTGACTCATTCGTCCTCCGCCTCTCGGGTCGCCTGCGGCCCACCCTAACCGGGCGGCCGGAGTGCTCGCCGCGATCCGCGGGCGAGAAGGCCACCGCACTGCCTAGTGTGGGGGGCATGTCCCGCACGACGCTGTCCCGTCGCACCCGAGTGCTGAACTCTGCGCGGGACATCCTGCGGCAGCTGCACCCGTCGGACGGGGTGCTGGGCAGCATCGTCGACCGTCGCGAGATGCCGCTGCCGCGGGGGACGTGGCCGATATTCGGGGTGGCGTTCGTCGGGTTCGCGACCCCGGTGATCGGGTTCGTCGAACTGGCCGAGCGCATCCGTGGGGACGCGGGACTGCCCTTCGACCGCCCCGTCATGTTGTGGCTCCAGCGCCGGCACTCTCCCCGCAACACCCGCATCGTCCGCGCCGTCACCGAGCTCGGCGGTGTCACGGCGGTGCCCTTGTTCGCGCTCGCCACCTCCGCCTACCTGGTCTCCGTCCGGGGCAGCCGACGGCCGGCAGCACTGCTGACGGTGTCCCTGGTGGGGTCGACGATCATCAACTCCGTCCTCAAGGCCCTGTACCGCCGGGGGCGCCCCACGTTCTTCACCCACATCGTGGAGGAGAAGAGCTACTCGTTCCCGAGCGGGCACGCCATGGCGAGCGCGGCGTTGGCCGGGTGTGCCTGCGTCCTGGCGTGGCCGACACCGTGGCGGTATCCGGTGATCGCCGGGTCGGCGGCGTACGTCCCGGCCATCGGCGTCACCCGCATGTACCTGGGCGTGCACTTCCCCAGCGACATCCTGGCCGGCTGGTGCGTGAGCCTGGCGTGGGTGGGTGAGGTGGCCACCATCATGTGGTTGATGGACCGCCTCGACGACTCCCCCACCCCGATGATCACGCGCCGCAGGACACCCCGCGAGGCCGTCACCCGCGAGGTCTCGGCGTGACGACGACGAGTCGCGCCCGGATCGAACTGGGCCATGGCGACATCACCCGGATCGCCGTGGACGCGGTCGTCAACGCGGCCAACAGTTCGCTGCTCGGGGGCGGCGGCGTGGACGGGGCGATCCACCGCGCGGGCGGGCCGACGATCCTGGCCGAATGCCGGGAGCTGAGGGCAGGTCGTCTGCGTGGCGGGCTGCCCACCGGGCAGGCCGTGGCGACCGGCGCCGGGGACCTGCCCGCCCGCTGGGTCATCCACACCGTGGGGCCGGTCTACGGGCGGGACGGTGGCGCGGACGGCGGAGCGGACGGCGCCGGCCGCTCGCTCCTGGTCGACTGCTACCGCAACTCCCTGGCCGTGGCCGATGACCTCGGGGCCTGCTCCGTCGCGTTCCCGTTGATCTCCGCCGGGGCCTACGGGTGGCCGCGCGAGGACGCGGTCCGCACCGCCCTCCGGACGCTGGTCGAGACCGAGACCGAGGTGGAGGCCGCGACGCTCATGCTGTTCGACGCCGACACTCTCGGCCTGGCCGAGCAGTGCCTCGCCGAGATCCTGCCCCGCTGACCACGCCGCCCCGCCCACATCCCGCGCCAGATCCGCCCACATCCCGCGCCAGATCCGCCCCCGCCCGCATCCCGCACTCCGCCCCCGCCCGCATCCCGCCAGATCCGCTACCCTCCCTCCGGATCTGCTAGTCCAAACCGACCAGCGGATCCAGATTCGGCATAGCGGATCTCTGTGAAGGGGGATGGCGGAGGGCATGACGGTCGAGAGCGGTGGACCAACGCGTGGCGCGGTCGCGGCGGATAGGCCGACGCGTGGCGCGGTGCCGGCGGCCGTACTGACGGAGATCTGCGCCCCGTGGGTGATGCTCACGGTCGGGTCGGTGCATCTCGGCCGGGCGGTGGGGTCGACCGGGTGGGGCGTCGCGACCGCCGCGGGCCTGGGCCTGGTGCCGCAGGCGGCGATCACCTGGCGGGTCCGCAGGAAGGCACTGTCGGACCATCACGTCACCAGGCGGGAGGACCGCCCCCTGGTGATCGCCGGCATCGCCGGGTCCGTGGCGGCACTGCTGGCGGCCCAGCAGACGCGCGGCGCCCCCGATGAGTTGCGTCGCATGAGCCGTGCCGCGCTGGTGGCGTTGGGCGTGGCCGGCACCGCGACCCTGAAGGTCAAGGTCTCTTTCCACACCGCCGTGCTCTCCGGGGTGGTGGCGGTCCTCGCCCGGGAACTCTCACCCCGCTACTGGCGACTGCTGGGGCTCGTGCCGACGGTGGCCTGGGCGCGCGTGCGGATCAGCCACCACACCCCGACCGAGACCGCGCTCGGCGCGGTGATCGGACTGGCCTGCGGATCCCTCGGCACCGGCCGCACCGGCCGCACCGGCCGCGTCGGTGCCGGCCGGAGAACGCCCGCCGCCCCGCGGGAGCCCTGAGAGGGGTCCGGCGGGGCGGCGGGGCCAGCGGCGCGATCGGCCGATGGACCGGCGTCAGATGCGGTCGACCAGCAACTTGGCGAACGCGGCCGGATCGGCGAGCGTGCCACCCTCCGCGAGGACGGCCGCGCCCGAGAGCAGCCGGGCGGTGTCGCCCAGGCCGGGCGCCGACGGGTCCTCGGCGTGCTGGGCGCGCAGACGCTCCACGAGCGGGTGACCGGGGTTGAGCTCGAGGATCCGCTTGCTCGTGGGCAACTCCATGCCGGAGGCGCGGTACATGGCCTCGAGCTGCGGCGTCATGTCGAACTCGTCACCGACCATGCAGGCCGCCGACTCGGTGAGACGATGCGACAGGCGGACCTGCTTGACCTCGTCCGACAGCTCCTGGCCCAGCCAGGTGAGCAGATCCGCGAACTCGGCCGCGTCGGGCTCGTCCTTCTTCTCCTCACCCTCCGAGCCGATGCCGGACAGGTCCACGTCGCCCTTGGCCACCGACCGCAGGCGCTTGCCGTCGACCTCGCCGACCGCGTCCACCCACACCTCGTCGACGGGGTCGGTGAGGATGAGGACCTCGACGCCACGGGCCCGGAACGCCTCCAGGTGCGGGGAGTTCTCCACCGCCGCGCGGGAGGTGCCGGTGAGGTAGTAGATCTCCTCCTGCCCGTCGGCCATCCGGGAGATGTACTCGGCGATGGTGGTGCCCACCTCGTCGTCGTTCCCGGTCGACGTCTCGTCGCCCTCCGACGCGCTCTCCGGGGCCTTCTCCGACACGGGCCGGGTGGACGCGAACGTGCTCACGGCCAGCAGCTGCTCGCGGGAGTCGACGTCGGAGATCAGGCCCTCCTTGAGGACAGCACCGAAGTTGGCCCAGAAGCTGCGGAACTCCTCCGGGCGGTCGGTCCTGATCTGCTCGATCGTCTGCAGCACCCGCTTGACCAGGCGCTTGCGGATCGCCCGGATCTGGCGGTCCTGCTGGAGGATCTCGCGGGAGACGTTGAGCGACAGGTCCTGGGCGTCGACGATGCCCTTGACGAAGCGCAGGAATGGCGGGACCAGCTCCTCGCAGTCGTCCATGATGAACACCCGCCGCACGTACAGCTGCACCCCGCGCTTGGTGTCCGGGGAGAACAGGTCGAACGGGACCTGCGTGGGCAGGAAGAGCAGCGCCTGGTACTCGAACGTGCCCTCCGCCTTGAGGGTGATGGTCTCCAGCGGCTCGTCCCACGCGTGCGAGACGTGGCGGTAGAACTCGGCGTACTCCTCGTCGGTGACCTCGGAGCGGGGCCGCGTCCACAACGCCTTCTGGGAGTTGAGCGTCTCCGTCTCGGTAACCGTGCCACCGGCCTCGGACGGGTCGGCGTCCCCGGTGGTGTCGGCGTCCCCGTCACCCGGCTCGGGCGACGGCGCCGGTCGCTCGACGTCCATACGGATCGGCCAGGCGATGAAGTCCGAGTAGGTGCGCACGACCCGGCGCAGCGTGTGCTCCTCGGCGTAGTCGGGGAGCGCCGCATCCCCGCCGGCCGGCTTGAGGTGCAGGATCACCGAGGTGCCCTGCGGGGCGTCCGGGGCCTCCTCGATCGTGTACGTGTCCTCGCCGCTCGAGGTCCAGCGCGTCCCTACGTCCTCGCCCGCCTTGCGGGTGACCAGGGTGACCGTGTCGGCGACCATGAACGTCGAGTAGAAGCCGATGCCGAACTGGCCGATGAGGTCCGCGGTCGCCTGCTCGGAGATCTCTCCCGACTCCTGCGCCGCCCGCGCGGCGGAGAGCGCCTCCCGCATCTGTCCGGTGCCGGACCTGGCGAGGGTTCCGATGAGGTCCACCACCTCGTCGCGGGACATGCCGATGCCGTTGTCGCGGATCGTCAGCGTCCGGGTGGCGGCATCCGGGATCAGCTCGATGTGCAGATCCGAGGTGTCCACGCCCAGCGAGGAGTCCTGCAACGCGGCCAGCCGGAGCTTGTCCAGCGCGTCGGACGAGTTGGAGATGACCTCGCGCAGGAAGGTATCCGGATTCGAATAGATCGAGTGGATCATCAGATCCAACAGCTGCCGGGTCTCGGCCTGGAACTCCCGGGTCTCGGCTGCACCGGAGGTCTGCGGGCTCATGGCGGGTATCGGTCCTTTCTCGTCACACTCGGAAGGCGTGACCGGTCTGTGCACGCCGTCTCGATCAACCTAATGTGGGGCTCAGACATTCCTTCAGGTGAGGTGCCCGTGACCGCTACCCCGCTCAGCCCGGAGGACCTCGCGGTCCTCGACCGGGCCACCACCTTGTTCGGCCGGGCGCTCGCCGGTGGGCTCGACGGTGACTGCGCGGCCTGCCCGGGCTGGACCCGCCGGGACTGTGCCAACCACGTCCTCGGCGGCGGGCTGCGCTATGCCGCGTACTTCCCGCGGCTCCCGGAGTCGGAGATCGCGTGGACCCGCACCGCCGACCACGCCGGGGAGAAACCGGTCCCCGCCCTGCACCGCACCTCCGCCGGCCTGCGTAGAGAGCTGGCGCGGGCCCGGGACGCCGATGCCCTCGTGCAGCACCGCCTGGCGGAGATCCCGGTCCGCGATCTCCTCGCCCTGAGGGTCTTCGAGCTACTCGTCCACGCACACGATCTCGCACCGGAGACGTGGGAGTCGGAGGACACCGAGGAGCTCGCCGAGTGGACCCTCGCGCACGCGCGGAACGTGGTGGAGCTGATGCGGACCTTCGACGTGTTCGCCGACGCGGTACCGGTCCCGATCGGGGCCGATGCCCGCTCCCGGCTCCTCGCACTGTCCGGCCGCCGGATTTAACGTGACTCGGACGACACTGCGGGACTAGCGTTACCCGTACCGGGCGGCACCGGATGGCGGGCGCCCACGACGAGAGACCGCGTCAGATGGCCATGACATGCAGCCCGTACATCTCCTTCCCGGGCAACGCCGGGGAGGCGTTCCCGTACTACCGCGAGCTCTTCGGCGGGGAACTCAGCCTGATGACATACGACCAGTTCCCGTCGACGGACGACTTCCCGTTCGACCCTCCACACGGCTCGGTCGCGCACGCGACCCTCGAAGCGCCGGGAATCACCCTCACCGGCGGTGACGCCATGGGAGAGTCTCTCCCCGAGACGAGAAGCGACGTCTACTCGTTCCTCCTCGGATTCGACGCGGAGGACGACGCCCGCGCATTCCTCGCCAAGGTCACCGACAGCGGGGGCCAGATGGCGATGCCGTTCGAGGTCGCGCCGTGGGGCGACCGGTACGGCCAGGTCCACGACCGGTTCGGCGTCCGCTGGGACGTGGTGGTCCCGGGGACCGGCGAGTAGTCGGCAGCCCGGCGGAACCGGGGCCCAGGGGCCATTTGGCGTCGAGACTGGCGGAAGCCACCCATATCCATCGCCCGTGCTTGTTAACGTTCAGGCATGGAAAGTTCTGGAGCAAGTGCCATCGTCACGGGCGGTGCGTCGGGAATCGGCGCCGCCGTCGTCCGTCAGCTCGCCGCCAAGGGCGCCAAGGTGGTCGTCGCCGACCTCAACGCCGAGAAGGGTGAGGCCCTGGCGAACGAGGTCGGGGGCGTGTTCGTCTCCGTCGACGTGACCAAGACCGACCAGAACGAGAAGGCCGTCGCCGCCGCCCTCGAGCTGGGCCCGCTGCGCTACCTCGTGAACTCGGCCGGCATCGGCTGGGCGCAGCGCACGATCGGTCGCGACGGCGAGTACTCGTCGGCGTTCGACATCGATTCGTTCCGCAAGGTCATCGACATCAACCTGATCGGCTCGTTCGACATGCTGCGGCTCGCCGCCACCAAGATGAGCACCCAGGAAGCGGACGAGGACGGACAGAAGGGCGCCATCGTCAACATGGCGTCCGTCGCCGCGTTCGACGGCCAGATCGGCCAGGCCGCGTACTCCGCGTCCAAGGGCGGAATCGTGGGCCTCACCCTGCCCGTCGCGCGTGACCTCTCGGCCGCCGGCATCCGCCTCAACACGGTGGCCCCCGGCCTCATCGACACCCCGATCTACGGCGAGGGCCCGGACTCCGAGGCGTTCAAGGCCAACCTCGGCTCGAACGTCCTGTTCCCGAAGCGTCTCGGTTCGGGCGACGAGCTGGCGTCCATGGTCATGGAGCTGCTCACCAACCCGTACATGAACGCCGAGACCATCCGCGTCGACGGTGGCATCCGGATGCCTCCGAAGTGACCTGATCCCGCCCCACACGTGAGAAGGGCCCCGCCGGATGCGATCCGGCGGGGCCCTTCTCACGTCGTGGTGCGGCGGGGCGGTCAGGCCTTGGCGCGGCGCTTCTTCATCCGGCCCTCCAGGTAGACGGCGAACTTGGTGAGCGAGTAGTTGATGATGATGAACAGGATGCCCGCAACGATGTACGCGGGAACGGTGTTCGCGTACGCCGACCCCAGGGTCTTGGACCAGTTGAGCAGCTCGAGGTAGGTGATCCCGTAGCCGAGCGCGGAGTCCTTGAGGACGACGACGAGCTGGCCGACGAGGGCCGGGAGCATCGCCGTGAGCGCCTGGGGGAGCTGGATCGAGCGCAGCACCTGCCCGGGGGTCAGCCCGACCGCCAGTCCCGCCTCGGACTGCCCCTTGGGCAGTCCGTGGACACCCGAGCGGACGAGCTCGGCGATGACCGCGCCGTTGTAGAGGGTCAGCGCGGTGACGACGGCGGCGAGCGGCGCGTGCTGGTTGGGCACGATGTTGGAGGTGGCGAAGTAGCCGAAGTAGGCGAAGACCATCATCAGCAGCACGGGAACGGCGCGGAAGAACTCCACGATCACGCTGCAGAACCAGCGCAACGGGGCGAACGGCGAGAGCCGGCCCATGCCGAAGAGCAGACCGAAGATCACGGCGAGCACGATGGAGATCGCCGCCGCGGTGAACGTCCCCCGCAGACCGGGTATGAGGTAGGACGTCCACACCTCGGGGTCGGTGACGAACGGCTCCCACATGAACAGCTTGAGCTGCCCGGCCTTCTCGAACTGCAGGTAGATGAAGTAGATGAGGCCGATCGCGAGGATCGCGCCGACCACCGTGAGGAGCTTGTGGCGCAGCCGGGCCTTGGGGCCGGGTGCATCGAACAGGACGGCCTGGGTGCTCATCGCTTCACCGACAGCTTCCGGGAGAGGGAGGTGGTCCACAGCCCGATCGGGAGGGTGAGGACCACGAAGACCATGGCGAAGAAGAAGAACGTCGGGAGGCTGGCGCCCTCGTTCTCCGTGATGACCTGGAGCAGACCGGCGGAGTCCCCGACGCCGATGACCGCGGCCACCGTCGAGTTCTTGATCAGCGCGATGATCACCGACCCGAGCGGCGCGATGGCGCCGCGGAACGCCTGGGGGAGGATCACCTCACGCAGCGACTGGCCGAAACCCAGACCGATCGAGCGCGCGGCCTCCGCCTGCCCCACCGGCACCGTGTTGACACCCGAGCGCAGGGCCTCGCAGATGTAGGCCGCGTGGTAGATCGCCAGCATGATCGCCGCCCACCAGAAGGCGTTGCGGGCGAAGTCGTCCGACACCGAAAGCTGGAGGATGAAGGACAGTCCCAGGATGGAGAAGACCATCAGCAGGGTGAGCGGCATGTTCCGGAACGTGTTGACGTAGGAGGTCCCCAGTAGACGCAGGACGGCCACCGGGGATACGCGGAGGACGGCGATGATCGTCCCCAGGACCATTGCCCCGATGGTGCCGAGGACCGAGAGCTGGATCGTCACCCAGACCGCCCCGAGGACGTCGTAGTCGGCGAAGATGTCGCCCATGGTCCACCTTCCGTGTGGGGGTGCCCGCCTCCCTCCGCGCTCCGACTGGTCGGGGCGCGGAGGGTGCGGCGGTGGGTCGGCTCAGGTGCTGAGCCGACCGGGTCGGATCAGGTCAGGAGCAGGCGTCCGGCTCGGGCGGGTTGCCCTCGCCCGGGGTGAAGCCCGCGGCGCCGAGGTTCTCCTCGACCGCGGTGTCCCAGCTGCCGTCGGAGACCATCTCGCGGATGGCCTCGTTGATCTGCTCGCACTTCTCCATGTCGCCCTTGGCGATGCCGATGCCGTACCGCTCCTCGGTGAACGGCGAGCCGACCACCTTGAGCTGGCCCTGGTACTGGTCCTGGGAGGCGTAGCCGGCCAGGATCGTGTCATCGGTGGTCAGGGCGTCGACCGCGTTGGACACCAGCGCGGAGACACACTCGGAGTACGTGCCGAACTCCTGCAGGTTCACGCCCGGGACCTGCTCCTTGACCGTCTGGGCCGAGGTCGAGCCGGTGACCGAGCAGAGGCGCTTGCCGTCGAGGGAGTCCGGCCCGGTGATGGAGTCGTCGTCGGCGCGGACCAGCAGGTCCTGACCGGCGATGAAGTACGGCCCGGCGAAGCCGACCTTCTCCTTGCGGGAGTCGGTGATGGAGTAGGTGGCCACGATCATGTCGACCTGGCCGGTCTCCAGCAGCGTCTCGCGCTGGGCGCTGGGCGCCTGCACCCACTGGATGTCGTCCGCGGAGGTGCCGAGCTTCTCGGCGACGTAGCGCGCCACGTCGACATCGAACCCGGTGTAGTCGTTGCCCTCCTTCAGACCGAGACCCGGCTGGTCGAACTTGATGCCGACCTTGAGCTCGTTCCCGCCGCCGTCATCACTGCTGCACGCGCCCAGGCCCAGGGCCAGGGCGACGGCCGCCGTGGCGGCTCCGATCCGTCGGATGTTCATGGGTTCTCCTCGTGGGATGGGTGGATGGGTCTCGTACGGGTCCGCGGACGGTCCCTGGGTCAGTTGGTGAGGATCTTGGACAGGAAGTCCTTGGCGCGAGAGCTCTGCGGGTTGGTGAAGAACTCCTCGGGGGTGGCCTGTTCGACCAGCTCCCCGTCCGCCATGAAGATCACACGGTCGGCCGCCTTCCGGGCGAAGCCCATCTCGTGGGTCACCACGACCATGGTCATCCCGGTCTTGGCGAGCCCCGTCATCACGTCGAGGACCTCGTTGATCATCTCCGGGTCCAGGGCCGACGTCGGCTCGTCGAACAGCATCACCTTGGGATCCATGGCCAGCGACCGGGCGATCGCCACACGCTGCTGCTGCCCTCCGGACAGCTGGGCTGGGTACTTGTCAGCCTGCTGCTGGACCCCGACCCGTTCCAGCAGTTCCATCGCCCGCTTCTCCGCCTCGGCCTTCGACTGCTTGCGGACCTTGATGGGCCCGAGCGTCACGTTCTCGAGGATCGTCTTGTGCGCGAAGAGATTGAACGACTGGAACACCATCCCGACGTCGGCACGCAGCTTCGCCAGCGCCTTGCCCTCCTCGGGCAGGTGGTTGCCGTCGATGGTGATGGAGCCGGACTCGAAGGTCTCCAGCCTGTTGATCGTGCGGCACAACGTCGACTTTCCGGACCCCGAGGGCCCGATCACCACGACGACCTCCCCCTGCTCGATGGACAGGTTGATGTCCTTGAGCGCGTGGAAGTCACCGAAGTGCTTATTGACGCCTGAGATCTCGACGAGAGCCATAGTGGGATCATAAAGGTCGGGTGAACGGTTGCGTCCCAACTCGGCCGGACCAGTCCACCGCCGCGAGGACTTTGCGGTCGACACGACCCACGCCGCTGCGTACCGTCATGCCATGGCGATATCTGATGTAAGGGAATACGCCCATCTCTCCGCCGAGGACGTCGATGCCATCGGTGAGGAACTGGACGCGATCCGCCAGGAGGTCGTCGACTCCCTCGGGGACGACGACCGCCGCTACGTCCAGAACACCATCCGCCTCCAGCGCGGACTGGTGACCGGCGGTCGTGTCGTCCTCCTCTTCTCCGGGTACCGACCCGCGTGGCTGATGGGCACCGGACTGCTGGCCGCCGGCAAGATCATCGAGAACATGGAGCTCGGGCACAACGTGATGCACGGGCAGTGGGACTGGATGAACGACCCCGTCATCCACTCCAGCTCCTGGGAGTGGGACATCGTCGGCACCTCCGAGCACTGGAAGGCGACCCACAACTACCACCACCACAAGTACACCAACATCATCGGCATGGACGACGACGTCGGGTACGGCGTGGTCCGGGTGACGCGTGACCAACCGTGGCACCCGGCGAACTCGCTCAACCTGGTGTGGAACACGATACTCGCCCTCGCGTTCCAGTGGGGTGTGGGGGTCCAGCACCTGGAGATCGCACCGGCGACGATCAACTCCTCCGGGCGGGACGAGCGCAAGAAGCGGATCGGTCAGTTCCTGCGCAAGGCCCGACGCCAGGTCGGTAAGGACTACGTGTGGTTCCCGCTGCTGGCGGGCCCCAACTGGAAGTCCACCATGAGCGCCAACATGACCGCCAACGTGATCCGGAACCTCTGGTCCAACGCCGTGATCTTCTGCGGGCACTTCCCGGACGGCGCCGACAAGTTCACCCTCGAGGACCTCGAGTCCGAGACGCAGGCGCAGTGGTACCTGCGTCAGATGCTCGGCTCCGCGAACTTCACCGGCAGCAAGCTGACGCACTTCATGTCCGGCAACCTGTCGTTCCAGATCGAGCACCACCTCTTCCCGACCATCCCGTCGAACCGGTACGCCGAGATATCAGAGAAGGTCCAGGACGTCTGCCGACGGTGGGACCTCCCGTACACCACCGGGCCGCTGTACAAGCAGTACTGGCAGTCCTGGCGCACCATCGCCAAGCTTTCGCTCCCGAACCGCTTCCTCAAGGCCACGCCGGACGACGCGCCGGAGACCCGCTCGGAGAAGATGTTCGCGGGCGAGCCCAAGACCTACGAGGATGCCACGGGACCCCGCTCGGGTCTGGTCACCGCCCTCAAGCACCGGACCGATCCCACGCAGCTCCGTCGACTGACGCGGACCGTCTGAGCGTGGCGGGCCGCGCACCGAGCGACCGGACACCGAGCGTCGACGAGACGCATCGGCGACCGGAGGGGGCGTCCGACGCCGAGATCGAGGCCGCCGGCACCGTGGGCGAGGCGATGGAGTACATCGAGCGTGCCCGCGGTCGCCTGTACGACCTGCACCAGTTGATCGGTCGGGCGGACATCCTGTTCCAGGACGCCGCCGACCAACTGGAGCAGGTCGGCCGAACCGAACTCGCCGAGCGGATCCGCAGCGAGATGGTGGGGATCAACGTCCTCCACGGTCGCTGGACCTTCCAGATGGTGGAGGAGTTCGACGACGGGTTCTGGAGCACCGCCCGCGCGCTCGACGGCGCGGTGCGCGACGAGCTCGCCGGTGGGCGGCGGCATGTCCACGAGGCCGAGATGAAGGAGGCCAACCGGACCGGCGGCCGCCGCGGTCACGAGGCGACCCCGCAGGACCGAAACCAGGGCCGGTGAGCCCACCCGGGCCAGGGCCGGTGAGCCCACCCGGGAGGTGGGTGCGCGTCGCGGCGGCGTCCCCCGGTCAGCCCGTCCGGTGTCGACCGGAGATCTTGTGCCTCTCGGCCTCGGTCAGCCCGCCCCACACGCCGTAGAGCTCACCGACGCTGAGGGCGAACTGCCGACAGGTATCGAACACCGGGCACGTCGCACAGACCGACTTGGCCTGCTCCTCCTTCTTGCGCCGCTCCCCCTTCGACTCCTCCTCCAGGCTGTAGAAGAGGTCCTCGTGCCCGATGCACGCGGCATGGTCCCGCCAGGACCAGAAGTCCGAGGTGGGTTCGAGGTTCCTGTATCTCGGCAATTCAGCCTCCGTCCCTGCGCCTCGCGAAGTGCCCTGCCTCGAGCCCTGAAAGTTCGTCGTCCGCAGTCGTCAACGCAATACTGTCAGTGTTCGACGTCCGCGGTTCCGCACTCTGCGGGGCCGTCAGGGTGATTCTCCCACCGTCACCGCGCGTACGCAGCGGTTATCAGCACTGCTGATATCCGGGTGAGAAAACGCCTACTCGCCCATCGGGAGACGGTGCGCACCCGAGACGGGGCTACCTCGTCGTCGTCACCGCTGACCGGATGACCTCCGCGGCGCGGGACGCCGCCCCGTCCACCCCCCACCACGTCCGGATCCCGGCGGCCTCGCCATCGAGGGAGCGGTCCACCTGTTTGCGCACCGCGTGCGCGACGGCCGTCGGGCCGTCGCCGTACCGCATGACGGTCGCGCCGGGGATCGAGTCCAGAGCCTCCGCCGTGGCGTCGTACTCGCCGTAGGCGTGCTTGCCGGGGACCACCACCAACGGGACATCGGCGCAGGCGGCATCCGCGACGGACGCCTGCCCGGCGCCGGTGACCACGACATCGGCCGAGCTCAGCACGGGCCAGGGGTCCTCGTGCCACTCGCCGTCGGGTCCCCCCAGCTCGACCCAGTCCGCCACGCCCAGCTCCGCGGTGGTGGTGCGCACGGCACGCCAGAAGCGGTGGTCGCCGTCGGTGCCGGAGGCGTTGAGGTGGACGACACGGGGACGACGACGAGCCCGCGGTTCGCGACCACGCCGCTCGAACCGGGAGACGCCGCCGATCTCGCTCACCCGCGAGTCGGTCCGCGCCACCGTCTCCCGGTGCACTCCCGGCGGCCAGGCGCCGATCAGCCTCTCGGCCGCCCGGCATCTCAGCAGGTGCGGTTCGTCGTCGCGCACCCCGGGGGGCAGCGTGCTCACCATGGGCGTGCCGGTCATGCGGGCCGCCAGCGACATGCCCGGGGACGAGTCGACCCAGAACGCGCGCGGCTGCACGCGGTCGATCCACGCCACGGCGGCACGGCGCGCGCCGAGGGTGATGTCCTCCGGCCCCGGCCCATCCAGCGACCCCGGCCCCTGCGGCCCGGGCCCCGCGGGCCGACCCCGCGGCGCGTCCTCGACCGGCAGGTGGACGACCCGCGTGCCGCGGGGCCGCTGGGAGTCGTCGAGGGGGCCGGTCACCAGCATGGTGACCTCCTCACCCCGGTCGCGGAGTGCGGCGACGACCGGCAGCACCCTGTGCAGGTGCCCGCGCCCACGGTTGTGGACGTACACGCCGATCATCGCGGAGGCGTCTCTAGGCCGACCCCCGGGCCGCACCGAGGATCGCCTCGCAGAAGGCCGGCAGGTCGTCGGGTCGGCGACTGGTGAAGATCCCGTCGTCGCTGACGAGTTCGGAGTCGACCCACTCCGCGCCGGCGTTGACCAGGTCGGTCCGCAGGCTCGGGTAGGAGGTGACCTTGCGTCCGCGGACCACGTCGGCCTCGATGAGCACCCACGGCGCGTGGCAGATGGCGAACACCGGCTTGCCGGCCTCGACCATCTCGCGCACGAGGGTCACGGCGTGCTGGTCGCGGCGCAGGGCGTCCGGGTTGGCCACGCCGCCGGGCAGGACGAGGACGTCCACATCGGCGGCGGAGATGTCCGCGCTCGTGCGGTCCACCGGTCGGGTGCCGGCGGGGCTGAGATGATCGACCAGCTCCACCTCGCCGTCCTCCGTACTGACGAGGACCGGCCGGTGGCCGGCGTCGGAGACGGCGTCCCACGGTTCGGTGAGCTCGACGCGCTCGATGCCCTCGGAGGCCACGAGGAAAGCGACGGTACGGGGGTCGGTGCCTACATCCTGTGTCTCGGTCATGACCCCGATCGTGAGGTCCTGCCCGCCCCGCCGCAACCGGTCCGATTCCCCCCGCGACGGCCGGCCCGACGTCGGTGGCCCCGGCGGCGCGCGTCCGGCACGATGAGCCCATGAGCAGACGAGATCGCATGGACCGCAACCGGCGTGGCGGCGGCAGGCGTAGAGGCTGTGGCGGGTGCGGGTGTTCGCTGATCGTGTTGCTCCTGTTGCTGGTGGGCCTGGTCGTCGCGGCGGAGTTCGGCGCGCGCTGGTACCTGTCGGACCGGGCCGAGCGCGAGGCGTCCGCGAAGCTCGGCGCCCCGGTGTCGGTGGGGTTCGGTTCCAGTCCCGTGTTGTGGGACCTCGCCACCGAGCGGGCCGTGGACTCGGTCCGCCTCACCTCCCCCGGTGACGCCACCGTGCCCCGGATCGACGTGACCGGGTACTCGGTCTCCCTGGTGGACGGCGCGATCCGTGCCGCGACCGCCGACGGCACCGCCACCCTCAGCGGGGAGCAGCTCGCGGCGGCCGCCGCGGAGGGCAACCCGGCGGAGGGCTCGCCGGTCGTCGGCCTGACGGAGGTGCGCGCGGTCCGTCCCGACGCGCCGGCCGGCCTGCTGCGCGCCGACGTCGGCGGCGTCGCCGAGATCGGGGTGGTGCCCGGCGTGTCCGACGGGCAGCTCACGCTCACCCCGCAGGAGACCGCGCTGCTGGGGTTCCCGCTGCCGGACGGGCTGTTCTCCGGCATCACCGGAACCGTCGACTCGACCATGGCGTCACTGCCCGAGGGCGTGGTGATCGAGGACGCGCGGGTGGTCGACGACGGCCTCGAGGTGATGCTCGGCGGGCGTGACGTGGTGTTGCGCTAGGAGTGGTCAGGCGGGCGTCGGCGCGCACAGCCGGGTGGGCTGGTCCCGCCCACGCACGACCTCGGACCCCACCCCCTGCCAGAGCCGCCGCTCGGACTCCGCGGCGGCGTCGGCGGCGACCCCGGAGGCCAGCACGAGGCCGGGCTGCTCCTTGGCGAGCTCACACAGTCGCGAGGCCTCGTTCACCGCGTCGCCGATGACGGTGTACTCGAACCGGTCGTCCGAGCCGACGTACCCGGCCACCACGTCCCCGTAGGACGCCCCGATGCCGGCGCGGCAGTCCGGCACCCGGGAGGGCAGACGCTCACCCAGCGCCCGCGCGCAGGCCAGCGTCGCGGTCGCCGGGTCCGCCATCGACCGGGGCGCGCCGAACACCACGAGCGCGGCGTCGCCGAGGAAGCTGTCCACGATGCCGTCGTACTCCTCCACGGTCTCCACGACCACCGAGAAGAACCGGTTGAGCACGTCCACGACCTCGGACGCGTCGGACCGCACGGCCATCTCGGTGGACCCGATGAGGTCGACGAACACCACCCCCACGCGCGAGTCGCGCCCGCCCAGCTCGGGATCGTCCAGTTCGGCGGCCTCGGCGACGTCGCGACCGACGTGCCGACCGAACAGGTCCCGCAGCCGCTCGCGCTCCTGCAGCCCGGCCGCCATCTGGTTGAAGCCGCGTTGCAGCTCGCCGAGCTCGGTGGCGTCGTAGACCACCACGCGTCGCGACAGGGTGCCGTCGCTGATGTCCTGCATCGCCCACCGCACACTGCGCAGCGGCCCGAGCATCGATCCGGTGGCCAGGGAGATGAGCAGGAACCCGGCCAGGAGGGACGTGACGCCCAGGACGATGACGACGACGGCGAGGCGTTCCAGTGACAGGGCACGACCCGCGAGTGTGTAGATCGCGACGATGATCAGGCCCGTGATGGGCACGCCGCTGCCCAGGGCCCACACCACCCGGAGCCGCGTCATGGCGCCGAGGAACCGGGTCCGCGGCGCACGTCCCGTGGACAGCGCGACCGCCGCGACCGGACGCAGGCCGAAGTCGGCCAGCAGGAACGCGGCGCCGCACACGACCATGCCCGCGAAGACGATGGTGAACCCCACGACCGGGATCGACGACGGGTCGACCAGGCCGTACGCGGGGGTGACGACGGCCGCGCCGAGCAGCCACAGGAAGGCCTGGATGACGGTGACCCGGCCGGGCAGACGCAGCGTCGCGACCCGCTCGCGGTCGGTGGGGTCCCGGCCGTCGAGGAACCACCGGACCCGGCGATAGACGACGGTGGTGACCCAGACCGTGCCCACGATGATCGCCAGCGTCACATACACGGGCACCACGATCACGGAGGGGACGAGGAACTCCCGGGACAGCACCGCCGGGCCGGGCAACACGAAGAAGACCAGCACCACCGCCACCGCGACGCCCACCAGGTTGGAGGCGAGAAGCGTCAGGACCAGCAGGACGCGGACACGGATCGCACGCAGGCGACCGGACTCCTCCTCCCGTCCGAGCAGCACCGATCCCAACTCGGGGCGGCGCAGCAGGGACAGGTCTATTCGCACGCCTCGTATGGTGCCATCACGCGTGGACGAACGTGATGCCCTCGTCACACCTCGGACGCGGGGCTGGGGTGGGAGGCCCGCTACGCGTAGGGTGGTCCGTGGACGGCCCGCACCACTCTTGCCTCGGGCCGTGCGGTTGTCGACCTCCCCGTGGTCGCGCACCGGGCGCATCGCTCATCGAAGTGGATGCGGCTCCCCGAGAGCGCGCCGGGCAAGACGCCATTCCTCTATGTACGGAGCTATCTCCCTTGTCACGTTCTTTCGCCGATCTCGGCGTGCCTTCCCCCCTGCTCGACGTCCTGAACGGCGCGGGCATCACCACCCCGACGCCCATCCAGTCCGCCACGCTCCCGGACGCCCTGTCCGGCCGTGACGTGCTGGGCCGCGGCCGGACCGGCTCGGGCAAGACCTACGCGTTCTGCCTCCCGCTCGTCGCCCGCCTGGCCGCGTCCGGCGGCCGCCGCGCCCGCAATTCCCCGCGCGGACTGATCCTGGCGCCCACCCGTGAGCTCGCCCGGCAGATCGACGAGACGCTGGCACCGCTGGCCAACTCCATGGGCCTGAAGACCACCGTCATCTTCGGCGGCGTCTCGCAGGGCCGTCAGGTCGAGGCACTGAACCGGGGTGTCGACATCGTGGTGGCCTGCCCGGGCCGTCTCGAGGACCTCATGGGACAGAAGCACTGCCGCATGGACTCGATCGAGGTCAGCGTCCTGGACGAGGCCGACCACATGGCCGATCTGGGCTTCCTGCCCGGTGTCACCCGCATCCTGTCTGCCACCCCGGCCGGTGCTCAGCGGCTGCTGTTCTCCGCGACCCTGGACTCCGGCGTCCAGAAGCTGGTCACCAAGTTCCTCACCGACCCCGTGGACCACTCGGTCGACGACGGCACCGCCACCTCCGGCCCGACCGCCCACCACGTGGTGCATGTCGATGCCGACGACCGCGTCCGCGCCCTGGCCGACCTGGCCGTGGCGCATCCGCGGACCGTGATGTTCACCCGCACCAAGCACGGTGCGAAGCGTCTGGCCAAGCAGCTCACCGGCCGCGGCGTGGTGAGCGTCGACCTGCACGGCAACCTGTCGCAGAACGCCCGTGTGCGCAACCTCGACGCGTTCTCCTCCGGTGAGGCGACCGTGCTCGTGGCCACCGACATCGCGGCCCGCGGCATCCATGTCGACGACGTCGGGCTGGTCGTCCACGCCGACCCGCCGGCCGAGCACAAGGCCTACGTCCACCGCTCGGGCCGCACCGCCCGGGCCGGGGCCGTCGGCACCGTCGTCACCGTCGCCACCTCCGACCAGGTCCGCGAGGTGCGGTCGCTGCTGCGCGCGGCCGGAGTCACCGCCGGCGAGATCCAGCTGCCCGTCGGTGCCGATGCCGCGGTGGCACTGGCCGACGCCCCCGAGCCGCCCGCCCACGTGCCGTCCGACGACGGCGCCGAGGGCCAGTCCGTCCGTGGGCAGGCCCGCCGCAGCCGCGGCCAGGGCCGGCAGAGCCAGAACCAGCAGCGTCAGGGCCGCGGTGGCGGTGGCGGTGGCGGTGGCGGTCAGAGCCGCGACGGCGGGCAGGGTCGTTCGGGCGGTCAGAGCCGCGACGGCGCCGACCAGGACCGCCAGGTCCGGGCCCGTTCGGACCGCGACGGCGCAGAGCGCGGTGGCCGCGACCAGCAGGGTTCCGGCAACGGCGGCGCTCGTCGTCGTCGCCCCCAGACCGCCGACGCCCACGGTGCGGGCCGTCAGGGCTCCGCGCGTCAGGGCTCCGGCGCCCGCGGCACGGGTGGGCAGCGCTCGGGCGGTCAGGGTTCCGCGACCCAGGGCTCCGGCGCCCGCCAGTCGGTGGGCCAGGCGGCCGGACGGCCCCGCAGCGACCAGCGTCGCCGCTCCACCCGCACCGCCGGCTGACCCGCGGGCGTTTGGCCGCCGGCTGGCACGCGCGCGGCCGTCCGGCCCGCCGACTGCTTGGCCGGCTGACCCGCTGAACAGCTGAGCTCGCAACTGACCTGTCGGATTGCGACTGACCGATGGGACCCCGTAGGTCAGTCGCAATCCGACAGGTCTGTTTTGTGGGTCGGGCCGAGTGGGTGCCATTCACCCAATCCGATAGGTGGATTCTCCGGACGGTGGGCAGGGTTGCCTGGTCGGCGGGGTCGGGCCGGCGCGACTAACCAGCCGGCGCGGCCGGTCAGCCGAAGACGGTGATGGTCTGCCGGCTGATCGCCGCCAGCTCGCCGTCCGGCCGCCACAGCATCGCGTGGGTGTGCGCGTATCCGTCACGGGCGGCATCGGTGGCGGCGGCGTAGCCGAGGATCGACTCGGCCGGGAACGTCTCCGGCCCCACCTCGGCGATCAGCTCCAGCGTCCACGTCAGGCTGCTGCCGGGCGCGAACCCGTCGAGCATCTGGATCGGCGCCGGCGGCCACGCGTCGGCCAGCACAACCAGGTGCTCCTCCTCGAACCGGTCCGGGGCTTCGCGCAGTGACGCCCACCCCGACAGGTCCGCCGTCTCGGAACCGGAGAACGGCAACTGGCCGCTGACCTGCCGCAGTTCGACGAACCGGTAGAACTCCGGCGTGAAGTTCTCGACGTAGGGGAACGCCTCGATCGCGGTCGGATCCCCCAGCGCCGGCATCGGGTGCGCGGGCGGGACCGAGATCGCCGACTGGCGATGCTTGCCGAACGCGGCCAGAGCAGTGGCGACGATCGCGCCCTCCTGCCGCACGGTGGCCTGGCACTGGACGACGTTGGAGCCCACGCGCAGGATCTCGGCATCGATCTCGACGGGGCCGGTGGCCGCGGGGCCGATGAACGACACGGTGATCGAGCGCAGCGGGTGGACGACGGGTGCCGAACCGTCGCCGGTGTCCCGGCTGCGCAGGCACCCCTTCATGGCGGAGAGCAGTAGAGCGCCGGTCAGGCCCCCGAAGATCGCCCTACCCTGTGTCCAACCCTGCTCGACCTCGACGGTCCCGCCGCGCGCAGCGGCCTCCAACATGCTCGTCAGCGACATGCGGTCATTGTGTCACCGGGGCTCAGCGGCTCTGGTGGGCGCGTCCCTTCCTGACCCCGGCCAGCGCGGTGGCCAGGCCGGGCATGCGCGGGCCGAGGGCGAACATCTTCTCGCTGCGGGTCTCGGGGGCATCGTCGGCGGTGCGGCGCAGGAAGCGGTCCGGCAGTGACAGCCGCGCGATGGTGCGCCACGACTGCAGGTACTGCTTCCACAGCGGCCCGCTGACGTACGGCAGGTCGTAGCGGTCGCAGAGCTCGCGGACCTTGAGGGAGATCTCCGAGTACCGGTTGGACGGCAGGTCCGGGAACATGTGGTGCTCGATCTGGAACGACAGGTTGCCGGACATCAGGTTCATCGCCGGACCGCCGTCGAGGTTGGCGCTGCCGAGCATCTGCCGCAGGTACCACTCCGCCTGAGTCTCGGTCTCGATGTCGGACAGGGTGAACTTCTCGGCGCCGTCGGGGAAGTGCCCGCAGAAGATCACGGCGTTGGTCCAGATGTTGCGGATGATGTTGGCCGTGATCGTGGCGGTGAGGGCCTGGCGGCCGCTCGGTCCGGCGAGCACCGGGAAGAGGATGTAGTCCTTGAGGATCTGCTGGCCGGCCTTCCGCAGGAACGCGCGCGCACGGCGGCGGTCGGCCGGGGACGCGTCCGGGTCGAACGCGTCGGACGTGTCGACCGCCTGCAGGCCGATCCCCCACTCGAAGCCGAGCATCAGGATCGTGTTGACGAGGATGTTCCCGGCGAACCGGGGTTCCCACGGGATGTCCCGGGTCACGCGCAGGACGCCGAACCCGACGTCGTCGTCGACGCCGACGATGTTGGTGTACTTGTGATGCAGGTAGTTGTGGGTGTGCTTCCAGTCGGCGGAGCTGCCGACGAGGTCCCATTCCCAGTTGGTCGAGTGGATCTCCGGATCGTTCATCCAGTCCCACTGGCCGTGCATGATGTTGTGGCCGAGTTCCATGTTCTCGAGGATCTTGGCCACGGCCAGGGTCCCGGTCCCGAGGGCCCACACGGTGCGGTTGCGGGCGCCGAAGTACAGCAGCGCGCGGGCACCGAACTCCAGGCCGCGCTGGAGTTTGATGATGCTGTGGATGTAGCTGTAGTCGCGTTCTCCGCGGGAGGCGATGACCTCGGCGCGGATAGCATCGAGCTCCCGCCCGAGCTCCTCTATCTGGTCGGAGCTGAGGTGGGCGTATTCGCCGACATCGGAGATCGCCATACAGCCAGAATAGGCCGGTTCAGGTGCCCACGGCTACGGCTGCGATCGCGGCAGCCCTGCTTTCGTGACCAAGTGCACCCGATCCGACCACTTCAGTCACTCCAGGCCCGGCGCAACACTTCCAGGGAGCCGTGGATCCGTTCGACCGTCGATCCCACCGGCGCGATCATGAGTTCGTCGGCCCCCGCGGTGCGCGCGAAGTCGGTGAGGTAGTCGCGCACGGCCGGCCCGTCGCCGACCGCCGTGAAGTGGATCATGTGCAGGATCTGGCGGCCGCCGGCGGACTCCATGATCATGTCGAGTTCCTCGTCGGAGAACTCGCGTCCGCGGCCGGCCATGAGCTTGACCCGCTGGCGGCGGTACCACTGCAGTTCCCGCTCGGCCCGCTCGGTGTCGTCGTCGGCCACCACGTTGACGGCGGCGATCATGTACGGCTCGGACAGCTGGTCGCTGGGCTGGAACCGCTCGCGGTACACCTGCGAGGCCTGCTCGAGGGCGTCCGGCGCGAAGTGCGAGGCGAACGCGTACGGCAGACCGTAGGCGGCGGCGAGCTGCGCGCCGAACAGGGACGAGCCGAGGATGTAGAGCGGCACCTTGGTGCCCCGCCCGGGAATGGCGGCGATCCCGCGCGTGCGGGCGAAGTCGGAGGGCGAGTCGCCGAGGAACGCCTGGAGCTCGCGGACGTCGTCGGGGAAGCTCTTGGCCGCCGACGGCTCGCGGCGCAGCGCGCGGAGGGTCTGCGGGTCGGTGCCGGGCGCGCGGCCCAGCCCGAGGTCGATGCGTCCGGGGTGCAGCTCGGCCAGGGTGCCGAACTGCTCCGCGATCACGATCGGCGCGTGGTTGGGCAGCATCACGCCGCCGGAGCCGAGCCGGATCCGCTCGGTCTGCGAGGCGATGTGCGCCATGAGTACCGCCGGCGCGGAGGAGGCGATCGACGGCATGTTGTGGTGCTCGGAGTACCAGACCCGCTCGTAGCCCAGTTCCTCCGCCTTCTGCGCCAGTGCGACCGAATCCTGCAGGCCCTCCCCGATGCTCTGGCCGGGGCGGACGGATGCGAAGTCGATGACGGACAGGGGCAGGGCGGTACCGGACTGGGGGGAGGTCATGCCCCGTGCAACCCGGGTCCCCGTCACGCTATTCCTGTCGGCGACCGGGCGGGGGCGGCAGACTGGGGGCATGTCCCCCGCAGCTGACCACCCCGTCGACATCGCCGCCCTGGTGACCGTCATGCGCGAGACCGGCCCGCTCGTGCACTGTCTCACCAACTCGGTGGTCCGGCAGATCACCGCGGACGTCCTGCTCGCCGCCGGTGCCGCGCCGGCGATGGTCGACCACCCGGAGGAGGCCGGGGACTTCGCCGCCATCGCCTCCGGCGTGCTCATCAACGTGGGCAATCCGACGGCCGAGCAGGTCGAGGGCATGCACGCCGCGATCGCCGCCGCCCGCGCCGCGGGGACCCCGTGGGTGCTGGACCCGGTGGCGGTCGGCGGACTGGTCCTGCGTACCGGGCTGGCCACCGACTGGTTGGAGGCCGGGCCCGCCGCGATCCGGGCGAACGCGTCGGAGACCATCGCGCTCGCCGGCACCGGGGCGGGCGGCCGGGGCGTGGACTCCACGGAGGATGTCCTCGCCGCCGAGCCCGCGGCCCGGGACCTCTCGGCCCGATCGGGAGCGGTGGTCGCCGTGACGGGACCGCGGGACCTCGTCGTCACACAGTGTGTCGCCGCACAGCGTCCCGGTGACCCCACCACCGACGCCGACACCACCGACGCCGGCACGACCGACGCCGCCCCCGTCACCCGCGCGACGTGGATCGAATCGGGCCACCCGCTGCTGCAGAAGGTCATCGGCACCGGGTGCGCCCTCGGCGCGCTCACCGCGGCCTACCTCGGGGCGGCGCGATCGGCGGGTATAGCGGACCACGACGCGGTGGTCGCCGCGCACGCCCACGCGGGCGCCGCGGGGACGGTCGCCGGGCGCACCGCCGCCGGGCCGGGCAGCTTCGCCGTGGCGTGGCTCGACGCCCTGTACACGCTGACCCCAGAGGAGATCGCGGGCCTGGTCACGGTGACGGGGGCGTGAGCGGCGCGGTGTCCGGCCACGGCGCCGGCGTCGACTGGCGGCTCTACCTGGTCACCGACCCCCACCTGGGCGGCGGGCGCGACGCGGTGCCGGGGATCGTCTACGAGGCGGTTCTGGGCGGGGTGGGTGTGGTCCAGGTGCGGGACAAGGAGTGCGACGACGACGAGTTCGCCACCCACGCCGCCGCCGTCGCCGAGTCCGTCGCGAGGGCGTGCACCGGGACGGGCCGTGACGTGCCGGTGTTCGTCAACGATCGTCTCGACGTCGCGCGGGAACTGGGGCTGCACCTGCACATCGGCCAGCGGGACGTGCCGTTGCCGCGGGCCCGCGCGGCGCTGCCGGATGAGTTGATGCTCGGGTTGTCGATCGAGTCGGATTCGCAGTTGGCCGCGGCGGTCGCGGGTCCCGGGCCGGCGCCGGACGTGATCGGGGTGAGTCCGGTGTGGTCGACGGCCACCAAGACCGACACCGCCGCCGCGCTGGGCCCCGAGGGTGCGGACCGGTTGGCCCGGGCCGCGCACTCGTACCGCCGGCCCGGGGGCGTCCCCGGCGACCCCGGCGCGGGCATCCGCGCGGTGGGCATCGGCGGGGTCACGCCCGCGACCGTCGCGCGGTTGGCCGCCACCGAGCTGGACGGGGTGTGCGTGGTCTCCTCGATCATGGCCGCCCCGGACCCGCGGACCGCGGCCTCGGACCTGCTCGCGCGCTGGGACGCCGCCCGCCGCTGACCCCGGGGCGGTCGTACGAACGGCCGACATCGCTCTTCCGCCGGACGTGATGGGATCGAGCCGCGAGGCTTGATGAAGAATTGGTGACAGAGGGTCAGGAAAAGTCGAACTGGATGCCGTCAACACCCGTAGCGTCTGCGGCATGCGCCGGATCCCTCTGGAAATCACGCTGGTCGAGTTCCCCAGCACCTCGATGGCAGCCACGACCGAGTTCCTCTCGACGGTCTGCGGCTGGGAGCCCACCGTGTACGGGCAGTCCTATACGAATCTCATCCGCGGCGGCATCGACGTGGGAGTGCAGGGGGACGACGACGAGCAGTCCCCCGCTCCGCTCATGGTGATCCGCGTGCCCGATCTCGACGAAGCCCGCGAGCAGGTCGAGGCGGCCGGAGGCGTGGTGACCTTCGGTCCGTTCGACTTCCCCGGCGGCCGCCGCTTCCACTTCCGCGAACCCGGTGGCAACGAGATGGCCATGTGGGTGCCGGCGCCGGTCTAGCGCGGCGCCGGTCTAGCGCGGCGCCGGTCTAGCGCGGCGCCGGTCTAGCGCGGCGCCGGCTCGTCCGGGCCCTGACGCTGCGTCAGTGCCTCGCGGACGCGGCGAACCCCTCGGGCAGCGCGAGCCGGGTGAGCTTGTCCGGGTTGCAGTGGAAGTAGAGGCGCGCGATCCGCCCGTCGACCACGGCCACCTGCGCCACACGCAGCACCCCCCGCGCGAGGATGGCCAGCGCGAACTCGCGGTTGACCTCGACGGGCGCGATCATCCCGCCCGAGAGCTCCGCGGACTTGATGAGGAAGTACGCGCACTTGCGGGCCCCGACGATGTCCCGCCGGGCGGCGTTGACCTTGCCGCCCCCGTCGGAGACCACCCGGGCATCCGCGGTGAGGGCGGCGATCGTCTGTGGGAGATCTCCGGCCAGCACGGCCTCCACCAAGCGCGTGATCACCGCGTCCGAGGCGGGCTCGGGCGGACGCAGGTCGGTCTGCAGTCGGTGCCGGGCCCGGCTCACCCACTGGCGGACCGTGGCCACCGCGGCGCCCAGGGTGTCGGCGATCTCGGCGTAGGGCAGGTCGTACGCCTCGCGCAGGACGAAGGCCGCCCGCTCGTCCGGGCCCAGTTGTTCATAGGCCAGCAGCACGGCGATGCGCAGGTCGTCGCGGCGTTCGGCGCGATCCGCCGGCAGCAGGGCGGTGTCGACGGGCTCGGGCAGCCACTGACCCACATAGTCCTCCCGCCTGCGCCGCCGAAGCCGGTCCAGGCACAACCGGGTCGCGACGGTGGTGAGCCACGCCTCGGCGTTGCGGGGAGCGGCGGCCGGGTCGAGCACCGCCCACCGTGCCAGCGCCTCGTCGGCGGCGTCCTCGGCGTCGGCCCAGGTGCCGGTGATGCGGTACCCCACCCCCAAGAGCCTGCCGCGCACCCGCTCGAGGGCGTCGCGGTCGAACTCGGGGCCGAGGGCCGAACCGGACCGAGGTGCGGTCGCCGGGGCCGCGGCAGACGCAGCGGGACCGGCGGGCGCGGCAGGCGTGGCGGGACCGGCGGTCAGGGCCGGATCACCGGTTCGAGGTCGCTCGGGAGGAGTCCCCGCAGAGTCGCCGGGTCCTTGCGGGTGGCGATCGCGATCCGGTTCCATGCGTTGATCGTGACGATCTCCATGACCAGCTGTCCAGCCCCTTTTTCGCCCCGGTGGCGGACCACCTCGTCCCACAGGTCGTCGGGGACGGATTCCTCGCCGTCGATGTGGGTGACGGCGTCCGCGAATGACAGGACCGCCCGCTCGGCCGGGGACACCTCCTCGGCGTGGGCGGGCCAGTTCTCGGCGATGGCGATCCGGGTCTCGCTCCAGCCGTCCCTGCGCGCATCCCGGCGGTGCATGGCCAGGCAGTAGCGGCACCCGTTCACCGCGGAGACGCGGAGCCGGACGAGGTGACTGTCGTGCCGGGAGACCCGCGCCCGCGAGTAGGCCTCGAGTGCCAACATCGGCGCCATCGCGCCCGCGCTGATCTGTGTGCGTTGGTCGTTCTTCCCTGGTGATGTACTCATGCCTCTTCGACGCACGAGTCCACCGGAATGTGACACGGCGGGCGGGCGGACTGCGGCGAATCGGGGCGATCCCCTATGGCGCCGCGGGCCGCGCGGTCCTAGCGTTGATCCCATGGCCGACCCGGACGACCTCCTGCTCTCCGACGCCGAGCGGCTGCACGCCCTCATGGCCCTCGGGGACCACTACGCGTCCGGCCGACTGGACGACACCGAGTTCCACGCCCGCTCCGGCGAGGTGGCCACGGCCCGCACACTCGGCCAGCTGCGCGGCTTCTTCACCGACCTGCCCGGCGGGACGCCACTGACCTCAGTCGACGGCATGATCGTCGAGTCGGCGACGGCCCCCGGCGGCGAGCTGGAGCTCTCGTCGTCGTCGTCGTCATCGTTGTCGTCATCATCGCCGAGGTCCCCCGCCGGCGCGGCGACCCCCACCACCCGCGGCACCGACGCCGACCTGGAGGAACTGCGCAAGCGCGGGTCGCTCGTGGAGTCGCTGGACGGCGTGGTGCTCGGGATCACGCTCGTGACGTTCCTCGTGCTGCAGATCATCGTGGACTGGCAGTACGCGTGGATCGTGTGGCCGTCGCTCGCGCTCACGCTGGGGATCCCACGCCTGATCCTGCGCTACACGGATTCCGAGGAAGAGACCTACGAGAAGCTCAAGAAGGCCGACCGGAAGGCCCGCGAGGATCGGCTGCGCGCCGCGAACGAACGGATCCGCGAGCTGGGTGACGGTCGGGAGAACCGCAGCTGAGCTAACGGAACCCGTCCGATTCCCCGCGCCTGGCCAGGGCGGTCGCCACCACGGGAAGCAACCCCATCCCCACCCCGACGGCGACGATCGTCGTCCCGATCCCCAGCGAGGCGAGCACCGGGACGCGGCGCTGGGCGAGCTCGGCGTCGCACGCCTCCTGCGCCTCCGTGCTCGGCTGCGGACGCTCTCCGCGCAAGAGGTCCTTCCAGCTCAGCGAGGTGAGCGCGTTGTCCTTGTCGCGGGCGTCGCTGTAGTCGGGACTGAAGTAGGTGCCACAGTCCACCCGCTGTACGAAGCCGCCCGTCGACACGCCGATGCTGCCCAGCAGGATCCCGCCGAGCACCACGAGCAGGCCGAGGACGGCGACGAGCGCACCGATCACACGAGTGGTCACCGCGCCATCGTCACATCCCCTTCGCCGCCCCGCATCCGGGCCGAGCGGCTGCGGCCGGGTGGCTGCGGTCAGGTGTCCTCCAGCGCGTAACCCTGGCGCTCCGGGAGGGTGAAGGCGGCGAGGGCGGCGACGACGAAGGCCGCGGCGAAGACCCCGAAGACCAGCACCGTGTCGCCCAGATCGAGCAGGAGCGGCACGAGCAGCGGAGCGATGATGGAGGCGATCCGTCCGAACGCCGCGGCGGCGCCGGTGCCGGACCCGCGGGTCGCGGTGGGGTAGAGCTCCGGTCCGATCGCGTACAGGGCTCCCCACGCACCGAGGTTGAAGAACGACAGGGCCATGCCGGCGGCGATGATCGTGGCCGGGGAGTCCGCGAGGCCGAACAGACCGGCCGCCACCGCCGAACCGGTGAGGAACACCGCGAGCGTGACCCGTCGACCCCAGACCTCGATGAGCCACGCCGCGACCGCGTACCCCGGCAGCTGGGCGAGGGTGATGATGAGCGTGTACCCGAACGACTTGACCAGGTCGAAGCCCTGCGAGACGAGCAGACTCGGCAGCCAGATGAAGGCGCCGTAGTAGGAGAAGTTGATCCCGAACCAGACGATCCACAGCGCGCCGGTCCGTGTGCGCAGGCGCGGGGACCAGATGGACTCGGCGGGGGCGGCAACGGCGGGGGCGGCGTCGGCTCCGGCCGCTGGTGCCGATGCGGTGGCGGGACCAGCAGCATCGTCTGGCGGCTCGACGCCCGCGGAGGCCTCGTAGTCGCGGACGATCCGCTCGGCCTCGTCGGCCCGGCCCCTCGATTCGAGGTAGCGCACCGACTCGGGGAGTCCGAACCGCACGACCAGCGCGTACGCGGCGGGGACGAGCCCGATGGCCAGCGCCCAGCGCCACCCGTCGTCGCTCGCCGGCACCACGAAGTAGCCGATCAGGGCGGCCATGATCCAGCCGACGGCCCAGAACCCCTCGAGGATCACCACCACCCTGCCGCGGATCCGGCGGGGCGCGAACTCGCTGACCAGCGTGGACGCCACCGGCAGCTCGGCGCCCAGGCCGAGGCCGACGATGAAGCGCAGCACGATGAGCATCGCGATGCCGGTCGACAGCGCCGCGGCGCCGGTGGCGAGGCCGTAGATCAGGAGGGTGGCGGCGAAGACCTGGCGACGGCCGATCCTGTCGGCGAGCAGCCCGCCGAGCGCGGCACCGATCGCCATCCCGACGAACCCGATGGATCCGATCCACGACAGCTCGGTGGGCGAGAGCGACCAGTGGACCGCGAGCGCGGCCATGACGAAGGAGATCAATCCCACGTCCATGGCGTCGAGCGCCCACCCCACGCCCGAGCCGAGCAGCAGCTTGCGGTGCTTGCGGGTGAACGGCAGGCCGTCGAGGCGCTCCGTGCGGGTCGTCATGGCGGCAACGCTACTCGGCGCCTCCGTCAGATCAGCGGGTCAACCGGGGCTGGACGTGGACGAATGTCCGAGTAGCCTGGTGTCACTGTGTCACACATCACAACAAGAGGAGCTCCTCGTGGGCATCACTGAGTCGTCCGGCACCGGTTCGCCCGCTGCGACGGGCACGGACTTCGACGTCGTCATCCGGGGCGGCACGGTCTTCGACGGCACCGGCGCCCCCGGCATCCGCGCAGATGTCGGGATCCGTGCCGGGGAGGTCGCGGCGATCAGTCCGACGCCGCTCCCCGTCTCGCCGGACACGCAGGTCGTGGAGGCCGAGGGCAGGTGGGTGACGCCCGGGTTCGTGGACACCCACACCCACTACGACGTCGAGCTGCTCGTCTCCCCGGGCCTGGGCGAATCCGTGCGGCACGGGGTGACCACCGTCCTGGTGGGCAACTGCTCCATCTCGGGCGTGTACTCGGGCACCGTCGACGTGGCCGACCTGTTCAGCCGCGTCGAGGCCCTGCCCCGCGACTCGGTGCTGGCGGCGCTCGAGCAGAAGAAGACCTGGTCGGGCCCGGCGGACTGGCGGCGCGCGGTCGAGGCCCTGCCCCTGGGGCCCAATGTCGCGTCGTTCCTCGGCCACTCCGACGTCCGCGCCTCGGTGATGGGGTTGGGCCGGGCGACCGACCCCAAGCAGTCCCCCAGCCGCGACGAGTTGCGCACGATCGACCGCCGCATCAACGCCGCTCTCGACGAGGGCTTCCTGGGCGTGTCCACCATGACCAATCCCTGGGACAAGATGGACGGTGACCGCTACCGCTCGCGGACCCTGCCCTCCACGCACGCCTCGTGGGGCGAGTTCCGGCGGATCAGCCGGCTGCTGCGCCGCCGTGACCGCGTCCTGCAGGGTGTGCCCAACCTCAACACCAAGGTCGACGTGGCCTTCTACGCCGCCACCAGCACGGGGCTGTTCCGCAAGCCCCTGCGCGTCTCGCTGCTCTCAGCCGCCGACACGCTGGCCGAGCCGTGGGTCAACCGCATCTTCCGGCCCATCGCCTGGGCCGCCAACACAGTGGGTAAGGGCAAGTTCGTGTGGCAGCACCTGCCCACCACGTTCAAGGTGTGGGCGGACGGGATCGACCTGGTGGTGTTCGAGGAGTTCGGCTCCGGCCGTGAGGCCCTGCACCTCGTCGACGAGATGGCCCGCACCGATCTGCTGGAACAGGAGAGCTACCGCCGCTGGTTCCGGCGGGATTTCGAGAAGCGCTTCAGCCCGCGGGTGTGGCACCGCGACTTCGACGACGCCCTCATCGTGGCGTGCCCCGACGAGTCGCTGGTCGGCAAGACCGTCGGCGACGTCGCCCGCGCCCGGAAGCTCCACCCGGCGGACGCGTACCTCGACCTGGTGGTGGAGTTCGGCACCGACTTCCGCTGGACCACCACCATCGCCAACGCGCGCGAGAAGGTCGCCAACCGGCTGGCGCGGACCCCGGGGGTGACGATCGGTTTCTCCGACGCCGGTGCGCACCTGCGCAACATGGCCTTCTACAACTTCGGCATCCGCCTGCTGGAGCGCGTCCACCAGGCACAGCTGGGCGGCAAGCCGTTCCTCACCACGGAGGAGGCCGTGTACAAGCTCACCGGTGAGTTGGCGGATTTCTACCGCCTCGACGCCGGGCGACTGGAGGTCGGTCGCCGGGCGGACGTGGTGGTCATCGATCCGTCCGGGCTCGACGGCGAGTCCCTCGAGTACCACGAGGAGGCCATGGACGAGTTCGGCGGGATCCGCCGGATGGTCAACCGCAACGACCGGGCCGTGGCGGCGACGATCATCGGCGGCCGCGTGGTGTGGTCGGATGGGGAGTTCGCCGACGGCTACGGCCGGGTGTTCGCGGCGGGCCGGTTCCTGCCCGCGGGCGAGGCCGTGGCACCGCGGCCGGTGGAGGCGCCACGGCCCGCCGCTCACTCCGTGGGCATCCCGGCGTCCTCCCAGGCGGAGTAGCTGCCCTCGAGCTCGGTGACGTCGTAGCCGACGCTGCGCAGTGAGCTGGCCACGACCGAGCTGCGGGTGCCGGACTGGCAGTAGGTGACGATCTTCCCCGAGTCGGGCAGTTCGTCGCGTTCCCACATCACCTGGCCGCCGTGCAGCTGGGTGGCGTCGGGGACGTGGCCCTCGTCGTACTCGGAGGTGGCGCGGACGTCGAGCACCATGGCGTGCTCGTGGGACTCCAGGTCCTCCGGCGCGACGGTCTCCGGGCGGAACGTGGGCAGTCCGTCGGTGGAGGTGACGTACCCGCGTGTGGAGTCGATGCCCACGCGGATGACGTGCCGCCGCAGCTCGTCGGCCGCCTCGGCGTCCTCGGCGAGGAAGACCAGGCCGCGGGTGTCCTTGTCCGGATCGATCGCCCAGCCGGCGTAGGTGTCCGCCTGGCCGGCGGGGAGGTTGATGGCGCGGTCGACGGTGCCGTCGTGGACGTCGTCGGCGGGGCGGGGGTCGACGACGACGAGGCCACCGGACTCGATGCCGGAGGCCACCTCCTGGGCAGGCAGCTCGTGCAGCTCCGGCAACGGATTGCCGAGCACGGAGGGGCCGTCCCGGTTCTCGCGCTTCATCCGCCCGAAGTACGCCGGTGCGTCCGGCTGGCCGTCGAGGAGTTCGGAGATGAAGCCCTCCTCGTCGTCGTTCTCCACGTACGTCGGCCACCACGCGAACTTCCGCTCGTATCCCACCGAGCTGGACGGCAAGGCCCCCAGGGACTTGCCGCAGGCAGAGCCCGCGCCGTGGGCCGGGAACACCTGGACGTGGTCGGGCAGGGTGAGGAAGCGCTCGCGCAGGCTGGCGAACAGCTGCTTGGCGCTCTCGACGCGGGTGTCCTCGCCGTCGGAATCGCTCCCGGCGTCGTCGTTGCCGCCGGCGGTCTCGTCGAGCAGGTCCGGTCAGCCGAGGTCGCCGCAGAACACGAAGTCGCCGGTGAGCGCGTAGCCGGGCTCGTCGGCGAACGCACCGTCGGCGACGAGGAACATCAGGTGCTCGGGCGTGTGGCCGGGGGTGTGCACGGCCTTGAGCTGGACGTTGCCGAGCTCGATGGTGTCGCCGTCGCGGAGCCGCTCACCCTCGAAGCCGTAGCGCCAGTCGTCGCCGCCCTCGTCGGAGAGGTAGACGGTGGCGCCGGTCGCGGCGGCCAGTTCGCGGGTGCCGGACAGGTAGTCGGCGTGGATGTGGGTCTCGGTGACCTTGACGATGGTCATGCCGTGCTGATCGGCCATCTCGAAGTAGGGCCGGAGGTCGCGACTGGGGTCCACGACGATCGCCTCGCTGCTGCTCTGGCAGCCGATGAAGTAGCTGGCGTGGGCCAGGTCGTAGTCATAGATGCGTTCGAAAAGCATGGTGCGGCGTCCTTTTTCCTTGGGGGAACAGGTACAACAGCCACCGTAAAACCCTCCCCGGTATGCGGCCACCGGTCGGTTCGTGCACACTCGCGGCCGGGCGGCGCACACTGGGGACGGACCGTATCGCCGATGGAAGGACCCCCGCCGTGACCGATTCGCCCATGGACGACGACACCCGCGCCCTGCTGCTCGCGCCCAACCCGGCCGTCATGGCGACGCTGCGCAAGGACGGCTCCCCGGTCACCGTGCCGACCTGGTACCGACTCGTGGAGGGCGACCGGATCCACCTCAACCTCGACGCCGGCCGGGTGCGGCTGCAACACCTGCGCCGCGACCCGCGGGTGGCGCTGTCCGTCATCGCGTCCGAGGACTGGTACACCCACGCGAGCATCCAGGGGCGGGTCGTGGAGATCGCCGATGACCCGGATCTGTCCGGCATCGACGCCCTGAGCACGCACTACACCGGCGAGCCGTACCCGGTGCGCGATCGCGCCCGCGTGGACGCGTGGGTGGAGATCGAGCACGTCCACGTGTGGGGTCAGCTCCGCGAGTCCTGACCCGGACGCACCCCGGGCCGGCCGGCTCGGGGTGCGTCGGCCGGGTCGGCCGGGCCGGCGCTGCTCAGACCGCGTGCGCGGCCTCGACACCGAGCGCTGCGAGGAGCGCCTCGCGATAGGCGGCGTGCTCGGTCGCGCGCTCGGTGCGCCCCTCGGACAGGACCACGTCCACGTCCTGGGCGATCCGGCCCTCGTCGAGCACCACCACGCGGTCGGCCAGGGTGATGGCCTCGTCCACGTCGTGCGTCACCAGCAGCACGGCGGGCCGGTGCACCCGGCACAGCTCGAGCAGCAACGCGTGCATCCGGATACGGGTCAACGCGTCCAGGGCGCCAAAGGGCTCGTCGGCCAGCAGGAGTTCGGGGCCGCGGACCAGCGAGCGGGCCAGCGAGACCCGCTGCTGCTCACCGCCGGACAGCTCCGACGGCCACGAGCGCTCCCGGCCCGCCAGACCGACCTCGGCCAGCGCCTCCGAGCCGCGGCGTCGCGTGTCGGGGCCGTCGAGGCCGAGCACCACGTTGTCGAGCACCCGGGACCACGGCAGGAGCCGCGAGTCCTGGAACACCACCGACCGGTTCTCGGGCACCTGCAGCTCCCCGGAACCGGGGACGCCCGCGTCCAGGCCGGCGATCGCTCTCAGCAGGGTCGATTTGCCGGAGCCGCTGCGCCCGAGCAGGGCGACGAACTCGCCGCGGCGGATGTCCAGATCGATGTCGTCGAGCACCACCCGTCCGTCGAATCCGCGGGTGAGTCCGCGGGCGCGGACGCTCAGCTCGCGATGGTCGTACGCCATGACAGTGCCTTTCGCTCGAGGAGCCGGACCAGCAGGTCGGAGGTGGTTCCGAGGATGGCGTAGACCACCAGGCCCACGATGATCACGTCGGTCAGTCCGTAGTTGCGGGCCTGGTACATGAGGAAGCCGATCCCGCTGCTGGCGTTGACCTGCTCCACCACGACCAGTGAGGTCCAGGCGATGGTCACGGCCAGGCGCAGTCCCGAGAAGAAACCGGGCAGCGCGCCGGGGACGGCCACGTGCCGCAGGAACCCGACCCGCGACAGGCGCAACGACTCGGCCAGCTCGACGTGGCGGGCGTCCAGGCCGCGCAGGGCGGAGAAGGTGTTGATGTAGACGGGCACGAACACCGCCAGGGCGATGAGCAGGATCTTCATCTGCTCGCCGATGCCGAACCACACGATCGCCAGCGGGATGAGCGCGAGCGTGGGGATGGACCGCTTGATCTGCACCGGCCCGTCGATGAGGGCCTCGCCGATCCGGGTCAGGCCCGCGAGGGTCGCGAGCACCACCCCGAGCACGACGCCGAGCGCGCCGCCGACCAGCGCCCGCTGGACGGAGATCCACAGGTTGCTCTGCAGGCGCCCGTCGGCGATGAGCTCCCCGGCGGTCGTGACGACCGTCCACGGGGCGGACAGGGTCCGCGGATCGATGAGGCCGGTGGCCGACCCCACGGTCCAGATCGCCAGGAGCACGAGCGGCCCGATCGCCAGACCGAACCGGATCGGCGCGCCCGGCCCGAGCCGCGACCTGGCGGGCCTCGGTGCCAGGCGCCCGGCCGCCGGGGCCTCGTCCCCCGGCGTCCGCCCGGTCGGCCGGGCAGTGGCGGGGCGGTGCATGGTGAGCGTCATGGGGTCGTCCTCTCGTCAGGTGGTGGAGGAGATGGTGTCCGGCAACGGCGGAACGGGGCAACGGTTGGCATCACGGTGATCGGATGTCAGCTCCCGGCTCGACCCGACCGCCGGCTGCCGACTCGGCCCGTCCGCCGGCTTCCGCCGGGGCAGATACCGCGGCACGACCCACGCGAACACCCCGGCGCCCACCACCGCCACCCCACCGGTGGCCAGGCTCGCCGCGGCCAACCCGCCGAGCGCGGTGACCCCGGACAGGACCAGCGGCCCGGACAGCACCCCGAGGTCGTGGGCGACCCGCCACAGCCCGAGGAAGGCCACGCGGTCGCCCGGGGGCGCGAGGTCCGCCCCCAGGGTCATGAGCAGCCCGTTGCTCAGCCCGTTGGCCGCGCCCAGCACCACGGACACCGCCCCCACCGCGACCGGCCCGTGGGCCAGCGGCAGCAGCAGCGCACCCAGCGCGAACACGCTCGTCGAAGCGACCGCGACAGGAACCCGCCCGATGGTGTCCAGCGCTCGTCCCGCGGGCAGCGAGATCAGCAGGTCCATGGCGCCGCCGATGCCGAACACGACGCTCGTGGCCACGGCGTCCAGGCCCACGTGCGCGGCCCACAGCGGAAGGACCGTGGTGCGGCTGGTGCGGCACACCCCCAGCACCAACGCGCCGGCACCGACGCGGGTGAGGGGCTCGGCGTGGTCGACGGCCACCGCCCACACGCCGCTGCCGGTCTCGGCGCCGCGGGCGGTGGCGTCGGGCACGATCATCATCAGCACGCCGGCCACGGCGATGGCCGCGGCCTGGATCCACAGCCCGCCGGCCGGGCCGCTCACGGCGACCACGGCGGCGCCGACGAACGGGCCGATGAGCAGTCCCGCACGCATCGACGCCGCGACCGCGGACAGCGCACGGCCGAGGTGGGCGTCGGCGGCGATCTCGACCACGGAGTTCTGCCGGGCGACCATCGACACCGCCGCCGCGACGCCCACGAGCGCCACCCCGATCGAGATCCACACCGGGTCCCCGACCAGGGCGCTCAGCGCGGCTCCGCCGACCCCGACCCCTGTCGAGACGGCGACGGCCCGGCGCTCCCCCAGCCGGGAGATGATCCACCCCGAGGGCACGTCGCCCAGCAGCATGCCCAGGCCCGCCATGGCGGCCACGAGCCCGGCCTGCACCACCGACGCGCCGTGCTCGAGCGCGAGCAGCACCACGACCGGCGCGGCCGCACCCTGCCCCACCCCGTGCAGCAGCGACGGCACGAGCAGTGGCAGGACGAGCGCGCGCGGCAGGGCCGGGCCCCGGCGCTGCCGCCGGGGCCCGGCCGACCTCCCTCCCTCCGGCCTGTCTCCCACTAGGAGGCGGTGGAGCCGGCCAGCGGCTCGGCGGCGTAGCGGCTCTCGGGCCGCGGCAGGCCGTAGTGATCGCGCAGGGTGGTCCCCGAGTACTCGGTGCGGAACAGGCCCTTGTCCTGCAGGATCGGGACGACCCGCTCGGTGAACGCCTCCAGCCCCACCGGGTACACGGGCGGCATGATGTTGAACCCGTCCGCGGCGCCGGTGCGGAACCACGTCTCGATCACGGTGACGACCTGCTCGGCGGTCCCCGTGACGACGTTGTGCCCACGTGCACCGGCCAGCCGGTAGAGCAGCTCCCGCACGGTCGGCTTCTCCCGGAGGACGATCTTCGCCACCACGGACCTGCGGCTCTGGGTGGTATCGGCCAGGTCGCCGAAGCCCTCGAACCACGACTGCGGGACCTCGTCGTCGTATCCCACTCCCGACAGGTCGATCCCGGTCAGCTTTCGGACCTGCTCGAGGCCGAACGCGGGGATGGTGAGTTCGTTGAGCTCGCGCTCCAGGTCGCGGGCCTCGGCGGGCGAGTCCGCGATGAACGGGCTGAGCCCGGGCAGGACCTTGACGTGGTCCGGATTGCGGCCGGCCCTGAGGGCGCGGGCCTTGATGTCCGCGTAGAAGGCCTGCGCGTCGCCGATGCGTTGGTGGGCGGTGAAGATGGCCTCGGCGTAGCGGCCCGCGAACTCCCGCCCGTCGTTGGACGAGCCGGCCTGGACCAGCACCGGGCGGCCCTGGGGGGACCGGGGCGAGTTGAGCGGGCCCCGCACGCGGAGGTGCTCGCCGCGCGCGTCGACGCGGTGGATCCGGTCGCCGTCGGCGTAGGTTCCGGCCTCCTTGTCGACGACGAGGGCGTCGTCCTCCCAGCTGTCCCACAGCCCGATGGCCGCCTCGACGAACTCGGTGGCCCGCGCGTACCGGTCGGCGGCCGGCGGGTGCTCGTCCAGCCCGAAGTTCGCGGCCGCGGCGTCGGTCGAGGTCGTCACGATGTTCCATCCGGCCCGGCCCCGGGAGAGGTGGTCGAGCGAGGAGAACAGGCGGGCGAGGTTGTAGGGCTCGTAGTAGGTGGTCGACGCGGTGGCGATGAGGCCGAGGTGGCTGGTGACGGAGGCCATCGCGGTGAGCGTGGTGATGGGCTCGAGGTGGTAGTCGGGCTTGAACCGGGCGTCCGAGCGCAGGGCCGGGCCGTCGGCGAAGAACACCGCGTCGAGCTTGGCGGCCTCGGCCGTGCGGGCGAGTTCCTGGAAGTAGGTGATGTCGGTGATGCGCTCCGGGACCGCGTCCGGGTGGCGCCACGACGCCTCGTGGTGGCCGGTGGGGTAGATGAACGCGTTGAGGCTGAGCTGGCGTGGCTGTGACATGGGGTTCTCTCCTGGGGTGGGCGGCGTCAGCTGCGGGTGCGGGAGGCTCCGACGGACGTCACGGCCTCCGCGACGACGGGGTCGAAGCGGCGGTCGACGCCCTCCGACGCCTCCACCGGACGGGGCAGACCACCGACCGAGTCGAGCCCGGCGGCGATCGAGGCGATGACCTGCTCGACCTCGTCGAAGGTGGGGAAGGTGAACTCCCCCTGCGAGGCGAGGATCGCGTCGCCGTCCTCCTCGGTCAGCCCCTCGGACTCCACGACGTAGGAGCGGACCCACTCCTGCGGGTTCTCGTTGATCCACTGGTAGCTACGCACCACGGCGGCCACGAACTCGGCGGCCGCGGCGGCGGTGGCGGGGTCGGACAGCGCCGTCTCGCTGGAGTACACGTACAGGTGCCCGGAGCCGAAGTCCTCGGTGAGCTCCTCGGGGACCTGGGAGCTGCCGGGGGTCTTGAGGTAGCGGGAGCGGACCGGCTGGCTCAGGGGAGCGGCGTCGATGACGCCGGAACGCAGGGCGTCGGGGAAGTCGGGCAGGCTCATGTGGACCAGCTCGACGTCCTCGGTGCCGAGCCCGGCCGCCTCGAGGAGGTTGAGCAGGAAGATCTGCTGCGTGGTGCCCTCGGCGTAGCCGAGTTTCCTGCCCTTGAGCTGCGACAGCTCGGTGACCTTGACGCCGGGGGCCAGCGCGAGCGCCACGGAGTTGTCGGTGGCTCCGGCGCCGATCACCTTGACGTCGTCGCCCGCGGCGAGGGCCTGGACCTCCATGATGTCGCCGGCGTAGCCGATGTCGATCGCGTCGGCGCGGAACGCCTCCAGCACCGACGGAGCGCCCTGGAACGCGCCGAACTCCACCTCGAAGGGGAGTTTGTCCAGTTCCCCGGACGCCTCGAGCGCCACGGTGAGCCGGTTCTGCTGGTCGGCCACGACGAGCGTGGTGCCCTCGGGGATCTCGGTGGGCAGCGGCGCGTCGGCGGCGATGCCGTCGGCGTCGCCGGAGCAGGCCGAGACGGCGGTGACCGCAGCCATCGCCATTGCGACGAGGGCCAGGCGACGGCGCGGGCGAGGGCTGGGACGTGGTGACATCTCTACTACTCCTGTAGGGCTGGGTCGTGTGAACGAGAGATGTCTACCAACGGGTGAGCGGGCGGGGGAACCTTAATTCGCATCGTGAACGGAACGGTCCCGAGCGGCTCTAGGCTGAGGTACTTCCCCTCACCCCCCTGACCCCGGAGGCACCGGATGTCTGACCGCTACCCCCTCGCCGAGCTCGCCGACCTGCCCGATGACCTGCGTGAACGCATCCTGGCCGAGCAGGAGAAGGCCGGGTTCGTGCCCGAGGTGTTCCTGATGTTCGGACGCCGGCCGGCCGAGTCGCGGGCGTTCTTCGCGTACCACGACGCGCTGATGGATCGCGAGGGGAACCTGTCCAAAGCGGACAAGGAGATGATCGTGGTGACCATCTCCGGGCAGAACAACTGCCTGTTCTGCGTGGTGGCGCACGGGGCAATCCTGCGGATCGTCAAGAAGGCCCCGATGATCGCCGACCAGCTGGCGGTGAACTACCGCAAGGCCGATCTCACGCCGCGCGAGCGGGCGATCTGCGACTTCGCCACGAAGGTCAATCTGCACTCCGACGAGCTGGGAGACGCCGACTTCGCGGCGCTGCGCGAGCACGGTCTGGACGACGAGGACGCGTGGGACATCGCCGCCATCACCGGGCTGTTCGGGCTGAGTAACCGGCTGGCGAACGCGACCGACATGCGGCCGAACCCGGAGTTCTACCTCATGGGCCGGGTGCCGCGGCAGAAGTAGCCCGGCCCCAACCTCGGCGCGGGGGCTGCCTCAGTTCCGCTCGGTGACCACACCGCAGGCGGCGCGGCTCCCGCCGTCGCCGGCGTTCTTGGTGCCCTCGTCCGGCCCGCCGGGCGCGTAGCGCTCCGGGATGTTGGCGAGGTTGTCCGAGTTCTCGTGGACCATGACGGCCGATCCGTCCTCGTCCAGGAGCAGCCCGCGGTCGAGCCGGTCGGTGAGGGTGACGATCCGGGCGGCACCGTCCTCCGTCACGTAGAGAGTGGGCAGGTCACCGGCATGTTCGGGGTGGCCGGCCTCGCCGTCCGGCCCGGCCAGGTGGCCGCCTGCCGAGAGGAACGCCCCGCGCTCGCCCGGCTCGGAGGGGTTCTCGCTGTCGGGTTCGCAGAGGCCCGCGCCGTGGATGTGGAGGCCGTGGAAGCCGGGTGTCAGGTCGGTGGCGTTGACGGTGACGAGCGTGCCGCCGTCGGTCTCAGCGAACTCCGCCGTGCCGCGGGGTTCACCTCCCGCGTTCACCAGTTCGGCGGTCGCAAAGACGTCGCCCCCGCTCGCACCGGCACCGTTCTCGGTATTGGTCGTCTCGGCCGTCGTGACAGTCGTCTGGGATTCGACATCGCCCTGGGCAGCCGGCGAATCCTCCCCAGTTCCGCATGAAGCCAGCAACAGGGCGGCTGCGCCAAGAGCGGCGAAAGCAGAGCTTTTTCTTCCGCTCAGTCGGGCGGCGGACACGGTGCGTGCGGTCATCGGAACCTCCTCGAACGGCGTCGTGGTGGTGACGGTACCGATGCGCATGCTCGGCGCAACCGCCTTGAGCCACACGACTTCTCGCGGCGCGCTTCGATGCGGTCTGCGGTACCACAAAGTAAGGATCCCCTTGGCATTGCGAGCTGGCGTTTTGTTGATTAGCCAACACCGGAGTAGGACAACCGACTTGACAGCCCCGTCGACCACTCCCGCGGGCGGCCCGAGACCGGTTGAGCTGGAGCGAGTTTCAGGGACGGCGCTGTGCGCGCAGCAGCCGGTCGAAGACGACTGTGAAGTTCGTTACGCAATTTTGTCTGAACACTTGCTAAACCTGAGAGCGAGATGCATACTCTTCTCAGTCCCCGCACAGATTCCTCTGGCTCCCCGCGGGGCGTCCCTCCCCCTCGAGCCTCAGGCTCATTCCCTCGCAAGAAAGGGTTCATCATGAACCAGGTCTATGCCCTCATGGTCACTTTCCAGGCGTTCCTCGACGACCGCTTCGAGAACCGCAAGGACCGCGGCGCCACCGCCGTCGAGTACGGCCTGATGGTCGGATTGATCGCCGTCGTGATCATCGTGGCAGTAGTCGCCCTCGGCGACAATCTGAACGAGATGTTTGAGGGCGTCAACACTGAGATCGACAAGGCGAACGCCCCGGCGACCTGACCGTAGTCGCTTGGTATGCGCAGCGCCCACCGATGGGCGCTGCGCATACCAAGTCCCTCGTCCCGCGATCACCCCTCCCCTCCCCTCCCCTCCCCTTCCCCCCTCAGGCGCCGCAATGCTCACGCCCTCACGTGACCGCGGAGCAGCAGCAGTTGAATTCGCGCTCGTACTGCCGATACTTCTGCTCCTAGTCCTCGGCATCATCGAATTCGGTCGCGCATACCACGTTCAGACCACCCTCTCCAACGCAGCTCGCGATGGCGTCAGGGTGATGGCGCTGCAAGATAACGCCACAGCTGCGCGTGCGACCGCCAAAGACTCCGCCTCCGGTCTCTCCCTCACCGACTCGATGATCGATGTCACCCCCTCCCGCTGCACCTCGGACACAACGGCTCCCGGCCAGGTCGCCGTCACGATCAGTTATCCATTCACTCTGGTCTCTGGTTTTCTCCCCCTCGACGACTTCACCCTCACCGGCAGGGGGACCATGCGATGCTTCGGCTAAATGACGATCGCGGAGCGGTCGCCGTCCTCGTCGCCATCCTCATGGTTCCGCTCATCGGATTCGCCGCGATCTCCCTCGACATCGCGGCAGCCCACGCCGAGCGGCAGCAACTCCAGACCGGCGCGGACGCCGCTGCACTGGCCATTGCCCAGGACTGCGCCCGCAAAGCCTGCGGTTCTCCGAACACAACTGCCCAAACCTTCGCGACCGAGAACAGCAACTCCGGCAACGCTGTCGCCAGCGTCCCGACGATTCCCTCCGCCTCCACGGGCAGGGTGACCGTGCACAACTCTGCGGTTCGCGAGCACTCGTTCGCGCCGATATTCGGAATCGATCGCACTACGCTCCTTGCAACCTCCAGCGCGGGGTGGGGCGGCCCAACCGGCGGCACGGCGGCGCTCCCGCTCATCATCTCGCTGTGCGATTTCAACAAGTTCTCCCTCGGCGGGATTCCGTCAGGAGTTGAACAGACGATCGTCACAACACCGGCCGGAACCTGTTCGGGTACGGGTAACGGGTCCCCGACCCTCCTTCCCGGAGGATTCGGGTGGCTGGAGACCGATGAGAAGAAGAGCTGCTACACCACCACGCGAATCAACACGAAGGCCTACAGCGAGCCCGGCAACAACCCGGGCCAATGCGACCTCTCGACGATTCGAGGAAAGACCATCCTCATTCCGCTCTTCGACGAGGCTGACTCCACCACTTCTGGCGGCAACGGCCGTGGCGCCTGGTACGAGGTCTACGGCTACGCGGCGTTCCACGTCACCGGGTACTACTTCTCCGGCCAGAGCTGGAATCCGCCGTGTGACAAGAACCAACGGTGCATCCGCGGCTACTTCACTTCGATGGTGAACACGGACCCCGACTTCACCTACGGCCCGGACGCGCCAAACCTCGGCACATCCGCCGTCTACCTACTACCTGACTAGTGAGAGACCAATGAACCGACGTCTCGTCTCGGCTATTGCAGCCGGCGTGCTCGCGCTCCTCGGCGCAGTGCTGCTCGTCAGTTACGTGAACAACGCGGACAGTCGCGCGATGGCGAACATGGATCCCATCGAGGTCCTGGTGGTGTCCGCACCCATTGCCGAGGGCACTCCGTCGGAGGAGATCGCCGCCTCGGTGACTACCCAGCGCCTGCCCCGGGCGGCGGTCGGGCCCGACCCGGTCCGTTCGCTCGCCGAGGTGGCCAGCCGAGTCGCCGCGACCGATCTGCAGCCCGGGGAGCAGCTCTTAAGCGCCCGGTTTGTCACCAGGCAGTCGCTGGAACGCTTCGGCGGAATCCCCGTGCCCGAGGGGTACCACTCAGTGACCATCTCGCTTGGCGCACCGCAGATCGTCGGCGGCACCATCACTCCCGGGGACACTGTCGGCGTATTCATCACCGTCGGCGACGGGAGGACTCGCCTCATTCTCCGAAAAATCCTTGTGACCCGCGTCCAAGGCGGGCTTGGCGCGACCCAGCCGAACGAAGGGGTCGAGAACCCCGACGCTGCCCCGGTGCCCGACGGCGGCGCGATGATCACCATGGCGCTCACCACCGATCAGTCACTGACCGTCGTCCACGCTGCCAAATTCTCGAACATCTGGCTCTCGCTCGAGGACGCGACCGTCCCGCAGGACGGCACCCCCAAGGTCGATATGAGGAATTTCTCCTGATGAGCCGCATACTGATCGCCTCCGATTCCGCCGACCTCCGCGGACGAGTCGCCACCGCGACCGGCGCGCCGATCTCGGTGATCGCCGGCACCCCGCTGCCCGCCGGCCCACCGCAACTCTTCCAACGACTTGGCACAGGCGCACCGATCCCGCAGGTGGTCGTGATCGACACCGCCGCCAACCTTGAGGACGCGCTGGGGCTCTCGTCCCGTCTCGCGACCGATTGCCCCGGCATGGCCGTGGTGCTGGTAAGCGAGCAGCCCGACGCCCTCGCCCTGGCCGCCCTGCGGGCCGGCGCGTGCGACGTGGTGCACCCCGAGGCCGATGTCGCCGAGTTCGCGGCGGTGCTCGGTCGCGCCGCACAGGTCGCCGCCACTACTGCACCCCAGGGGCCGGGCGACACCGCCATGAACGGCAGCGCCAGCACGCGCGGCCGCGTCATCAGCGTGGTCTCCCCCAAGGGCGGGGTCGGCAAGACGACGGTCGCCACCAACCTGGCGGTGGGCCTGGCCCGCTCCGCCCCGAACTCGACGGTCCTCGTGGACCTGGACGTGCAGTTCGGCGACGTGGCCAGCGCACTCAACCTCGACCCCGAGCACACCCTTCTCGATGTGGTCCGCGGCCCGGCCGTCAAGGACTCGATGGTCCTCAAGACCTTCCTCACCCAGCACCAGACCGGCCTCTACACCGTGTGCGCGCCGGCGTCCCCCGCCGACGCCGACGACATCACCTCCGCCGACGTGGCCCAGCTGCTGAAGACCCTGGCCTCGGAGTTCCGCTACGTCGTGGTGGACACCGCCCCGGGGCTGGACGATCACGCGCTCGCCGCGATCGACCAGGCCGACGAGCTGGTCCTCCTCACCAGTCTCGACGTGCCGGGCGTCCGGGGTCTGCGCAAGGAGATGGCCATCCTGCGCGACCTGGCCCTGGACTTCGACAAACGACACATCCTGGTGAACTTCGCCGACCCGCGCAGCGGGCTGACCAAGGCCGACGCCGAAGCCACCATCGGCGCCGGAGTCGACCTGGTCCTCCCCCGCAGCAAGGCCGTCCCGGTGTCCGTCAACCAGGGCCTACCCCTCCTGCAGAGCGACACCCGCGACCCGATGACCAAGCAACTGCGCAAGCTCGTCGACCAGTTCACCCCGGCGCCGATGCGCCCCACCCAGACCGCCGTGCCCCTCACCATGGGAGGCCGGCACCGACTCCGTAGGAAGCGGGTGAAGGCATGAGCCTGTCCGATCGCCTCCGCGCCGCGCGCGTCGCCACCGGCACGACCCTCACCGACGCGCTCCCGACCGAGGCCGCCGCGCCGGTCCCCGCCGCCACGGACCCGACGTCGTCCGTGGCCACCGCCACCCCGACGGCGACGACGACGAGGTCTGCCGCTGCGGGCACCACGCAATCTCTCGCGCCCGCGGGCGGGGCGCTCACCGACGACCCCACCGCGGATCCGCTGATCGCCCTCAAGGAACGCGCGGCCACCGCGCTGTTCGAGCGCATCGGCGCCCGGCTGAACAACCCCTCGCTCACCGAGGACCAGCTCCACACCATGGTCCGCGCCGAGCTCAACAAGGTCGTCGAGGACGAGACCGTCCCGCTGACCGGGGACCAGCGCCAGCGCCTCATCACGGACGTCCAGGCCGACGTCCTGGGCCACGGCCCGCTCGAGAAGCTGCTCGAGGACCCGGACATCACCGAGATCATGGTCAACGGCCCCGACATGATCTTCGTCGAGCGCGCCGGTCAGATCACCCGGCACCCCTCGCGATTCACCTCCGAGGACCACCTGCGGCAGGTGATCGAGCGGATCGTCTCCCGCATCGGCCGCCGCGTCGACGAGTCGTCCCCGCTGGTCGACGCCCGCCTCGCGGACGGCTCCCGCGTCAACGCGGTGATCCCTCCCCTGGCGGTCAACGGCTCCTCGCTGACCATCCGGAAGTTCTCCAAGGATCCGTACCAGGTCCATGACCTCATCCGCTTCGGCACCATCACCCCCGAGATGGCCGAGGTCCTGCAGGCCTGCGTGCAGGCACGACTCAACATCATCGTCTCCGGCGGTACCGGATCCGGTAAGACCACCCTGCTCAACGTCCTGTCCTCGTTCATCCCCGAGGGCGAGCGGATCGTCACCATCGAGGACGCCGTCGAGCTCCAGCTGCAGCAGGACCACGTGGTCCGGCTCGAGTCCCGACCCGCCAACATCGAGGGCCGCGGGGAGATCACCATCCGCGAACTCGTCCGGAACTCCCTGCGTATGCGTCCCGACCGCATCGTGGTGGGCGAGGTCCGCGGTGGCGAGACCCTCGACATGCTCCAGGCGATGAACACCGGCCACGACGGCTCACTCTCCACCGTCCACTCCAATTCGCCACGTGACGCCATCGCCCGCCTGGAGACCCTCGTCCTCATGGCGGGCATGGACCTGCCGCTACGGGCCATCCGGGAGCAGATCGCTTCCGCCGTCGACGTCATCATCCAGCTCACCCGCCTCCGCGACGGCACCCGCCGCATCACCGCCGTCACCGAGGTCCAGGGCATGGAGGGGCAGACGGTCACCCTGCAGGACGCGTTCCTGTTCGACTACTCCGCCGGCGTCGGCCCCGACGGCAAATTCCTCGGCAAGCCCGTCGCCACCGGGGTGCGCCCCCGCTTCACCGACCGCTTCACCGAACTCGGCATCACCCTGTCCCCCCGCGTGTTCGGGGCCACCACCGACGGAGCGGGGTCGATCCGATGACCGCGTCGCTGTTCTCTCCCGCTGCCTTCGGGCTCGCCGCCGTCACCCTGGCCATCGCCGTCCTCACCTTCCTGGCGCTCGCCCCCGCACGCGGCCACATCCCGCGCGAGCGCCGGAGGCCCGACCAGCCCGCCGGCCCCGGCCTGCTGAACCGCACCGCCACCGCGCTCACCGAGGCGATCGACTCGCTCCTGCGCCGCCGCGGGACCACCGGAGCCGGCCAGCTCGAACGCGCCGGCGTCCGCATGGGGCTCCAGGACTACGTCTTCCTCGTCGTCGTCGCCACGATCGTCGCCTTCGCCCTGGGACTCATCCTCATCGGACCGCTGATGGGCGTGTTCCTCGCCCTCCTCGCCCCCGCGGGCGGATACATCCTGCTCCAGGTCCTCGCCGCCCGCCGACGCGCCGCGTTCGCGGACCAGCTCGACGACTCCCTGCAGCTCATGGCCAGCAGCCTGCGCGCCGGACACAGCCTCCTCCAGGCGCTGGCCTCCGTCGCCCGCGAGGCCGAGCAGCCCACCTCCGAGGAGTTCGCGCGGATCATCAACGAGACCCGCGTCGGTCGCGAGCTCGCCCCGGCGCTGGAGGAGACCGCGAACCGGATGGGCAGCCAGGACTTCGTCTGGGTCACCCAGGCGATCGCCATCAACCGCGAGGTCGGCGGTAACCTCGCCGAGGTCCTCGACGGCGTCGGCCACACCATCCGCGAACGCAACCAGATCCGCCGACAGGTTCAGGCGCTCGCCGCCGAGGGCAAGCTGTCCGCCTACGTCCTCATGGCACTGCCGTTCGGCATCGGCGGATTCCTGTTCATCTCCAACCCGTCCTACATCGGCGTGCTCACCCAGAGCCCGCTGGGCTGGGGGATGATCGCCGCCGGAGTGGTGATGCTCATCATCGGCGGGATCTGGTTGAGCAAGGTCGTGCGCATCAAGTTCTGACCCGGCGCCCGACCCCGGGCCCCGGCCTCCCCTCCCCCTCTGCCCGTCTCCGCGAAAGGAGGCCCCCGCGATGCCGCTGACCGCCGCGTTGGCCGTGTTCGTCCTGACCGCATCCATGTTCCTGCTGGCCTTCGCCGTCTTCGCCGGCCGGGACACCGTCCGGGCGCGCACCGTCGCCAACCTCCGCCGCGGGACCGACGACGGATTCGCCTCCGCCGTCGACCTGACCGGTGTCGACGACGACGACTCCCGCAGCCGCCTGTACGAGGTCGCCCGCCGACTGACGCCGGTCGGCACCATCCGCAGGCTCGAGAAGCTGTCCATCCGCGCCGGCCGGCCCCGCGGCTGGTCCATCCAACGGCTCGTCGTGGCCAAGATCGTCCTGCCTCTGGCCGTGGTGCTGCTGGGCCTGGCGCTACTGCGGGCCAATCCGGAGCCGCTGCTCCTCCTGCTCATGCTGGGGACGGCCGCCGTCTGCTACTTTCTGCCCGAGCTCCTCCTGCAGAGCCGCGGCCAGGAGCGCAACGACGAGATCGCGCTCGAGCTGGCCGACACCCTCGATCAGATGACCATCGCGGTGGAGGCCGGGCTCGGATTCGACGCCGCCATGGCCCGCGCCGGGCGCAACGGCACCGGCCCGCTCGCGCAGGAGCTCATCCGCACGCTGCAGGAGATCCAGGTGGGCCAGCTCCGCCGGACCGCCTACGAGCAGCTGGCCATCCGCACCGACGTGCCCGACCTGCGCCGGTTCATCCGCGCGATCATCCAGGCCGACGCCTACGGCATCTCCGTCGCCGACGTGCTGCGCACGCAGGCGTCCGAGATGCGGCTCAAGCGGCGGCAGCGGGCGGAGGAGAAGGCGCAGCAGGTGCCGGTCAAGGTGATCTTCCCGCTCCTGACGTGCATCCTGCCCGTACTGTTCATCGTGCTGCTCGGCCCGACGGTGATCAACATGATGGAGGCGTTCTCCTGACATGCTCTTCGTGATCGCCGTGGCTTCGGCCGTCGTGGCCGGTGTGGCCGCGGCGGTGCTCGGGCGATGGATGCGCTCGGTCGCCGGGTCGGACTCGCGGTGGCTGCGCTGTGGCCTGCACGTCGTGTTGGCGGCGGCCGGAGGGTTCGGTGCCGCGCATCTGGCCCTGGGCTGGGCGGACCTGGTGACGTTCCTCGTCCTGGCCGTGGCGTGCGCGCTGCTGGTGCCGATCGACCTGGCGGTGTTCCGCCTGCCGGATGCGCTGGTCCTGCCCCTGTACCCGGTGGTGTTCCTCGGGCTGGCGGCGACGGCCGCGATGTTCGACGAATGGGGCTCGTTCGGCCGGGCCTCCGCCGCGGCGGCCGCGCTGCTCGCGTTCTACTTCGTGTTGGCGCTCATCAATCCGTCCGGCCTCGGTCTGGGGGACGTCAAGCTCTCCGGCGTGCTCGGCGCGTTCCTCGGGTGGTTCGGCTGGCCCGCCGTGCTCGCGGGGACCTTGGCCGCGTTCGTCATCAACGCCGCGGTCGCGCTCGTGCTCCTGGCCGCGGGTCGGGTGGGGGCCAAGAGCGGCATCGCGTTCGGCCCGGCCATGGTGATCGGCGCGGTCGTCGGCGCCGCCTACTGGGCCGTGCGCTCCGCGGCGTTGGCGGGCTGAGTCGCTCGGACCACGCTGGACCTGGCGGCCCGCTAAGCCGTGCGCCCGACCTTGGCAGCACGACGTGGCTGCCGCTTGCGGACCGTGAGTCGCCGGACGAGGGCAACGACGACCACCACGACCGACGCGATCGCCGCCGTCCACACCAGGGCCGCCGATTCGTGCTCGCCCGAGGTGCGGCCGTACGCAACCCACGCCAAGCCCCACGCGGTGGCCAGCGCCGGCGGGATCCGCCCGCCACTGATGAGCGCGGTCGCCACGCCGACAGCCGCGGCCACGAAGATGCCGACGATCCCGAACGGCACCTCGGTCACGACCTCGATGCCTTCGCTCGCGAGCCACGCGTACGTGTTGGCGAAGAACGCCACCGACACCCAGCCGAGGTACAGGCCGAACGTGCCGTCGGTGACCACGGTCTCGACCACCCCGCCGATGCGCGGCGCGCCGAGAATGAACATGATGCGGATCAGCACCGCCAGCAGCAGCACGATCACGATCACCGAGCCGAGGATCAGCTCCAACTGCACCGCCCAGACCCACGCGGCGTTGAGCAGCACCGAGGCCAGCGCCCACGGCCGCAGCGCCGCCTGCCGGACCGAGCGGCGGGCCACCGGCGTGAGCTGCCAGATCGCGTATGCGGCGAGCCCGAGGTAGATCACGCTCCAGATGCTGAACGCCGACCCGGCGGGAGCCACCGGGGTCGCGTCGGCGGACAGGACCCCGCCGGCGGCCTCGGCGATCGGCGTCCCGCCCAGCGCTCCGCTGCCGATGAACGCCACCACGATCGCGGCGGCGGTGCCCAGCAGGGTGATGACCGGCAGGGCCCAGCCGGTCGGGGCGGGCAGGTCGCCGGGGCCGGCGGCGTCGGCGGGCCCGCCCGGCAGCCCGGCGTGCCGCAGTCCTGCCGCATGGGCGTCTGTCGCACCGGCGTCTATCGCGTGGTTATCGCTCGCGGGGGTCATGTGAGAGCTCATCACTCCACCCAACCACGCAAGACAGGCCGGTGCAGCCGGTCGAGAGCCTGCCCCGACCGCCCAAAGCCACGAAATCCGCTATTCCGAATCGGGATCGGCGATCCTAATTGGACTAGCCGATGCCGATTCGGAGTAGCGGATCTGGGAAGGGTGGCGGTCAGACGGTGGCGCGGAACCTCCGCAGCCGCAGGCTGTTGGCCACCACGAACACCGAGGAGAACGCCATCGCGGCGCCCGCGATCATCGGGTTGAGCAACCCGGCCGCGGCCAGCGGGAGCGCCGCGACGTTGTAGGCGAAGGCCCAGAACAGGTTGCCCCGGATGGTGCCCAAAGTGCTCCGCGACAGCCGGATCGCGTCGGCCGCCGAGCGCAGGTCGCCGCGCACCAGGGTGAGATCGGAGGCCTCGATCGCGGCGTCGGTGCCGGTGCCGATCGCCAGGCCCAGGTCGGCGGTGGCCAGGGCGGCCGCGTCGTTGACGCCGTCGCCGACCATCGCCACCACGCGCCCCTCGGCCTGCAGCCGACGGACCACGTCGACCTTGTCCGCGGGCATGACTTCGGAGATCACCGTCTGGGGGCCCGGGTCGATGCCGACCTCGGCGGCGACCGAGGCGGCCACCGCGGCGTTGTCACCGGTGAGCAGGATCGGGGTGAGACCCAGCTCGTGGAACCGGCGGATGGCCTCCGCGGAGGTGTCCTTGATCTGGTCGGCCACCACGAGGCACCCGCGGGCCTTCCCGCCCCAGCCCACCACTACAGCGGTCCGGCCAGCGCGGGCCGCCTCGGCCATCGCGCCTTCGAGCTCCTGCGTCAGCGGCATGTTCCGCTCAGCCAGTAGGGCGGGTCGGCCTACGACGACCACCTCGTCGTCGTCGCCAATCCGCCCCGACACCCCCAGACCCTCGTGGTTGGCGAAGTCCGCTACGGCCGGCAGGTCGCCGACCTCCTCGCGCGCACCGGCGGCGATCGCGCGGGCGATGGGGTGCTCGGAGGCGTCCTCCACGGCGCCGGCGCGGCGAAGCACCTCAGCGCGGTCCTCTCCGGTCACGACAGCCGTAGTGACCAGCGCGTGCTGACCGGTGGTGACGGTGCCGGTCTTGTCCAGGACGATCGTGTCGACCTTGCGGGTGGACTCCAGAACCTCGGGGCCCTTGATGAGGATGCCCAGCTGCGCGCCGCGACCGGTGCCGACCATCAGGGCCATCGGCGTGGCCAGACCCAGCGCGCACGGGCAGGCGATGATGAGGACCGCCACGGCCGCGGTGAACGCGAGGGCCGCGCCACCGCCGGTGACCATCCAGAAGGCGAACGTCGCCACGGCCAGCACCAGCACGACGGGCACGAAGATCCCGGAGATACGGTCGGCCAGGCGCTGTGCGGCGGCCTTGCCGGACTGGGCGTCGGTGACCATCTGCGCCATCTGCGCGAGCTGGGTGTCCGAGCCGACGCGGGTGGCGCGCACGGCCAGGCGGCCGCTGGCGTTGACGGTGCCGCCCACCACGACGTCTCCGGGGCCGACCTCGGCAGGCACGGATTCGCCGGTGACCATGGAGGTGTCGACCGCGGAGGCGCCGTCGACGATCGCGCCATCGGTGGCGATCTTCTCGCCGGGGCGGACGACGAACTCGTCGCCGACCTGCAGGTCCTCCACCGGGATGCGGGTCTCCACACGCTCGCCATCAACACCGCCGCGCAGGACGGAGACGTCCTTCGCTCCGAGCTCGAGGAGCGACCGCAGCGCGGCACCGGCGGAGCGCTTGGACCGGGCCTCGAAGTAGCGGCCCAGCAAAATGAACGTGGTCACGCCCGCGGCGGCCTCGAGGTAGATGTCCCCGGCTCCGTCACTGGGAGAGAGGCTGAACTCGAAGCCGTGCGTCATCCCGGGCATGCCCGCGTGCCCGAAGAAGAGGGCGTACAGCGACCACAGGAACGCCGCGGACGTACCGAGCGAGACGAGCGTGTCCATGGTGAACGCGCCGTGGCGCAGGTTGATCGCGGCGGCGCGGTGGAACGGCCACGCGCCCCACACGATGACCGGGGCGGCCAGCGTCAGCGACAGCCACTGCCAGTTGGTGAACTGCAGCGCCGGGACCATGGCCATGGCGATGACCGGGATCGACAGGACGGCGGAGACGAGGACGCGCTGACGCAGCTCGTCGACCCGGTCGGGCGCGGCGGAGTCATCGGCAGTGCTGTTACCGGTGGCGTTGCCGACGTGGCCGGTCGCCTGCCCGGTGTCGGTCACGGAACCGTCGGTGGCCGCCTCCGTGGCCGCGGACGTGGGGCGCCGCGGCGTCCGGGGCCGGGGCAGCCGCGCGTGGTACCCGGCCTGCTCGACGGTGTCCAGCAGGAGCTGCGGCTGCAGTCCCTCGGGGATCCGCACGCGCGCCTTCTCTGTGGCGTAGTTGACCTCGGCGGTGACGTCGTCGAGTTTGTTGAGCTTGCGCTCGATCCGGTTGGCGCACGACGCGCAGGTCATGCCCTCGATCTGCAGCTCGACGAACGTGGTGCCGGCGGTGGGCGCGGCGGACTCGCTGGTGGTCACGGCGTCCTCACCCCTCAGAGGTGACGGTGTACCCGGCCTCGTCCACGGCGGCACGGACCGCCGCGGGATCGACCGGATCGGAGGAGACGACGACGAGGCGACCCGACTCCAGATCGACCTCGACCTCGGTGACTCCCGAGATCTCCGAGACCTCCTCCTGCACGGAGGCGACGCAGTGGCCGCAGGTCATGCCGGAGACGGTGAAGGTTGCGGTGGCGGACATGGCGTTCTCCTCGTTCGGATGGCGGGTGTGCGGTGACTGTCGGATCGCACGGTCGGTCGGCGGGGTGGTCAGGACCTGACCAGGCGGGCGATGGCGGCGTTGGCCTCGGCGAGCTTGGCCTCGGCCTCCTCCGGACTGCCGTTCTCGATGGCCCCGGCGACGCAGTGGCCGAGATGCTCCTCGAGCAGGCTCAGGGAGACGGACTGCAGGGCGCGGGTCATGGCGGAGATTTGCGTGAGGATGTCGATGCAGTACTTGTCCTCTTCGACCATCCGCTGCAGCCCGCGGGCCTGGCCCTCGATGCGGCGCAGCCGCTTGAGGTGGTCCTCCTTGTGCGGGGTGTATCCGTGCTCAGCCATGCCGCATACGGTACCCCCCTAGGGTACCTCTGGCAAGAGTCGGCTCAATGCAGCGAGGGCCGCCACCCGGTCGACCCGGTTGGCGGCCCTCGCGCGACCCGGGAGGTCGCGAGCGGAGATATCAGAGCTGGTCGCGGAGCCGGCCTTCCGCACGATCCGGCAGCAGGTAGTCGGACGTCATCGCCGCTATGGCGGAACCGATGATCACCAGCACGAATCCCACCGCGGCGACGTACGGGCCGTAGGTGACCGCCGCATCGAGGGGCAGCCCCGACAGGATCGGGTCCGACGTCCCGGTCGAGCCGTACAGCACGTAGACGAACCCGAGGTGGGCGACGAGGACCAGGACCGCGGTCGCCGCGTTGAGGATCGCGAAGATGCCCAGCCTGGCGACGAGCATGACCGCGGTGAGGAACAGGAGCCCGACCAGCCCGAGGAAGTTCACCGGGGTGATCTCCCGCAGACCGAGCACCTCGGGCAGCTCCAGACCCGAGAGGGACCGGCCGCCGCCGGACACCCAGGGCAGGTACAGGCTGAGCATGCCGATCGCCAGGCCGACGAAGGCCAGCGGAGCGCCGATCTTGCTCTGCACGATCGGCAGGGACCTCCTCCTGCCGACCGCCGCGTCATGCTCGGCGTTCGCGTGCCCGGAACCTGGGGTGGCGTGGATGGTCATGGCGATCGCCTTCCGTGAGCCCACACACTCCGTGTGAGATACGTCACATACTATGTTGATGCGACAGCATCCGCTACCCCGGCGGGCTATGAGTTCCCTGAATTTCCGGGAGCCGGTCCGGGCGCGCCGCTACGCCCGCAAGGGCGCCGCCCGCCTCAATAGGCGGACCGGCTGTCCGTCCTTCGGGAAGGGCAGCGACTTCATGTCCATCGGCGCCGTGTAGTCCGGGTCGACGTGCCACTCGAAGTTGCGCAGCAGGTGGTGCAACACGAGCGACACCTCCGCCCCGGCGAAATGCATGCCGATGCACTTGTGCACCCCGCCACCGAACGGCTGCCACGCCTGCCGGTGGACCTTGTCCTCCCGGCGCTCGTCGGAGAACCGGCCCGGATCGAACCTCTCCGGATCGGGCCAGTACTGCTCGAGGTGATGGGTGAAGTACGGGGCGATCGCGACCATGGTCCCCGCCGGAATGAAGTGCCCCAGCACCTCGGTGTCCTTGACGGCCGTGCGCGCGATCGTCGGTACCGGGGACACCAGGCGCAGCGATTCCTTCATCACCAGATCGAGCGACCGCAGCTCCGCGAGTTGCTCGTAGCTGATCGCCTCGCCCGGGATCGCCAGGGACTCCTCCCGGCACCGCTGCTGCCACTCCGGATGCTGACCCAGGTACTGCATCATCGTCGAGATGGTGATGGTGGAGGTGTCGTGCGCGGCCATGAGCAGGAAGATCATGTGGTTGATGACGTCGTCGTCACTGAACCGCTCGCCGTCGACCTCCACCCGGCACAGCACCGAGAACAGATCGTCGCCGTCGCCCGCCCGCCTGGCCGGCAGGTACTCGCGGAGGAACTCCTCCACCCTGCGGCGACCCACCAGGCCGCGGTGCCAGCGCCCGCCCGGGATCGGGTACCGCACCAGCGCGGTCGCCGCCTGGACGCAGTCGATGAAGGCGGCATTGACCTGATCGAGACGCTCCTGACTGGCGCCCGGGGCGCCGCCCATGAATACCTCCACGGCGAGATTCAACGTCAACTGCTTGAGCCGGGGATAGACCTCCACGTGCTCCCCGGGCTGCCACTCCTCGACGGCGGTGCGGACCGCCGGGTCGATCGCCGCCGCGTACCTGGCGAGGCGGTCGGAGGTGAAGGCCTCCTGCATCAGCCGGCGGTGGGCCATGTGCTCGTCGAAGTCCAGGAGCATCAGGCCACGGTCGAAGAACGGGCCGATGAGGAACTGCCAGGCGTCACCGTTGGCGAACGCCTTGTCGCGGTTCTGGAGCACCACTCCCGATGCATCCGGCCCGAGCAGCGCCACGATCCTCGTACCGAACGCGCGGAACCACGACACGGCCCCGTAGCGGCGGTATCGCTGCTCCCAGAGCCGCATCGGATCCCTGAGGTAGTCCAGCCCGTGACCCAGGAGCGGCAGACCGCCGTCTCCCGGAACCGGGGTCAGCCCACTACCCGTCGGTGCGTTCGCCAATGTCCGTGTCACGAGCATCCCTCGATCCTCGAGCGGGCCTGTCCGTCACCGGCCGACCCGACCGCTTGTCTGACAGGTGGCCCTGTCAGTTTGAACGAGTTTGAATCAGACAGGGCCCCCTGTCAAGATCGGAACATGGCTCAGACCCCACGCCGCTACCGAGGCGCCAGCGCAGAGGAACGCCGTGCCGCCCGGCGCCGCCAGCTCCTCGACGCCGCCCTGGAGCTCGCGGGGGCCCGTGGTGTCGAGCGGACCACCATGACGGCGATCTGTGCCGAGGCAGGACTGACCGAGCGCTACTTCTACGAGAGCTTCACCGGCCGCGACCAGCTGCTTCTCTCACTGGTCGACGAGATCGCCGACCAGGTCCGGGCCGCCGTTCTCGCCGCGCTCTCCGACACCGAGGGCGACGCCGCGGCAAAGGCGCACGCCGCACTGGCCGCCTTCACGGCCCTGCTCACGGACGACCCCCGCAAAGGCCGGGTGGCGATCATCGAGTCGGCCACGGTCCCGGCCCTCCGGCACCGGCGACACGAGCTCTACCGTGACTTCGCCGCCCTCGTCGTGACCCAGGCCCGGGCCCTGTTCGGGCCCCGCGCGCTCCCGTCCCCACGGGACGAGATCAGCGCGCGGCTGCTGGTGGGCGGCCTGGGCGAGCTCGTCACGGCATGGCTCCAGTCCGAGACCGGTGCCGGCATCGACGACATCGTCGACGAGGCGACCCGGTGGTTCGCCGTGGGCATGCACACCTAACCCCGTCGGGACGAGAGGCGAACCGGTCCGCGGACCGTCCGTCCGGCCCGGCACTCTCCGGTCGTCGACGTACCCTCTGACGGTATGAGCACGTGGGTGGCGCGGTGATGGGCGGCGAGGGGGTGGCGTGGAGACTGCGCGTCGCCGGGATCCGGTACCGGTTCCGGGAGAGCCTGTTCCTCCTGCCCGCCCTGGTGATGCTCGGTGGCGTGCTGTTGGCGGTTGCCGCCACCGCCATCGACAACGACCTCGGCGACGAGGCGGAGGTTCCGCTGACGCTTGCGATGAGCAGCAACGCCGCGACGTGGCTCGTCTCGACCGTCGCCGGCGCCATGATCACCACCGTCGGCGTCGTCTTCTCTCTCACCGTCGTGAGCTTGCAGCTGGCCAGCAGCCAGTTCTCGCCTCGGGTGATGCGCTCGTTCATCCGCGACCGCCTCAGCCAGGGCGTGATCGGGCTACTGGTCGGCACGTTCTTCTACTGCGTGCTCATCCTCCCCAGCATCAACGGCGAGGCGACGGCGCCCGCCCCACGGATCTCCGTGACGCTGGCGGTGGTCCTGACGCTGGTCACCGTGGTCGGCATCATCGCGCACCTGGACCACCTGGCCCGCGGCCTCCAGGTCGGCAACCTCGCGCGCGTCATCTCCGCCGAGGGACGGGACGTGGTCACCAAGGTGAGCCGGACACCCGACGGTCTACACGGGGCGGATTCCGCAGACTTCCCCGTGCCGGACGACGCCACGGCCGTCTGCTCGCGGCGCAGCGGGTGGATCAGCCAGGTGGACACCGAGCAGATGCTGAACAGTGTCCCACCGGGCACCACGGTGAGACTGGAGACGAGGGTGGGCGCCTACATCCACGAGGGCGAGCCGCTCTTCACAGTGCACCCGCCCCAGACGCGGCGCACGCGGCACGCGCTCGCCGAGGCAATCGACGTCACCGCCGCCCGGACCATGCTCCAGGACGTCGACTTCGCCATCCGCCAACTGGTCGACATCGGCCTACGAGCACTGAGCCCGGCGGTCAACGATCCCACCACTGCAGTCGAGATCATCCTGCGCCTGGGCACCCTGATGCGGAAGGTCCTCACCTGCCCGCCGGCGCCGCTCGCGATACACGACGACGAGGGACGCGTACTGGTCCAGCCCTGGAACCTCCACCCCGACGAGTACGTCGCGCACGCTTTCGACCAGCTACGTCAGAGTTGCCTCGATCAACCCGAGGTGGTGGCGACACTGCTCCGGGTGCTGCGCATGCTCATCTCCCACGTCGACGCCGCGGGATGTCACGCCCGCGCCGACTCTCTCGATCGTCAGATGCGGTTGACCCTGGAGGCGGTGGCGGAACAACCGGGCCTACATCCGGAGGACCTGGCGCGACTGCAGGCGATGGCCTCGGACGAGACGGACCCGGCCGACCACAGCCCGTAGCGATCCACACTCACGTCCTCCTCGACCAGACCTCGTCGCCTCGAGTCCGGAAGGGCTGGCACAACACTTACCCAGGTGGTGTCCATGTGCTGGGCACGGACGGATTACACTCCGTTTGTCAGTGACTCGCACCACAGCAGTCCGGGGGGACCGTGCCACTTCGTCGAACCGCGATGCGCGCAGCCGCATTCGCCGCCGCCATCGCCACCGCAGTCGCCGGAGGAGCCCTGGCCGCTCCCGCCGCCGGCGCTCAGGGGTCGTCCAACGATCCGGCGCCCACCTTCTACCAGCCGCCGGCCGCCCTGCCCGCGACCTCCGGTGAGCTCATCAAGACCGAGCCGTTCCCGCTGGCCGGGGCGATCCCGCCGATCCCCGGCGCCGCTCCGATCTCCGACGGCGCCGGCCCGCTGTCCACGGATGCGCAGCGGATCATGTACACCTCCGTCGGCTCGCGCGGCCAGGCCATCGCCGTGACCGGCACCTACCTGCAGCCGCGCGCACCGTGGACCGGACCCGGGTCACGCCCGTTGGCGGTCGTCGCGCCGGGGACCCAGGGCCAGGCCGACCACTGCGCGCCGTCCAAGACGTTCCAGAACCTCGCCACCGTCCGCACGGACCCGCCCGGCGTCGGGTTCGGGTACGAACTCATCCAGGCCTACGCCCTGCTGGCCCGCGGGTACGCCGTCGCGGTCACAGACTTCGAGGGCCTGGGCACGCCGGGACTGCACTCGTACATCAACCGCGAGTCCCAGGCACGCGCCGTGCTCGACCTCGCGCGCGTCGCGGCGTCGGTGCCGGGCGCCGATGTCGCCCCGGACGCCCGCACGGTCCTCGCCGGCTACTCGCAGGGCGGCGGCGCGGTGGCCGCGGCCGCCGAACTGCACCCGCAGTACGCGCCGGAGGTCAATCTGGTCGGTACCGCTGCGGGCTCGCCGCCGGCCGACCTGCTGGCCACCCTCGAGCAGGTGGACGGCACCGCGATCGCGGGAGTGATCGGCTACTCGCTCAACAGCCTGCTGGACGCCTACCCGGAGATGGGTCCGCTGATCGACCCGTACTTCAACGACCGCGGCCGGGCCATGCTCGCCACCACCGCCGACCAGTGCATCGGCGAGACCGCCGTCCAGTTCTTCCAACAGCGCACCACCGACTTCACGGTCTCGGGCCGGTCGGCCGGTGACATCGTGCGCTCCGAGCCGGTGCTCATGGGGTTCCTCGAGCGTCAGCGGATCGGCCGGCTCGCGCCCACCACGCCGGTGCGGATCCTCTCGCCGGTGAACGACGACGTCGTCCCCGGTCACCAGTCACAGCAGCTCGGTCGCGACTGGTGCGCGCAGGGCGCCACCGTGGACATGGTCATCGACCCGTCGCCTCCCGTCGCACCCGGGCTGGTGATCGGCCACGCCGCGCCCATGCTCACCGGTCTGGACAGCACCCTGCGGTACCTGGACGACCGCGTGGGCGGCGTCCCGGCGCCGAGCAACTGCGGGACCTACTGAGGCCAGCGGCTCCGGAACGCCGGGCCCGTCGTCGACAAGACAGTTCCGCACACCTTCGCCGAGAGGCAGGTGTGCGGAACTGTCTTCTCGATACGTCCCCCACCGCCGCCCCTACGGTTGCGCAAGCAGGTTGCGCAAGCAGGTTGTAGACTCGCCGGAGTGACACCCGCCGACCCGCCCATCGACCCGACCGCTGCCCCGCGGCCCGACATCGCCGACCTCGCAGAGGACCTCCGCCAAGTACTGCGCCCCCTGTGGCGACGGTTCAACTCCCACCGGACGTTGTCGCTGGGCAAGGTCGGGATCCTGTCCCATCTGGAGCAGCGCGGGCCCCTGACCGCGACCGACCTGGCCGGCCTCGAGCGGATCAGTCACCAGGCCGTCGCCAACGCGGTCCGGGAACTCCGGGATCTCGGTCTGGTGTCGCGCAGTCAGGATCCGGCCGACGGCCGCCGCACCCTCGTCACCATCACCGCAGACGGGCGCGAGCAGCTCCGCACCGAACGCGGCGCGGGCCAGGACTGGCTGACCCACGCGCTCACCGGTCAGCTCGACGACGCCGAGCGCGCCCGACTCGCCGCGGTGATCCCCCTCCTGCACCGCCTCGACTCGGAGGACGCCCGATGACCCCCCACCGCCGACCGGCACCCCGCTGGTTCGTCCAGGCGCTCGTCTACGCTGCCCTGACCAGCTCCATCGTCAGCTCACTGGGCATGCTGCTCGTCCCGTCGGTGGCCACGGAGTTCGGCATCCCGGTGAGCACGGCACAGTGGATGCTCACGGCCAACCTGCTCGTCGGCGCGGTCGCGACCCCGATCATGGGCCGCCTCGCCGACGGCCCCCACACCCGCGCGCTGCTGATGACCAGTCTGGGCGTCATCTTCTTCGGGTCGATCGTCGCCACGGTCGCGCCCAACTTCACGGTCTTCCTCATCGGCCGCGCGATGCAGGGGCTCCTCTACGGCACGGTGCCCATCACCATCGCACTGGCACGTCGACACCTCACCTTCACCGAATCCCAGCCCACGATCTCGACCCTGTCGGTCACCGTCTCGGTGGGCATGGGCTTGGGGTATCCGCTCACCGGCATCCTCGCGGCCGCGTTCGACCTGCGGGCCGCGTTCGCCTTCGCGGCGCTGTTCGTCGCCACGGCGGCCATCGGTGTCTGGCGCTTCGTCCCCGCCGGCCCCGATCCGCTCGCACCCCGGACGCCGTTCGATGTTGGCGGTGCCCTGCTGTTGGGCGGCGGGCTGGCCGCGCTGCTGCTGTGGATATCCGAGGGCCAGACCTGGGGCTGGGGGTCGGCCACCGCGCTGGTCGTCCTGGTCGTCGCGCTGAACACGTTGTTCTTCTGGATTGTGCACAGCATCCGCACCCTGCATCCCCTGGTCAATCTGCGCGTGGTCCGCCGACCGGAGGTCCTGCTGGCCAACGCCACCGCGATCGGCCTGGGCACCGCCATGTACATCGGCCTGTCCATCGCCAGCCTCGTGGCCCAGGCACCTGCCGACACCGGCTTCGGCCTGGCGGTGCCGTTGATGTGGGCGGGCTTCATGATGGCGCCGCTGTCAGTGGGCAGCCTCGTGGCCAATCGCGTGGTCCGCGCGCTGTCCCGCCGCTACGACATGGCGGTGTTCCTGCCCGCCGGCGCGGCGGTGATGACGGTGGCATCGGTGCTGTTGTGGCTTCGTCACGGCGACTTCCGGACGCTGGCCATCGGCATGTTCCTCTTCGGCGCCGGGATCGGGTCGGGCTACGCCGCGATGCCCGCGCTCATCGCCCGCAGCGTGGCGGTCGACCAGCTCGGGAGTGCAGTGAGCTTCAACCAGGTGCTGCGCACAGTCGGCGGCGCGGTCGGCGCGGCACTGTCGGCCGCGGTCCTCGCCGCCCACCCGTCAGATTCCGCCTACTCGACCGACGAGGGCATCACGATGGCGTTCGGCGTGGGTGTGATCTGCTGCGCGACGGTGATGCTCGCGTTGGTGCTCCATGCCGTCACAGGTCGACGACGACGAGCTCACCGGTAGCCCCGGCGTCCCGCATCTGGAGCGCAACAGCCCTCAGGCGACGCCGCTGCGAGGAAGGAACCTCTGGTTCGCCACCGGGGCTCGAACGGTCATCCTCACTTCTTCTGCCGACGGCTGCCGCCGTGCCAGTCCTCCTGCTGGCCGACCGTGTCCGCGTCGACTCCGAACGCGGCGAGCTGCGGCTTCTCGCGAAGACTGCGCTTGAGTTCGGCGAAACCCGGGAAACGGGCGAGCCCCACCACGTGGTCCCAGAGCTCGGCCGCCGCGTCCTCGTGTGGCAGCCGGCTGATCACGGGCCCGAAGAAGGCGACGCCGGTCGGTGGCTCGAAGTGGATGATGGGCGTGCCCACGTCCTTGCCCGTCAGTGCGAGCGCCTCGTCGGTCTCCCGGCGGATTTCGGCGTCCCACGACTCGTCGTCGACGGCGTCCGCCAACTCGATCGGTAGACCAGCGTCGGCGAGGACCAGCTCGGCGAACTCGCTCGTCCCGCGCCGCTCACGCTCTTCGCCTTCGCTGCGGTCGTCGCCGGCGTCGGGAGCGGTGTCGAAGATGCGCGCCCCGAAGGCGGCGTACAGCGGCGCCATCGCCGCCCGGCCGTGCTCGGCTCGCGCACGAGCCGCCACTCTCAGGAGCCGCAACCCGGCGGTGTGGCCGGCCTCGTACTCAGGGGGGAAGTGCGCGTCGTAGTCGACCTGGGCGTTGACCAGGCGCAACGAGATGAATCGCCAGTCGACGGAGTAGTCGCGCTGCGCCTGCACCTGGCGCACCCACTTGCTGGTCATCCAGGCAAAGGGGCAGACCGGGTCGAAGTAGAAGTTGATGTCGGCGTCCATGGGCTCACCCTAGCCATCGCACTCGACGTCCCCGGCGCTCGCGGATTCCCGTCGTGAACCGATACCGGTCCGCAGTGACGCCGCGGTCGCCGCGGTGCCCGCCGTCTATTCTCAGCACACCGACGGTCCGTATGTGCGGCCATCCCGGCGACCAGGAGGTCTCGACGTGACCGACACACCAGCCGATCGCGCACAGAATCGAGGCGACGGGCCGAGGGTCCGCCGCCCACGGGTGATCGTGTTCGACGTCAACGAAACCCTGTCCGACACCACGGCGATGTCCGCTCGGTTCGCCGACGTCGGGGCACTCGGCTCGCTGTTCCCCCTGTGGTTCGCGGATCTCCTCCGCGACGGCTTCGCCCTCACCGCCGCCGGCGCCGCTCGCCCGTTCGCCGACATCGGCACCGGGCTTCTGAAGGTCATGCTGTCGCAGGTCCAGCTCAATCGACCTCTCGACGAGGCGGTCGAACACATCATGAGTGGGTTTGGCGGCCTCGACCCCCACCCTGATGTCGTCGACGGCATCAGGGCGTTGACGACGCTGGGGATCCGGTTGATCACCCTGAGCAACGGCTCGACGCACGTCGCGGAGAAACTGCTCACGTCCGCCGGTGTCCGAGGCGACTTCGACATGCTGCTGTCCGTCGACTCCGCCGGCGTGTGGAAACCAGCCGCCCCCGCTTACGAGTTCGCACTCGAGCAGTGCGCTGTCGACCCCGGAGATGCCATGCTCGTGGCCGTCCATCCCTGGGACATCGACGGCGCCCACCGTATCGGCATGGCGACTGCCTGGATCAATCGCACCAACGGCGCCTACCCAGAGCATTTCACCAGGCCGGACCTCGAGGTCACCGACATCAACCACTTGGCGCGCCGCCTCGCCTGAGATGGCGGTTGACCCCCTGTCCGGGTTGCGGAACCAGAACCCTCCCTCTACGCGCAGGCTTCCGAAGACACTGCGGCCGACAATGGTCATCACGGCGAGGTGTCTCCGGTAGAGCACACTCAGTCGGCAATCACCGAGGTATGGCTGCAAGGGTCGAGCAAAGCAGCTCTAGAGCTCCCTCCAGATCGCCGAGAGCTGGAGTGGCGAGGCTGAGACGGAGCGCGTGGGGCGCGTGGGGCGTGATGGCGAAGGCCTCTGCGGTGGAGACCAAGATCCCGGCTTCGGCCAGCCGGGTTGCAGCCTGATCGGCGCGCATGTCCGCCGGCAGCCGTAGCCAGCCGAAATACGACGCGGGGTGGGCTGTGTACTCCATCCCGCGGAGTGCTCGGCGCGCGATCTGCTGACGGGATCGGGCGTCACCGCGTCGCCCCTCCTCCAGCCTGGTGACGGTCCCGTCCTTGATCCACCCGGTTGCCAAGGCTGTGACGATGCCGGGGGCGCCCCAGCTCGTGGCGCGCAGGCTACGTGTGAGTGTCTCGACGTGCTGGTCGGGAGCCACGGCGAATCCAAAGCGCAGGCCGGTGGCGACGTTCTTCGACAGGCTGGCGATGTGGAAGGTTCGCTCCGGGGCGATGTCCTGCAGCGGCGGCGGTGCTTGATCGTCGAGGAAGGCGTACGTTCCGTCCTCGACGAGAAGGACGTCGTGGGCGCGGGCGATGCTCGCCAGGCGTTCGCGCGTGATGTCGTCCAATGTCCAACCGAGGGGATTGTGGACAGTGGGCATGGTGTAGATCGCGCGGACGGGTCGAACGTCACATATCCGGTCGAGCGCGTCCAGGTCCGGGCCGTCGGGAGTCGTAGGGAGAGCGACAAGATCGAGTCCACGTGCGGTGCACACCATTTTCAGGCCGGGATAGGTGAGTGCATCGCCCACGATGACCTCGCCCGCCTTGGCGGTGGAGGTCAAGACGCAATCAAGGGCCTGTTGTGCCCCTCCTGTCAAGAGAACCCTTGCGGGGGGCACGTCGATATTCCGGTCGAGGAGGTAGGTGGCGACAATGGCCCGCTCGTGACTGCGTCCGCCGGGCGGTTGTTGATACAGGAGTGAATCGAGATTGCCCGAAGTCGACATTTCGCGCAGCGCGTGGCGTAACAGTGTGACCTGGTCAGTCGCCAAGGGTTGGTTGAACGACAGGTCCGCGATGCGAGGCACGGTGAGTCGCCGGGACGGTTCCAGTCCGTCATGCCCCTGCTGATCGCGGACGAAGGTCCCTCGCCCGGGTTCTCCGGCGATCAATCCCATTGCGGAGAGCTCGGAGTACACGCGCGTGGCCGTAGCCAAGGCGATCCGGCGCTCGGCGGCCAGTGCACGGTGGGTAGGAAGTTTGGTTCCGGCGGGCATTTCACCGCTGCGGATGCCTGCGGCGATCTGATCGACGATCGACTTGTAGGCGGCTGGACGCACAGCCCTCCTTTCCGCGTGTGTATCTAGGACAATATGTGGATCGTACCAACCCCGGGGGATTAGCGTCTGGGCCAACCACATCACGAGAGGGACCCCATGCCTGACGCTCTGCAGAATCTTCCTGTAATCGACTACCTCCGCAAGCATGTCGCCGGCACGTTGGAGCCGGGCGATCGCACGCACATGCGGTATCCGACCGCGATTTCCCAATTCCTGGGCTTCCGAATCGCCGAAATCGATCTCGGCCGCGCGGTGGTGCAACTGGATGCCGACGCATCAGTTCATGGAAATCAGCAGGGGACTGTGCACGGCGGGATGCTGGTCGAGCTGGCAGACGCCGCGATCGGCACCGCACAGTCCACGCTGATCCGTCCGGGTGAATCGTTCACGAGCATCGATCTCAAGGCGACGTTCCTGCGACCGGTGTGGCGTGAACAGCTCACCGCGACAGCACACGCAACCCACCGCGGACGAACGGTGAGTCACTACCTCTGTGAGATCACCCGCCTCGACGGAAAGCCGGTCGCGACAGTGACCAGCGCCGTGATGACGCTGCGCGGCGAGAAGGCGGAAGGCCGATAAGCACGCCCCTTGCCGGGCGACGAAGAAGGAAAGTAAGAATATGCCTCTTGTTCACATCAATATGCTTGCCGGCAAGACCGACTCGTACCGGCAAGCAATTATCGACAGCGTCTACCAAAGTTTGCGCGAGACCTTCAACGTTCCGGAGGATGACCAATTTGCGGTTATCACCGAACACGATGCTGCGAATTTTCGCTACGGGAAATCTTATCTCGGGATCCCACGGACGGACGACCTGGTCTTCATACAGATTACTGCGAACAACACGCGGACGATTGAACAGAAGAAAGCACTCTTCGGACGGATAGCCGAACTCGCGGGTCAGGATCCAGGCCTTCGGCCTGAAGACGTTTTCGTGAGCCTGGTCGAGGTAGCGCAAGAAAACTGGTCACTCGGAAATGGACTAGCGCAATACGCCTAGCCGATCTTCGGTGCACTTCCCGTCGCAGCCCAGCACAGGAGCGTTGGCAAGCTTCCTTACCCGAATGGGCCCCGCCCGATGAGTACACCGATCATCACGCCGGCGGGGCCATTGACCGACGCGCGGACGCGAGGCCCGGCGAGCCGGCTTCGGCTTCGACTCCGGTCTCCCTTCGATGATGTTCTCCGAGTCCGTCGACTCCACCCGAAAGTTCCAGCCCAGCTCGTCCCGGCGACGGAACCGAGTCCGCACACTCCCGCGGCTGACGATGAGCACCTCCTCGCCACCATCACCAGAACGGTTCAGCAACGTCCCGATTCGATCAGCCATGAGGAGACCCTTCCGCCCGGAATCTGTATCAATAGATCCTAAACCCCACGGGAAGGTGTTTCATAAGTATCAAACTAGACCCTGTGACACAGCGGCGACGGTTGGCGGCATGCCGTCCCGCACGGGTGTAATCCAGCGGGATCCGCTCGAGCCAGCTATCTCGCGGGTCGCGAGTCGATTCGACGAATGTGGCGTCAGTCGTCAGATGACGGGGAGGACCCGGATACGAACGGCACTAAATGGCTCCGAATGGTGTGCTCACCACGTGCCTTGGCAGGTACCGCTCACCCATTGGCCGGGAAGGCCGATCATGTCGCCTGCATCCGGCGACTGTCCTCATCCAGTGTCATGGCCGACCCGCAGGTAGCGCCCTCGAACCGTCCCGGACCGGCGGGGCGATGTGATCCCGGAAGAACGGCAGGTAGAGGCACAGCATCATCGCCCCGTAGATCGACAGATCGAGGAACAAGCCCACCCCGTCGGTGACGAAGGTGATGAGCCCGATGTGGAAGAGAATCCCCACCACCAACGCCGCCCAGCGAGTCCGCGCGAACCAGAGCCCAACTGCCAGGAACGCCTCGATCGCGATGGACGCGACTGAGACCGCCACGAGGAACTGGGGAGGGGGATCGGCACCGACGATGGTCCGCCAGAAGCCGTGCTGGACCATGGATGCATAGAGCTCGGAACCCGACAAATACGTCTCATTGACCTTGGTCAGGGCGGCGAAGGCGTAGACGATCGTGAGCTGGATCCTCAATAGCTGGGGTTCACTCACACCCATCGCGAGGATCGCGCAGATGACGATCATCAGATAGGTGTGGTGGTTGTACATCCCGAGACCGAAAAGGAACACCGACAGTCCCGCGAGCGCCGCCGCGGCCGCAAGCCGAGGCCACCAGCCCCGCACGAGCAGGAACGCCGCCGATAGGACTGCCACCCCCACAGGCAGTGCGACCGGTGCCTGGTCGGTGAACCCGATCCCGTCCTCGTGGGAGATCGACGCGACCACCGTCAGTTGCAGCACCTTGACCGCGACCAACGCGCCGAAGACGGTTCGGAAGACGGTCAGCACCGGTACTCCCTCTCGTGGACCGACAGACCGTCCTCGACACCGGTTCGCGCCACCGAGACCAGATCGGGGTACCGCTGGCACAGCATCCCCGGCACGGCATCGCTGTAGGAGATCGCGCGGGTGACCATCGGCAGATCTCCCACATCCAGCACCCTCTCGGCGCCCTCCGCGGTCGAGCCGGTGTACGTCCCGTGCTCCACCGCGGAGAACATCTGCCAGCTGAACGGGTACTCGCGGGTCGGAAGTCCTCCCTCCTCGGCCCACCGCGTGGCCAGGAGGAGGGTCGGCAGGGCGATCTGGACGGAAACGAAGAGCACGACCACCGCAGCGGTGCACAGGGAGATGACCCTGGACCGCGCCATCGACCGGCCCGCCCTCACCACGTGATGCGCTCGGGCCGGGCGTCGGCGAGGATCTCCGCGCGGTCGTCGGCCAGCAGGAAGCCCTCCGCGATGAGCCGGTCGGTGGCCTCCTCATAGGCGCGCAGGTACTCGTCCCGGCCCGACCACCGCTGACGCAACTGCTCCTCGGCCACCTCCTCCGTGCGTCCGAGGAGCATGCAGAAGGGCGCAGATTGCAGGTACGGGGCCCCGACCAACTTCTCGACAGGGGCCTCTACAGCTGGAGTGCGTACGCCACCGCGGCCGATGCCCAGATCGCCGGCGATCACCTCGTCGTCGTCGAGTTCGACCGGCGGCGCGCCAGGCGGCCTGGCCCCACCGGCCACCCACGACACCAGGTGACGCAGCGCGGCCCGCACGACGAACACCTGCTGGCCACTGTTGATGGCACCACCGCAGTCGACCAGGCCCGCCAGCTCTCCCAACTGGTAGGCGTCCGCGTGCGCCTGGCCGGCGATCTCCCAGGTCACCACGTTGTCAGAGTCCGGCTGGCGCGAGCGCGCCGAGTCGAGCAGGCCGCCCAGGTCGCCCTCGGCCTGGACGACCAACACAGGGGTGTCGAGGTCGTCGCGCAGGAGCATCGTGGACGAGCGGACGGCGGTGGCGATTCCGGCCGCGCGGCCACGGTCGTCGAACGGCAGTGCCCCGCCGCCTCGACTGTGCAGCAGGAACCCGTCGAACACGCCGACCAGCGGGTGCACGCCGTCGATGTAGGAGGTCAGGGCGATCGCCGACTGCGACTCCCCGATCGCGATCACCGTCTCCGGCGCCAACCCTGCCAGGGGGCCGTCGTCGCGGGCATCGCGGCAGAACCGGCCCACCTGCGTGACGATGTCGTAGGAATACGCATCGCCCGGGTGGTGCAGATCGCCGTAGCGCTCCCGGCGCTGCGCACGCAGGCCCGTGGTCTGCCCGCCCATCCCCACGGCCGCGTCACCGCCCTCGACGCCGATGAACTGCGCCGACACCCCGACCCACGCGTGGCCGGCCCGGATGATCTCGTCGGCGAGGTAGGTGTACTCCGGTGCCGCGTCCTGGCCGCCGCTGACGTTGAGCCACTCCACCAGCACCACCCCGCTGAACCGCTCGGCATCGGGCCGGCGGACGAGCACGCGGGTGGCGAACGGCGCCGAGTCGGCCTGAGCCAGCTGGATTCGCCCGTCGGTGGGCACTTCGCCGACCGCGTAGGACGCCGCCTCGCCGGACGCGGCCCACTCCGACTCCGTGTACCCCGCTTCCGCGAGGTCCGGGCCCGGGCGGGCGGCCATGGGCGGGGCGATCCGGCCTTCGGTGAGTTCGGTGAACGTCGGGGTCACGACTGGCTGCATGGGTCCGATTCTCCCCCGCCGGCCGCCGTCGCCGGATCCCTTTCGTCCACAGCCGCAGCCGGACCACTGTCGACCTACGCGGGCGGGTCACTCTCCGGCGGCGTCGGCCTCAGCGGTGGTGAACGTGGGCACCTCGGTGGCCGTCGTCGAGCTCGGCGTCGTGACGCTGGAGCGCGTGGTGTTCGGGGTGCTCGTCGCCGGGGTCGTCGAGTCCTCGTCCTGGGTCGCGGTCCGCGAACTCGTCCGGTTCGGTGAGGTCGCGACCGGGGGCGAGGGCGAGGTCGTCACGGTCGACGAGCCGGAGGGCGTCGACGGCGGGGCGCCCCGCCGGTCGCGCGACCCGCAATCACCCAGGTGCTTCTGCGCCATCCACGCCGGGGCCCCCCGGGCGATCGCGTCGGCCGGACAGGTCCCCAGGTAGATCGACACGTCGCCGACCCTGCGCCACCTGCCCCCCGAGTACGCCACCCAGTAGGGGTCGCCCGACACCGCGCTGGCCATGATCGCCCACCCGGAGCCGCAGTCGATGATCTGCGCGCCGCTGTTCGGGTAGAGCAGGTCGGAGTTGATCACCCCGGCGTCGCACTCCGGCCCCGACACCTCGAGCACTCCGGTGACCTCCGGGGCGGAGGCCGGCGGGACGAGTCGCGATATCCGGGGCGACGAGGGTGAGGTCACGGGAGCGGACGTCGTCGCGTCACCGGCCACCCGGTCCGGGCCCTTGCCGCCGGGCCTGACGAGCGCCGTCACACCGACCGCCACCACGAGCACCGTGACGAGGGCGGCGAGAACCACAACCAGTGTTCTCGAGGTGACGGGCTGGGGCAGTCCGGTCATCGCGCGTCTCCCGCCCGCTCGGAGGCCACACCGATTGTGAGGTCCCCCTTACTATATTCAGGGTCGCCATGAGGGTCAACGACCCTGACCCGCCCATGACGAACTCTCCAGATCCCCTGCCGGCCGCACCCGGGTAGTGGGCGGGCAGCATGTCTCAGCCACGCGATCACCGAGTAGGGAATGAGGCTGGCGGAGGGCGGCGGGAGCGGGCCGACGCGAGCTCCCACCCATGCCGCCTGCCATCGGAGTTATCAGAGGCGGAAGCCCGGTGGCAGCGGGACCGGGGTCGCATCGCCGGCCCCGGCGAGTGGATTCCACACGTAGACAGTCGAGTTGTAGGTGGCGGCCGCATTCGGCTGCCCGGGCGCCGGCTCCTGCTGAATGCGAAGCTCGACGTGGAAGTTGCTGTGCTGGCCCAGGAGGACTCGCGGAGTCTCACCCGGCTGGGTGGCGACGCGCTCACCGCGATGGAACAGCACGACTCTGGTAGGCGAGGACACGGTCCCCCCAGCCGTCTCGAGGAAGAGAAAACCGAGCTCGCCGCACAGGTTGGCGTGCGCGCCGACGATCCAGCCGACGCCTGGGAACGGACCCGGCGTCTCGGACGCGATCCGTTGGACGTCGACCGAGCAGTTCGCCGGAGGCGGCATGAGTGAATCGGTATTGACCGCCGCCGCTGTGGGCGCTGCGGCGACGGCGACGCCAGCGGCGGCCACGGCCGCGGCGACAGTTCTCGTGAATCCGGTCATGGGAGCCTCCTACCGCGCTGACGCCAAGGAAAGGTGACGTCGATCACATGCTAGAAGGGGTCAGCAACCGGGTCAACGGTCTTTCCGGTCTCCCCCGCAGCCACCCAACCGCTGAGCAATCCGGCCGCCACGACTGCCGCAGAAGAGAAAGGCTCGCGTTTCATACACCGCTCATCGGCAGGTTCCGCACACTGTGCCCGGCGCCCACATGGGCGGGGACGGGCGTTCCTCGTCGTCGTCGCCGTCCGGCTCGGTACGGTGAGCCCACGGCGCGCGCCGACCCCGGTGGCGACGCCCTCCCCGCCCGACAGGAGGTCTCGTGACCAGCCAGGACATCGCCACCCACGTTCTCGACGAGGCGGTCACGCTGGAGCCGATCGGCGAGAACCTCTTCCGCGGCCGCACGCACGAGGCGTATGCCAACATGATCGGTCCGTTCGGCGGCACCACGGCGGCCACCATGCTCAACGCCGTCCTGCAGCACCCAGACCGCCACGGTGACCCGCTCGCGCTGACCCTCAACTACGCCGGGCCGGTCGCCGAGGGCGAGTTCGTCATCGAGGCCCGCCCCGCCCGCACCAACCGCTCCAACCAGCACTGGTGGATCGAGATGCGCCAGGGCGACGAGGTGGTCACCACCGCCACCGCCCTCACCGGACTACGGCGCGAGACGTGGTCGGAGACCGAGGCCGCACCGCCCGTCGTCCCCGCGCCCGAGGACCTCAGCCCCACGGGCGCCGATCGCGGCGTGCGGTGGGTGGACAACTACGACATGCGGTTCGTCACCGGTGGGTGGGACGACGTGGCCTCGGGCGAGGAGAACCCGGAGTCGACGACGACGATGTGGATCCGCGACGTGCCGACCCGCGATCTCGACCATGTCGCGCTGACGTCGATGTGTGATTCGTTCTTCCCCCGCGCCTTCCTCCGGCTCGGTCGGCCGGTCCCGGCAGGCACCGTGACGCTGACGATCCACTTCCTGGCCACCGCCGACGAGATCACCGCGCAGGGCACGGACTTCCTGCTCGGCAGCGTGCACTCGCACCGGTTCCACGGCAACTACCACGACGAGGCAGCGCGCTTGTGGAGCCGCGACGGCAGGCTGCTGGCCACCGGAACGCAGCTTATGTATTTCAAGGGCTGAGGTATTTCAAGAGCTAGGAGGGCCCATGTCGGCGACCCGCAACCACACCACGCACGAGGTCCTCAACCAGGCGCCACCCCGGGTGGACGTGGACGAGTACGCCCTCAATCCGGCGCTGCAGGAGGCCGTGGCGGTCTTCTCGCCGCACGCGCGGGTCGAGGCGTTCCATGAGATCGGTCGGCACGTGGGCACCGAGCAGTACCAGCACGACGCCGAGCTCGCCAACACCTACCCGCCGGTCCACCGCGCCCACGACCGGTGGGGCAACCGGGTCGACGAGATCGAGTTCCACCCCGCCTACCACCGGATCATGGAGTACTCGGTGTCCCGCGGTCTGCACACCTCGGCGTGGGCCGACCCGGGGCCGGGGGCGAACGTCGAGCGGGCGGTGGGGTTCATGCTGGTCTCGCAGGTGGAGGCCGGTCACGGCTGCCCGCTGTCCATGACGCACGCGGTGGTCCCGTCGCTGCGGCTGAGCCCTGACCTGGCCGCCGAGTGGGAGCCGGCGCTGCTGTCGACGGTGTACGACCCCGAACTGCGCGACCCCGCCACCAAGTCGGGAGTGCTGTTCGGGATGGCCATGACAGAGAAGCAGGGCGGCTCGGACGTCCGCGCCAACACCACCACCGCCGAGCCTGTCGGTGACGGTGACGGTGACTGCTACGTCCTGCGTGGACACAAGTGGTTCTGCTCGGCGCCACAGTCGGACGCGTTCCTCGTGCTGGCGCAGGCACCGGCCGGTCTGAGCTGCTTCCTCGTCCCGCGCGTCCTGCCCGGCGGCGAGCGCAACCCGTTCCTCGTACAGCGCCTCAAGGACAAGCTGGGGAACAAGTCCAACGCGTCGTCGGAGGTGGAGTTCGACGGCACGCTCGGCTGGATGGTCGGCGAACCCGGCCGCGGTGTGCGCACGATCATCGAGATGGTCGGCCGGACCCGCCTGGACTGCGTGCTCGGCGCGGCGGCGGGGATGCGCCAGGGCGTGGCCGAGGCGGCGTGGCACGCCAGGCACCGGGCCGCGTTCGGAGCGACGCTGATCGACCAGCCCGCGATGGCCGCGGTCCTGGCGGACCTGCAGCTCGAGGCGGAGGCCGCGACGTGGACCGCGCTGCGTCTGGCCTCGGCGTACGACGACGACGAGTTCGCCCCCTACCGCCGGCTCGCCACCGCGGTCGCCAAGTACTGGATCTGTAAGCGCGGGCCGAACCACGCCTACGAATCGCTGGAGTGTCTCGGCGGCAACGGGTACACCGAGTCGTTCCCGCTCGCGCGCCGCTACCGGGAGCAGCCGGTCCTGGCCGTGTGGGAGGGCTCGGGCAACGTCATCGCGCTGGACGTACTGCGCGCGATGGCCCGCGAGCCGGAGTCCGTGGCCGCGTTCGACGCCGAACTGGCCGCGCAGCTGGGCGGCCACGAGCTGTACGACCGGCACGTCGAGCGGGTGCGCGCGCTCATCGGCCGCGCCGCCGCCGACCCGGGCGCGGCGCCGGCGATCGCCCGTCGACTGGTCGAGGCGATGGCGCTGGCCCAGCAGGGCGCGGTGCTGCTCGCCCACGCGCCGGCGGCGGTCGCGGAGGCGTTCTGCCTGGCCCGGCTCGGCGACGACCGCTCGGCCGAGTACGGCGCCCTGCCCGACGGCGTGGACGTCGACACGCTGGTCGCACGGGCCTGAGGCCCGGGAGTCGCGCGCAAGTGACGGGCGGGGTGGCGGGCGGAGCGGCGGGCCGATGAGGGAAACGACACCGCCGGTTTCGGTAATCGCGTGACAACTAGTGACGGCTGTCACACACTGGGGTCACCCGACAACGAGGTGCCTGATGTCCATCCCTGGTGATCCGCGGGAGAGGGTCTACCGACCCGGCCCGGCCCCACTGCGCTCCAAGCTGCCGGTCCTCGGCGGCACGCTCGAGTACGTCCACAGTCCCCTGGCAACCATGGCCCGCCGCTATCGCGATCACGGCCCCGTCTCCGACCTGAGCTTCCTCGGGGCCACGTGGACCGCTCTGATCGGCCCCGACGCCTGCCAGGCCGCGTTGCAGAACGCGGACAAGGCGTTCGCCAGCGGCCCCGGCTGGGGATACCTGGTGGGGCCGTTCTTCAACCGCGGGCTGATGCTCCTCGACTTCGAGGAGCATCACCACTACCGCCACATCATGCAGGAGGCGTTCACCCGTCCCCGGCTCGAGGGCTACACCCGCAGGCTCGCCCCACTGGTCGACGAGGGCATCGCCGCCTGGCCACCGGACCGGGCGTTCCAGATCTACCCCGCGCTCAAGACGCACACCCTCGACCTGGCGACCGAGGTGTTCATGGGTGGCGCCGAATACGCCGCGCCCGGCGAGTTGGAGCAGGTCAACAAGGCGTTCGTCGACTGCGTCCAGGCCGCGAACGGTTATTTCCGTTCCACTGCCGTGCCGTTCACCAAGTGGGGCCGTGCGGCCCGGGGGCGCCGGCTGCTCGAGGAGTTCCTGCGCCGCCACCTGCCGGCCCGACGCGCGAACCCCGGCGAGGACCTGTTCTCCGCCCTGTGCCAGGTGGCCGACGCCTCCGGCGGGATCGACGACGACGACATAATCAACCAGATGATCTTCCTGCTCATGGCCGCGCACGACACCACCACCAGCACGGTCACCTCGATGGTCTACGAGCTCGGCCGCGACGTCCAGTGGCAGGAGCGGCTCCGCCGCCAGTGCCAGGATCTGGGTCCGAACCCCACCCTGGCCGAGCTGGAGGAGCTGCCCGATCTGGCACTGGTGATGAAGGAGTCGCTGCGCCTGCACCCGCCGGTGCCGGTGATGGCGCGCAAGACGGTCAAGGACACCGAGATCCTGGGCGTGGAGATCCCGGCCGGCCGACTCACCTCGATCATGCCGCTGTACTCGCACCACATGCCCGAGTACTGGACGGACCCGGAGATCTTCGATCCCGAGCGGTTCTCCGAGGAACGGCGGGAGGACAAGTCGCACCGCTTCGCCTGGGAGCCGTTCGGCGGCGGGGTGCACAAGTGCCTCGGCATGATCTTCGCCAACCTCGAATCGAAGCTGGTGCTCAGCGCACTGCTACGCCACTTCGAGTGGTCGGTCCCGCTGGACTACGTGCCGCCCATGAAGAACGATTCCCTGCCCTACCCGGCGGACGGACTGCCCGTGTCGCTGCGGCCGCTCGCCCGCGTCGCCGCGGGCTGACCCCGCCGCGCACGATCCATCGACAAGACAGTTCCGCACACCCGCCTCTCGGGGGATGTGTGCGGAACTGTCTTCTCGTCGGGGTCGGGGTCGGGCGGGTCGGGCGGGTCGGGGCGGGTCAGCCCTCCAGGGCGTTGACCACGGTCAGGTCGCCCTCGGAATGCGAGACGCGGATGCGCTTCTTGTCGAGCTTGCCGACCGAGGTCTTGGGGATCTCGTCGACGAACGCGAACTTCTCCGGCACCTGCCACTTGGCCATCCGCTCGGCCAGGTGGGCCCGCAGCTCTTCGACGTCCGGGTCGGGGATGCCGTCCTTGATGACGACCGTGGCCAGCGGCCGCTCGTCCCACTTGGGATCGGGGATGCCGATCACCGCGGCCTCGGCGACGGCCGGGTGCTCGAGGAGGTAGTTCTCCACCTCGACCGACGAGATCCACTCGCCGCCGGACTTGATGATGTCCTTGGCGCGGTCGGTGAGCTGCAGGAACGCCTCGGGCGTGATGTAGCCGACGTCACCGGTGCGCAGCCAACCGTCGTCGAACTGATCCGAGTTCTCGACCTTGTGGTAGCTGCCGGTGATCCACGGGCCGCGCACCTGGAGCTCGCCCACCGATTCGCCGTCCCAGGGCAGGGCGGTGCCGGAGTCGTCGACGATCCGCGCCTTGACACCGGCGAGGAGCCGCCCCTGGGTCTTCCGCAGATCGAACTGCTGGTCCTCGGGCAGGGACGCCTTCGGCCGGGACAGCGTCCCGATGGGCGAGGTCTCGGTCATGCCCCACGCGTGGGTGATGTTGATCCCGTACTTGTCACGGAACTTGCGGATGAGCTCGGGCGGGCAGGAGCTGCCGCCCACCACGACGGAGCGGAAGCTCGACATGTCGATGGGATGGTCGACCGAGTAGGCGTCGACGGCCTGCCAGATGGTCGGCACGGCGGCGGCGAGGGTCGGCTTCTCGCTGGCGATCATCGCGGCCAGCGGCTCGGGCTGCAGGAACCGCTCCGGCATGAGCAGCGAGGCACCCACCATGAACGCGGCGTACGGGAGCCCCCACGACATCGCGTGGAACATGGGCACGATCGCCAGCACGTTGTCGTCGAGCGAGATGTTCATGCCGTCGGACATGCACACCTGCATCGAGTGCAGGTAGATCGAGCGGTGCGAGTAGACGACGCCCTTCGGGTCGCCGGTGGTGCCCGAGGTGTAGCACATGGCGGCGCCGTCGTTCTCGTCCACCTCGGGCCACTCGAACTCCGTGGGCTGCGCGGCGAGCAGCGCCTCGTAGTCGTGCACCTGGATACCCTCGGGGGCCTCGAGGCCCGCGGCGCCGCCGCCGGTGACGATCACGTGCTCGACCGTCGAGAACCGCGGCAGGAGCGGCTGGAGCAGCGGGATCAGGCTCGGGTCGACGATCACGACCTTGTCCTCGGCGTGGTTGGCCACGAACTCGAGCTGGTCCGGGAACAGCCGGATGTTGAGCGGATGCAGCACGGCGCCCATCGACGGGATCGCCAGGTACGCCTCCATGTGCTCGGAGTTGTTCCACTGGAACGTGGCGACGCGCTGGTCGGCGTCGATCCCCAGGGAGCGCAGCGCGTGGGCCAGCTGCGCGGCGCGTCCACCCAGATCCCCGAAGGAGATCTTGCGCGGTCCCTGATCGGTCCAGGTGGTCACGACGGCGTCCTTGTGGACGGTCGCACCGAACTGCAGGATCGTGCTGATGTTCAGCTGCTCCGGCATCATCGTGCTGCGCATGAGGGGCTCCTTGGTCGAGGGGTGTCGCCTGTCACTCTGGGGTCGAGACTACCCGCCGCCGTGGGCGTTCCCGCCGCTTGTGGGTGTCTACCCGTCGAGGTCGTCGAACACCGCCTGAACGGTCCTCATCGCCGCCAGCGCCGCCGGCGCACCGCAGTACCCCGACGCGTGGATGACCGCCTCGGTGATCTCCTCGCGGGTCAGCCCGTTGGTCAGCCCGCCGCGCACGTGTCCGGCCAGCTCGGCATCGGCGCGCAGCGCCACGAGCATCCCGATGTTCAGCAGGCTGCGGTCCCGGCGGCCGAGCCCGGGCCGATTCCAGATGTTGCCCCAGACGTTCTCGGTGACGACGTGCTGGATCGCCTCCGACGCCGTCCCGGCGGCCCGGTCCATGGCCCGGTCCACGAAGGCGTCGCTCATCACCTCACGCCTGGTCGCGAAACCCTGCTCGCGCAGATCCCCGGCCGAAGGCCCCTCGCCTGAACCGCTCGTCGTCGTCGTCATCTCTCGGGTCCCTCCACTGCGTCGGTCGGTCGGTCTCCGCCCATCTTCCCCGCGGGTCACGACTAGGACTCGGCCGGGCCGGAAGCGGCCCACGAACCACGCCGCCGGAGCAGTCTGTGGGGACGTATCCGGATCGGGAAGGCGGCCCGCTCATGAGCTCACGGAAGTCCGGTCGGATCGCGCGTGCGGTCCTCGCCCTGGGGCTCGCGCCCGTCCTGGTGGCCACGGCCTGCTCGACCGACTCGGGAGGCGCGGATCAGGACGCGGCGCCCACCTCGTCGTCGTCGGCCCCCGCGCCCGACCCCGCGTCCCCGGATCCCGCCGCACGACCCGGCTCCCTCGGCGGTCCCCCGCTGCCCGTCCAGGACGCCGCGCCGTGCGCCCAGACCGGCGGCGGTACGCCGGTGGCACGCCCCGGCGAGGACGCCGGTCCCGCCGGTCCCATCGCGGACAACCCCGAGATCGCGACCGGGTACCGCACCGGGATGACCCCCGTGGCCACCGCGTCGTACTCGGTGTCCACCGCGCACCCCCTGTCCACCCTGGCCGCGTGCGAGGTACTCGCCGACGGGGGCACGGCCGCGGACGCGCTCGTCACCGCCCAGGCCGTGCTGGGGCTGGTCGAACCGCAGTCCTCCGGCCTCGGCGGCGGCGGGTTCCTGCTCTACTACGACCAGGGCACCCGGCAGCTCGAGACCTACGACGGCCGCGAGACGGCGCCCGCGGCCGCCACCGTCGACTACCTGCGCCACATCTCCCCCGAGGACACAGGCGAGCCGCAACCCGACGCCCGCCGCAGCGGACGGTCGATCGGCGTACCCGGCATCCTGCGGCTGCTCGAGTCCGCGCACGACGACCACGGCACCCGCGAGTGGCGGGAGTTGTTCGACCCGGCCGTGGTGCTGGCCGACGACGGGTTCGACATCAGCCCGCGTCTGGCCGCGTCCATCGCCGACGCCGCCGAGGACCTGGCCCGCGACCCCGACGCCGCCGCCTACTTCCTCGAGGGCGGCACCGGGAAACCCGCCGGGACTCGCCTGACGAACCCGGCCTACGCCAAAACCCTCGCAGCAGTGGCCAGCGAGGGCGCCGACGCGTTCTACACGGGCGCGATCGCCGAGGCGATCATCGAGCAGGTCACCACGCAACGCGAGGGCATCACGCCGGGCGCGATGACGCTCGACGACCTCGCCGGCTACCAGGCGACCACCCGCGACCCCGTGTGCAGCCCCTACCGGGACCACGCCGTGTGCGGCATGGGGCCGCCGTCCTCCGGCGGCACCGCGGTCGCAGCGACCATGACGATGCTGGCGGACAAGAACCTCGCCGCGTACCCACCGACCGGAGTCGACGACGACGGAGGCCTGCCCTCGCCGGAGGCGGTGCACCTGGTGACCGAGGCGGAAAGGCTCGCCTACGCCGACCGCGACGTCTACATCGCCGACCCACGCTTCGTCCCGCCGCCCCTCGGCTCGCCGCTGACCCTGCTGCGTCCCGGGTACCTGGCCGGGCGGGCCGAGCTCATCGACCCCGACCGCTCCATGGGCGAGGCCGAGCCCGGCGAGTTCGCCTTCGACGCCCGCGGCGTGTTCACCGGACCCGAGCACGGCACCAGCCACATCAGCATCATCGACGCCGAGGGCAACGCGGCCGCGCTGACCACCACCGTGGAGTCGGCGTTCGGTTCCTTCCAGATGGTGGAGGGATTCCTGCTCAACAACCAGCTCACCGACTTCGCGGCCGAGCCCCGCGACGAGGCCGGGGAGCTGCAGGCCAACCGTGTGCAGCCGGGCAAGCGGCCCCGCTCGTCCATGGCTCCCACGATGGTCTTCGACGGATCTCCTCTCGCCCGCGGCGACCTGCGCGCGGTGGTGGGCTCGCCCGGCGGATCGCGGATCATCCAGTTCGTGGTCAAGACGCTCGTCGGGATGCTCGACTGGGGCCTGGACCCACAACAGGCGGTGGGCGCCCCGTCGTTCGGGGCGAGCAACTCCCCCGAGACGGCGGTGGGCGGGGAGCACCCGGCGGTGGCACGCGACCCGGCGGCGGTGACCGGGCGGCTCACCGAGCTCGGCCACGAGGTCTCCACGGACGACCAATCGTCCGGGCTCTCCGCGATCCTGCGGCAGTCCGACGGCACCCTCGTCGGCGGCGCCGACCCGCGGCGCGAGGGGGTCGTGCTGGGCGGGTGAGCTACCCTCGACAGGTCCGGTCCTGCACCGGACACCGTGGTACACGGCGGAAGTCGGTGTGAATCCGACGCTGTCCCGCAACTGTGATCCCGTCCCCTCGGACGGGCAAGCCAGGTCGGCCGATACCGCGGCGCCGTACGAACTGACCTCGGACGAAGGACGGTTGCGTGCCGCGACGTCCTCGTCGCAGCCGAGCTGCTTTCGTCCTCCGTCTCCCGGAGGATGTCATGCACCACCCATACCGGCGGCCCCGCCGACCCCGCTCACTCCTGCTCGCGGCCCCCCTGGCCGCCGTCACCCTGCTCGTCTCGGCGTGCAGCGGGACCGGCGGCGACGAGCCGGCGTCGGCCGATCAGACCACCGCCGCGGCCGACGATCCGCAGGCGATCGTGTCGCTGGCCCCGGTCACCACCGAGATGCTCTACGCCGTCGGCGCCGGGGACCGGGTCGTGGCGGTCGACGAGCGCTCCGATTTCCCCGCCGGCGCCCCGGTCACCGACCTGTCCGGTTACACGCCCAACCTCGAGGCGATCCTGGGGTACGCACCGGACCTGGTGGTGCTCACCGACGACAACGGCGACATCGTGGCCGGGCTGGAACGCTCCGGCGTCGAGGTGCTCCAGCTGCCGGCCGCGCAGACCCTCGACGACACCTACGCGCAGCTCGAACAGGTCGGCGCCGCCACCGGGCACATCGGCGAGGCCGCGGAGCTGGTGTCACGGATGCAGGTCGAGATCGACGAGATCGTCGCCTCCGTGCCGGAGCGCGAGACCCCGCTGACGTACTTCCACGAGCTCGACGACACCTACTACACGGTCACCGACGCCACCTACGTCGGCGAGGTGTACTCCCTGCTGGGCCTGACCTCGGTCGCCACCGGTGACGACCCGTACCCCCAGCTGTCGGAGGAGCTCATCCTCGAGGCCGACCCCGACCTGGTGTTCCTCGCCGACGGCCAGTGCTGCGGCATCACCCCGGAGGTCGTCGCCGAGCGGCCGGGGTGGGACGGGTTGACGGCCGTACGCGAGGGACGCGTCCACGTGGTCGACGAGGACCTGTCCAGCCGGTGGGGCCCGCGCATCGTGGACTTCATGCGCGAGGTCGCGGCGATCGTCTCGGCGGTGCCCGACGCCGCACCGGCCACGCCGGACACCGCGGGGGCGGCCGAGAGCCAGCCCACCTCATGACCCGCCCGTCGCCTCGCCACGCCCTGGTGCTCGGCGGGGCGACGCTGCTGCTGGGGGCCGCGGTCCTGCTGGGCACCCTCATCGGCCCGGCGGGGCTCACCCCGGGCGGCGTGGTGCTCGAGCTCGTCGGCCGATTGCCGCTGGTCGAGGTCGACTCCGGGTTCACCGAGCGGCAGCAGGTCATCCTGTGGGAGATCCGTATCCCGCGGGTGGTGCTGGGGGCGGTCGTCGGCGCGATGCTGGCGATCGCCGGGGCCACCTACCAGGGCGTCTTCCGCAACCCGCTCGCCGACCCGTACCTGCTGGGTGTGTCCAGCGGGGCGGGCCTGGGCGCGACCCTGGCGATCGTCGTGGGCGGTGCGATGGGATCGGCGATGGTGCCGCCCGCCGCGTTCGCCGGCGGCATGATCGCCGTACTGGCCACCTACACGCTGGGCCGCAGCGTCGGCGGCGGACGCAGCGAGGTCGTCATCATCCTCGCCGGCGTCGCGGTGGCCGCGTTCGCCAGCGCCGTCCAGACGTTCTTCATGCAGCGCCACGACGAGACCCTCCGCCAGGTGTACTCGTGGATGCTCGGCCGCCTCACGACCAGCGGTTGGTCCGACGTGCAGACGGTGCTGCCGTACGTGATCGTCTCGGTGGCGGTGATCGCCCTGTTCCGGCGCACCCTCGACGTCATGGCGGTCGGCGACACCGAGGCCGCGACGCTGGGGATCGCCCCGGCGCGCGTGCGGTTGGTCCTCATCAGCGTGGCCACGCTCGGCACCGCGGCGGTGGTGTCGGTGTCCGGTCTGATCGGGTTCGTGGGCATCGTCATCCCCCACGCGGTGCGCATGCTCATCGGGCCGGGTCACCGGCTACTCCTGCCGGTATCGTTGCTGGTCGGGGCCACGTTCCTCATCCTCGCCGACGTCGTCGCCCGGACCGCGATGAGCCCGGCCGAGCTGCCCATCGGCGTGGTGACGGCGGCGATCGGCGCCCCGTTCTTCCTCCTGGTCCTGCGTCGCAGCCGGGGGCACATATGAGCGCCACACCGTCCGCTGGGTCCGCAGGGTCCGCAGGGTCCGCGCCCGCCGCCCTGACCTGCCGTGATCTGCGGGTCACCCGCGACCGCACCGCCATCCTCCACGGCATCGACCTCACCGTGCCCGCCGGCTCCTGGGTGTCCCTCGTGGGCCCCAACGGGTCCGGCAAGACGACCCTGCTGTTCGCTCTCGCCGGTCTCATCCCGGCCACCGGTCGCATCGAGGTCGACGGGCTGACCCCGCGCCGGGCCGGACGCCGCCGGGTGGCGCGGACGGTCGCGATGATGCCGCAGCGCCCGGTCGTCCCCGAGGGGGTCACGGCGCGCGAACTCATCGGACTCGGTCGCACCCCCCACATCGCGCGCTTCGGCACCGAGTCCGCCCACGACCGCGAGGTGGTCGAGCAGGTCATCGACCGCCTGGGGCTGCACGCCCTGGCCTCGCGCATCGCCACGACCCTGTCCGGGGGCGAACTGCAGCGGGTGGTGCTGGGCCGCTCGCTCGCGCAGGAACCGCGGGTGCTGCTGCTCGACGAGCCGACGAGCGCGCTGGACATCGGCCACCAGCAGCAGGTCCTCGACCTGGTGGACTCCATGCGCCGCGAGACCGGGCTGACCGTGGTGGCGGCGATGCACGACCTCACCTCGGCCGCTCACTACGGGCAGCGGTTGGTGCTGCTCGACGGGGGCCGTGTGGTGGCCGACGGTCCGCCCGAGGAGGTCCTCACCGCCGAGCGGGTGGCGCAGGTCTATGACGCGCGCGTGGAGGTCCTCGACCGCCGCGACGGCCGCGCGGTGCTGCCGCTGCGCGAAGCCGGGCCGAACCCAGCCCCCGGCGCGGCCCCCGGCGCGGCGCCGGAGGCGGGCGCCTGATGGAGGTCGTCCTGCTGGGGACCGGCGCCGCCGACGGATGGCCCAACCCGTTCTGCCTGTGTTCCTCGTGCGACGGGGCACGCCGGCTCGGCGTGCTGCGCGGCCAGACCTCCGCGCTGGTCGACGACGAGGTGCTCATCGACTGCGGACCGGAGGCCCCCGGCTCGGCCGTGCGGCTCGGACGGTCTCTGGCGGCGGTCAGACATCTGCTCATCACCCACGCCCACGCCGACCATCTCGGACCGCAGGTCCTGCTGTTCCGCTCGTGGATCCCCGAGGCGGGTGAGCTCGAGGTGATCGGTCCCGCCGACGCGCTGGACGTGTGCCGTCCCTGGGTGGGCCCGGACGACCCGGTGCGCTTCGTCCCGGTCGCCGCCGGGGACCGGCTCTCGGTGGGCGCGTACGAGGTGCGCGTGCTCCCCGCCCGGCACCGCGTCTTCCGCGACGGGGACGCGGTCCTCTACGACGTGACCGGGCCCGACGGCACCCGCCTGCTGTGGGCGAGCGACACGGGGCCGTGGGACGAGGAGTGGTTCGCCGCGGTGCGCGGGGCCCGCTTCGACGCGGTCTTCCTCGAGGAGACGCTGGGTGACCGCGAGGAGATCTCCCCCGCCCACCTGGGCCTGGCCCGGTTCGCCGCGATGCTCCGGCGGTTCCGCGAGGTCGGGGCGGTCGATGAGCGGACCGACGTGGTGGCCGTCCACCTGGGCCACCACAACCCGCCGCCCGACCTCCTGGCCGGGCGGCTACGGGAGCACGGCGCGCGGGCGGGCGTCGACGGCGAGGTCGTCCGCTGCGGCCGCGGGACCACCTCCCGCTAGAGGAGCCGCCCGGCGCCGTCCCGGAGAAGGTCGAAGGCGACGTCCAGATAGGACCCCGGAGCGTCCGCCGGATCGTGCCCGTCGGCCTCCAGCGCGGTGCCGGAGGTACCGGACCCGGTCCCGCCCGATCGATGCCTGAGCACCGATGCCCCGGCGGCCAGGCTCAGGTCCACCATCACCCGCACCCGGAACGGGCTCAGCTGCGGTGCCCGGCCGCCGACGGCCTCGTACAGCGGTTCCAGGATCTGCTCGGCGACGCAGGCCCTCGCCTCGGCGCTCAGGAGCAGCCCGATCTGCTCGCCCGCCACCAGCAGGTTCTGCGCGGCGTCGATGTCGTCCTCCGAGCGCCCGTAGAGCTCACGGAACGCTGAGCGCAGGATGTCCAGTGGCGACAGGTCCGCCGGCGCCTGCTCCACCTGCCGCACCCATTCGGCGACCTGTTCGCGCAGGAAGTGCACGAACGCGTCCTCGCGGTGGGCGAAGTAGTTGTGGAACGTGCGGGTGGAGACCCCGGCGCGGCCCGCGATCGCCGAGACCGTCGCCCGCTCCGCCCCCTCGGCGACCAGCAGTTCGACTGCGGCCACCGCGAGGCGGGTGCGGGTGTCGGCCTTCTTCCGCTCGCGGAGGTTAGGCATTGGCGCGGGTCCCGGCGGGCTCGGCGTCCTCCTCGGCGGGGTCGGACCCCGAGTGCGCGGAACCGTCGGCCGTGGAGCCCATCGACTCGAGGGCCGAGCCCTCCACGTCCACGGACGGCAGGATGCGGTCCAGCCAGCCCGGGATCCTCCAGGCGCGCTCACCGAGCAGGAACATCACCGCGGGGATGATCGTCATGCGGACGATGAACGCGTCGAACAGCACCGCCACGGCCAGAGCGAAGCCCATCACCTTGATGAACTGCTCGTCGATCGTCATGAAGGCGGCAAAGACGCTGGTCATGATGAGCGCGGCGGCGGTGACGACGCGGGCGCCGTGCTTGAACCCGTTGGCCACGGCGTTCTGCGCGGTCTTGCCGTGGACCCAGCCCTCGCGCATGCGGGTGACGAGGAAGACCTGGTAGTCCATGGCGAGGCCGAACACGATTCCGATGAGGATGATCGGCAGGAAGCTGATGATCGGCTGCGGGTCGGAGATGATGCCGCCCCAGCCCTCCTGCCACAGCGCGACGGTCAGACCGAACGTGGCCGCGACCGACAGTCCGAAGCCCAGCGCCGCGATGAGCGGCACCCAGATCGACCGGAACACCAGCATCAGCAGGAGGAAGGCCAGCACCAGGACGATCCCGATGTAGGGCAGCAGCACCTCGGACAGTCGCTCCGAGATGTCTTCGTAGATCGGGGTGACGCCGGTGACCGAGTAGGTGCCGCCGGTCTCCTGCTCGAACTGACCGGCGCCCGCCCGGATGTCCTCGAGCACGGTGGCGGCGCGCTCGTCGGTCGCGCCGAACTCCGGGGTGATGAGCACCTGGGCCGCGTCGCCGGACTCGTTGGTCTCGATGATCTGCGCGTTCCGGACCCCGTCCACTGCCTGGATGTCGGTGACGGCGGTGGCCCAGGCGGCGGGACGCTCCTCCTCGGCGACGTCCATCGTGTCGACCAGGGCGACCATCGGGGCGTTGCGGCCGGGGCCGAACGCGTCCGAGGTGATGTCGTAGGCGATGCGGTTGGGGGTACCCGGGGCCATCGTGCCGTCGGACGGCATCGCCAGCCGCAGCTGGGCCGCGGGGATCGCGAGCACGCCGAGTAGCACGACGCAGGTGACGGCGTGCAGGACGGGACGCTTGCGCACGCGGCGGACCCAGGACAGGCCCATCGTCGGCTTCTCGTCCTCGGGGTCCGGAGCCTTGACCACGGGGATGCGGGCGCCGAACACCTTGGTGCCGACGGCGCCGAGCACGGCGGGCAGCAGCGTGATGGCCACGAACACGGCCACGGCCACCGTCGCGGCGGCGGACAGCGCCATGGCGGTGAGGAACGGGATGTTGATGATCGACAGGGCGGCGAGCGCGATGAGCACGGTGAGGCCCGCGAACACCACGGCGGAGCCGGCCTTGCCCACGGCGAGCCCGGCGAGGTGTGCACGATCCCGCACCGGGATCGTCTTGAGCTGCTGGGCGAGCTCGCGTGGCTCGAGGTCGTTGCCACCGATGTGCTTGACCAGCTCGGTGCGGAAGCGGGAGACGATGAACAGCGCGTAGTCGATACCGACGGCCAGACCGATCATGGAGGCCAGCGTCGGGGTGAAGTTGCTGATGGTGTCGGTGAACGAGGTGGCGGCGAAGATGCCGGCGATGCCGATGCCGACCCCGACGACGCCGACCAGCAGCGGCAGACCGGCGGCGATGAGCGAACCGAACGTGATGGTGAGGATGACGGCGGCCACGGCGATGCCGATGATCTCGCCGGTCGCGCTGATCTCGGAGGCCTGGAAGGCGTTGCCCGAGTAGGCGATGGTGAGCCCGTCCTCGTGCTCGGCGACGAGGTCGGCGAAGGCCTCACGGTCTGCCGTCTCCACGTTCATCGTGGTCTCGGCCGCGAACTGCAGCTGCAGGGTGCCGGTCGTCTCGTCCTCGCTCAGCGGGCTCAGCGCGGCGATGTCGGCGTCGATCTGCTCCTGCGGCGCGCCCTGGGCGGCCTTGGCCTCGGTCAGCTGCTGCGCCATGGCCTCGGCGGCGAGAACCGGGCTGACGATCTCCTCGGTGCCGGTGAGGAAGTCGAGTCCGCGGACGTCGGCCAGGAACGCGTCGACATCCTCTGTCACAGCCGGATCGGTGAGGGTGCTGCCCTCGGGGGCCTGGATGACCACGGTCCCGGTCGGGGCGTCGAGCTGGCTGGGCGAGCCGGGGAACCGCTCCTGGATCTTCTCCTGGGTCTCGATGGACTCGAGGCCCGGGATCGAGAAGCTGGAGGTGGTCTGCGTGGACAGCGCCGCAGCGGCCGTGCCCATGCCCACGATGATCAACAGCCAGGCGGCGATGAACCTCCATTTGTGCAGGTAGGCCGACCGGCCGATCCGGTAGAGAAATGACGCCATGCGCTGGCTCCTCGGGCGTAGGTGCGACTCGCGAACCCTGGCAGTTTTGCACGGCCACTGCACGATTGCACAGCTGGTGCAACGTGAAGTGACGGACGACACCTCGGCCTGAGGAGTCCGCATACCCCCCGGGGTGTCTTGCGCATACCCCAGGGGGTATGTATCGTCGTGGCACACCCCGACACCGGGAACCCGATCGACAAGGAGAGCAGCATGCTTCTCGAGCGCATCTACGACGAGGACCTCGCCCAGGCCGGTTACTTCATCGGCTGTCAGGCCAAGAACGAGGCGATGGTGGTGGACGCCCGCCGCGACATCCGCGAGTACCTGGACCTGGCCGCCCGGCACGGCATGACGATCACCACCGTCACCGAGACCCATATCCATGCCGACTACCTGTCCGGCACCCGCGAACTCGCGGAGGCCACGGGCGCCACGGTGTACGTCTCCGGCGAGGGCGGCGACGACTGGCAGTACGGGTTCTCCGCCGAGCGCCTCCACCACGGTGACCAGCTGAAGTTGGGCAACATCACCGTCGAGGCCGTGCACACCCCGGGCCACACCCCGGAACACCTGTCGTTCCTCATCACCGACGGCGCCTTCGCGGACAGCCCCGGATACATGCTGACCGGCGACTTCGTCTTCTCCGGAGACCTCGGCCGACCGGACCTGCTCGACGAGGCCGCGGGCGGGGTCGACACCCGCTTCGAGGGCGCCAAGCAGATCTTCCGCAGCCTGAAGGACTCCTTCGTCACCCTGCCGGACCACGTCCAGGTCTTCCCCGGCCACGGTTCGGGCAGCGCCTGCGGCAAGGCCCTCGGCGCACTGCCGTCGACCAGCGTCGGCTACGAGCGTCGCTACGCGTGGTGGGCGGGGTACGTGAACGACGACGACGAGCAGGGCTTCATCGACGAGATGCTCGACGGGCAGCCGGACGCGCACGCCTACTTCGGCCGCATGAAGCGACAGAACAAGGAGGGCCCGGCGGTGCTGGGTGCACTGGCCCCGCTCCGCGAGTTCGGCACCACCGAACTGGCCGACTCCCTCGAGGCGAACGAGGTCGTCGTCGTCGACACCCGTGGCCAGGACGAGGTCCACGCCGGCACCGTCCCCGGGGCGCTCAACATCCCCGGCGTCGACAAGGCGGCGTCCTTCGGCGCCTGGGTCTACGACCCCGAGTCCGAGGACACGCCCCTGGTGGTCCTGGCCGAGGACGTCGAGATGGCCGAGGCGCTGCGCGATCACCTGCTGCGCGTCGGAATCGACACGGTCACCGGCTACACGACCAGCTTCGAGGGTCTGCCGATGACGACCCCCGAGATGATCGGGCCGGACGAGCTAGCTTCGTTCGACTCCGCGATGGTGCTGGACGTGCGCAACAAGACCGAGCACGCAGGCGGCCACATCCCGGGCTCCGAGCAGCTCAGCGGCGGCCGGGCGCTGTGGAACCTCGACCGGCTCCCGACCAACGGACCGATCGTGACCTACTGCCAGAGCGGCGTCCGCAACTCGGTCGCGGCCAGCGCCCTGCGTCGCGCCGGCTACCGCGTGGTCGAGCTCGAGGGCAGCTACGCCGCCTGGTCCGAGCGCAACCTCGCCACCGTCTGACCTCACCCCTAGCCAAAGGACACCACTTCACCCATGCTTTCCACGCTCACGCACGCCCCGACCATCGCTCCCGCCGATCTGCGAGAGGCGATGGACTCGGACACCCCGCCCACCGTCATCGACGTGCGGTCCGGCGCCGAGTTCTCCTCCGTGCACATCCGCGGCTCCTACAACGTGCCGCTACCCCTGCTCGCCGAGCACGGTGAGGAGTTCGCCTCCCGTCTGCCCGGCCAGGTCGTCCTCATCTGCCAGACCGGCAACCGGGCCCGCCAGGCGAACGAGCGGCTCGAGTCCGTGGGCGTGAACCCCGACTCGGTGACCGTGCTCGACGGCGGCATCGCCGGCTACGAGGCCGCCGGCGGCGAGGTCATCCGCGGCAAGGGCACCTGGGCGATGGACCGGCAGGTCCGCATGGTCGCCGGGTCGCTCGTCCTGGCCGGCGTCACCGCGTCCAAGGTCGTCTCGCCCAAGTTCGCCTACCTCGCCGGCGCCCTCGGGGCCGGGCTGACCTACTCCGCGGCGAGCAACTCCTGTGCCATGGCCGCGGGCCTGTCGAAGATGCCGTGGAACCGCTCCGCCGACGAGCCGGGCCTCGGCGCCGTCCTGGACTCGCTGCCCGCCCGCTCCTGACCGATCCCACCCCGGCGCCCCCGCCGGAGAAAGGCACCTGACATGGAGATCACCACGATCATCGTCGTGGCCCTGGCAGTCCTGGTCGGACTGTCACTGGGCCTGCTCGGCGGGGGCGGTTCCATCCTCGTCGTCCCACTTCTCACCTACATCGGCGGTCTCGACCCCAAGGAGGCCATCGCCACCTCGCTGTTCGTCGTCGGTGCGACGTCGCTGGTCAGCCTCCTCGGGCACGCCCGGAAGGGCAACGTCCAGTGGCGGACGGGCCTGATCTTCGGCGCCGCGGGCATGGTGGGCGCGTTCCTCGGCGGTCTGGCCGGCGGTTACATCCCCGGCACCATCCTCATGGTCGCCTTCGCGGTGATGATGATCGCCACCGCCGGCGCGATGATCCGGGGTCGCAAGGACCGCGACGGCGAGAGCAACACCCATCACCACCCGCTGTGGCGGATCCTGCTCGACGGCCTCGTCGTGGGCGCCGCGACCGGACTGGTCGGCGCAGGCGGCGGCTTCCTCGTCGTCCCGGCCCTCGTGCTCCTGGCAGGCCTGCCGATGACCGCCGCGGTGGGCACCTCCCTGCTGGTCATCGCCATGAAGTCCTTCGCCGGATTCGGCGGCTACCTCACCTCGGTGTCGCTGGACTGGCCGCTCGTCGCCGCGGTCACCGCCGCCGCGATCGCCGGCTCGTTCGTCGGGGTCCGGCTCACCTCTGTGGTTCCGGAGAAGGCGCTCCGGAAGGGCTTCGGCTTCTTCGTCCTGCTCATGGGCGCCTTCGTCCTGTCGCAGGAGCTGCCCTTCCCGGCCGCGCCGGCCATCCTCGGCGTGGTCGCCCTGGCGGCCGTGGCGGCGGCGACCTGCTGGTTCGGCTTCAGGGACCACTGCCCCCTGCGGTCCGCACCGCCGGCCGCCGCCCGGATGGCCTGACGCCACCCACCTCCGCGGCAACGGGGATGAACGGACCTTCCTTTAGCGGTGGCGTGACCTGGGTCACATAGTTACCGTAGCTCCACACTGTCAGCGGGAGGCGGGGTCATGGAGCACTTCAACCGGCGGGCGTTTCTCACGAGGGCATCGATGTTCGGGGCGTTCGTCAGTGCCGGGATCGCGTTTCCCGGAGCCCTGCCGCCGTCGCCCGGCCTGGTGGGCCGGGCGAACGCGCAGGGCACCGGGAGCGCCGTCCTCGACGCGGTCGAGGCGTTCTCCCTCGACACCATGCGCGGACTGTGCGTGATGGTCATGCCCGGTCCCGATGAGTGGTCCCGGCAGCAGGGCACCCCGCGAACGGATCCCGGCCCGATCGAGGTCGGTGGCGGCGAGTTCATGAAGGACCTGTTCGACAACTATCTCGGCATGGGCGACCAACTCGCCCGGCCCCTGGCTCTCGGGATCGCCCAGGCACTGGCGGACCTCGGCATCCAGACCGGCCCCTTCCTCGGGTTGAGCGAGCCCGACGGGCGGCGCATCGACCAGGTACTCGGTTACGTCTACAGCGACAGGGTTCTCCCCCTGTCCCTCCCCGTTGCGCTCCTGCTCAACACGGGCGCGCTGCTCGCCGCCCCGCCGGCGATCGCCGGTCCGCTGGGGTCGCCGTTCTCGCGCCTGTCGATGGTCGACAAGCTCCGGGTCCTGGAGGGGATCGAGGGGCCCGTTCCACAACTGGTCTCGATCATCGACGGCGCGCTCCCGGTCCCGCTGCGGGGCACCGCGTCCGGCTTCCTCAGGTTCGCCGGCGGCATCCTCCTCGAGGGGACCGCATTCGGCGTGTACTCCGAACAGCACAACTACAACCCCGTCACCAGGACCGTCGAACCGCGGCCGGTCCCGTGGGACCTCACCGGATATCGGCCGGACGGCCTCGTGGACGGCCACCCCGAACTGCTCGGTTACTACCAGAATCGGACGGAGGTGCCGGCGGATGCGTGATGTCATCGTCATCGGCGCGGGAGGAGGCGGCCCGGTGGTCGCCGCGGAGCTGGCGGGGCGCGGCCTGGACGTGCTCGTCCTGGAGGGCGGCCCACGACAGGCGGACCCGTCCACCGAGTGGTCGCACGCGGAGAACGACGCCAACAACCCGAACAACGGGTTCCTCCGCTTCGGCCCGGAGGACCGGTCCAAGCCCGCGTGGTTCCGGGAGTGGACCACCAACATGTTCGTCTGGCAGCTGTCCGGGGTCGGCGGGACCACCCAGCACTACTATGGCAACAGCCCGCGCCCCATGCCCGGCGTCTTCCGCGGCTACACGGGCGCGGACGCCGCGGAGTACGACACCGGTCACCTCTTCCCGTTCACCTACGACGAACTCGTCCCGTACCTCGAATGGGTCGAGGCCACCCTGCCCATCGAGACCGCCGCGATGGGGACCAAGGAGGCGCTGACCTTCCGGGGCTGCGAGAACTACGGCCTCCCCCTCCAGACCTCCAGGAACATCACCCGCAACGCCTTCCGCCCGCAGCAGAACGCGATCCTCCAGCCCGGGGGCAATGCCGGCCGGACGGACGACTCCACCCTGCTCACCTTCCCGCAGGCGACCGGCTGCACCTTCTGCGGCCACTGCTTCCAGGGGTGCTACATGCCCCGGCAGGCCCCGCGGAACCAGTTCGCCAAACGCTCGACCGACAACAGCTACGTCCCGCTCGGACTGTCCGCTGATGCCGTCCGCCCCGGTGGCCGCGCCTTCGAGCTGCTCGCGGACAGTTTCGTGCAGTCGATCCGTCACGAGCAGGAGGGCCCGCACACCGTGGCCCGGGGTGTCACCTGGCGGAACAACGCCACCGGGGAGATCTTCACCGAGGACGCCCGCGTGGTGGTGCTCGCCGGTGGCGCCACCGAGAGTCCCCGACTGTGGTTCAACAGCGGACTCCCCAATCCCAACGACTGGGTGGGACGGGGGCACACCGACCACTTCTTCGACTGGGTGGTGGGCAGCTTCGACGAGTACACGGGGAACTCCAAGGGCGCCAACTCCTCGGCGCGGATGGACTTCCCCGGACGCGGCGGGATCGAGAACGTCGGACTGGGTCCGGCGATCCAGGCCTTCTCCCTCTCGCTGTCCGATTCGGGCGCCCGCGGGTACTACGACAACGGCCGCGGGTTCACCGGCCCCTGGGACGGACCGGCGGGTCGCCTGGTGGGCAACGAGCTCAAGGACCTGATGATGGGCGGGATCGACAACCTGCTCAACTTCCTCGTGATCACCGACGACCACGTCGAGGCGGGCAACCGCGTCACCCCGTCCCTGTTCCCCGCCGACGAGAACGGCGCGCCCGCCAAGATCGACGTCTCGCTGCGCCGACGCACGCCACGGACCCTCGAGAACCGGGAATTCATGGTCCGACGCGCTGCCGAGATCATGCGCGCGGCCGGGGCGAAGAAGGTCTACCGGATGGACTGGGCGCCCCTGCTGCTGCACGTGCACTCGTCGATGCGGATGGGTGAGTCCGACCAGAACTCGGTGCTCGACTCCAACGCGGAGGCCCGGTGGGTCAAGCGGCTGTTCATCGCCGACAACTCGGCGCTGGCCAACTCGCTCGGCGGACCCAACCCCACGCTGACGACCCAGGCCCTCGCGACCCGCACCGCGGAGAAGATCTTCCAGACGTATTTCGACGGGGACCCGTGGGTGGACGAGGAGGCGCCGGTGGTGAGCACCGACCCCAGGATCTCCGCCCGGATGCAGCAGCTGGGCCTGTAGACACACGACCGGCAACCCGTCGGGTTCCGGGGACGCTCTACCGGCCCGGATCAGCCGTCGGCCGGTGTCATCGGAGATGATCGACGATGTGGAGAACACGAGCACGCGACGCGACTCGGTTCGAGAGTCCTACTCGGCCAGAGCTCAGGAGTACACGGATCACTTCGGCTGCATGGCCTCGACACACCCATCAGATCGGGCGCTGGTGAGGAGCTGGGCTGCCACGGTGTCGGGTCAGGTGCTCGACGCCGGGTGCGGTCCGGGCCAGTGGTCGAACTTCCTGGCCGAGTGTGGGTGCACCGTGAGCGGGATCGATCTGGTCCCGGAGTTCGTCGAACGAGCTCGCGCCCGGTATTCAGACCTCAGGTTCGACGTCGGCGGCTTCGAGAGGTTGGCCGCCGCGACAGGGTCACTGGGGGGTGTGCTGTCGTGGTACTCGCTCATTCACCACGGTCCGCAGCAGATCTCGGTTCCTCTGGCCGAGTTCGCACGCGTGATCCGACCAGGTGGAGGGTTGCTGGTGGGCTTCTTCGAAGGGCCAACCGTCGGGATGTTCGACCATGCGGTGACCACGGCTTATCGGTGGCCGGTGACCGCCCTTGGCCAGGAGTTGGCCGCAGCCGGGTTCGAGGTGATCGAGACGCATACGCGAACGGGAATCGGGCACCGACCTCACGGTGCACTCACCGCACGGCGGAAGATGACCCGGTGAGGAATGATCCCGGTGCTCCCGTGGGCCCCGGCGCCTAGAAGACGCTGATCCCCAGGCTCCGGCGCACCCGCAGGTCGGCGATGTTGAGGGTGTAGTACGCCCGCAGTGGCCGCGGGAAGACCCTCTCCAGCACCGAGGTGAGCGCCAGCACCACCCGGCGGCGGCGGAGGTCGACAGGGGTGATCTCCCAGCGCATCTCGTCGCGGATGCGCCCGGGTACCCCGAACTTGGTCATGGACAGGCTCCACGGCCCGATCGTCCTGTGGGCCAGGGTGCCGAGCTGCTTCATCCTGATCTCGAGCACGCGGAAGTCCGCGAGTGACTGCAGGTAGTCGCGGACGGTGTCGTCGATCTCCACCGCCTCGAGCCCCTCGGCGAAGCGCTGTTCGTACTCGGCCCAGGTGGTCGGCCAGCGCGCCTCGGGCACGTTGAGCGTGGTCCCCAGCGGCCGCGCCATCTCGATGATGCGGTCCAGCTCGGACTCGGTGAGCGGCCCGTGCATCATCTGCCATTGATCGGTGTAGTAGCGCACCAGACACAGGGCCACCCACAGTTGGTACCCGGCGTGGTTTGCGCTGTAGCGCACAGGACTGGCCTCGGTCGAGGTCACCTGCGCGTGGATCCGGTGGACGGCCTCGTGGAAGAACCTGCGGTCGGAGTCGCTGCCGAGGGTGGCCACGGCGAGGTACTGGGCCGTGGTCCGGGCCCGCTTGATCGGACGCAGGTCCCCGCGGCCGCGCTCCACCCGACTCTCGACGACCCCGTGGCCCACGGCCGGGTTGGCCAACTGCATGACCACATTGGCGACCGGGAGCCAGAAGGCCAGGTGGGTCGAGATGTCGGGCAGGTGCCGGATCCGCCGGCCCCCGTCGCTGGCGATATCGGTCCGCGCGCCTGCGGTCATCGTGCACCCCCTGCTCCACCGATCACATATATCTTACATGCACGGCAACTGCCCGTCAGCCCCGACGCCGGGGACCAGGAAAAATGCGAGGATAGGGTCACCTAACTATCTTCAGTTGAAGGAGAACACTGTGACTCGCCCCCAGTCCCGCCCCCCGGTCACCCTCACGGTGCTGCGCAGGGAGCCGGTGGCCGCGCACCTCGTGCGGGTCGTCCTGGGCGGGGACGGGTTCGACACGTTCGCCGCCCGCGCGGAGACCGACAGCTACGTCAAGCTCGAACTCCCCCACGCCGGGGAGTCGGTCGTGCGCACCTACACCGTCCGTCGGGTCGATGCGGACGCGCGCGAGATCTGGATCGACTTCGTCGTCCACGGTGACGAGGGCGTCGCCGGTCCGTGGGCCCGTTCGGTGGCGCCCGGAACCGAGGTCGCGGTGCGCGGCCCGGGCGGCGGGTACCGGCCGGACCCGTCGGCGGACTTCCACCTGCTGGCCGGCGACGAGACCGCGGTGCCGGCGGTCGCGGCGGCCCTGGAGTCGCTGCCCCAGGACGCCGTGGGTGCGGTGTTCCTCGAGGTCGGGGGCGACGACGACGAGATTCCGATCACCGCGCCGGCGGGGGTCGAGATCGTCTGGGTACACCGCGGAACCTCCTCGGGGGACGCCGGCCCGGGAGTGATCGACGGCGACGCCCCGCTGGTCGACGCGGTTCGGGACATGCCGTGGCCGAGCGGTGACGTGCAGGTCTTCGTCCACGGTGAGGCCGAGACGGTGATGAAGCACCTGCGCCCGTATCTGCGCTCCGAGCGGGGCGTTCCCGCCGCGCGGGCGTCGATCTCGGGCTACTGGCGACGTGGGCGCTCGGAGGAGGGCTTCCGCACCTGGAAGCGCGAGCTGGCGCAGTCGGAGTAGCGTCGCCGCAACCCGTGAGGTGAGTCCGGGCTCACCATCCCCGGCCGACCCGGTAACCTCATGTGCCAGCACCGTTCGCACCCGGCCCCTCGCGTATCCGTCCGCGAGGCTCAGACGGCACAGACAAGGGCATGGCATATGGCATTCTCACGCGCGAAGCTCATCACCGGACTGGTCGCCACCTCGGCACTCGTCCTCGCAGGTTGCTCGAGCGGCGGTGAGGACGATGCCGCCGGTGGTGGCGGCGAGTCCTACCGCATCGGCATCAACCAGCTCGTCCAGCACCCGGCCCTCGATTCCGCCACGGCCGGCTTCAAGGAGGCCTTCGCAGAGGCCGGCGTCGAGGTCGAGTTCGACGAGCAGAACGCCAACGGCGAGCAGGGCACCGCACTGACCATCGCCCAGCAGTTCGCGGCTGACGATCTGGACCTCGCCCTGGCCGTGGCCACCCCGGCCGCGCAGGCGATGGCGCGGAACATCTCCGACGTGCCGCTGCTGTTCACCGCGGTGACCGACCCGGTCTCGGCGGAGCTGGTGGACTCGATGGAGGAGCCGGGCGCCAACGTCACCGGCACCTCCGACGCGGCCCCCATCGAGAAGCAGCTCGAACTGCTCAAGGAGATCGTCCCGGACGCCGAGCGCATCGGCATCGTCTACGCCTCCGGTGAGGTCAACTCGCAGGTGCAGGTCGACCAGGCCGAGGAGGCCGCGGGCCCGCTCGGCCTGGAGATCGAGACCCAGACCGTCACCACCGTCAACGAGATCCAGCAGGCCGTCGAGGCGCTCGGAGATGTCGACGCCATCTACGTTCCCACGGACAACATGGTCGTCTCGGGCATCGCCTCGCTGGTGCAGGTCGCCGAGAGCAAGCAGATCCCGGTGATCGCCGCGGAGTCGGGAACCGTCGAGGGCGGCGCCGTCGCCACTCTCGGGATCGACTACACCGAACTGGGCCGCCAGACCGGCGAGATGGCACTGCGGATCCTGCGCGACGGCGAGGACCCGGCCACCATGCCCGTCGAGACCGCGACCGAGTTCACCTACGTGGTCAACGAGGACGCCGCCGAGCGTCAGGGCGTCACGATCCCCGAGGACATCCTCGCCGAGGCTGAGAAGAAGTGATCGGGACCGTCGAGGTAGGCCTCATCTACGGGGTCATGGCGCTGGGGGTCTACCTGACCTTCCGCGTGCTCAACTTCCCCGACCTCACCGTCGACGGCAGTTTCACCACGGGCGCCGCAACGGCGGCCATGGGCATCCTCGCCGGCTGGAACCCGCTGCTCGCGACCCTCGCGGGTTTCGGCACCGGGTTCCTCGCCGGCACGGTCACGGGATTGCTGCACACCAAGGGCAAGATCGACGGCCTCCTCGCCGGTATCCTCACCATGATCGCGCTGTGGTCCGTCAACCTCCGGATCATGGACGGCGCGAACATCCCGCTGCTGCGCAGCGACACCGTGTTCACGCCCCTGGAGGACGCCGACCTGCTGGGCGAGTGGCCCGGGGTCGGCATCCTCGCGGTGGCGGTCCTGCTGCTCGGGCTGGTCGTCCTGTGGTTCCTCACCACCGACCTCGGCCTGTCCATCCGCGCCACGGGCGACAACGGCCCCATGATCTCCTCGTTCGGCGTCTCCACCGACTTCACCAAGACCCTCACGCTGGCCCTGTCGAACGGGTTCGTGGGCATGTGCGGCGCGCTCATCGCCCAGTACCGCGGTTTCGCCGACATCTCGATGGGCATCGGCCTCATCCTGGTCGGCCTGGCGTCGGTGATCATCGGGCAGGCCATCCTCGGCCAGCGCAAGCTGCTGCTCGCGGTGCTCGCCGTGATCCTGGGCGCCCTGCTCTACCAGCTCATCATCTTCGCCGCCCTCCGCGTCGGCCTGGATCCCAACGACATGAAGGCCGTCACGGCGATCCTCGTCGTGGTCGCGCTGCTGTTGCCCCGGTGGAAGGGTGCGAGCGGACGCTTCGGACGCACACCCACCACCCCGGTCGCCGCCAACGAACGTGCGGCGGCGGGTGCCGGGACCGCCGTCGACGCGGGCCCCGATTCCGCCGCGACCGGCACCAAGGAGGCATGACGATGCTGACCGTCACCGGAGTGTCCAAGACCTTCTTCCCCGGGACCGTCAACGAGCGCCGGGCGCTGAACGACCTCAGTCTCACCCTGGCCGAGGGCGACTTCGTCACGGTGATCGGTTCCAACGGCGCCGGCAAGTCGACCTTGCTCAACGCGGTCTCCGGGCGGCTGCTCGCCGACAGCGGGAACATCGAGATCGACGGCACCACCGTCAACCGACTGCCCCAGCACAGGCGCGCCAAGTACGTCGGCCGGGTCTTCCAGGACCCGCTCGCCGGGACCGCCCCCAACCTCACCATCGAGGAGAACCTGTCGCTCGCGTTGCTGCGCGGCCGCCGGCGGGGCCTCGGCCCGGGCCTGAGCAAGAAGCGTCGCGGCCAGTTCTCGGAGCAGCTCGCCATGTTGGAGCTCGGCCTCGAGGACCGGCTCACCGCCAAGGTCGGCCTGCTCTCGGGCGGCCAGCGGCAGGCGCTGTCGCTGCTCATGGCCGGGTTCACCCAGCCGCGCATCATGCTCCTCGACGAGCACACCGCGGCTCTCGATCCCCAGCGCGCGGAGCTGGTCACCACGATCACCGAGCGCATCGTCCGCGAGGGCGGTCTGACCACCCTCATGGTCACGCACAACATGGAGCAGGCCATCCGCCTGGGCAACCGGCTCATCATGATGCACGAGGGACAGATCGTCTACGAGGCCGACGCCGCGACCAAGTCCAAGCTCACCGTGCAGGACCTGCTTCGCGAGTTCACCAAGATCAAGGGCGCGACCCTCTCGGACCAGGCTTTCCTGGGCTGACCCGCCGGGCCCCGACCATCGACGAAAAGACAGTTCCGCACACGTCGCCCGAGAGGCGGGTGTGCGGAACTGTCTTTTCGATGCGGGTAGGGGTGCGACTCAGCGGTCGACGGGCGTAGCGGCCTCCCAGCCGGCGCCGCTGCGGCGCACGAGCCCCATCTGCTCGAACTTCTCGAACCACCCCGGGGCCGGCCAGTCACCCCACCGCTCGGCGTAGTGGGCCCCGTTGCGGAGCAGGTCCGCGAGGTGGTCGACCGGCGGATCGGAGACCGGGTGCCACCGGTGGTACGCGTGCGCGCCGGCCACCAGCACCACCGGCACACGGCGGTACAGCAGCCTGCGACCGAAGTCGGTGTCCTCGGCGCCGTAGCCGGTGAACGCCTCGTCGAACCCGCCGAAGTCCGTGCGCAGGCGCGTCCACAGCGCCGGACGCAGGGCGAACGACAGTGACCAGAACATCCCGAACTCGCCCGGCTCCAACTCGCGGGTGCCGACCGCGGGGAACGGCCGTGCCGGGTGCGGGTCGGTGTAGGCCGACAGGTCGGCCGGGTCGGGGGCTCCGGCGGACTCGGGCAGGTAGGTGACCGGCCCCAGACCGACGACGCCCTCGGGCAGTTCGTTGTAGTACCACCCCAGGTCGGGACCGGGCATGCAGTCGACGTCGAGGAAGACGATGAGCTTCGCCCCCAGTTCGGCCGCCCTGTCGCCGCCGAGATTGCGGCTCCGGGCGACGGGCAGGTCGGGGCCGGCCTGCAGCTCGACGATGTCCGCGCCGTCGGCGGCGAGCTCAGCGGCCAGCTCGGCGCTGCCGGGCTGCTCGGGGAGGACCACCACGTGCTTCGCGCCGGGCAGGTGCTCGGCCATGGCGCGGCGCTGGGATCGGAGGTGTTCGGCGCGACCGGGCGTGCAGACGGTCACGACAGCGATCGACGCGGCCGAGCTCACCGCGGGCCTCCTGTCGCCGACTCCGCGGCGGCGCCGAGCATCTCGGCTCCCGGTTCGCGCCCCGCAGCCACGCACTCGAGGGTCCGGGCCAGTCGCCCGGCGGCGCCGTCGACCTCCCAGGCACGCCGCAGGCCCGAGCCCGCTCCCGGGCTGGAACGGGCGCGTTCGAGAGTGCGACGGACGGCGTGGACCAGATGGGCGACGGGGTCCTCGCGGCCCACCACCTCGGCCAGTCCCAGGTTCGCGAGGGTGAGGGCGGTGGCGTCCTGCTCGTCGAAGGGCCTCTCCTCGGGGACCACCACGAGGTGGGCGTCGGCGGCGGCGAGATCGGCGATCGAACTCTGTCCCGCGGCGCTGACGACCACGTCGGCGCGGGCGATCTCGTCCCACGGGTCGGCCACCCAGCGTCCGCCGGGCCCGCCGAGCGAGATCCACTCGACGTCGTCGAGCTGGTCGCGGACGGCGTCCCAGCGGACGTCGTGGCCACCACCGCCGGAGCCCCGCAGGTGCAGGACCCGCGGTCGGCCGTGCCCCCGGGCGCCCGGCTCGGGGTCGCGACCGGCGAACCGCGAGACCCCGCCAACGGGTACCAGCGGGCGGCTCGCCCCGGCGGGGACGGGTGCGCCAGCGGCGCGCGGCCACCCGGCCACCAATGCCGAGCTCACCCCGTGGGCGAGAAGGTGCGGGGCATCGTCGCGCCGGCCCGGCAGGACCGTGGTGACCACCGGCGTCCCGGTCAACCGCGCCGCGAGGGTCACCTCGACGGAGATGTCGCTCCAGAACACCTCCGGGGCGTCGCGACCGATCCACTCGGCGAGCATCGTCATGCGTTGACGCAGCCCGGCCTGCCGCAACGGCACCCAGTGCAGCCGACCTCCGGCGGTCGGGTCCGGATCCGCGGGACCGTCGCCCGCGACGGGACCGGGACCGGTGGCCTCGTCGGTGCCGGTGGCCGCGTCGGTGCCCGCCTCGTCGTAGTCCAGTGGCAGCGGGAGGATCCGGATCCGCCCGGGGTCGGGATTGGCGTCGGCGTGGATGCGCGCGGAGGTGAGGACGGTGACCTCGTCGTCGAGGGCGGCGGCGACCGAGAGCGCGCGCTGCACATGGCCACTGCCCTGGTGGTGGGCGTACACCCCGATCACGACGCGGCGCCCACCAGCAGGCCGCGCAGCAGCGTCTCGAGGGAATCGATGCGGGCGTCGTGGGAGAACGCCGCGGCGGCCGCCCGGGCGATCGTCACGCGGTCGAAGGTCAGCGCGGCGGGGATGCCCGCCGCGAGGGCGGACGCCGGGTCGCGTCCCGGCTCGACCAGCACCACGCCCGGTTGCCCGTCGAGGATCTCCCGGATCCCCCCGCGGGCCAGGGCCACCACCGGGGTGCCGCAGGCCAGCGCCTCGACGGCGGTCAGCCCGAACGGCTCCTCCCAGCACGGCGTCACCAGCGCCACCGCGGCCGAGGCGACCAGCGGGACGAGCGCGTCGCGGCCGAGCGGGCCGTGGTAGCGGACGCCGTCCCCGGCGTCGCGCAGTCGGGGCGCGAGGACCCGCTCCATGTACCGGTCGTCTCCGACCCGGCCGGCCAGGTCGAGCGTGAGGCCGGCGCGGCGGGCCGCCTCGACCGCCAGGTGCGGGCCCTTCTCGGGCACGATCCGACCGGTCCAGACGGCGCGGGGCCGGGCCGCGGGACGGCCGGCAGTGTGAGGACCGGCAGTGTGAGGACCGGCGACGGGGGTACCGGCAGCGTGGCGACCGGTGGTGGTCCGGGCGGCGGACCGGCCACGGGGCCCCCAGACCCCCAGGTCCACACCGTTGGGCAGGACCTCGGCGCCGTGCGGCACCCGCCAGGAACCGAGCACGGAGTTGCTCACCGCGAGCACCCTGCCGGTCGCCGAACCGTACCGGTCGAACGCCTCCTGCATCGGCGCCAGCTGCGGGCAGTGCAGGGTGGTGATCAGGGGCGTGCCCATCTCGGCCGCGCGGACGAGCGGGACGTGCGACAGGCTGTGGTTGAGCACCACGTCGAACCCGGACACCGCCACGTGGTCCATGACCCGGTCGAACTCCGCGGCGTCGGCCTCGTACCCGCCGGGCGGGTAGTAGCTGTCGCCCCGTCCGGTGGCGGCGGCCAGGGTGGTGAACTCGAGGCGACGGTCGTGACCCTCGCTCCCGGCGGCGGCGTAGAGCGTGACGCGGTGACCCCGCGCGCGCAGCTCACGCACCTCCTTGGCGACCACCACCTCGAGACCCCCGGCGTACGGCTCACGGATGGGGAACCGCGACGGGCCGATCACTGCGATGTCGAGTCGCTCCTCGTTACGGGCGTCCACGGGCCCCCTCTCGTGTCGTCGCCCCGGGGCGGGTGCTGGTGATGTCGGAACCTGTAGATAGTGGCCCCCCGGGGGGCCCTCCGCCACCGCTGGCCACCCCCGGGCCTCACCAGCCGCCGAGTACCCGCTCGAGCCGCACCCCCGTGCCGTCCTCGTCCACGACCCGGACCCCGCCGTGCGACGCCGCGATCGCGGTCGTCTCCGGCGGGTGGTCTCCCCACTCCTGCTCGCGTGCCAACGCCCGCGAACTGCGAATTTCTGCCAGACGGTAACCCTCGTCGTCGTCCAGACCCACGCTCCCCATGGGTGGGCACAACGCGCGCAGGCGCCGCGCGTCGAGCTCCCCGAGCGCGCAGGGACGGAGGATGTCGACGAGGACGGGCGGACGACGACGAGGGCCCTGCCCCGATGTCCCGGGCCGCCACCACGGGCCACGCGGCCCGAGGGTCACCCGGGGGTCGGCGGCGAAGAGCTCGGCGATCACCGCGGCGTCGGATGTGGCGGGGTCGACGGTCACCGCCACGTCCGCCCAGGACAGCAGGGAGATGCAGGTCGCGGCCGCGGAGCCGGTCCCGGCGAATTCGGGGCTACCGGCATGGATGTGGACCGCGATCGACGGCAGCCCGAAGATCCCGCCGGCCGGCCGGGTGAGCGGGGAGGCGATGAGCCCTGCCAGGAGGGCGGACTCGGCGTTCTTCTGCGCGAGCTGCCGGGCGTCGGCGCGTCCGGCCCAGTCGGGACCGTCGTGCCAGGCCACGGCGTCGGGCAGGTGCCGCAGTCGGCCGCCGGCCTGCTCGCAGCGCCAGGCCAGGTCCCAGTCCTCGCCGCCGTAGCCGACGATGTCCGGGTCGAACCCGCCGGCCAGCTCGTACAGGCGGCGGTGCAGACCGCACGCCGCCGACAGGACCCCCCGCCACAGATCGTCACCGCGGGTGAGATCCGCCGTCTCGTCGTAGAAGCTCGCAGGCCAGGCGGGGTCGGGGAGGATCTCGACCGGTTCGATCCCGGGCTCGGCCCCGGGCGTGGTGGGCGCGAATCGGCCGTACCGCCGGCGCCCCACCACCAGCAGGTCCGGGTCGCCCTCGAGCGCCGCGCAGATCGCGGCCACGTAGCCGGGCCCGGGGACGGTGTCGCCGTCGAGGAAGAGCAGGAGGTCGCCGTCGCCGGCACAGGCACCGAGGTGGCGTGCGGCCGAGGCGCGGAACCCGCGGTCGTCCTGGGTCACCACCGTGACCTCGGGCGGGACCACCGGCGGGGTGGGTGAGCCGTCGTCGGCGACGATGACCCTCACGGCGCATGCAGCACCCGGCGCGGTGTGCGCCGCGCCGCCGGACGCCCGCCCGTCGAGGCCGGTCTGGTGGCGCAGCGCCGCGAGAATCCGGTCGAGCATCGCCTGGTCCCGGTAGTACGGGATCACCACGTCCACACTCATCGCGGTGTCCGTCACGCGAGCCACCCCTCCCACGCCCGGCGGTACGCCCGCCCGAGCTCGGCCGTCCCCGACGGTGCCGCCTCGCGCCGTGTGGGGGACGGGTCGTCGAGGAGCCGTCGCAGGTCCTCCGCGAGATCGGCTCCGTCGGTCATCAGCAGGGAGCCGGGATGTCTGCGCTCCATCTCGCGCGTGTAGTCCGAGTCGTAGACCAGGGGCCGACGCCCGGACGCGGCCCACGTGTTGAGGGATCCCGACGCCGACACGTTCCGGAACAGGGCGACGGGCACGGTGACCTCGCCGAGGACGCGGGCGAGGTCGTCGTCGTCGATCCGTCCCGTCACCTCGGCCCGGGCGCCGGCCGCGCGGGCGGTCTCCAGGGCGGCCCGGACGTAGTCGTCGTGCCCCTCGGCGGCCTGCCCCAACAGACGTAGAGAGACGTGTCGGTCTCCCGCGGTGGCGAGCGCGGCGACGGCCTCGGCGACCACATCGACGGCCTTCCCGGGGTGCAGGAAACCGAACACACCCACCGAACGCTCGTCGGGGGCCAGATCGGCGGGCGGCGCGAGGTCGGGGACGGGCAGCGGGATGACCGCGTCGACGGCGATGTCCGCGTCCGCACAGAGGTGGCGCTCGTGCTCGGAGCTCACCACGACCAGCCCGGCGACGGCCGCCATGCGCTGGTAGGCGCGCGTCCGCCGACGGCACCGTTCGGCTCCCTCGGCGGGTTGGGGAACGTCGTGCAGGGTGATGCCCACGGGGTGGTCCCGTGCCAGACGCTCGACGGTTGATGCAGCGTCGTCGGGGTCGGCGCCGAACAGCGAGTCGGTGACGTGCAGGTACAGCGGCGATCCCCGGTGTGCCGCGAGCGCGCCCGCGAGCCCGGTCACGTCGGCGACCTCGAGCACCTCCGTCCCGGCCGCGCGGGCACAGTCCAGGGCGAACCGTGTCACGCCGTGGTCGGGCGGCCCCAGGGCGAGTGTGAGCGGGGCGATCGTCAGCGGCGCGCCCGCCTCACCCACGCGCGGGCCGCTCACCTCAGCCCCAGCATCTCGATGCGGGCGGCGTGTCGGCGCATCCCCTCGTCCACCACGCCGGGAGTGGCCGAGTACCAGTCGAGGTGGGCGTCGATGATCGCGCTGCTGGGCACGGGCGAGCCGTCGACCAGCCACTCGCCCGAGCGGGCTCCCGTCGCGGCGGCACGGCTCGGGACGGCACGGCTCGGGGCGGGCTCGCCGGCCGGCAGGCCGAGCGCGCGCTCGACGGCGGGCTCCACCGGGGCGCGGGTGGCGCCGAGGGGCTCGCGGTCGCCGATGCGGGGCGGGTCGGTGAGCAGGCCGGCGGGCAGTCGGTCGAGGATCCGGTCGAACACGGTCGCCAGGGTGTGCCGGTCGGGGTGGTTGATGGTGTGCCAGCGCGGGACGCCGTCGAGCAGATCCGAGGCGACCAGCGTCCCGTGTGCCTGCTCGCGCACGCGCAGCGCCTCCACCGACTCGCGGGCCGCGGCCGTCGCCTGCTCGGCGTTCGGCGACGCCTCGAGCACGGCCCGGTCACCGGTCGCGGCGGCGACGATCGCCCGCAGGTCGTGGTACGGCGCGATCGGCGGGACCAGCGACCGGTCACGGGGCGGGCGGATCAACACCTGGTACGGGTGCAGCCCGGCATATCGCAGCACCGGGACCAGCACGATCGTGGCCGAGGGCGGCAGCTGCGCGGCCAGCTGGCTGTGCCCGAGCGGCAGGTCGCGGTAGTCGTCGCGGACGGGTTGGACGATCAGCACATCCGTGCGGGCGAGGTCGGCGTGCAGGGACGGGATGTCGGCGGCCGTCATCTCGTACACCGGCCGGAGGTCGACCACCCCGACTTCGCCCGACGAGCGCAGCAGGTCGCGGTAGACGTCCGCCTGGCAGTTGCCGATCACCATGACGGTCGGCAGGTCGGAGGTGCTCACCGGGCCGAGGGTATGCAGGGGCTCAGGTGGCGGCAACCGGCGGGCGTGGCACGGTGGCGGGGTGAACTCTGGCTCCTGCCCGGCCCCGTCGCCGTCGATCCGCGTCCGCTCCGTGCCGGCCGGCCACGACTACGTCCGCCACGCGATCTCCCCCGCGGCCGGCGTCACGGTGCTCGCCGACCCCGTGCTGGATTCGGCCGAGCCCGCCCGGTGGTGGCCGCACCCGGCGCTCGAGGCCGCCGACCGCCCGGAGGTCCTCGACGATGCCGATCTCGTGCACGTGCACTTCGGCTACGAACACCGCACACCCGGGCAGATCGCCGACTTCGTCGCGACACTCCGGGCACGGGGCCTGCCGCTGGTGGTCACTGTCCACGACCTCACCAATCCGCACGAGCCCGATCCCGCCCGCCATCTCGAGCGCACCGGCCACCTCGTGCGCGGCGCCGACGCCGTGATCACGCTGACCACCGGCGCCGCGGCGGAGATCCGGGACCGGTGGGGCGTCGACGCGCAGGTCATCCCGCATCCCCGTCTCATGGCCGCCGAGGTCACCGAGCCGCACCGGGTCACGCGTCTCGGCGGCACTGACCGGACCGACCGCACCGGCCGGGTCGGCGCGGGCACCGCCCGGGGTCGACGAACCGTGGGCGTGGTGCTGGGTTCGCTGCGCGCGGGGGTGGCTGCGGAGGAGCTCCTGCCGCCGCTGACCGCCGCCCTGCCGGACGGCGCACGACTGACGGTGATGGTCCGCTCGGATGCCCTGACCGCCGCGCGCGATCCCGGGCATCCCCGGCACACAGCCGCGCTCGAGCTCGACCGGCTGGCACTCCACCCGGACGTCGAGGTCCGGGCGCACGGGCTCCTGTCCGACGCCGACCTCTGCGCGGCACTGGCCGAGTTCGACGCGCTCGTCCTGCCGCACCGCCACGGCACCCATTCGGGCTGGCTGGAGCTGTGCCGCGACCTGGGTCTACCGCCGGTCATCCCGCGGATCGGGTACCTGGCCGAGCAGTGGAACCCCGGCGCCCCCGATCCCGACCCAGCCGATCCCCACCCAGCCGGCTCCGACCCCCACGCACCCGGCTCCGCTGTCTACGACCCTGCCCACGTCACCGCCGAGGACCTGCGCCACGCCCTGGCCGCCGCCCTCGACGGCCCTGCGGTCCCCCCGCGTTCGCCCGAGTCCGAGGACGCCGCGGTCGCCGCCGCGCACGCCCTCGTCTACCGCGCCGCCCGGGCTCGCTTCTGACCACTCGGCGAGATCGGCCGGGCCGCCGCGAGGGCGTCGCCGCGACCGCGGAGCGAGCCCGGGGCCGTGTCAGGCCTCCTGGCGACGGACCATCTCGCCGATCCACTCCGGCGCATACGGCGAGGTGCAGTTCGGGGGAGTCGGGTAGTCGCGCAGCACGCCCAGGCGCTCTCCGATCGCCAGCGCGCGATCGCGATGCTCCGGGTGTTCGATCCCGATGTGCGCCAGGCAGGTGTTCATCTCCCACTGCAGCCTCGCGTGCGCACCCGCCATCTCGGCCTCGATCACGTCGAGCAGCGCGGACAGGTCCAGCCCCTCGGGCTTCTTGACCACCCGGTCGGCGGTGAGGGCCCAGCCGGCGGAGGCGACCACCGGGTCGGCATCGTCCAGCCACGCCACGCGCAGCTCCTCGGCGTGCGGCCCCTTCATCACCACATAACCCACCAGCCAGTCGTGGACCTTCCTGGTGCGGGCCTCACGCAGCATCGTGTCGAGCTCACCGGCGGAGAACTCCCTGGGCCGGCAGACGAGCAGCGCCAGCAACCGCGCGGCCGAATCGCCGGTGGCCCACAGGTCCAGTGCCAGGGGATGGTTCTTCTTCACCCGCTTGGCCACCGCGCGGAGCCTGGTGAGGTTGACCGCGTGATCGTCCCCGTGACGTTCGTTGACCTCCCGGATCCGCGCGTCCGCGAGGTCCGCGAGCTCGGCCATCACGTCATCGAGGGTGGGTGGTGTCGTCGTCGTCATATCCGTCTCCTCCTCCGCGCCCAGCGTCGGCGCCGTACGCACCTATACTCGCCGGGGTGCGCCTGTGGAGCATCGATCCCGTCCTGCTCGACCGCGCGGCGCTGGTCGCGGGGTGGCGTGAGGGGCTCCTGGCCCAGAAGGTACTCCGCGGACTGACCAAGGGCTATCGCAGTCATCCGCAGCTGGAACGCTTCCGCACCCTCGTCGACCCCGTCGCGGGGATCGCCACGTGGCTGCACGGGCTCGCCGACGCCGCCGACGTGCGCGGGTACCGCTTCGACCGCACCCGCGTCGTCCTCCCCGCCGGGCCGGAGCGACTCCCGCTCACCGACGGTCAGCTCGCGCTGGAGTGGGCGCACCTGCGGGCGAAGGTGATCGAGCGCGATCCGCCGTGGCTCGAGCGGCTCGATCGGTACGAGGCGACAGGGCCCCGCCCGCACCCGATGTTCGACCTGGTCCCGGGGCCGGTGGCCGCCTGGGAACGCGCACCCCTCCCGGAGGCCTGACGTGCCGAGACCGCCCGCCCGCGTGCCCCTGCCCGTGCTCGTCGCGCCCGCCGCGGCGTCCACGGCGCTGGCGTTGTGGCCGATCCGCCGGCCGTTCGTCGCCGCGACCGCGGGATGGGTGACGAGCCTGGCCGCACAGGAGCTCCCGCTGCACGTCGGCGCACTGGTCGGGGCGGTGGCCGCGCCCGTGCTCGCCCGCCGGGCCGCGAGTGCCTCGGACCGCCTCGGGGTGGGTATGGCCGCGCTGACCTGGGCGGGGCTGGGCGTGGTGGTCGCGCGGCACGTCGCCGCGCGGGACGCCCTGGACGGCGCGCTGCGGGAGTGTCCCGGTGCCGCGCGCGCGGACGGTGCGGACGTCGGCGGGTGCGGCGCCGGAGGATCCACGACGACGACGAGCTCCGCTCCCCTGCCCCGCACGCCGTGGCCGACGGTGCTGACCCGCCCGGTGCCGCTGCGGCCGCGGGGGGTGCGGGCCCGCCGGGGCATGGTCTACGGTCCGGACGCGGTGGCGAACCGGTTCGACCTCTACACCCGTGCGGACGACCTCGGCGAGGGTGCCGCCCGGGGAGTCCTGATCCACATCCACGGGGGACACTTCCGGGCGGGCGGCCCGAGCCGGGAGTCGCGGGCGATGCTCTTCGACCACGCAGCGCGGGGGTGGGCGGCCATCAGCACCACCTACCACCTGTCGCCCACGCCGGAGTCGGGGTTCCCGCAGCACCTCGTGGACATCAAACGACTCCTCCACTGGGTACGCACCGAGGGCCCGTCGCACGGCATCGGGCCCGATGCGCCGATCGTGGTGGCCGGCAGCTCTGCCGGGGCGCACCTCGCGATGATGACCGCCCTGACCGCCAACGACCCGCGGTTCCAGCCCGGGTTCGAGGCCGGCGACACCGCGGTCAACGGCGCGATCGGCCTGTACGGCTACTACGGCCGTCTGGGCGCGGAGACCAGGGACGTCTCCGACCCGGTACGTCACCCGGCCACCGGCGCCCCACCGGTCGCGATCATCCACGGCACCCATGACACCTACACCCCGGTGAAGGGTTCCCGGCGGCTCGTCCGGCACTTGCGCGCCGGGTCGACCAACCCGGTGATCTACGCGGAGCTCCACGGAGCCCAACACGGGTTCGACGCGGTGCGCTCGCCGCGTTACCTCGCGGTGGTCGAGGCGGTCGCGCGGTTCACCGACGGTCTGGCCTGATGGGCCCCGCAGACGGGCCATCCCAGGCGTAGTGTCGCCATCAACCGATGTAATCCCCGTAGCCGAGGAGACCCGATGCCGCTGACCGGCGAGTACGAGCCGAGCCCGAGCGAATGGGTGCGGATGCAGGTCGAGACATACGAGAAGACCGACGGGGCCGAGGGCGGCGACCTGGTCGGCATCCCCGTGATCATCGTGACCAGCGTCGGCCGCAAGTCCGGGAAGCTGCGCAAGACCCCGCTGATGCGTGTCGAGCACGAGGGGTCCTACGCGGCGGTCGCGTCCCAGGGCGGCGCTCCCACGCACCCGGTCTGGTACTGGAACATCACGGCCCACCCGCACGTCGAGGTCCGCGACAGGGACCGCGTCGGCGACTACACCGCGCGCGAGCTCAGTGGCGCCGAGCGCGACGAGTGGTGGGAGCGGGCGGTGGCGGTGTACCCCGATTACCGTGACTACCAGGAGAAGACCGACCGGACGATCCCCGTGTTCGTACTGGAGCCCCGCGATTAACCCCGGGGCGGATCTGCGCGCGGCGGCTGGAGTCCTCACGGAGTACTGCGCGAGATCCGGGAAGGCCACCGGATGAGCCGGATCGCCCTCGTCCTCGGGTGTGGCGGCACGATCGGCGGGGCGTGGATGATCGCCGCTCTGCACGCCCTGACGGAGCAGACCGGATTCGATCCCCGGGAGGCGGACGTCCTCCTCGGCACCTCCGCGGGCGCCGAGCTGATGACGATGCTGGCCGGCGGCATCGGCGTCGACGAACTCGTGGACATGCAGCGCGGACGAGCCTGCGATCCCCGGCTCCGGGAACACATCGCGTCCACCCCGCCGAGCCGCCCGCCACGTCCGCGGCTCCCGCTGCTCAACCCCGGCCTGCTCCGCACGCACTCCGGGCTGGCCGCCCTCACCGGCATCGCACCCACCGGCCGCGGCGACGCCTCGTGGCTGCAGCGGCTCGCCGAGGGGTTCGAGGTGGGCTCCTGGCTACCCCACCCCGGCGCCCGGATCGTCGCCTACGACGTCCGGGCCGGTGAGCGCGTCCTGTTCGGCGCCCCCGACTCGCCGATGGCGACCGTCGGCGAGGCACTACGCGCCTCCTGGGCGACCCCGGGGTGGATGCCGCCCGTCCCCATCGGCGACCGGATCTTCGTCGACGGCGGCATGGGCTCCACCGCCTCGGTCGACCTCATCTCCCCCGGCGACGCCGACCTCGTCTATGTCCTGGCCCCGATGGCGTCCGCGCCCGGTGTCCGCATCCCCGGGCCCGGAGGCGGCGTCGAGTACCGGATGATCCGCCGCCCGATGTCGACCGTCCTGCACGCGGAGATCGCCACCGCCCGCGCGCGCGGCACCACCGTCGTGCCGATCCTGCCCACCCCCGCCGACCTCGCGGGCCTGACCCCGAACTTCATGAACGGGTCCCGACGGGTGGCGGCGTTCGAGTCTTCCATGAGGACCGCCCCGCACACGGTCCGCGCCGCGCTGGAGGCGAACGGGGCCGACGTGTGACCCCGTCCGGCACTCACCCGCCCTCGTCCGCGCCGCGGGAGCCTCGGCTGGTGATCGTGGGGGCCGGGGTCGCCGGCATCACGGCCCTGCACGTCTTCCGCGAGCGGGGCTTCACCGACGTCACCGTGCTCGAGAAGGGGTCCGACGTCGGTGGGGTCTGGTACTGGAACCGCTACCCGGGCCTGACGTGCGACGTGCCCTCCCAGCTCTACCAGTTCCGGTTCGCACCGAAGCCCGACTGGACGCACGTGTGGGCCGACGGCCGCCAGATCCAGCGCTACCACCGCCGGGTCGTCGAGGACCTGGGCCTGGCCGGGCACATCCGGACCGACACCGAGGTCGTCACCGCCCACTGGGACGACGACGAGGCGACCTGGGAGCTGACGACCGCCGGGCCGGACGGCGAGATCATCACCGCGGACGTCGTCGTGTTCGCAACCGGGGTCCTGCACAACCCGTCCGTCCCCGAGATCCCGGGCCTGGAGGACTTCCGGGGCGAGGTCGTCCACACCGCACGCTGGCCGGACGGGCTCGACACCGCCGGCCGCCGCATCGCGGTGATCGGTACCGGCTCCACCGGCGTCCAGGTGGTCTCCGCGCTCATCGGTGAAGCGGGATCGGTCACGCACTACGCCCGCACGCCCCAGTGGGTCCTGTGGGCCCCGATGGGGATGCGTCAACTCGCCGTCGTCGGCTCGGTACTGCGACGGTTCCCCACCGCCCACCGCGCGCTGTACGCCGCGCTGCAGTGGGGATCCGGCATCGTCGCCGACGTGACGATCAGACAATCGTGGCGGCGCCGCACCGTGCAGGCTCTCGCCCGGTTGTCTCTCCGTCTGCAGGTGGGCGATCCCGACCTGCGCGCCCGACTCACTCCCGACGACGAACCACTGTGCAAGCGGCAGGTGGTCTCGGGGACCTACTACCGCGCCATCCAGCGGGCCAACGCCGCGCTCGTCACGGACGCGATCGCCGAGGTCACCCCGGACGGGATCCGCACCGCCGACGGCGTCGAGCGGCCCGCCGACGTGATCGTGCTGGCCACCGGCTTCCGCGCCCACGACTACATGCGCCCCATGGAGGTCGTCGGGCGCGACGGCCGCACCCTGGAGCGCGAGTGGGCCGACGGGCCGCGTGCCTACCGGATGACCGCCGTCCCGGGCTTCCCCAACGCGTTCACCGTGCTGGGGCCCAACTCCCCCACGGGCTCGATCTCACTGCAGCACACCGCCGAGCTCACCGCCCGGTACATCGCCCACTGGCTCGACCTCCTCCGCGACGGCTCGATCCGGACGGTCGAGGTGACCGACGAGGCGACCGCGGAGTTCACCGTCGACGTCGCGGGGGCGATGGGGCCGACGGTCTGGAACACCGGTTGTCGCTCCTGGTACTTCCACGACGGCGGCACGATCGACCTGTTCCCCTTCGACCGGGCGCGGCTCGCGGAGCTGCTCCGGACGCCGGACCACTCGCACTTCCGGGTGACCGGTTAGCGTGCAGCGCGCCTGGTCTCCGGCCGGGTCCCGTCGCCCAGATCCGGCCGGGGCAGCCGACGACCCGGATCCGCGAGCCCCACGACGTGACCGTCGGCCGACAGCCGGCGCATCGCCTCGAGCAGCATCCGCCGAGCGCTGGAGTTGACCGACGACACCCGACTGAGGTCGAGGGTCACCTCGCCCGGCCCCTCCGGGATCTCGGCGAGCCGCCGCAGGACCTGCTCCGCACTCGCGAACGTCATGGGCCCCTGGAGCCGGAAGGTGCGTCGTCCGGTGACCTCGTCGAACCGCACCGATCGGACGGCCTCGACCTCCGTGACCGTGGTGTTCATCAGGTGCAACTCGAGATCGTGGGACAGCCGCTCGAAGGTCCGCACCCCCTCCACGCTGTGGCCGTGCTCGTCGAGCCGTGGGGAGAAGACCCCGAGCCCGACCTGCCCCGGGAGCGCACCGAAGATCCCGCCGGACACCCCGCTCTTGGCGGGGATCCCCACGGTGGACATCCAGTCCCCGGCGGCGTCGTACATCCCGCACGTGGCCATCACGGCGAGCACCTGCCGCGCGACCGGGGCCGAGACCACCCGTTCCTTGGTCACCGGGTTGATGCCCCCGGTCGCCAGCGTCACCGCCATCACCGCCAGGTCCCGCACAGTCACCCGGTAGGCGCACTGCCGGGTGTACCCCCGCACCGCCGAGTCGGGGTCCTCCTCGATGATGCCGCCGGCCCGCACCAGGTTGGCCATGGCCCGGTTACGGAACGCGGTGCGCAGTTCGGAGTCCAACACCGCGCTGTCGACCTCGAGGGGCCGGCCCGCGAACGACGAGAGCCCCTCGAACAACGCCCGGTCCCGCTCGGCCTCGGTCGCGCCCTCCGGCCCCACGAGGGTGTGCGTGGTGATGGCCCCGATGTTGATCATCGGGTTGCGCGGTCGACCGGTCTCCCTGTCCAGGGAGATCTGGTTGAACGCGTCGCCGGACGGCTCGACCTCGACCTTCTCCAGCACGGCCTCGATACCCCGATCGCGCAACGCCAGTGCGTACACGAACGGCTTGCTCATCGACTGGATCGTGAACTCGGCGTCCGCGTCCCCGGCGGTGTAGACGATGCCGTCCATCGTGCAGGCCGCGACCGCGAACCGGTTCGGGTCCACGGCCGCGAGTTCGGGGATGTAGTCGGCGAGCCGGCCGTCGTCGCCGTTCGAGCAGGCGTCACGGATCTCGAGCAGATAGTCAGGTACCGGCGTCTTCACGTCACCAGCGTGTCATGCCGGACGGTCAGTGGTCGTGATGGTCGTCCGCCTTGGTCGGGTGGACGGTGCCGTGCTCGTGCTCCGGCGGGCCGTACAGCGAGTACACCTTGAGGTCGTCCTCACCGATGTTGGTGACGTTGTGCCAGCTCCCGGCGGGTACGAGGATGGCCCAGTCGTCGGAGACCTCGCGGACGAAGTCGAGCTGGTCCTTCGCCGGGCCCATCTCGACCCGGCCCCTGCCCGCCTCGACGCGCAGGAACTGGTCGTGGTCGTCGTGCACCTCGAGACCGATGTCGTCCCCGGGCTTGATGCTCATGACGGTGAGCTGCATGTGAGATCCCGTCCACAACGTGGTCCGGTAGGTGTCGTTGTCGAGGGTGGCGTCCTCGATGTCGACGACGAACGGGTTCGGACCCTGGTCGGTGGGGCTCATCGATGCTCCTGCTTTCCGTAGACGGGTGTAGAAGGTGGCCGGTGGCCGATGTTCCCCTCCGAGTTTCGACGACTCCCCGAATGCGTGCAACCACGGGCGCCGCGCCCGGGCCGGCTCATCGGCGACCGGTCACGTCGTGTCGTACCGCTTGAGGTCGCTGGTCGCCGGGCCCTCGATGAGCTCACCGCACGCAGAGAAGCGGGACCCGTGCCACGGACAGTCCCACGACCGCTCCACGTCGTTCCACGTCAGTGCGGCTCCCATGTGCGGGCACAGCAGGCCGACACGGCAGGTCTCGCCGTCGTCGCCCGTCGCCTCCCCGATCGGTCGGAGGGTCGGCCGTGGCCTGCGCACCGCCGCCTGCGCCGCGGTGGCCGCCAACTGCACCGGTACGTCCGCGAACAACGGGACGGCGTTCTTCGCGATGCCCATGATGGTCGGCTTGCCGAACGACACCCGCGGGTCCACGCCCTCGAGTCGGTCGACCATGATCCCGGCCGCCGCCGGCGCGCCCGTGAGGCCCCACTTGCTGTACCCGCCGGCGAAGTGCACGCGCCCCCTGCCCCACGGCAGGGGCCCGGACTTGGGCAGCATCGTCACGGGGTGGAAGTCCTGCGCCGACCAGCCGTGGGTCATCGTCGCGCCGGGGAAGTACTTCTCCGCGTACTCCCGTAGCGAGTCGATCTTGGACGCGGTCCCCGTGGCCGTGCCGGTGCGGTGGCCGTTGCCGCCCACGAACAGCACCTCCCCACCGGGCGTGGGTACCGTCCGCAGCGAGCGGACCGGGCTCTCGACCGAGCCGTACATCCCCTCCGGCAGTCCGCCGGAGTACTCGAACGCGCAGAGGTAGGACCGCTCGGGTTCCATCGTCGCCACGGTCGGGCCGCGGTCCAGGGCCGGCGAGGCGGTCGCCAACACGACGTCGCGGGTGGTCATCGTGCCCGGATGGGCGGTGACCTCGACGAACGCGTCCTCGCCGGTCCCCTGCGCCTTCAGTCCGGTGACGCGGGCGTGCTCGACGATCCGCACCCCCAGAGCCGTGGCCGCCCGGACCAACGCCGCGAGCGCCTCCATTGGGTCGATCTGCAGCTGATCCGGCAGTTCCACGGCCGACCGGGCCGGGAACGGGACGTCCACGTGGTCGTACCAGCGCGCGGGCAGGCCCAGGTCGACGAGGGTCTTCATCTCCTTGCGCAGGGTGGAGGTGCCCCTGCGTCCCTTGGAGAACGTCACCGCGCGGCGGCGCTGCGAGTCGACGCCGTGGGTCTCGCAGAAGTCGGCCCACCAGTCGAGTCCGTAGCGGTTGGCGTCGGCGTACGCGCGCGCCGTCTCCAGTCCGTGCTTGGAGCGGATGCTCGACAACCGCGTGCCCTGGAGGACCGAGACCTTGGCCGTGGTCGCGCCGCTCGCGCCCGCGCCCACCGTGTGCGCCTCCAGAACCACCACCGACTTACCGCGCGCGGCGGCCATCAGCGCCGTGATCAGGCCGGTGAACCCGGCGCCCGCGATCACCAGGTCGACGTGCTCGCCGTCCGGGAACTCGTGCGCCGGGGGATCGATCGTCGTGCGTCGCCAGAAAGATGTGCCCATCGTGCGTCTCCTATGCGTGCTCGCCGCGGATGTCGCTGGCGCTCACTGTAGGACCGCACGGCGGTGTCCGCACCCGCTCGTGGAGGCGGCTCGACGCGGCCGGCCGGGCTACTTCGCGGTGAACCCCGCGTCGACCGGCAGGGTGACTCCCGTGATGTGGCGACCCGACTCCTCCACCAGGTAGAGCACGGCCCGCGAGATGTCGATGGGCTCGAGCATCGGGACGGGCAGGGCGTTGCCCATCGTGTGGCCCTCGGGGTTGTTCGCGAACCACCTGGCCATCTCGTCGTGCGCCACCATCGCCGTCAGGATTCCGGCCGGGTGGATCGTGTTGATCCGGATGTTGTGCGGCGCGAGCCAGATCATGAAGCTGCGCATGAGCCCCACCACCCCGTGCTTGCTGGCGGTGTACCCCGTGGCCGCGCCGGACCCGTCGCCTCCCCGCCCGGACAAGCCGTTGGTCGACGAGATGAGGACGATCGACCCGCCCTCCCCGCGCTCGATCATCAGCGGCGCGATCGCGTGGACCGTGTTCCACACCCCCACGAGGTTCACCATGATGGTGTCCACGAACGCCCGGTGGGGGTCCGGCTCCTCGCCGCGCTGCGAGTTGATCCCCGCGTTGGCCACCACGATGTCCGGCACGCCGAAGCGCTCCCGGCAGGCGTCGACCGCCGCCGCGACGTCCGCCGGTTCACGCACGTCGCCCGTCACCGCGACGATCTCGCCGCCGACCGCCTCGACCTCGGCGACCGTCTGCTGCAGGTCGTCGGCGGTGGCCAGCCCGTACGGCACGGTCTCGATGTCCTCGCAGATGTCGAGAGCGAGGATGCGCGCGCCCCGCCGGGCGAGCTCCACCGCGTGACTGCGGCCCTGACCCCGCGCCGCGCCGGTGATGAAGGCGACCTTGCCCGCCAGTGACTGCTCGTGCCCCATGTGTGTCCCGCTCCCCGGTCCGACGTGTCGTGTGAGTTGACTACCGTCAGGATTCAAGCACCGCCGGGGCCCGAGTGGTCGGCGTTCCTCCGGATCCGAGCCGCTCCAGCACTTGTCGGAGCTCCACCGCGAACGCGGCCGCGTCGCGGGACGAGAGCCGCGAGTAGCTCAGCACCAGCCCGGACAGGGCATGCTGCGCGGACTGCCCGCTGAGAGACCGAGTGCGCCACCCGGCCCGCTCGAGCTCACGCACCACCTCGTCGTCGTCATACCCCGGCAGCACCACGCACAGGTGCAGGCCCGCCTCCACGCCCGTGACCTCGAGGTCCGGGAGTTCCCGGCGCAGCGCCGCCACGAGCCGCCAGCGGCGATCGCTGTACACGCGCGCCGCCCGCGCCAGGTGCCGGTCCATCGCGCCGGAGGCGATGAACGCGCCCAACGCCTCGGCGGGCAGTGTCGACGGGCCCCGCCGGTGGACCGCGAGCCAGCGTTCGACCTCACGTCGCATCGCCGCCGGCGGCAGGCACCACGCCACGCGCAGGTCCGGGGCCACGGATTTGGAGGAGGTGCCCACGTAGGCGACGTGATCGGTGGCGGCGGGGAGGCTGACCAGCGCGGGCAGGGGGGCGACGCCGTAGCGGAACTCGCCGTCGTAGTCGTCCTCGATCACCAGCGACCCGGTCCGCCGTGCCCATTCCACCAGCGCGACCCGGCGGTCCACGCTCATGCGGTGGCCGAGCGGGAAGTGGTGCGCGGGGGTGGTGAACACGATCGCCGGCTCCGACCCCAGCAGCGCCGCGTCGAGACCGCCGGGCCGCGCGGGATGGAACCGCACCTCCAGGCCCTGCTCACGGGCCATGAGCACCGCACCGCGGTAGCCGGGGTCCTCGGTGTGGAACCGCACGGTCCCGCCCCCGGCCCGCCCGTGCTGCCCGGCGACGAACGCCGCACACAGGGCCGCGATCGCCGACCGCGAACTGTCGAACAGCACCGGGTCGCCCGCGGCGATGCCCCGGTGTCGGCGCAGATGTCGCGCCAACGCGGTGCGCAGCGACGGACTCGGCTCCTCCCACGGGTTCAGACCCGCCAGGCCCTGCGCCGCGGCGACGCGCACCGCCGACCGCCAGGCACGATCGTCGACGAGGGAGACGTCGGGGATCCCGGGACGGAGATCGCGCGGTGACCGGCCGTGACGGGGTTCGGGGACCGGTGTCGAGGGTGAGGACGCCCGCGCGGACGCCCGCGGTGACGACCGCGGGGACGACCGTGACGACGACGACGACGACGAGGTGCGGCCCCCTCCGCGCGTCCGCGCCCCGGCCCGTGCCGCCTGACCGGCTCCGGCAGCGACCCGGGTGCCCGATCCCTGGGTGGAGTCGACGAAGCCGGCCGCGGACAATTCGTCGAAGGCACGAACCACGGTCCCGCGGGAGAGTCCGGTCTGCTCGGCGAGCGCGCGCGTGGAGGGCAGCCTGTCGCCGTCGGCCACGGACCCGTCGGCGACCAGGTCGATGATCGCGTCCGCCAGTTCCGCAGCCCCCGACACCTCGCCCACCACCAGTGATCCGGGACGAGCGGTACGGGCCATGGGCCGAGGGTAGTCCACGCCGCCGGAAAGTGGTCTCTCGAAATTGCGCGAAATGGACCTTCCGGGTGCTCCACTTCCGGGGTGGGATGGTCCCCATGACGACCTACCGCCAATCCCGACGCCTGCGCGACGTACGCTACGACGTGCGAGGCCCGATCCTCACCGAGGCGATGCGCCTCGAGGCCGAGGGCCACGAGATCCTGCGCCTCAACCTGGGCAACATGCAGCCCTTCGGGTTGACCGCCCGACCGGAGCTCGTCGACGCGGTGGCGGCGGGACTCGCCGCCGGTCAGGCCTACTCCGACTCCCGCGGCATCCCCGCCGCCCGCGAGGCCGTGTCGGACTACTACCGCCGGCACGGGATCGGCGGCGTCTCGCCCGAGAACGTCTTCCTCGGCAACGGCGTGAGCGAGCTCATCACGCTGGTCCTGCAGGCCATGGTCGACCCCGGCGACGAGATCCTGGTCCCCGCCCCGGACTACCCCACCTGGACCGGGGCCGTGAACCTCACCGGAGGCGTGCCCGTGCACTACCTCGCCGACGAGTCCGACGGCTGGAACCCGTCGCTCGAGGACGTCGAATCGAAGGTCACCCCACGCACCACCGCCCTGGTGATGATCAACCCCAACAACCCCACGGGCGCGGTGTACAGCGAAGACACCGTCCGGGGAATGGCCGACATCGCGCGTCGCCACGGGCTCATCCTGCTGTCCGACGAGATCTACGAGAAGGTCCTCTTCGGCGACGCCCGCCACCACCACGCCGCGCGGGCCGCCGGCGACGACGTGTTGTGCCTGACCTTCGGAGGATTGTCCAAGGCGTACCGGGTGTGCGGATACCGGGCCGGTTGGGTGGTCGCGACCGGGCCGGTCGCCGACGCCGCGGACCTGCTCGAGGGACTCACCCTGCTGTCCAACATGCGGGTCTGCCCCGGCGTCCCCGCACAGCACGCGATCCCCGTCGCCCTGGCCGAGGACTCAGCGTGGGGCCACGACGTGGTGGACCCAGACGGCCGACTCGAACGGCAGCTGGCCATGACCACCGAGCGCCTCAACGCGATCCCCGGCGTGAGCTGCGTGGCACCGCGGGGCGCGCTGTACTGCTTCCCGCGCCTGGACCGTGAGATGTTCGGCATCTCGAGCGACGAGGAGTTCGTCCTGGACCTCCTGCGCTCCGAGCACGTCCTGGTCACCCACGGCACGGGCTTCAACTGGCCCGAACCCGACCACTTCCGCATCGTGTGCCTACCGGAGGCGCCGGTGCTCGACCGGGCGCTCGACGCGATCGCCCGACACCTGGACCGTCGACGCCTGGCTGCCGCCTGACCTGCTCTCCCCCTCGACTCCGTCGACTCCCTCGACTCCCTCGACCCCGTCGAAAAGACAGTTCCGCACACATCGCGCGAGAGGCGGGTGTGCGGAACTGTCTTCTCGACGGGCGTGGGCGGGGGGCTCCGCCAGGGTCAGCCTGAACCGCGTCGGGGACCGCCAGGAGCGGTATCACGTTGGTATCATCGCGGCATGGCTATGACACTTCGGCTCAGCGACGACGACGAGCGCCTCCTCGCCGCACTCGCCGAGGCCGAAGGCGTCAGCAAACACGAGGCCACGCTCCGAGCGATCCGATTCGCAGCCGAGCGCACCGCGCATCGCGAGCAGGTTCGGCGGGCCTCCGCGGACAACCGTCAGCGCTACGCGGATCTGCTGGACCGCCTCGGTCGATGACCCACTACCTCGACGTCGAGGACCTCATGGCCCTGGTCGACGATCTCGGCGTGGGGCCCGTACGCGACGTCGGCCTCCTCGACTCTGCCGCCCATCGCCCCTCGTCGTGGATCCTCGGACAGGAGTCCTACGAAGGACTCGACCTCAAGGCCGCAGTACTGCTGCATGCCATCGTCTCGAATCATCCGCTCGTGGACGGGAACAGGCGACTGGGGTGGCTCGCGGTCGCCGTGTTCTACCAGATCAACGGTGTCATCCTCGACGCTCCGGACGATCCCGCCTACGACCTCGTCATCTCGGTGGCCGACGGGTCCGGCGACCCGTCGAGTGTCGCGACGAGCCTGGCCGAATGGACGCGCCCGGCTCGCTGACCCCGTCTCGACGAGAAGACGGTTCCGCACACATCGCGCGAGAGGCGGGTGTGCGGAACTGTCTTCTCGATGGGCGGGCCGCGCCGAGACGAACGAGGCCCGCCGCGATGAACGCGGCCCGCCGCGGATCAGTTCTGGAGAGCCGGCTTGATGTGGTTCCAGCCGGGCGTGATGTAGTCGACGAACGTCTGCCACCCGTGGAGGCCTTCGTCGCCGTAATCCACGCGATGCGCGATGCCGTGGCGGTCGAGCTCGCGGGACAGGCTCTTGGCCCCCTCGATGACCCCCTTCTCCAGGACCAGCCCCTGCAGCATCGCGAAGTAGTCATCGCCGTAGTTGGCGCGATCCCCGTCGGACACCGCGGTGCCCCCGGTCGCGAAGTACACCGCGGTGCCCTCCAGACCCTCCACGTGGGAGATCGTGTCGTGGTACTTCCACAGTTCACTCCCGCGCGCGCCCCACATGTTGGTGGAATCGCCGCCGCGGCCGTCCACCGCACCGCGGATCGACTGGTAGCCCAGTTCGTCGGTGGTGGAGTAGTAACCGGAGAGACCCATGACCCCGGCATACCGTTCCGGATACGTGGCCGCCAGATGCATTGCGGCCTGCGCACCCATCGACGCGCCGGCGATGCCGTTCTTGCCGTTGTGCTTCGTTTCCCGGGTTGCCAGCTCCGCCTCGACCAGACCGGGCAGCTCCTCGGTCAGGAACGTCTCCCACTTGTTGTAGCCGAAGATCTCGTCCTCGCGCTGCCAGTCGGACCAGTACGTGGAGGGCCCTCCCGTGGGTGTCACCAGGTGGACGTTCTCCCCGGCCATGCGCGCGGGGAGGCTCCCGGCCCGCTTCCAGCCCGAGTTGCCTTCGACCGAGTCGACCCCGTCGAGGAGATACAACACGGGTGCCGGCCCCTCGTCCCTGACGCGGGACGGGAGCACCTCGAGAACGATCTCGCGTTGCATGGCTGCGGACGTGACGAGCCAGTGCTCGTACTCTCCGTGCCGGGTGATGCCGCGGAGTTCGACTGAGTCGATCGACTCGTCGCGCTCTCGCGGCGGGTTGGGGAGCTCCACGTATGACCCGGTGCCACCGAGCGGGATGTTGGTGGAGCCGGCCGACCCGAGGGACCCGAGTGTCGAGCCCAACGGAAGCGACCCGGTCGCCGACCCGATCAGCTCCACGTCCTCGAACCCCAGGGACGAGGTGTCGATGCCGCCGCCGATCTGGGCGGAGGCTGGGGCGGCGAACCCGAGGGCGATGGCGGCCGCGAGGGCGCTGGCGGTGGCGCGGCGACGGAGACGGGTGTTCATCAGGCTTCCCAGCTGTGAGTAGTGGTGATGCAGGAGCGGCCCTGCGCCCCGGAGTGGGGACGCAGGACCGCCTGTCTGGAAGGTGCTCAGGAACCGAGTGACCCGGACGAGCCCGCGGAGCCGGAGCCCGGGGATCCCGTCCCCGGATCGACGTCGTCGCCGTACAGGGCCGGCTCGATGTAGTCCCAGCCGGACTCGAAGTTCTTGAGGAAGTTCGGCCAGTTGTGCAGGCCGCTGGGGGCGTAGTCGATCTTCACATTGTCGATCCCGGCGCGGTCGAGCGACCGCTCGAACGCCTTGGTGCCCTCGAGGACGCCGCTCTCCAGCAGGAGACCGAGGAGCATGTTGAGCTCCCAACCCGGCTGCGTGCCGTAGTTGGCACGGTCGTTGTCATCGACCACGGGCGCGCCCGAGGACATGTACACCGCGGTATTCTCCAGGCCCTCCGGGTGCGAGATGGTGTCGTGACGCTTCCACTGCTCGCTACCGCGCGGGCCCCACAGGTTGCTCACGTCGCCGCCGCGCGTCTCGATCGTGCCGCGGATGGTCTGGTAGCCCAGCTCGTCCATGGTGGAGTAGTAGCCACTGAAGGACATGACGCCCTGGTAGAGCTCCGGGTAGGTGGCCGCGAGGTGCATGGCCGCCTGGCCGCCCATCGAGATGCCGCCGATGGCGTTCCTGCCGTTGGTGTTGAGCTGCTCGTCGACGATGGCGGGCAGCTCTTGGGTCAGGAACGTCTCCCACTTGTTGTAGCCGAGCCGCGGGTCCGCCTCGTTCCAGTCGGCGTAGTACGCGGCGAAGGCGCCGGTCGGGACGACGACGTGGACGTTCTCGGTGGCGAGACGCTCGTGGATCTTCGCCTGATGGTGCCAGCCGGAGTTGTACTCCGGGGCGTCGACGCCGTCGAGCATGTACAGGACCGGCGCGGAGCCCTCACCGGCGACCTTGGACTTCTTGACCTCGAGGATCACCTCGCGCTTCATGGCCGCCGAGGTCACCCGCCAGTACTCGTAGTCCCCATCGGTGGACTCGACCTCGATGAACTCGGAGGTCTCGATGTTCTCGTCGACCGGGCGAGGCGTGCCGATCGGGCTCGCGGAGCCGGTGAGCGGGAAGTCGGACGAGCCGAGCGACCCGACCGAACCGAGCGTGGAGCCGAGGGGCAGCGAACCGCTGACGCTGAGCAGGGCGTCGAATTCCGACGGGCTCAGCGAGGCGGGGTCCAGAGCATCCAACTGGGCGTAGGCGGGGGCGGTGGTCCCGAGGGTCAGGGCAACGGCGAGGGCGCCGGCGGTCGCAGCCGCGGCGCGGCGGAGTCCGAAGGACATGAAGCTCCAAATGTTGTAAGTAGTGACTTATTGAGCTTAATCGCCTCTCAGCTGAAATCGTTACTCGCGCGGCGTCGGTCACTACCCCCGCAGTGCCGCCTCGACCGCCCCACGCAGGTCCTCGGGCTTGCGGTTGGGCCCGAACCTCTCGATCACATGGCCGTCGCGGCCCACGAGGAACTTGGTGAAGTTCCACTTGATCCGACCTCCGAGCACCCCGGACTTCTCAGACTTGAGCCAGTCGTAGAGCGGGTGGGCGCCCGATCCGTTGACCTCGATCTTCGAGAACAGGGGGAATTCCACACCGAAGTTGCGCTCGCAGAACGCGCCGATCTCCTCGTCGGTGCCCGGTTCCTGGTGCGCGAACTGGTCGCACGGGAAACCCAGCACCACGAACCCCCGGTCGCGGAACTCGTCGTACAGCTCCTGCAGCCCCTTGTACTGCGGCGTGAATCCACACTTGCTCGCGGTGTTGACCACCAGGACGACCTGCCCGGCGTAGTCGGACAACTCCTTGCCGCTCCCGTCGAGCAGGCTCGCCCGGAAATCCGCGAGGGTGGTCTGGGCGTCGGGCATGGGAACTCCTCGTCGTCGTACCGACCCCGGTCGGCCGGCTCACCCCGCCATTGTCACCGTTCTCAGGCGCCGCGTGCGGGCGTACTCTGGCAGACCCGCGTGAGGAGTCCGCCGTGAGCCAGTTGATCTACACCGCATTCGTCTCCCTCGACGGCGTCGTGGAGGCCCCCGGCGGCGAGCCCGGGTACCGCAACACCGGGTGGTCGTTCGCAGTGGACTTCGACGAGGACGTCTACAGCCTCAAGGCCAGCGAGCAGGACGAGGCCGGGGCGATGCTGCTCGGCCGGGTCAGCTACCAGGCGTTCTCCGCCGTGTGGCCGCAGATGACCGACGAGTTCCCCCGCTACAACGCCATGCCGAAGTACGTGGTGTCCACGACGTTGGCCGAGGGCGACCTCGTGGAGGGATGGGGGACGACGACGATCCTGCGCGGCCTCGACGAGGTGGCGGCCCTCAAGCAGGCCGAGGGTGCGCCGATCCTGGTACACGGATCGGCGACACTGGCCCGGAACCTCTCCGACGCCGGGCTCATCGACCGCTATCACCTGCTGGTGTTCCCGTTCGTCCTCGGCGCCGGCAAACGCATGTGGAGCGACACCGACAAGCCCAGGCAGAAGCTGGCGTTGATCGAGAGCCAGGCGTACCCCAACGGCGTGCAGAAGCTGATCTACGACGTGGTCGGCTCCGACCCGGACGTCGAGGGCTAGCGGGCCGCGCCGCGGGACACCTCGGGCATCGTCACCGCCGACACCGCGCCGATCACCCCGAGCACCGCGAGGAAGACCAGCGCCCACTGCACGCCGATGACGGCGAGCGCCGAACTGATCCCGCCCACCACCAGCAGGATGACCCCCATGGCCGTGTTCCCCACCGCCACGTACGTCGTCCGCAGGTCGCCCTCGGCCACGTCCACGACGTAGGTCTTGCGGCCGACGCGGACACCGGAGTGCAGGAGCGTGAGCAGGAAGTAGGCACCGACGAAGACCGTCGCCCCGAGCGCGGACCCGCCATCGAAGCCCGGGAGCGCGACCGCGAGCACCAGGGCGACCGCCACGACCGACGCCGCCGTGGCCGCGCCCGCCATGAGCAGTCGGCTCGACCGGTCCGCCAGCCGCCCGAAGATGCGCCCCCCGATCAGCGACGCCACTCCGGAGGCGAGGATGAACCCGCCCAGCCCGGTCAGCGCGCCGGTGCCCGCCGCGACCGACATGGACACGATGAACGGCGGGCTCAGCGACGACACCAGCAGCAGGCCACGGACGGTGACGAACCTGCGGAACGTGGCGTCCTCGCGGAACAGGCGGGCCGCATCCGCGAACCACGAGGACGACCCGTCGCCGCCCTCGGCGTCCCCGCGGGGCCCCGGCTCGCCGGCCGGTTCGACCACCCGGGAGTACGTCGACGCCGAGAGCGCCCACAGCACCGCACCCGCGACCAGCAGCAGCGCCAACTCGGTGCTGTCCAGATCGCCGCCGCCGAGGATCCGGATCGCCAGGCCGAGCGTGATCGCGACCAGCCCCGCCGCGGACGTGGCCAGCCCGATGATCTGACCGCGCTCCCCCGACGGGATGGTGCGGCCCTGCACGTCCTTCGACGCGATCGAGCACAGACACCGGCCCAGGGAGAACACCACGAGCGCGGCCAGGATCCCGGCGCCCGCCGCCGTCCCGTGTCCGAGCGCGGCGATCGCGGCCATCACCGCCACCGACACCGCCTGCACCAGGGCGCCCGTGACGAAGACCCACTTCCGGCGACGCACCCGCACGACCAGCGGGGTGAGGAACGCCTGCGGCAGCATCGACCCGGACTCACGGATCGGCACCAGCAGACCCACGAACGCCGCCGGCACGCCGATCACGTGGAACAACCACGGCAACACCGTCGACGCGTTGACCGTCTGATCGCCCGAGGACTGCAGCGTATTGGCGGCGACGAGCCGCAGCCCGTTGCGCGGGAGTTCGCGGCGGACGGCGTCGGGCAGGTCGTGCTCCGAGTCGGCGTCGCGGGTGACGAGGCGGGAGTAGAAGCGGTCGGCGGTGGTCACCGTTCAGGAGAGTAGCGGCACGCCGCCCGCGGCACTCGGGCCACCTCCCAGGCCCGGGCAGACGACGACCGGCGCCGGGGGATCACCCCGGCGCCGGTCGTGTGCTCCGTCTGCGCGTCCGCCCGGATCAGGCGAGCGGGCCGCCGCAGTTCGGCCAGGCACCCGCGCCCTGGCCGGCGAGCACGCGCTCGCCGATCTCGATCTGCTGCTCGCGGGAGGCCTGGTCGGCCGTCGCGGCGTACTCGCCGCCGCCGTACCCGCTCCACGTCTGGGCCGCGAACTGCAGGCCGCCGTAGTAGCCGTTGCCGGTGTTGATGTGCCAGTCGCCACCGGACTCACACTGCGCGACCTGGTCCCAGGCGCTCGGCGTGGCCGCGTTCGCGGCCGGGGCGGCGAGTGACGCGCCCCCGGCGGCGATACCGCCGGCCATGATCGCGCCGGTCAGGGTTCGAACGAGCTTCTTCTGCATCCCTCGTGACCTCCTCAAGGTCTCGTGTCGTGCATGGACGCCGCAGGGCGTCTTCGACTATGTCGTCGGACAGCGGCCGACACTACGAACCGACCGGTGGGCCCTCGCAACCCCTCCGCGGGTCCGGGGCCGGTGCCGGGGCGCCGCTCCGGGTGGGCCGGGACCGCATCGTGGCAGGTCATCGCGCCGGTTCGGCAGATCCCGTGGTGGCGGGATCGGGCGCGTGAGATGGCTCACCTCGTCGTCGTCGACCCGCCTAGAGTCGGCTCCATGACCGAACACCGGGTGCACATCGACGGACGCACCGTGGCCGTGCACGAGTGCGGTGACCCGTCCGGCGTGCCGCTGATCCACTTCCACGGCACCCCGGGGTCGCGGCTGGAGACGGTGTTCGGGGCCGGGCTCGCCGAGCGGGCCGGCGTCCGGGTGATCGGGTTCGACCGCCCCGGGTACGGCCGGTCGGACGCGGGGCCGATCAGCCTGGCGGGCGTGTCGAGGGACGTCGAGGCGATCGCCGACCACCTGGGCCTGGGCACGTTCGCCGTGTCGGCGTGGTCGGGCGGCGGGGCGTTCGCGCTGGCCACGGCGGCCGCGCTCCCGGGGCGTGTGCTGCGGGTCGGGGTCGCCGGCGGCCTCGCGCCGTACGAGGGGCGGCCGGGTGCCCGCGAGTCGCTCACCCCGAATGACCTCGACGCGCTGTCCCACCTCCCCGGCGACCCGGCCCGGGCGGCGGAGGTGTTCCGGGACGGTAACGCCGCCTTCCTCGACGCGATGCTCTCGGTCCGAGACGACGAGGCGGCGCCCTGGGTCGACTGGATGTTCGCGGCCAGCGACCCGGCCGTGGTCGTGGACCCCGACGCCCGGCGGGCCCTGTTCGTCAACTTCCGCGAGGCGCTGCGCCGGGGCGCCGACGCGATCGCGTGGGACAACGTGGCGTTCGTGGGGCCCTGGGGTTTCCGGGTCGAGGACGTCGCCGCGCCGGTACTGCTCTGGTACGGCGACGACGACGAGATGGCCCCACCCGGACACGGGCGATGGCTCGCCTCGCATCTGGGCTCGGCCCACCTGACGGTCTACGCCGGCGAGGGGCATCTGCTGCCGCTGGCCCATTGGGACGAGATGCTGCGGGCGCTGACCGCATCCGCGTGACCTCGCAGTGATTGTGGGTGCACGCCCGCCGCGCGGCCAACATACTGGCCCCATGAGTGATTTCAGGAAGGGCGACCACGTCGAGTGGAACTCCGAGGCCGGGATGGTGCGCGGCGTGATCCGCGAGATCCACACCGAGGACGTCGAGTTCAAGGGGCGCATGCGGCGTTGCAGCACCGAGGAGCCGCAGTACGAGATCGAGAGCGACAAGACCGGTCACCTGGCCATGCACAAGGGCTCGGCGCTGCAAAAGATCGACTGACGGCGCGCGGCCGCACAACTGACCCATCAGAATGCGCCTGACCTGTGGGGTCCCGCGCGTCACGCGGAATCCGACAGGTCAGGTGGTCGGCGAGCCCGGGCGGGTCAGCCGGAGACGGCGGAGGCGAGATTGCCCAGCGAGTCCTCGAGCTGCTTCTCCGACACCAGCGGGAACGACACCTTCTTCAGCACGTCCTTGTCCGTCACCTTGGTCCAGTCGTAGGTGTGACGGACCAGCGTGGAGTCCGGGCCCTGCGGCTCGAGCTCCCAGACCCACTCCCAGCCCTTGGGGTCGGTGCCCGCGGGCGCGGTCTGCCAGGCCAGCAGCTTGTCCTTGGCGAAGCCGGTGACGTGGTTGTCGGTCCGGTACTCGCCGCCCATGTGCTCGCCCTCCATGTCCATGGAGAAGACGTCGCCGACCTGCTGGATCCGGTCCGACTTGTAGTCCCCCCGGACGAAGCCCGACCCGTCGAGGCGGGCGTGGTTCTCCGGATTGGACAGGAACTGGAAGATCTCGTCCGCCGAGTGGTCGATCACTCGCTCGACGGTGATGGCAGTGGATTCGCTCATGACCCCACCGTGCACCCCGCGGCGCCGGAACGCATCCGGTCGGGGCCCCGCTCCGAATTCACCGTGGGTTCATCCCGATCGCCCTGGTCCGACTGACTCGGGTGCCAGGATGGGGTATTGGTTCTCAGTTCATAGAGTGGAGTGGTCGCTGTGTCGAGGTCTGTTGGTCGTCGGGCTGTCCTGGCGTCTGTCGCGGTGTTCGCGGTCGGCGCCCTCGGATTGACGGGCTGCTCCGAGCCCACCACCACGGGATCCGGCGAGGCGTCCGAGTCCACGGCGGCGTCCGGGGAGGTCACCCTGTACACCTCGGAGCCGCAGGCCAAGATCGACGAGATCATCTCCGCGTTCAACGAGGAGCAGCCGGACATCGAGGTGAAGGTCTTCCGCGCGGGGACCGGCGATCTCAAGGCCCGGATCGAGGCGGAGCGGAGCACGGGCGCCGTGGCCGCCGACATCCTGCTCGCCGCCGATGTCCCGACCTTCGAGGACTACAAGGACCAAGACCTCTTCCGGGAGTTCGAGCCGAGCGAGGCCGACGCCATCGAGGATGTCGCCGTCGACCCGGACGGGTTCTACGTCGGCACCCGCATCATCCCCACCGTGATCGCCTACAACACGGGCGACGTCACGGAGCCACCCACGTCGTGGGCGGAACTGGCCGAGCCGGAGTACCTCGACCGGATCATCCTGCCCAACCCGGACGTCTCCGGCGCCGCCGCGTTCAACGCCGCCGCGTGGAGCCTGCAGCCCGACCTCGGCGAGGAGTGGATCAACCGGCTCGGGGCAAACAACCCGCAGGTCGCCGAGTCGAACGGCCCCGTCTCCCAGGCCGTCGCCGAGGGATCCAGGCCCGTCGGCATCGTGGTGGACTACCTGGTCCGCGACCTCGCCGCGCAGGGCTCGCCCATCGCCGTGAGCTACCCGAGCGAGGGCGTCCCGTACATCACCCAGCCCGGTGCGATCTTCGCGGACGCCCCGAACCCCGAGGCCGCCAGGCTCTTCCTGGACTTCATCGTCTCCAAGAAGGGGCAGGAGATCGCCGTGGAGCAGAACTACCTGCCCGTCCGCGATGACGCCGGCACCCCGGAGGGCGCGCCGTCGCTCACCGACCTCACGCTATTCGACCAGGACCTCGAGGCGATCGCCGCCTCCCGTGACCAGGCCGTGGCCGCCTTCAACGCCGCCGTCCGGTAGGTGACGCTCCCGCTCCGGCTGGCACTGTGGGCGTCCCTCGCGGGCGTCATGGTCCTGCCCCTGGCCCTGGTCATCTCACTGGGGCTGGGGGCCAACCATCTGCCAGAACTCATCGAACAGGGCCTCCTGCGCGCGACCGCCAACAGCCTCGTCAGCTCCGCCCTCTCGGCGATCGGGGCCGTGATCATCGGCACGCTGATGGCGTTCCTGCTCGACCGCACCGACCTGCCCGGGCGGGGTGCGCTCCGGCTGCTGCTGCTCACCCCGCTGTTCATCCCTCCCTTCATCGGCGCCATCGCGTGGAGCGGCCTGCTCACCGACGGCGGCCTGGTGGACCGGATGTTCGGGTTCTCCCCGTGGAACTTCTACGGTGGCCCCGGCGTGGTCTTCCTCCTCACCCTGCACGCCTACCCGATGGCGTACTTCGTGGTGGCCGCGGCGCTGCGGAGGATCCCGGCCGAACTGGAGGAGGCGAGCCGTCTCTCCGGCGCGACGCCGTCGCGGACCCAGTTCGACATCACCCTCCCGCTGATCCGCCCGGCCATGGCGGCGGCGTTCACCCTGACCTTCGTCAGCGGGATCGGCGACTTCGGGATCCCCGTCATCGTCGGCCTGCCGGCCGGGTACGAGACGCTCTCCACGATGGTCTACCGGTTCCTCGAGTCCGGGTCCGTCGCCTCACCACTGCAGACCGTCTCCCAGATCGGGATCGTGCTGCTCCTGCTCGGTGTCCTCGGCACCCTCCTCGACCGTCAGGTCACCAAGGGCTCCGTGGAGTTCGGGGGCACCGGACGGCCCGCCGATCCCCAGGCCCTCGGCCGGGCGCGGGTCCCGCTCGGCCTCATCGCGTGGGTCACCGGCGTCGTCGTGACCCTCGCCCCGCTCGTCGGACTGGCTGTCCGGGCGCTCCTGCCGGCCCCGGGGGTCCCGCTCACCCTCGAGACCGCGACCCTGGACAACTTCCGCCGCGCACTCACCGCGTCCACCACGGTCGACGGCGTGACCAACTCGGTGGTGCTCGCGCTCGGTGCGGCCCTGGTGTGCGGCGTCCTCGGCCTGCTCGTCGCGTTGTTCACCACGCGGTTGTCCGGTCGGGACCGGGAGCCGATGCTCCTGTCGGTACTGCTGCCGCAGGCCGTCCCGGGCCTCGTGATCGCCACCGGGTGGCTGATCCTCGGCCGCTACACCGGGCTGTTCAACACCCGCTGGGTCATCCTCGGGGCGTACGTCACGGCGTTCACCGCGATCGTCGTCCAGACCGTCCGCGGGCCGCTCGCGGGGATCCACTCGTCGATGGAGGAGGCCGCGCGGATCGGTGGGGCCACGGCGTTGCGCTCCCGACTCGACACCAGCGTCCGTCTGGCGTTGCCGTCCGTCGGGATCGGCATGATCATGGTCGCGGTGACCGCGGTCCGCGAGCTGACGCTCTCGGTGCTGCTCGTCGCGCCCGGCACCCAGACCCTCGGCGTGGTGATCTTCCAGTACCAGCGGGCGGGCGACTACAACGCCTCCTCCGCCCTGTCCGCGGTGCTCATGGTGGTGGGCCTGCTCGTCCTGGCCGCCTTCGGCGCCCGCTACAGCCGACCCGCCACCGGGTCCGAATCCGCAACCGGGAGTATCCGTGCCTAACCTCGTCGCCCACGGCGTCGGCGTCCGCTTCGGCGACACCGTCGCGCTCGACAACCTCGACGTGGAGGTCCACTCCGGCAGGATCCTCGCGCTCGTCGGTCCGTCCGGATCCGGCAAGTCCACGTTCCTGCGCGCCATCGCCGGATTCGAACGCCCCTCGGAGGGGACGATCCGCGTCGGGGACCGGACCCTGGTCGGAGACGGGGTCCACCTCCCACCCGAACAGCGGGGCCTCGGTATGGTCTTCCAGCACCACGCCGTGTGGCCCCACCTCAGCGTGGAGGACAACGTCGCCTACCCCCTGCGCCGGGCGAAGGTGCCGGCCGCCCGCCGGCGGAAGCTGGTGGCGGACGCGCTCGAGACCGTCGAGCTGGGCGACTTCGCCCGCCGCCGGCCCGACACCCTGTCCGGCGGTCAGCGCCAGCGGGTGTCGCTGGCACGGGCGATCGTCGCGCGGCCGGGCGTCCTGCTCCTCGACGAGGCCCTGTCCGCACTCGACGAACCCCTCCGTGCGTCGCTCCGGCTGATGCTCCGCCGGCTCGCGGCCGAGCACGACCTCACGATGGTCCACGTCACCCACGACCGGGGCGAGGCCCTGGCGATCGGGGACGAGGTGGCCGTCCTGCACAAGGGCCGACTGGTCCAGTGCGATGTGCCCGACCAGCTCGATGCGGCGCCGAACAGCGCGTTCGTCGCAGGATTCCTGCACGACGCCACGCTGGTCGACGGGACGGTCACCGACGAGGGGTTCCGCTCCGATACCGGTGGGATCACCCTCGGCTCGGACGCGCTGGCCGGCCCCGCCGGGCCCGTGACGGGCCCCGCGACGCTCGCCCTCCTGCCGGCCGGACTCGCGCTGTCCACTCCCGGCGCCGGGGGCGCGGCAGGGGTCGAGGCCTGGCCTGACCGGATCGGAGCCGAGTTCGTCACCTCGCTCTACGGTCGCAGCGGTCGGACCGTCATCTGCCGGCACGAGGACATCGAGCTGCGGGTCCTCGCTCCCGTCGGCAGCGCCGTGCCGACGCGGGTCGGTGAGGCGGTGGGGATCGACGTGAGCCGCGGGTTCGTCTACCCGCGGGCCTGAGCCCGCCGCCTCCGGCCCGCGGGGCCGTCGACGCTCAGCGGCGGCGTGCCACCGCCTTGCCGATCAACCGCGTCGAGCCGAGGAACGGCACGCGCGTGAAGCGCTTGGAGTACCAGAAGAACGTCGCCAGGGCGTCGGGCGTGATCACCACGCGCCGGGCCTCGATCCCGCGCACCGACCGCCGGGCGATGATCTCCGACGTCAACCTCGTCCGCGACAGCAGCGTGCGTGCCATCTCGTCCGCACGCGCGTCCTCACCGGACAGCGAGTCCGCCAATCCGGACTTGAAGAACTGCGGGCAGATCACCGACGTCGACACCCCGCGGGGCCGGAGCTCGGCGTCGAGGGTCTCCCCCAGCGCCACCGCGGCGGCCTTGGTCGCGTTGTACGCGCCCATCTGCGGGGCGTGCACCAGACCAGCGGCCGAGGCGGTGATGACCAGCCGGCCTCCCCGGCCCAGCTTGGGCGCGAGCGCCCGACAGCCTCGCACCACGCCGAGCAGGTTGATGTCCACGATCCGCCGCCACGACTCCATCGACGTGGACTCGAGCGGACCGCCGATCGCGATACCGGCGTTGTTGACGAGGATGTCGAGCGAGTCGATCTCCGCGGCGGCGGACCGCCAGTCCTCGTCGGAGGTCACGTCGAGTCGGCGGTAGGTCCACCGCCCCTGCAACCCCTGCACCGCGGGAGGGGGATCGGCGTGCACGTCGGTGAGGATCACCTCGTCACCGAGCGCGAGGTACTCCGTGGCCAGCGCCAGCCCCAGCCCCGACGCGGCGCCGGTGATGAACACTCGCCGGGCACCGCCCGGGGCGACTGCCCGCCCGGACCGATCGGCGCTCTTCCGTGGGAGAAATCGGATCATGCTCGGGCCACCTCGTCGTCGTGGTCATGGTCGTCGTGGTCACGGTCGTCGTCGCGGTCGTCGTCGCTGCGGTCGGCGCCGTAACGGTCATCAACGCGGGCTCGGCGTGCGTCGGTGAGCTCCACGCGGTCCCCGAACGCCATCTCGCGGCGCTGGTCACCGAAAGCCAACTCGGGGATCTCCACCAGGAAGTTCTGGACGTACCGCCACGGCCGGGCGGTGCCCTGCTTGGGGAACTTGTGGCCGTCACGCTGGATGTAGCCGGCGTCGAAGTCCAGCAGCAGCCGGTCGGCGGGCTCGCCCGGCAGCCGTGGCGCGTACACCGACTCGCCCGTCTTCCACAGTTTCACCATGTATTGCGAGACCAGGTCGGCCCGCAGAGTCCAGGACGAGTTGATGTAGCCGACCGTGAAGCTGAAGTTGGGCACGCCCGCCAACATCATGCCGCGGTAGGTCGCGAGCGACGGGACGTCGAGAGCCTCGCCGTCGATGCTCAGCGTGCCGCCACCGAAGGCCTCGAGCTTGAGGCCGGTGGCGGTGATGATGACGTCGGCCTCGATCTCCTCCCCCGAGTGCAGGCGGATGCCGGTGTCGGTGAACCGGTCGATGTGTCCGGTCACCACCCGGGCGGCCCCACGCCGGATGGCCTGGAAGATGTCCCCGTCGGGGGCCTTGCAGACGCGCTGGTCCCACGGCCGGTACGGAGGGGTGAAGTGCTCGTCGATCTGCTCGGTGGAGATGTAGCGCCGCTGCATGAGCCGTAGGCCCGCCTTGAACAGCCAGGGCAACCGCTGGGCGATGACGAACTGGGCCGTGTCCCGCGCGCCGTGGTTGAGCCGCGCCGCCCGGTAGCTCCACGGCGCGGGGAGCAGTCGCCGCCACACCGCGCTGATGAGGTCCTTCTCCGGCAGCGGGCCGATGTAGCTGGGGGTGCGCTGGAGCATCGTCACGTCCGCGCCTCGCTCGGCGAGCGCCGGGACCAGCGTCACGGCCGTCGCGCCCGACCCGATCACCACGAACTTCCGGCCGTCGTACTCGAGGTCGTCGGGCCACTGCTGCGGGTGGATGATCTCGCCGCGGAAGTCCGCCTCCCCGGGGAACTCGGGACGGAACCCCTCGGTGTGCGAGTAGTAGCCGGAGCCGAAGTGGACGCGCCGGGCCCACACGGTGCGCGCGCCGGTATCGGTGACGCAGGTGACCCGGTACAGCTGGTGATCGCTGCGCCAGTCCGCGTCGGCCACCCAGGAGCGCAGGTGTAGGCGGTCGAGCGCGCCGGCCTCGCGGGCGGTGTCGCGGAGGTACTCCTTGATCTCCGCGCCGCTGCCGAGGGTCGATCCGTGCGGCCAGGGCCGGAACGGGAACCCGAAGGTCGCCATGTCCGAGTCCGAGCGGATGCCGGGGTAGCGGAAGGTGTGCCAGGTACCACCCAGGTCGTCGTGGGCGTCGTGGATCTCCCACCGCCAGTCGGGGAACGCGCGGTGGACGTGGTGGGCCAGGTCGATGCCGGACAGCCCCGCGCCGACGATCAGCAGGTCCAGCGGGTCTCCGGGTGCTGCGCCCGGGCCCTCCGGACGATTCGTGGAACTAGTCATGACCGGTACGGTATCCGCCCACGGCGACCCGGTCTTGCTCGAATGCGCCAATAAGTTGCTCTATCGCGCCAAGTGCCGCAGGGTGACTCCATGGCGTTCATCCGATCGGCCGGCCTGCGCGGGGTCCGGCAGGTGGTCACCGAACTCGGCGGTGACCCCGATGACCTGGCCCGCCGGTCCGGGTTGCCGGGCGGCGCCCTCGACAGCGACGAGATCCTGGTGGAGGACCTGTCGATCGCCCTCCTGCTGGAGACCGCTGCCGCGGAACTCGGGTGCCCGGACCTGGGATTGCGCGTGGCCGGGCACCAGGATCTCGACATGCTGGGCCCGGTCGCCGTGGCCGTGAAGAACGCGCGGACCACCACCCAGGCACTGGAGATGACCTCGAAGTACCTGTTCTTCCACTCCCGCTCGATCGAGATCACCGTGGTGCCCGATCCACGCGACGAGGCCGACGTCCTCGGGGTGCGGTTCGGCTACCGGGAACCCGGGCAGCTCATCCCTCCGCAGACAGTGGATCTCGTCCTGCTCTTCCTCCATCGCGCCATGCGCAGCGTGCTCGGCGGCGACTACGGCCTGCTGGCGGTCGAGTTGCCCAATCCGCTCAACACCGATGCCGCGCGGTACGAATCACTCTTCGGCGCCCCGGTCACGCCGTCGGCCCCCGCCGCGGTGCTGCGCGTGCCCTCCTCGCTGCTGGGCCGCCCCATCTCGGGCGGCGACGACGCGGTCCAGCAGCTCGCACTGCGGTATCTGGACCAGCACCTGCCCGAGGACCGGCGGACCATGACCGAGCGGACCCGCACGGTGTTGCACCAGTCCCTCGACACCGGCACCTCGTCGCTGCCGCAGGTCGCCAGGCTGCTCTCCGTCTCCCCGCGGACGCTGCAGCGCGGGCTGGCCGGGGAGGGCACGAGCTTCGCGACCCTGCGGGACGAGGCCCGCCGCGACATCGCCGCGCGACTGCTCACCACCACCGAGATCCCGCTCTCCCAGATCGCCTCGGCCCTGGCACTCGGGGACGCCACGACGTTCAGCCAGTACGCCCGACGGTGGTGGGGGATGACGGCGCGCGAGTTCAGGCACGGACGCACGACCTCACCAGGGGTGGGAGAATCACGAGCATGAGCGACATCTCCGCGTCCGATCCGCTGGCGATGCTGCGTTCCGGGCGCGGACTCCCGGACGACACGGTGATCGACGACCCGATCCGCGAGCAGCTCCTCGACGCGGCGGCAGCCCAGTTCGAGAGCGTCGGCATCGCACGGTCCACGATGAACGACATCACGCGACGCGCGGGCCTGGCACGGATGACGCTGTACCGGCGGTTCGCGAACAAGCAGGAACTGGTCGAGGCGACCCTGCTCAGGGAGGCCGCCTGGTTCCTCGCCGACCTGCAGCGCGAGATCGACGCCCACGAGACCATCGAGGACAAACTCACCGAGGGCTTCGCCTTCACCGTCGAGGCGCTGCGCGACCACGACCTGCTCAACCGCCTCCTGGAGACCGAGCCCGAGGCGACCGTCCCCCACTTCACCGTGCAGGGCGCGCCCCTCATCACCGCAGCCGCGCACTTCCTCGCCGCGGAGATCTCGCGGGCCGCCCCTGACGAGCGGAGCGACCAGGAGGTGTTGGTGGTGGCGGAACTGACCGCCCGGCTGGTCGTGTCCTTCGTGCTCACGCCGTCGACGACCATCGATCTGGACGACCCGGAGGTCTCCCGGGCCTTCGCGCGCAACCACCTCGGGCCACTGCTCGGCGGCGCGGCCAACCAATTAGGTCCTTGAGCAGCGCCAACGCCAACGTCCGCGGCAGCACCAACGCCAGCAAGGGCGAATGCGCCCGCAGCAGCGCCGGCGAGAACAACTGTCCCGGCGCCGACGCGTAGCGCCGGCGGCGTCCGCGTCCGCGAATCCCGGCCCCGCCTCCTGCGCCGGTCCGCCCCTCGGAATGCGATCCGCCCCCGCCGTTTCCGCCGCCCACTTCGATTCACCCTTCTGATTTCCATGCGCGCGCGGGGGCCCGCGGGTGGATGGAAATCAGAGGGGCGGATCGGCGCGAGCCCTGGAGAATCCCGCCGCGCACCGCCAGCTGGCGAAGCCCGTCCCAGCGCGGCGCCGAACCACGGGCGCAGCCCCGCCGGGGCGTGTGCGAAGCCGATCAGACCCTCATGACTGCTTGACGAAACGCACCCCCATGTCTAGCGTCAGAGACAGATAGATCGCGGATGTCTCTCTGTCTCATCCGCATCCGAGGATCCACGCTCACGGCCCCACCGGCCGGTGACCGGAAGGATGATCATGTCCGCTGCAGCCCCCGCACCCGCCCCGTCCGCGAGTCGCGAACAGTACGAGGACACGCTCCGTCGGCTGTCACACGCTTCGGTTCACCGCAGCTTCGACCCCTTCAAGGACATCCCCTGGGACCACCCCGACTTCGAAGTGGACCCCACCGACGAGCGGTGGGTCCTGCCCGCCGGAATCGATCCCCTGGGCGGTCATCCCTGGTACAAGAGCCTGCCGCTCGAGAAGCAGATCGCGATCGGCCTGTGGCGTCAGGCCAACGTCATGAAGGTCGGCCTGCAGTTCGAGAACATCCTCATCCGCGGGATCATGCAGTACGTCTTCAAGGCGGACAACGGTTCGGAGGAGTTCCGGTACCTCACCCACGAGGCCACCGAGGAGTGCCACCACACCCAGATGTTCCAGCAGGGCGTCAACCGGATCGGCGCGGACGTCCCGGGAATGCCCGGGTGGATGCGCCGTCTCTCGCCGGTGCTCCCGCTGGCCGCCGGCCGCTTTCCCGTCGCGTTCTTCATCGGCGTCCTCGCCGGCGAGGAGCCCATCGACCACACGCAGAAGCAGGTCCTGCGGAACTCGGACTCCCTCCCGCCGGTGCTCTCGCGGATCATGGAGATCCACGTGGCGGAAGAGGCCCGGCACATCTCGTTCGCGCACACCTACGTCGCACGCAACGCCCCTCGGCTCTCCCGGGGCGACAAGTACGTGGTCTCGCTGCTCTTCCCCGTGATCATGCGGGTGTTGTGCGACGCGATCCTCAAGCCCACCAAGGAGTTCCGCGAGACGTTCGACATCCCGGACGAGGTGGTCCGGGAACTCTACTGGGACAGCCCCGAGTCGCAGCGGTTCCTGTCCGACCTGTTCGGGGACGTCCGCATGCTCGCCGAGGACTCGGGCCTGATGAACCCGGCCGCGCGTCGGGTGTGGAAGGCGCTGAAGATCGACGGTCGCCCGTCCCGGTACCGCGGCGAGCCGCCCGTGGCGTTCCGCGTCTAGGCCCGCCCGCCATGCCCCACGTCATCACGCAGGCCTGCTGCGCCGACGCCTCGTGCGTCCACGCCTGCCCGGTCAACTGCATCCACCCGACACCCGACGAGCCCGATTTCGCCACCGCCGAGATGCTCTACATCGACCCGGTGTCCTGCGTGGACTGCGGCGCCTGCGTGGGGGCGTGCCCGGTCGGCGCGATCATGCCGCACACCGCGTTGGCCCCCGAACAGCAGGACTTCCTCGGCATCAACGAGGCCCTGACCGGGACCGACCGCCCGGCCAGGCCCCAGGCGCGGGTGCCCACGCTCGTGCGCCTGGGCCCCACGCGGACGACGCTCCGGGTGGCCGTGGTGGGCGCCGGCCCGGCCGCGCTGTACGCGGCCGACGAACTGCTCCGCCAGCCCGGGGTGGAGGTGACGGTGTTCGACCGTCTGCCCGTCCCCCACGGGCTCGCCCGGCACGGGGTGGCCCCCGACCACACCGACACCCGCGCCGTCGCGGACCTGTTCACCGCGATCGAGGACCAGCCCGGCTTCACCTACCGACTCGGGGTGAACATCGGCGAGGACGTCACCACCGAGGAGTTGGCGGCCCACCACCACGCGGTCGTGTACGCGACCGGTGCGGGCACGGACCGACCCCTGGACATCCCGGGGGTCGACCTGCCCGGGAGCACGTCGGCAACGCAGGTCGTGGGGTGGTACAACGATCACCCCGACCATGCCGACGCCCACGTCCCGTTGGATCACGAGCGGGCGGTGATCGTCGGCAACGGCAACGTGGCGCTGGACGTGGCCCGGATCCTGGCCACCGACCCGGAGCGGCTTGCCGGCACCTCCATCGCACGCCACGCGCTGGAGGCGCTGCGCGGCAGCAGGGTCCGCGAGGTGGTGGTGCTCGGCCGCCGCGGCCCCGAGCACGCGGCGTTCACCCTGCCCGAGCTGGTCGGACTGGCCGCCCGTGACGACATCGACCTGCGCATCGACGCCCCCGGCGGCATCGACCCGGCCGCCGCGACCACCCGCCAGGGCCGCCTGAAGCTGGAATACCTCGCGCGGATCGCCGCCCGTTCGCACGACACCGCGGACGGGCCCCCGCAGACTCCCCCGCGCCGCCGGATCATCCTCCGGTTCCGGACCGCACCCCTGGAGGTCACGGGCTCCTCTCGTGCCGAGGGCCTGCGGGTGGCGCGGACGGAACTCGCCACAGGCGCCGACGGCCGGGTCCACGCCGTGCCCCGTCCGGACTCCGAGGAGACCATCGCGGCGGGACTGGTGTTGGGCTCGGTGGGGTACCGGGGCGTCGAGGTGCCCGGGGTGCCGTTCGACCCGGAGACCTCGACCATCCCGCACCGCGGTGGCCGCGTACTGGACGGCGTCGGTGGGCGCGAGCTGCCCGGACTGTACGTGGTGGGTTGGATCAAGCGGGGCCCGCGCGGGTTCATCGGCTCCAACAAGACGTGCGCGCGCGAGACGGTCAACGCCCTGCTCGCCGATGCGAACGAGGGTCGTCTGCCCACTCCGGGCCCGGCGGCGCGTTTCGAGGAGTTGCTCCGGAGCCGCCGCCCGGCCCCGGCGACCGTATAGGCGTACCGAACCGCTCAGGCGGCCTGCTCCTGCGCGACCCGGTCCGCGATGACCCGCGCGAGCCGACCCAGCGGGGAGGCACCGTCGCCGTCGGCCTCGTACCGCGCCGCGTACCCGGCGTCGCGATAGGTCGTCAGGGTGTCGGTGGCGTCGTCGAGCTGACGGAGCAGATGCGGTGACCACAGCGCCGGGTTGTTCACGACGTGCAGCCGCAGGGCGAACCTGGTCCGGGTGTCGGGGAGGTTCTCGAGCAGGTCGTCGTACACCTGGGCGGGTGTCAGGGTCGAGTCCCTCACCGCCCCGCGCAGCAGATTCGTCGGCTGCACCCCGCTCAGCGGGTCGCCCGGCACGGACAGCCAGTGCGTGCGTTCGGGGATCGGGCCTCGTCGCAGTCCCGCCACGCCCTGCCCGCCCGGGTCCGACGTTCCGACGAGCCAGCGGTCGCTCGGTCGGAACGGGTCCGCGACCAGTCCCACCGCCACGACCCGGTCCAGATCCTCGGGATGCGCGTCCATCCAGTCGTGGATCACGCGGGTCCCGCAGCAGGCGCCGATGAGCACGAGGTCGTCGGACGGATGGAGCCTCACGAGTCGGTTGAGGTCAGCCACCCCCGCCGCGGCCGAGGACTCCCAGGTGTGTGACCGACGGCGCCCGACCGCGCCCGGAGCCGGCCACTGCACACGGACGGCCTCCCGGGCACCGGTCAAGCCGAGCAGATCCTCGACGAACCTGCCGAGGATCGCCGAGGTCTGGCGATATCCGCCGTCGCTGTCCGCGATGAGTATCCGCACGTGTGACCCCCCAGCCGCCTTGCGCCGGAGCCGCAAGATTGATGTGACAACTTCAGTGTCATATGAACGGCTGACAAAAGGGGGAGATGAAAGATAAATGTTTCGTATCAATACGCTTGTACTGCTGGAGGAGTCGTCTCAGGTTCCGCAGTAGGTGACGTGCGGCGCGGCCTCGGGCGGGGCGGGGCGCGTGTAGCGCTCGTAACCGGCCCGCTCGGCGAACGGATCGGTGACGACGACGAGGAGTTCCGTCACGGGCCCCATGTCCCCTGCCGTGGCCGCGTCCAGGGCCTCCTCCACGAGATGGTTGCGGGGGATGTAGACCGGGTTGACCCGGTCCATCGATCCCCGGTCGGGCCCCAGGGCCCGCCACCGCGTCAGCCAGCCCTCGGCCAGGACGCCGACCAGCTCGCGCACCGGATCGTCGTCCCCGTCCGCGGCAGCCCCCAGGGCACGGAAGAACGTCGTGTAGTCGGCCCGCGTCGCACTGAGCAGCCGGGACAGCTCGTCGATGAGGTCGGTCGCCTCGGCGTCCGCGACCTCGTCCGGGAGGCCGATCTTGGCGCGCATCCCGGCCGTCCACGCCTGCTGGTAGTGCGCGGGGAACGTGCCCAGCACCTCGGTGAGCAGGCGGACCGCCTCGTCCTGGTCGGGGTCGACCAGCGGGACGAGGGTCTCGGCGAACCGGGCGAGGTTCCACTGCAGCACCGGCGGCTGGTTGGCGTAGGCGTAGCGCCCGCCGGTGTCGATGGAGCTGAAGACCGTGGCCGGGTCGAACTCGTCCATGAAGGCGCACGGCCCGTAGTCGATGGTCTCGCCCGAGATGGTGGTGTTGTCCGTGTTCATGACGCCGTGGATGAACCCCAGCAGCATCCAGCGGGCCACGAGTTCCGCCTGAGTGCGCAGTACGGAGGCGAACAACTCCAGGTACGGGTTCTCCGCGGTGGCGGCGTGCGGGTGATGCCGGGCGATTGCGTGGTCCGCCAGTCGGCGCAGCAGCTCGTCGTCGTCGACCGATCGCGCGAACTGGAACGTCCCCACCCTCAGGTGACTCGCGGCGACACGGGCCAGCACCGCGCCGGGCAGGGGCTCCTCGCGGTACACGGTGTTGCCGGTGGCCACCACGGCGAGCGAGCGGGTGGTGGGCACGCCGAGCGCGTGCATCGCCTCGCTGATGACGTATTCGCGCAACATGGGACCCACCGCGGCCAATCCGTCGCCGCCGCGGGCGAACGGGGTGCGGCCGGAGCCCTTGAGGTGCAGGTCACGCCCGTCGGGCAGCTCACCCAGCAGCAGGGCCCGTCCGTCCCCGAGCCGTGGCGAGTAACCGCCGAACTGGTGGCCGGCATAGGCCTGCGCGACCGGCGTGGCCCCGTCCGGCACGTGGTTGCCGGTGAGCACCCGCACGCCCTCGTCGCCGCGCAGGTAATCGGCGTCGAGGCCCAACTCGTCGGCCAGTGCCTCGTTGAGGACGAGCAGGCGCGGCCCGGTCGCCTCCGCGGCCTTCCACGGCACGCCCAGCTCGGGGAACTCGCTCGCGTACCGGGAGCCGAGGGAGAGGGGTCGTGCGGTGTCCGTGGTCATGGACCCGACGATACGGACGAGCCGCCGGGCGGGTCATGTGGAAAATCACCCGGCGGGGCGCCTCGGGCGTCTCGCGCGGCCAGCTCGCGTCGCAACGCGGCGATCTCCTCGGCCAGCTCGGTCACCTGGGCCCGGGTCGCCGCCGGGCCGACTTCTCCGGGTCCGGCCCGATCCTCTCCGGCGTCACCGAGTTCGGCGTCACCGACTTTGGCGCCATCGAGTTCGGCTACCCTCTCCAGGATCCACGAGGCGAGCGTCGCCGTGACCACGGCCAGCAGTGCGATCCCGCCGAACATCAGTCCCACTGCGATCGCGCGGCCCACCGGGGTCACCGGCGAGTAATCGCCGTACCCCACGGAGGTCACCGTCACGGTCGCCCACCACAGAGCCTCACCCCAGGTCTCGATCGTCGCGCCCGGCGCCCCACGTTCCGCGTTCAACGCCGCGAGCGAGGACACCACCAGCAGCACCACCGCCCACCCCGCGGCGTACGTGATCGCCTGCCCGCGTACCTCCGTGCCCGCCGACCGCCTCATCCCCCCGAGCATGGTCACCAGCCGGAGAAGTCGCAGCGGTCGCAGGACCGGCAGGACGAGGACCGCGAGGTCGTACCAGTGTCTGAGCAACCAGGGTCCGCGACGCTCCGCCAACGCCACCCGGACGGCGAGGTCCACGAAGAACAGAAGCCACGTCCCGCCATCACGACCCGGGTGACCGCTCCCACCGGACCCACGGGTTGCCCGACCACCATCGCCGCGGCGGCGACCAGGAAGGCCAGAGCTGCACCCATCAGGGGCCACTCCGCCAACTCCTTCCACCGTGTTTCCGTCACCCGTCGATGATCCCCCCGGGAGCGGCACGGTGGTCTGGGACACGCATGGTGGCCTCAGAAGTACTGCGACCCGCCGTCGATGCTGATGTGCTCAGCGGTGATGAACTTCGACTCGTCGGAGGCCAGGAACGCCACGACGTTGGAGATCTCCTCCGGCTCCGCCCAGGTCTGCTCCAGGAACGTCGAGCCCATGAGGTTGAGCGGCGGGTTGGACTCGCCGACCTTCTCCAGCGTGCTCACCATGTCGCCGCCACCCATCGGGGTGGCCACACCGCCGGGGTGGATGCTGTTGACCCGCACGTTCTTCGGCCCCAGCTCCGCCGCGAACGCCCGGGTCATCCCGACCAGCGCGTGCTTGGAGGTGGTGTAGTGGATCATGAACGGCTGGATCTTCTTGCCCGCGTACGAGCTGGTGAGGATGATCGACCCACCACCGGCGTCGATGACGTGGTGGGCCGTGGCCATGACGGTGTTCCACACGCCGGTGACGTTGGTGTCGATGGTCGCGGCGAAATCCTCCGCGGTGATGGTGTCCCACACCTGAGGGGTGCAGATGCCGGCATTGGCCACCACCACGTCGAGACGCCCGAGTTCGGCCACCCCGTCGTCGACGATCTTCTTCATGCCCCCGAGATCCCGGACGTCACCGACTGACAGGAGCGCGCGGCGACCCTTCTCCTCGACCAGCCGACGCGTCTCGTCCAACTCCTCGCGCGTGGCGGGGTCATAGGGGACGGCGTCCGGCAGCGGGCCCGCCAGGTCGAGACCGATGATGTCCGCCCCTTCCGCGGCCAAGCGGACGGCGTGCGTCCTGCCCTGCCCGCGCGCGACCCCCGTGATGAACGCGACCTTGCCCCCGAGTCGTCCCGCCATGTCGAACTCCCGTCCTCGGTGTCGTCTGCCGCTCACCATAGGTTCGGCTGTCCCAATAAGTGGGCAGATCGGGGACTACTCGCGGTCCCGGCTGCTGCCCGGCAACCCCGCCCGGAGGAAGCCCGCGAGCACCGTATCGACGGAACCGGAAAACCACTAGGGTAAGAAAATATCTAACCGGGAGGAACACGATGGCCACCAAGAAGCGCTGGAACGACCTGACCGACAATCAGAAGGCCCTCCTGCTGACCGCCATCTCGGTCCAGGTGTCACTCGCCGCGACCGCGTGGGCGGACCTCGCCGCCCGGCCGGCGGCGAAGGTGCAGGGCTCCAAGGGCAAGTGGGCCGCCATCATCGCGATCAACTTCATCGGGCCGATCCTCTACTTCACCCGCGGGCGGCGGTCGTGAACACCCGGTCACGGGCCGGACTGGCCGCCGGTGTCCTCCTCGTCGTCGTCCTCGCCCTCGGCGCGTGCGCGGCCGGGCCCAACGTCGACGTCGCCCCCGCCGGCGCCGGGTTCTGGCTCGGCCTGTGGCACGGGATCATCCTCCCCGTCACGTTCGTCATCTCCCTGTTCACCGACACCGTGACGATCTACGAGGTGAACAACAACGGCAACTGGTACGACTTCGGGTTCGTCGTGGGACTGTCCCTGTTCTCCGGGCCCGCCCTCGCCGGCGGCCGCGGGCGGCGGGGTTGATGCGCGTCCTGGTGACAGGGGGCGTCAGGTCCGGAAAGTCCCGGCACGCGGTGCGACTGCTCGACGGCGCGGACGCCGTGACGTTCGTCGCGCCGGGCCGGCCCGCCGACGAGCTCGACGACCCCGACTGGGCCGGGCGCGTCGGCCATCACCGAGCGCACCGTCCGGCGGAGTGGCGCACCATTGAGTCCCCGGACGTGGCCTCCGCGCTCCGCAACGCGCCCGGACCGGTCCTCGTGGACTGCCTGGGCACCTGGCTCACCGCGACCGTCGACGACCTCGGACTGTGGGACGCCCCCACCGACGAGGCGCGCGCCGCGGTCGACGAACGCACGGACGCCCTCTGCGCCGCCCTGACCGCCCGGGACGACGTGGTGTTGGTGACCAACGAGGTCGGCTCCGGGGTCGTTCCCCCGTACCGTTCGGGCGGGGTGTTCCGCGACCTGCTGGGCGCGCTCAACCAGACCGTCGCCGAGTGCTGCGACGAGGTGCACCTGGTGGTGTGCGGGCGCGTCCTCACCCTGTGACGGGCAGCGCCGCCCACCGGCACGAGACGGGCATCACACCACTTTTCCTGCGCGAATAACGACACGCTCACACGGCCCGGGTTCCATACTTGGACGACCCCGCCCCGCGCCGCGCGCCGCCCCGAAGGACCCCGTGAGCACCGACCAGATCGCCGAGAAGACCGACGAGCCCGCCTCGCCCCCACCCCTGGCCACCGCGGGCCGCGCGGTGGTCACGGCCGCGCGCCGGCTCCCCGTCACGGCGGTGATCGTCGCCGCACTGCTCGTCACCGGCGTCGTGTTCGAGGCCCTCTTCCGCAGCGCCCGCCACGCCACGTGGTTCCCCGACGTCGCCTACGGGGTGCCCGCGCTGGAGGGCGGCCGCTGGTGGACGCTCGTCACCGGACCCTGGCTCGGGCTCACCCCACTCCAGCACCTGTCATTGTTGGTGCTGGTGGCGGCGGGGATCGGGATGGGCGAGTGGCGCCTGGGCCCGGCCCGGACGGCGTGGGCGGCGGCGGGCGGGCAGCTCATCGGGGTGCTCGGCGCGGTGGCCGTGATCGTTCCCGGCGACGCCGTCGGCTGGGCGTGGGCCACGGAGTTGTCGGTGGTGCTGGACGTGGGCTGCTCGACCGCGGTGGTCGCCGTGCTGGCCGCCGCCTCGGCGACCCTCGTCTCGCCCTGGCGCCTGCGCGCGCGGGCGCTCCTCTACGGCTACGTGATCGTGTCGTTCCTGTTCGTCGGGAGCCTGGCCGACCTCACCCACCTGGTGGCGTTCGTCGTGTTCCTCGCCGTCGGCGAGAAGTTCTTCTCCCGCAGCGAGCACGGCCTGGGTCCCCGGACCCGGCGCGAGACCCGACTGCTGGCCTCGGCGGGCATGTGGTTCATCGCCGCGGTCCACGTGGTGGTGTACTTCCTCCCCTCCGACGGCCCGCTCGGCCCCACCGAGGCCGAGGACGTGAACCTGGTCGGCATGCTCCTGTCCGTCCTCGTCGCCGCCGCGACCGCGGAGCTGCTCCGCCGCGGATACCGGGTCGCCTGGGGCGTGGCACTCGCGTATGCGCTGCTCACCGCTGCGGTCACCCTCGTCGTCACGGTCCTGGTCGTCGCCGCCGACTTCGAGTCGCTGGGCGCCGTCACCCTCGGCACCGGTCTGCTCTGGGTGGGCGAGGCCGTGCTGCTGGTGGTGGGCAGGGGCGCGTTCGGCGCGCGGGTGCGGCGACGGGTGACCGGGTCGCGCGTGCACTCCGACGACGTCGTCGAACGCGTCCGCGATCTCATCCGGGCCCACGGCGGCAGCACGATGTCGTGGATGATCACGTGGCAGCCGATGAATTACTTCTTCGGCGGAGGCGACGGCACCGCGGGCCCCGACTCGGCGGGCGTCGTGGGGTACCGGATGCACGTCGGCACCATCATCGCGCTGGCCGACCCGGTCGCCGACCCCGCCGATCGCGGCGTACTGCTGAGCTCGTTCGTCGACTTTGCCGAGGCGCAGGCGGCCGTCCCGTGCCTGTTCTCGGTGTCCGGGGAGACGGCCGACCGGATGCGCGCGCACGGGTGGCGGGCGCTGCAGATCGCCGAGGACACCATCATGGACCTGCCCGACCTGGAGTTCACGGGCAAGAAGTGGCAGAAGATCCGCTCCGCCATGAACAAGGCGTCCAAGAGCGGCACGACCTACGTCTCCGGTCTGCTGCGCGAGCAACCGGCCGCGGTGCTGGCGCAGGTGCGGGAGATCTCCGAGCAGTGGGTCGGGGACAAAGAGCTGCCGGAGATGGGCTTCACGCTCGGCACGGTCGAGGAGGCGCTCGACGACGACGTGCGCATCGCGCTGGCCGTGGACTCCGGCGGGGTGGTCCAGGCGGCGCTGTCCTGGCTGCCCGTCTACCGCGGCGGGCCCGACGGTGGCGTCCGCGGCTGGACCCTGGACCTCATGCGCAAGCGCAACGGCCCCGGTGCGAACAACATGGTCGAGTTCCTCATCGCCCGCTCCGCGCTGGAGTTCAAGGACGAGGGCGCCGACTACGTGTCGTTGTCCGGTGCCCCGTTGGCGCGAAGTGGCGACGACGACGACGAGGTGGCCGTTCTCGACCGCGGACTCGATCTGCTGGGTCAGGCACTCGAGCCCTACTACGGGTTCCGGTCGCTCCACCAGTTCAAGGCCAAGTTCAATCCGAGGATCGAACCCGTCTACCTGTGCTTCCGCGACGAGGCCGATCTGCCCCGGATCGGGGTGGCGATCGGTCGGGCGTACCTGCCGGGCGCGACGACCCGCCAGCTCGCGGCCCTGGCCCGCTCGGGGGCGTCCGAGACCGTCGACGTCTAGGTCGGGGCGCGCGTTCAGCTCACCCGCCGTGGCGGGCGAGGCGCCGGGCGAGGTGCTCGCGCAGGTCCTCGAAGTGCCGTTCGGCTGCAGTCGCGTCGTACATCGACGTGTCGGCCATCGAGTAGCCGTGCGGGGCGCCGGGGTAGACGTCCTGGTCCAAGGGCACACCGGATTCCCGGGCCAGGGACGCGATGACGTCCATCCCTTCCCGCGGCATTGACGGGTCGTCGTCGGCGTGCCGCAGCAGGACGGCGGCCCGGGTGGTCGCGAGACCGAGGTGCGGACTGTCGGGATCGTCCGTCGCGAGCCTGCCGCCGTGGAATCCGGCGACGGCGGCGACGCGGTCCGGGTGGTCCCCACCCGCGCGCAACGCGAGTCGCGCTCCCATGCAGTAGCCGACGACCCCGACCCCGGCCCCGACCGAGACCCCGGGCAGTGCCAGCAGTGCGTCCAGGTACGCGGCGGTGTCCGCCCGCGACCTCTCGGAGGTCAACGCGGCCATCCGGGGGAACGCGGTCTCGATGTACCGGTCGCGTTCGCCCGGTTCGCGCAGGTCCACGGTCGGGGCGAGGTCGTCGGCGGTGCCGGACCGGTAGAAGACGTTCGGGGCCAGGACGACGTAGCCCCAGCTCGCGATGCGGTCCGCCATCGCCCGGATCTGCGGCCGCAGGACGAAGATGTCCGGGAACAGCAGGACGCCCGGCAGGTCACGGTCGGCGCTTCCCGGCCGGGAGACGAACGCCTCGGCGTTGCCGTCGGCGGTGTCGATGGTCAGATCCACGGTCATTCCGGTTCCCAGGCCCACAGTCGGTTCCCTTCCGTCGTCCCACACGCTGTGCGCCCGACGGTACAGCCGCTCGCGCGCGCTCAGTTCCGCGCCGCCAGCACCGCGTTCCTCGCGTCGAGCGCGGTGTCGCTGTCCAGCGCGAGTTCCGCGAGCCGCCTGCACTGTTCGAGCGTGACCCCCGCCAGGGCGGCCCCGACGAACGGCAGTGCCGCGGTGGCCACGGACAGTGAGCCGACCCCGAGTCCCAGCAGGACGCACGCCAGGTTCGGGTCGGCCGCCGCCTCACCGCACACCCCGACCGGGATCGCGCGGCCGTCCGGCGCCCGGCCCGCGGCGTCGGCCACCGCGCGGATGAGACGCAGCACGGCCGGCTGCCACGGATCGGTGAGCGAGGCCAGGTCGGAGGACATCCGGTCGGCCGCCATGACGTACTGCGTGAGGTCGTTGGTGCCGATCGACAGGAAGTCCACGTGCGGGAGGAACCTGTCGACGGCGACCGCGACCGAGGGCACCTCGACCATGATCCCGGGCGTCAGTCCGCGCCGGCGGCACCGGTCGGCGAAGTCGCGGGCCTCGTCGACGGTCGCGACCATGGGTGCCATCACCCACGGGGAGGACTGCGCCCCGCCCACCCGGCGGCCCGCCGCGGCGAGCGCATCGAGCTGCCGGTCGAGCAGCCCGCGGTCGATGAGGTCCACGCGGATTCCGCGGACCCCCAGTGCGGGGTTGTCCTCCTCCGTCATGCCCGCGAACGCCAGCGGCTTGTCCGAACCCGCGTCCAGGGTCCTGGTGACGACCCGGGTGTCGGGGAAGGCACCGAGCACCCGGGCGTAGAGGTCGACCTGCTCGTCGTGGGTCGGTTCGCTGGCCCGGTCGAGGAACGCGAGCTCGGTGCGGAACAGCCCGATCCCGCCGGCCGGGCCCGACGCCGCGTCCTCCGCGCCCGCGCCGTCCTGGACGTTGGCCAGCAACCGGATCGGGTGCCCGTCGGCGAGGACCGCGGGGCCGCTCCAGTCCGCGGCGACGGCCCGCGTGCGCCGGTCGGCCTCGGCGGCGGCCCGGGCGGAGCCCTCCTCGGGCTCGACGGTGACCGTTCCCGCGGCCGCGTCCACCAGGACCTGCGTCCCGTCCGCGACCGCGGCGAGTCCCCCGGCCGCGACCATGCACGGGATGCCGAGCTGCCGGGCGATGATCGCCGTGTGCGAGGTGGGGCCGCCGTGCTCACACACGATCGCGAGCACCATGGCGGGGTCGAGTCCGGCGGTGTCCGCGGGGGCGAGGTCGTCCGCCATGAGGACGCCCGGCTCGTCGAGGTCGGGGATGCCCGGCTCGGGCAGACCGCGCAGCTCGGCCACCACACGGGCGCAGATGTCGCGCAGGTCGGTGATGCGTTCGGCCTGCCGGCCGCCGACCCGCGCGAACATCGCGGCGAAGGTCTCCGTGGCCGCCACGGTCGCGGCCTCGACCGCCGCGCCCTTCCTCAGCTCCTTCACCACCGCCTTGGCCCACCCGCGGTCCCGGGCGAGGACGGCGTTGGCGGACAGGACCTCGGCGCTGACGCCGGTGGCCAGGGCGGCTCGCTGGTCGAGGCGCCCGGCGACGGTGCGGGCCGCCGCGACGAAGCGTTCGCGGCCCGCCTCGACCTGCTGCTCGTCCGGCGGCACCGCACCCGCGTCCGCCGCGTCGCCCGCGGGGCCGGCCGCGGCACCGGGAGTTGGTGCGTCCGGCCGGATGACCCATCGGGCGGGTCCGTAGGCCAGTCCGGCGACCACGCCGGTGCCGCGGATGACCGCCCCGGCCTTCGACTGCTGCGTCATGGGAACTCCTAGCGGACCGGACACCCGCGTCCGGCCCAGTGGTGGGTTATGTGACGAGAATAACTAAATCGGCTTGACTTTCCAACCGTATCGGGCAGAATCCAACACAATCAGTCACTCAAACGAAGGTCGGTCCCCACATGTACGGCAGCGAGCGACGGCGGCACATCACCGAGGCACTGGCCGCCTCCGGGCGCGTCACCGTCGCCGATCTCGCCGCCGACCTCGACGTGAGCGCCGAGACGATCCGCCGCGACCTGTCGCTACTGGAATCGGAGGGCCAGCTCGAGCGCACCCACGGCGGGGCGGTGCCCGCGGTACCGGGCGGCCGCGTGGAGCGGACACTCGCCGCGCGGCGATCGGAGAACGTGGCCGCCAAGTCCGCGATCGGTCGGGCGGCGCTGCGTCTCCTACCCGCCGCGGGCGGCTCGGTCCTCCTCGACGCGGGCTCCACCACCGCGACCCTCGCGGAGTCGCTCCCCGCCGACCACGGCCTCACTCTGGTCACCAACTCGATCCCCATCGCGGACGGTCTGCACCGCGCGGCCACGGACGACCTCCACGTGCTCGGCGGATCGGTCCGGGGCCTCACCGGGGCGTGCGTGGGCCCGTCGGTGTTGCGGGCGTTGGACGCGATCAGGGTCGACGTGGCCTTCGTGGGCACCAACGGCCTCCACCCCGAACGCGGCCTCACCACCCAGGACCCGGACGAGGCGGCGGTCAAGAACGCCATGTGCCGGGCGGCCCGCAGGGTGGTCGCACTCGCGGACTCGAGCAAGGTCGGCCACGAGTTCCTGGTGTCGTTCGCCCCCCTGGACCGGATCGACATCCTGGTCACAGATGCTCCCCCACCGGCCGCACTGGCCGCCGCCTTGGACACCCACGGAATCGAGGTCGTGCTCCCATGATCGTCACGCTCACCATGAACCCGTCGGTGGACCGCACCGCGCAGCTGCCCGCACCGCTCGCCGTGGGCGGGGTCAACCGCATCGCGGCCGTCGACGACTCCCCCGGGGGCAAGGGCGTCAACGTCGCGCGGGTCCTCACCGCCGGAGGGGTCCGGACACAGGCGGTGTTCCCGGCCCCGGCCGCCGACCCGTTCGTGGCGATGTGTGCCGGGACCGGCATCACGACGACCGTGGTCCCCGCGGACGGCGCCGTGCGGATCAACCTCACCCTCGCCGATCCCGACGGCGCCACGACGAAGATCAACGCCCCGGGTCCCGAGCTGGACACCGCCGCCCTGGACCGCGCGCGCTCCGCGGTCGCGGCCCTCGCGCGGGAGGCACGGTGGGTGGTGCTGTGCGGTTCCCTGCCGCGTGGCGTGCCGGACGACTTCTACGCCGACCTGGTCGGTGCACTCCGCCCGGCGGGCGCGCGCCTCGCCGTCGACACCTCCGACGCGCCGCTGGAGGCACTCGCCGCGCGACTCCCGGACGCGGCCCCCGACCTGGTCAAACCCAACGGCGAGGAACTCGGGCAGCTGGCCGGTGTCGACGGCACCGAGCTGGAGCGGCGCGCCGCCGACGGCGACACGACCCCCGTGGTGGAGGCCGCCAGGGCGTTGCGCGACCGGGGCGTGGGCGCAGCCCTGGTCACCCTCGGCGGGGCCGGTGCGGTCCTGGTCGACGACGGCGAGGCGTGGTTCGCGAACACCCCTGCCGTGCAGGTCAGGTCCACGGTGGGGGCCGGTGATTCCGCGCTCGCGGGATATCTGCTCGCCGAGGCCCGCGGCCTCCCGCCGCGGGACCGGCTCGTGTGGGCGGTCTGTCACGGGAGTGTGGCCGCCTCCCTGCCCGGCACCGGGCTGCCGCTCGGGCTCGACCCGTCCACGTTCCGCGCCACGGTGCGCAGGCTCGACTGATGTACCCCGCCGGCGCCGCACCCATCCGATCCACACCCGACCCGTCTGAATCAGCACCCCTCACAGGACACGGAGTACGACCATGAACCAGCCGATCATCGAGACCGCCGCCGTGCGGCTCGACGCCGATCTGGGCGGCACCAAGCAGGAGGTGATCATGGCCCTGGCCCGGACCCTGGTCGATGCCGGCCGGGCCGACGATCACGACGCGCTCGTGCGCGACCTGATGGCCCGGGAGGACAAGGCGGCCACCGGCATGAAGGGCGGGATCGCCATCCCGCACTGCAAGTCCGAGGCGGTGTCCGCGCCGAGCCTGGCCTTCGCGCGGCTCGACCCGCCCGTGGACTTCGGGGCCAAGGACGGCCCCGCCGACCTCGTCCTCATGATCGGCGCGCCCGCCGGCGGCGGGAAAGAGCACCTGAAGCTGCTGGCCACGCTCGCGCGCAATCTCGTGCGGTCCGAGTTCGTGGACTCCCTCCGGTCCGCGGCCACCCCCGACGAGGCGGTCGCGGTCATCGAGGGGGTGCTCACGGCGGAGCCGAAGACCTCGGCGGCTTCGTCGTCGCCGTCGTCGTCGTCACCCGGGTCCCCCGCGGCTGCGTCCTCGGCGGCGGCACCGGCCCGCGTGGTCGCGGTGACCGCCTGCCCCACCGGCATCGCCCACACCTACATGGCCGCCGACTCGCTCGCGCAGGCAGCGGAGGCGCGCGGCGTGGAGCTGCACGTGGAGACCCAGGGCTCGGCCGGCGCCACCCCTCTCGACCCGGCGGTGATCGAGGCCGCCGACGCGGTCGTGTTCGCCACCGACGTCGGGGTGCGCGACCGCGGCCGGTTCGCCGGCAAACCCGTCGTCGAGTACGGGGTGAAGAAGGCGATCGACGCGCCCGACCAGGTCCTCGACGAGGCGCTGGCCGCGGCCCGTGACCCGCAGGCCCGCCGTGTGTCGGCCGAGGCCGGGTCCGGCTCGGGATCGTCGGGGTCGGCGTCGTCCGGCTCGGACGAGCACTGGGCCCGGGGCCTCCAGCGGGCGGTCATGACCGGGGTGTCCTACATGATCCCGTTCGTCGCAGCCGGCGGCCTGCTGCTCGCGCTCGGATTCCTGTTCGCGGGCTACGACGTGGCGTTCGTGTGGGAGGAGCTGGCCACCGGCTACTCGCTCACCGAGCTGCCCGGGGAGGTGTGGTACCTCGACGGCGAGATCGTCTCGGCCGGAACCGCCGGTGCAGAGGCCCTCACCCACGCGGGCCTGCGCCTCTACATCGGTGCAGTGCTGTTCGCGATCGGCCAGTCGGCGATGGGCTTCATGATCGCCGTGCTGTCGGGGTACATCGCCTACGGGCTCGCCGACCGTCCCGGCATCGCGCCCGGCTTCGTCGGTGGCGCGCTGTCGGCCACCCTCGGCGCCGGGTTCATCGGCGCGCTCGTCACCGGCATCCTCGCCGGCTACCTCGTGCGCTGGATGACCACCTGGAAGACGCCGCGTTGGCTCGCCGGGCTCATGCCCGTGGTGCTCATCCCTCTGATCGGGTCGCTCGCGATCGGTCTGCTGATGTTCCTGTTGCTCGGCCGTCCCCTGGCCGCGTTGACCGAGTCCATGGAGTCCTGGCTGAGCGGCATGACCGGGTCCTCGGTGATCCTGCTGGGCGTGATCCTGGGTCTGATGATGTGCTTCGACCTGGGCGGGCCCGTCAACAAGGCGGCATACACGTTCGCCACCGCCGGACTGGTCGCCGACAACCCCGCGACGCTGCGGATCATGGCCGCGGTGATGGCCGCCGGCATGGTCCCGCCGTTGGCGATGGGCCTGGCGACGGTCGTGCGCAAGCGGCTGTTCAGCCCGGTCGAGCAGGAGAACGGCCGCGCCGCGTTCCTGCTGGGCGCGAGCTTCATCTCCGAGGGCGCCATCCCGTTCGCCGCCGCCGACCCGCTGCGCGTGATCCCGTCGATGATGGCCGGCGGCGCCGTGACCGGTGCGCTGATCATGGCGTTCTCCGTGGAGTCGTACGCGCCCCACGGCGGCCTGTTCGTGGTGTTCGCCATCAACCCGGTCTGGGGCTACCTCCTGGCGATCCTCGCCGGGACCCTGGTGGCGTGCGCGGCCGTGGTGGCCGCCAAGACGGCCCGCCGCGACCCCACCCCGACCCCGGTCGCCGCGGCCCAGCCGGTCGCGGCCTGAGGCCGGAGCCTGCACGATGGCGGGAACGTCCCGTCATCGGAACGCCGCACCACCGCGTAGGAGAAGGAGACACCATGCCCAGCACCACCGTCACCGTCGGATCCGCCGAGGGCCTGCACGCCCGCCCGGCGGGGATCATCGCCGAGGCCGCCGAGAAGTACGAGACGGACATCGAGATCGCCTACGGCGAGGAGGAGGCCGACGCCGCCTCCGCCATGCTCATCATGGCCCTCGGGGCCGAGAAGGGCGCCCAGGTCACGGTGAGCGGTGAGAACGCCGACGCGGTGGCCGAGATCGCCGCCCTCATCGAGCAGGACCTCGACGCGGAGTGACCGTCCTCGTCGTCGGATCCGGCGGGTACCTGGGCTCGCGGTTGGTCCCCGCCCTGCTCGCACGCGGCCACCGCGTGCGAGCAGGGGTGTCCGATCCGCGTCGGGCGGTGGAGCACGCCTGGTCGGACCGGGTCGAGACGGTGCACTCCGACGTTCTCGACCCGTCCTGCCTCGCGGACGCCCTCGACGGGGTCGACGACGTGGTGTACCTGGTCCACCGCATGGGCGCCGGCCCCGATTTCCGGCGGGAGGACGCGGCGGGTGCCGTCGCGATGCGCCAGGCGATGGCGGCCGCGGGCACACGGCGGTGCTCCTACGTCTCCGGGCTGGCCCCCTCTGGCGGCGATCGACCCGCGTTGTCCCGGCACATGGCGTCCCGGCTCGAGGTGGAGTCGCTGCTGTCCGCCGGGCCCACTCCCGTGTTCACCCTGCGGGCCGGGGTGATCCTCGGTGCCGGCTCGGCGAGCTTCGAGGTCCTGCGCACGCTGTGCGAACTGCTCCCCGTCCAGCCGGTGCCGCGGTGGATGCGCAATCGTAGGGTCGAACCCGTCGCCGAACGCGACGTGGTGGAGGCCCTGTGCCGGTCCCTGGACGGCGAGCCCCGCACCGGCCACGCGGACCTCGGCTGCGGCGAGGCCCTGACCTACCCCGCCCTGCTCGCCCGCTACTCCCGCCTCGCCGGACTGGCCACGGTGCGGGTGCCGGTGCCCGGGGTGCCGTGGGACCTCGTCGCCGCGGGACTCTCGCCCCTGGTGGAACAGGAAGGCGCCACGGTCGGCGCACTGATCGAGAGCCTGCAACACGACATGGTGGTCGGCGAACCGGCCACGGGGGTGTTCCCCGAGGGCTGGGTGATGACGGGGGTCGACGAGGCCATCCGTCTCGCGCTCGACGGGGGCCCCGGTCACGGCCCCGGCGGTGGGCCCTGACGGGGTTTTCCCCGCGCATCGGCTGCCGGACCGGCTATCATTGACACATGTCAACCGGTGCGGGGCGGCGCTGCCGTGCCCCGGCACCGACTCCACGAACAGAAACCATGAGGTCGAGCCCGCGATGACGCCTTCCGTCGCCCCCGGTCGTGAGCCGCTGTTCCGCCCCCTCGCGGTCCGCTCCCTCGCGCTGTCCAACCGCCTCGTCATGTCCCCCATGACCCGCATGGGCTGCCCAGGCGGCCTGCCCGACGAGGTCAACCGCGACTACTACGCCGCCCGCGCGGCCGGCGGGACCGGGCTCGTCGTCACCGAGGGGATCGGCGTGGACCACCCGACCTCGGTCGACCACTCGGGGATCCCCCGCCTGGACACGCCGGAATCCGTGGCGGCCTGGCGCGTGGTCACCGATGCCGTCCACGCCGCCGGCGGGCGGATCATCGCCCAGCTGTGGCACGTCGGTCCGCTCTGGGGCGCCAACGCCCGCTTCGACCGCGATCACCGCGACCGGCTGATGGAGATGCACCCCATGCGCCCGTCCGGCCGATGGGGCACGCCGGGCGTCACCACGTACTCCGAGCGCAGCGTCGCCCGGTGGTCGCCCGAGGTCGCACCCATGACCGACGGCGACATCACCGAGGTGATCGACGCGTTCGCCCGCTCCGCCCGACTGGCGATCGACGCCGGGTTCGACGGCGTGACGCTGCACGGCGGCCACGGCTACCTGCTCGACGCGTTCGTCTGGGCCGACACCAACCGCCGCACCGACGACTGGGGCGGTGACCTGGCCGCGCGCAGCCGTTTCCCCGCAGCCGTGGTCGCGGCGGTCCGTGGGGCGATCGGCCCCGAGGCGCCGCTGTTCTACCGGTTCTCGCAGCACACACAGCAGGACTACACCGTCCGCAAGGCGGCCACTCCCGATGAACTGGGCGTCTACCTGGGTGCGCTCACCGAGGCGGGCGCCGACCTGTTCGACGCCTCGACCAGGCGGTTCAGCGACCCGGCCTTCCCCGACCTGGGAGGCGACGACGGCGAGGTGACCCTGGCCGGGTGGGCCCGCAGGCTCACCGGCAAGCCGAGCGGCGCGGTGGGCGGGGTGGGGATCGGGACGTCCCTGCGCGAGCAGAAGTCGGGCACGCCCGCGATCGCAGCAGACAACATCGACGCGGTCGTGGAGTGCCTGGAGCGCGGCGAGTTCGACCTCATCTCCGTGGGCCGACTCCACCTGGCCGACCCCGCGATCGCCCGGGTCCTGCGCGGCGCCGGGCCGCTGCCGGAGTTCGTCCGCGAGGTCCACGAGATGCCGTTGCGCGCGCCCGCCTGACCCGGCGTGCGGGTTTCCGGCGGCGAGAAACGAACCCTGGCCGGCCCGTTGAATCGGGACTAGCCTTCGGCCATGACCGTCACCGATGAACTGCTCGAGGCCGCCAGGGCCTACCAGGCCGGGTTCGACAAGGGCGATCTGCCCATGCCCCCCGGCCGCAAGATCGCCGTGGTCGCCTGCATGGACGCCCGCCTCAACCCCTACGGCCTGCTGGGCCTGACCGAGGGCGACGCCCACGTCATCCGCAACGCCGGCGGGGTCGTCACCGACGACGTCCTGCGCTCGCTGACGATCAGCCAACGCCTCCTCGGCACCGAGGAGATCGTCCTGATCCACCACACGGACTGCGGGATGCTCACCTTCCGCGACGACGACTTCAAGGACCGGGTCCAGGCCGACACCGGACTGCGGCCCCGCTGGGCCCCGGAGTCGTTCCCCGAGCCGGAGGCGGACGTGCGCCAGTCCATCGCCCGGGTCGAGTCCGACCCGTTCCTGCTCCACGCCACCGCCGTCCGCGGCTTCGTCTACGACGTCGGCACCGGCGAACTGCGCGAGGTCGCCCGCGACTGACACCCGGACACGCGATCCCGGGAGACGCTCGAGGGATCCGCCCCGGCCGAGTCACGTCAACAGGGTCCGCGAGCTCCCTTCCCGGCAGGTGGCGATCGGCCTACGCTGAAAGTTCCTTCACTCAGCGCCGGGCCACCCCGGCGATCCCGATCGGAGCTCACGCCGTGTCCGCACCCAGTCACACTGCCGAGAACACTCGTTCCGTGAACCCGTTCCGCGTCGCCCTGCTGATCGGAGGCCTCATCGCCGTCGGGTTCGGCATCGCCGTCCTCGTCTGGCCCGTCAAGACCGCCCTCGCCGTGACCGGCGTGCTCGCCGTGTACGCGATCCTCGCCGGTCTCGTCTACATCGCCGTCGCCGTCGTCGCCACATGGCAGAGCACCGGAAGCCGCATCGGTCACGGGTTGCTGGGCCTGCTGTTCATTCTCGCCGGGGCGTACGCGTTCGCCTCCCTCCAAGAATCCGCGGTCTTTCTCGCACTGTTCGTCACGATCATGATCGGCGTCATGTGGATCGTGGAGGGCTTCACGGCGCTGTTCACCCTCGGTGAGACGGGATCGACCGCCGTGACGGTCCTGTTCGCGATCATCTCGGTCCTCGCCGGCTTCGCCCTGCTCAGCACCCCGGTGTGGGGCGCGGGATTCCTCTGGTGGCTCTTCGCGATCTCGCTGCTCGTGCTCGGGATCCTCAACGTGGTGCGTGCGTTCCCGCTGAGGAGTTGACCCCGTGGGCCGGCGTCGCGCAACCGTCCCGGGAGGGCGGGCCTGCGACTGCGTTGGGGAACTGCGGCCACGACCGGCCTGCTGCCGACCGACGTCCTCGGCGGCCTCTCCTGATCGGTCCGGACAACGCAGAAGGCCCCGGGACCACATCGGTCCCGGGGCCTTCCCTCGCGAGGGCTGGTCCTCAGGAGGTCCGGACGCCGGCCTGCGTCTCGCCCGCAGACGATGCTCCGGGGCCGGTCTCGTCCGAGTACAGGGAGGTCTTGCTGGTCTCCGGCGCCAAGACCAGCGAGATGATGGTGAGCACGCTGAGCCCGACCAGGTAGTAGCCGACGTAGGCGACCGAGTAGTTCTGCACCAGCCACACCGCGACGAACGGGGTGAGCGCCGCACCCAGGATCGCGGAGAAGTTGTACGCCACCCCCGAGCCCGTGTAGCGGGTGTTGGTGGGGAACAGCTCGGGCAGCACGGCGGACATCGGCCCGAAGGTCAGGCCCATGAGCATCATGCCCACGCACAGGAACAGCAGCATGCGGGTCACGTCGAGGTCGTCGCCCGTCCCCATCGCCTCCGGCTCGAGCCACCACCCGAAGCTCAGACCGAACAGGATGATCGCGGCGGTGACGCCGATGAGCATCCGGCGGCGTCCGAGCAGGTCGGCCAGCCAGCCGGCGATCGGGACGAACGCGGCGAACAGCAGGATCGCGATCACCTGGATGATGAGGAACGACTGGTACCCGTAGCCGAGCCCGCCGGCGTCCGCGTCACCGATCGCGAACGACAGGATCCACGTGGTCATCAGGTAGAACAGGCCGTAGGTGGCCAGCATGATGAACGTGCCGAGGATGATCTCCCACCAGTTCTTGCGGAACACCTCCGAGACCGGGGTCTTGACCCGCTCGTTGTTGACGATCGCGCGGGCGAAGACCGGGGTCTCCTCGATGCGCAGCCGCACGTAGAGGCCGACACCGACCATGACGATCGACAACAGGAACGGCAGGCGCCAACCCCACACCAGGAACGGGTCGTCCAGATCGGCCGCGGTGGAGTCGTACGAGAACCAGATCGTCAGCAGCAGGAAGATGCCGTTGGCCAGGATGAAGCCGAACGGTGCGCCGAGCTGCGGCCACATCGCCGCGAACGCCCGCTTGCCCGGTTGCGCCGTCTCGGACGCCAGGAGCGCGGCGCCCGACCACTCGCCACCGAGGCCGATGCCCTGGAAGAAGCGCAGGATCGTCAGCATCGCCGGTGCCCACAGGCCGATCTGGTGGATCGTCGGCAGCAGGCCGATGAGGAATGTGGCGATACCCATGGTCAGCAGCGCGCCGACCAGCGTGACCTTGCGACCCAGGCGGTCCCCGTAGTGGCCGAAGACGATGGACCCGAGCGGCCGCGCGATGAACGCCGTGCCGAACGTGGCCATCGAGGCCAGCAGAGCGGTTCCGGAGTCACCGCCCGCGAAGAACAGCAGCGGGAAGACCGATACCGCGGCCGTGGCGAAGATGTAGAAGTCGTAGAACTCGATCGTGGTACCGATGAGCGAGGCGAGGATGATCCGTCGCCGGGGCACCGGCTCGGCCGAGATCGTCTCGGTGACCGCGGTACCCGTCCCGTGGGGTTCGGTGGACCCGTCCGGCGTTGCCATGTTCCTCCTAGGGCGTCAGGCGGAGAGTGCCGACGACCGTCGACCGCGACAAGGCTAGGCGGTCAAGTGATGTCGGTCACCCTGCCCGGTGATGGTTGTGCAGGTGGCACAGATCAGCCCATCGATTTTCGCGACGGCTGCGCACGGTGTCCAATCGCAGTCCCCGCCCTCGATGCTCGTGGGGGTGAGGGCGGGTGAGGTGGTGACCCGGCTCAGCGCCTCCGGTAGTGCGAATAGGCGGTTCCGTTCTCGAAGACGCGGTGATCGACGAGCTCCAGATCCAGCGTCGCGTCCGGGGGCAGGGCACGGAGCCCGCCGCCCACCACCCGGGGGACGACGAACAACTTGAAGTCGGAGACCACCCCGGCCCGGATCGCCTCCGCCGCCGTGGTGGGCCCGAAGATCTCGACCTCGCCCGGGGCTTCGTCGACGATGCGGCGCAGCGTGTCCAGGCCGAGTCGAGGGACCAGGCGATCGCGCTCGGACACGAGATTCTCGACGGTCAGCGTCGAGGAGACCACTGTCCGCGGGATCGATTTCCACCGTCGCGCGAACTCGTGCTCGTCAGGACTCCACGAATCGTCCTCGGGCGGGGCCTGCCAGTACTCCATCAGCTGGTAGGTGCGCCGCCCGAGCACCTCGTGGACCACCGGCTCGAGGCGTTCCACGTGGAACCGGAACACCTCCCCGCTCGGGGCGGACCAGTTGAAGTCTCCGTCTGCGTCCGCGGCGTAACCGTCGACGGAGACGGTCGCGGTGAATGTCAGCGTGCCCATGTCCGCCCTCCGGAACTCGTCAGCGTTGAGGGAGAGCGTAGTGCCGTCAGCGGTCTCTAGGCTGAGCGTTTCCCGCGCTTCCCGATTCCGCCCGCGGCGATGGCCTGCCGCAGGCGGGTGAGGTCGTCGAAGTGCTCCGGTCGCGAACCGAAACGCCGGCTGCTCTCACTGCCCCGCCCCGCGATGACCACCACGTCGTCCGCTTCCGCGGCGGCCACGGCGAGTGCGAGGGCCCGGTCCCTGTCCGGTTCCTCGACGACCTCGGCGGAACCCGCGTCCCGGGCGCCCGCGAGAACCTCGGCGCGCAGGGTGGCGGGATCCTCGTCCTCCGGGCTCTCGTCGGTGACGATCACCAGGTCGGCGAAGGTCGCCGCCGTGCGGCCGAGGGGGCGCCGCTTCGTCCGGTCCCTGCCGCCGGTCGCCCCGACCACCAGGATCAGCCGCCCGCCGGTCAGCGACCGCAGGTACGGCAACAGCGCGCGTTGGCCGGGCTCGTTGTGCATGTAGTCGACGATCGCGGTGAACGGTTGTCCGGCGTCGACGAGCTCACAGCGCCCCGGGACGCGGCGCAGCGCGGAGATACCGTCCGCCGCGGCGGCCGGCTCGATGCCGTCGGCGAGGAGAGCGGTCAGCGCGACGAGCGCGTTGGACACCTGGTGCGGGCCCAGGACGCGGAGTCGGACGACCACCGCGCCGAAGGGTGTGTGCGCGGTGAAACGGGAACCGGTCCGGTCACTGGTGGCCCCGCTCGCATGGACGTCGGCCGGCGTATCGGTGACGGAGCACGTCCACGTCACGGGTTCCGACTCCGCGGCCAGCCTGCGACCGTAGGCGTCATCGACGCAGACCACGGCGGTATCGGTGTGTTCCGCGGTGAACAGTGACGCCTTGACGCGGTAGTAGTCCTCTATCCCGTGGTGATAGTCGAGGTGGTCGTGTCCGAGGTTGGTGAACGCCATCGTCCGGAACCGGAGCCCCTCGATCCGACCCTGGTCGATCGCGTGCGAGGACACCTCCATCGAGCACGCCGTGGCGCCGCCGTCGACGAATCGGCCGAGGGTGCGGTGCAGGATCGGCGCCTCGGGCGTCGTGCGGACGGGCCGCAGATCCACGCCCGGGCCCCGGATCGCGACGCCGGAGATCAGCCCCGTGGTCTCGCCTGCCGCGGCGAGGCCCGCCTCGAGGAAGTGCGACGTGCTGGTCTTGCCGTTGGTCCCCGTCACACCGAAGACGCGGAGTCGGGCGGAGGGGCACCCGTGGAACCAGGAGGACAGCGGGCCGCTCACCGCCCGCGGGTCGTCGACGACCAGGGTCGGCAGCACGGACGACGGCCGGTCGCTGATCACGACCACGGCGCCCGCGGCCGCAGCCTGACTGTCGAAATCCAGGCCGTGGTGGCGCAGGCCCCCGACGGCGAGGTAGGCGTGACCGGGCGCGACAGTGCGGGAGTCGTCCGTGATGTCGAGGACGACGGCGTCGCCGACCGAGGGATCGCCGACCAGTGGCGCGCCGAGGTGACGCGCGAGGTCCCCGACCGTGAGCGAGGACCGCGTCCGCACCGTGTGGCACCCCGGATCCGTGAGCGACGGGATGTCGCCCGGTGTTCTGCCCACCCGCTCTCCTTCCGCGTGGAGTCGTCGGCTGCCACGGTCCCACCCCGGGCAGCCCCCCGCGACCGGTGAGAACGCGGGCAGCACGAGGTGGAGGAGTGGCGGCCGGCCTCGACCGGGACCGGTGGGCCGGAGCGTCAGCCGCCGGACGCGCGCTCGGCGTCGCGCCGGTCTCGCTCCTGCGCCTCGGCGATGGCCTGACGCGCATAGACCCACCGGGCGGTGGAGTTCAGGTGCGAGCGGTGGTCACCGATGTGCATTCCCCAGGACAGCAGGGTGATGACGCGGTTCCTGAATCCGATGAGGAAGGCCAGGTGCACCACCAGCCACAGGACCCAGGCGACGAAGCCGTGGAACTCGAACGGCCCGATCTTGGCGACCGCGCTGTAGCGCGAGACCGTGGCCATCGACCCCTTGTCGAAGTACTTGAACGGCGGGCGCTCGGCCGGGGACCGTCCCCCCTCGACCTCGCGGACGATCTGCTTGGCGACGTACTTGCCGCCCTGGATGGCGACGGGGGAGACGCCCGGCAGGTTGTCGAGACTGATCATGTCGCCGATCACGAAGATCTCCGGGTGCCCGGGTAGCGAGAGGTCCTTGTTCACGAGGACCCGGCCGGCCCGGTCCACCTCGGCGCTGGTCTGGTCGGCGAGCATCCTGCCCAGTGGGCTCGCCTGGACGCCGGCCGACCAGATCTTGCAGGTCGTGTCGATCCGACGCAGGGATCCGTCCGGGTCCTTGACCTCGATCCCGCTGTAGTCCACGTCCGTCACCATGGCGTTGAGCTGGATCTCCACACCCAACTCCTCCAGCCGCCTGCGGGCGGCGTTACCGAGTCTGGCGCCGAAGGGCGGGAGGACGGCCGGGGCGGCGTCGACGAGGATGATGCGGGCCCGGGCCGGGTCGATCCGCCGGAAACTGTCCTTCAGGGTCCGCTGTGCGAGTTCAGCGATCTGTCCGGCCATCTCCACGCCGGTGGGGCCGGCGCCCACCACGACGAAGGTGAGGAGGCGACGACGTTCCGCCTCGTCCTCCGTCACCTCGGCCTGCTCGAAGCAGCCCATGATCCGGCTCCGCAGCTCCAGCGCGTCGTCGATGGACTTCATGCCGGGTGCCCAGCGTTCGAAGTGGTCGTTGCCGAAGTAGGACTGGTTGGCTCCGGCGGCGACGATGAGACTGTCGTACTCGAGCTCGAAGTCCACGTGACCGGCGGTGGCGTGGATGGTCCGGGTGGCCACATCGATCCGGTCGACGTCACCGAGGGCGACGGTGGCGTTCTTCTGGTCCCGGAGGACCAGCCGCGTGGACGGCGCGATCTCGCCGACGGACAGGATGCCGGTGGCCACCTGGTACAACAGCGGCTGGAAGAGGTGGTGACCGGTCCTGGCGACCAGGGTTACGTCCACGTCCGCCTTCTCGAGCGCGCGCGCTGCGGCCAGCCCGCCGAATCCGGACCCGATGATGACCACGCGGTGGCGCCCACCCCCCGGTGCGTGGGCACCCGTCACCTGCTGAGAGTTCACGGCCATAGCGCCTCCTCGACCCGTAGCTGTCCGGGTTCCGATCCCGGTGGGACTCACCTCAGCCAAGCCTAGACCGGACGACCCGGCCGGGGTCCCGAGCAGCAGAACCGTCCCGAGCCCGGCGCATCCCCCGTGACATCGGATCAGCTCCAACGGGACTCACCGCGGTGCGGACGGACCGGCTTCAGACCCATTCCGCGAGCGCGGGGGCGTACCGGCGGAGCAGGCGGGTAACCAGCACCAGGACCATCACGAGGATCCCGACCCACAGCACGGTCAGGCTCCAGCCCGCGAGGACGTCGCTGGGGAAGTGGACCCCCAGGTAGACGCGGGACGCGCCGACCGCGGCGACGTACACCACCGCCACCGCGAGCGCGGCCCACCGGAAGCGGGTACCCCAGGCCAGGACGACGAGAGGGGCAGCGATCGACATCGACCCCATCGCGTGCCCGCTGGGGAACGAGAAGGTGTTCTCCGCCGACATGTGCTCCCAGAAATCCGGGCGTGTCCGCTCGAACGCCGCCTTGAAGGCGACGTTGAGTCTGGACGAGCCGTATACGGCGGCCAACACGAGGAATGCGCCACCGAACCTGCGCAGGACACACAGCAGCAGGGCGATCACGACGGAGGCCACCAGCACGACGTGACCACCGATATAGCTCGCGGTCTCCGCCGCGGCCGTGAGCCAGGGTGTCGTCGCCCCGTGCACCCACATCATCACGGGCTGGTCCACCGCCACGCTCCCGTCGGAGGCGGCCAGTGCCAGCCCGACGAAGACCCCCAGGAGAACCAGGAGCACCGCGGCGCCCGCCGCCGGCGCTCGCCATGCGGACACCCCGGGGACGCGCCGGGCATTGCCGTCGTCGAGGCTCATCGCCCCAGCGTAGGGACCAACGATGAGAAAATCAGGAAAAACTTCTATCGGGCGACGTGGTCGTGACCGCTCCATCGACCAGATGGACCCCCGCGTCGCACCGGGCCGCCATCGCGGCGTCGTGCGTCACGAGCATCAGCGCCACGCCGAGCTCACGCGCGGTGTCGAGCAGGAGGTCCATGACGACCCGCCCGGACTCGGAATCGAGCGCACTCGTGGGTTCGTCGGCGAGCAGGAGTGACGGTCCGCTCATCAGCGCGCGCGCCACGGCCACCCTCTGCCGCTGCCCGCCGGACAGCGCCCCGACCGACCGGCCGGCGGCATCGCTCAGACCGACCATGTCCAGCAGGTCGTCGGCCCGATCGCGCGCGCGGCGCCGTCGGGCCCGCGACGGCCGCGCCCCCAGCCACGCCATGGCCTCGAGTTGTTCCCGCGCCGTGAGGGACTCGATGAGGTTGGCCTGCTGGAACACGATGCCGATCTCGCGTCGGCGCAGTTCGGCCCCTCGGCGCGCGTCCACCGCGGCGAGATCCACCGCCCCGTCCCGGGTCTCCAGCCACACCCGCCCGGCGTCCGGCCTGACGAGTGTCGCGGCGACGGCGAGCAGGCTCGACTTCCCCGACCCCGAGGGGCCGGTCACCGCGAGGCTGCGGCCCCGCCCGATCGCGAGTGAGACGTCGTCGACGGCGGTGACCCGGCCGTGGCCGTCGGGGAAGGTCAGGACGACGTTCTCCAGCCTCAGTGCGGTCCGGACGGGCGCGGTGGTCGCGGAGGTCGACGACGACGACGACGTGGTGGTGCTGCAGGTGTGGGACTCGGAGCAGTTCATCGGGCCGCCCCCAGGGCGGAGTTGGGGTCGGCGGTCAGCACGGGCCGCAACGAGACGGCGGCACCCGCGAGGCCGAGGACGGCGAGCAGTGCGGCCGGCACGAGGGTCGTCGCGGCCGAGACGACGAACGGCACGGTGCCACCCACGGCCAGGCCGAACAGTGCGGCGATCCCGACCCCGCCCGCGACGCCCACGGCCAAGACGACGGCGGCCTGGCCGACCGAGTCGCGGACGACCGCGGCGGTGGACGCCCCGAGCGCCTTGAGCACGGCGACGTCACGTCGGCGCTGCATCCCCCAGACGGCGAAGAACGCGCCCACGACCAGTGCGGTGACGGCGAGGAGCATGGTGGTCATCGTGCTCAGCGAGGTGTTCTCGGCCCGATGTGAGGGCAGTGCCGCGACGAGTCCGTCGGGGTCGACCAGCGTGAGTGCGGCGTCGCCGGCGACGGCGTCCCGGACGGCGTCCGCCGCCACGGCCATGGTGGTGGCGTCCCCGCCGCGCGGAGCGAGTGCGTGCCAGGTGTCGAGGTCGGTGACGACGACGGGGGTGTGTGAATGCCAGAGATCACCGGCGTGTCCGGCGACCGCCAACGCGCTGCTTCCGAGGTGGATCACGCCGACGTCGGAGCCCACCTCGTCGTCGACACCGTCGGAGACCAGGACCTCCCCCGGCGCCGGTGGCGCCACCGATCCCACGGGGCCGGCCAGTCCCACGGCGACGACGGACACCCCGGTCTCGGTGCCGTCGTCCAGCGTCGTCCTCGCGATACCCAGCGGCACGGCCGCAGGGTCCTCCGCGCCGATGGCGGCCACCTGGCCGGCGGTGAGTGCGGCGCGGTCGAGGTCGACGGCGCCGGAGTCGTCGGCGGGGAGGACGAAGCCCGAGCCGTCCGTGCCGAGCGCCCTGAGCGCGGACACGCTCTGGTGTGCCAACCCGGCGGTCAGGCCGAGCAGGCCCGCCACCAGGACGGACAGCATCAGCACGACGCCCGTGATGAGGGCGAATCGCCACCGCGCGGTGCGGAGTTCGCGGAGTGCGAAGAACATGGGGTCCCTTTCGTGGGGTCTGCCAGTCGTGAGGGTCCAGCTAGCGTGGAGGACTGACTCTCGTGGAGGTCTGCCTCCAGGCTCGTCCCGCGGACGCCGGACCGGATCGGCCACGAGGGTGGTCCCGCGGGGACGAACGGTGGGGCCGGCCTCCACCGTTCGATGGATGCCGAGGTCTACAGCGACGACTAGCGTCGACCGGGTGACCTCCGCGCCCGCGCCCGCCGCCGCCGCGCCCGCCGCCGAGCTCCCACCCGAGTCGGCGGGGGTCCGGGTGGTGTTCGCGCAGCTCCAGGTGGCACTGCACACGTTGGTGGCCGCACTGCTGGCCCTCACGCTGGTCAGCGCGCATCGGGACACCTCCGGCATGCCCGATCCGCTGGCGGTCGGCGCCGCGGTGGGGTTCGCGGCCGCGTACGTCGCGGGGACCGTGTGGGCGCGCCGTCGCCCGACGACCGCCGCCGTCCGGGTCGGTTGGCTGGTCGCGGTCCTGGCGTTGTGGGCGTGCCTGGTGGTCCGGGTTCCCGAGGCCGCCTACCTGGCATTTCCTCTGTTCTTCCTGGTCCAGTTCCTGCTCGGCGTGTGGGCGGGCACCGCGGCGGTGGCGGCGCTGGCCGCCGTGGCGGTCGTCGCCCTGGGCCTGCATAACGGGTTCACTCCCGCCGGGGTCATCGGCCCGACGGTGGGAGCGCTCGTGGCCCTCGGCCTGGGCGCCGGTGTGCGGGCCCTGCACCGCGAGTCCCAGGCCCGGCGGGAGGTGATCGCCGAGCTCGTGGCCACCCGCTCGGCGCTCGCCGCGCGGGAACGGGAGGTGGGCCGCGAGGCCGAGCGCGCGCGACTGGCCGGGGAGATCCACGACACCGTCGCGCAGGGGCTCGCGAGCATCGGGATGCTGCTGCACGCGGCCGAGCGCACCGCGCCCTCGAGCCCCGCCGTCGACCAGATCCGCCTGGCCCGCGAGGTGGCGGGTGAGAACCTCACCGAGACCCGCCGTCTCATCGCCGCCATACGGCCCGCGCCGCTCGACGGCGTGTCGCTGGCGGGGGCGCTGGGCCGTGTCGCCGCCAGGTGCCGGGCCGAGAATCCCGGGCTCGACGTGTCCGTCACGACCGAGCACGCGAGCGATCACGCCGACAATCACGTCGGCGAGCACGCCACCGACCATGCCACCGAGCACGCCCCCGAGCCGCCGGCGGAGCTCGCCGCGGTACTCGTCCGGGTGGCGCAGGAGGCCCTGACGAACGCGGTGCGGCACGGTGCGCCGCAGCGGATCACGCTGACCCTGTCCGGCTCCCCCACCACCGTGGCCCTGGAGATCGCCGACGACGGCCGCGGCTTCGACATCGCCGCCCCGCGCACCGCCGCCTCATTCGGGCTCGACGGCATGGCGCGGCGGGTGGGCAACCTGGGCGGGCGGTTCGAGGTCGAGTCCGAGCCGGGGTCGGGCACGGTGGTCCGCGCCGTACTGCCGGTGCGGGAGACGGCGCCGGGGACCCGCTCGGGGGACGAGAGATGACGACGACGAGGACGCGTGTCCTGATCGCGGACGATCACGCGGTGGTGCGAACCGGGCTCCGTGCGCTGCTCGCCGCCGATCCCGAGATCGAGGTGATCGCCGAGGCGTCAGCGGCCGATGCTGCCGTGGAACGGTGCAGGATCGGAGATGTGGACGTGGTGCTGATGGACCTGCGGTTCGCGGGGGATGCCACCGCCGGTGTGCTGGCCACCGCAGCGATCCGAGGGTTCGCCGACCCTCCTCAGGTGTTGGTGCTGACCAGCCACGACACGGACGCGGACATCCTCGGCGCCATCGAGGCCGGGGCCTGCGGCTATCTGCTCAAGGACGCCGGCCCCGACGAGCTGCTGGGCGCGGTGCGCGCCGCCGCCGCCGGCGAGAGCGCCCTGTCCCCCACCGTCGCCGCGAGGCTGATCAGCCGGATGCGCGACCCGCGGCCGGTGCTGACCGAGCGGGAGTCGGAGGTCCTGCGGGCCGTCGCCACCGGGGCGACCAACCGGCAGGCCGCCGCGTCACTGCACGTGTCGGAGGCGACGGTCAAGACGCACCTCGTCCACGTCTTCGACAAGCTCGGCGTCACCTCGCGGACCGCGGCGGTGGCGCGGGCACGTGAGCTCGGGGTGCTGTGACGCCGGGTTTCCGGGAGTTCGTGTCGCTGTGAGTTCGTCGACGCGGTCACCCGAGCGGTCGCCTCATCACGATCCGTGGAAGGCCCGACGACACCGACGAGGTATCGGCCACCTTGACGAAGCCTGCTGACTCGAACAGGGTGCGGAAGCCGACGAAGGCCATGGTCAGGTCGACCTTCTCCGCACCGTTGTCGACGGGCACCGCCTCGACCGCGGGGGCTCCGTTCTCGCGGGCGAAGTCGACCGCCCCCGAGACGAGGGCGTGGGCGATCCCCCTGCCGCGGTATCCGGGGCGGACCCGGATGCAGAAGATCGACCACACCGGCACCGAGTCGACCGTCGGCACCACCCGGGATCGCGCTACGGGCAGCTCGCGTCGCGGGGCGACCCCAACCCACCCGACGGGCTCGTCGCCCAGATAGGCGAGTACGCCCGGTGCGATGTCCCTCCCACACAGGTCGCGGACGAGGTCGCCGCGAGCACGACCGACAAGCGACCTGTTGGTCTTCGCGTCCAGTCGGTGACTCAGGCACCAACAGACAGAGGCATCCGGGTTCTTCTTCGGCCCCAGGAGGACTGCGACGTCGTCGAACCGGTCGGCTGGGCGCACCTCGATCATCGTCGTGCCCCCTCCTGGTCGGTCCGGAGCTCTCCGGGGAAACCGGTCGGCCGCGTGACCGGGGGCTCGGCCCAGATCTCCGCGAGGACCTCCCAGTGGTCCTCATCCATCATGCTCGCCGGGATGACCGACACCGCGTGCGCCCCGGCCGCCGCGACCGCCCTCAGGCCGGCACTCAGGTCCCGCGGCGACACGACGGCAGCTCCCCGACTCCACAATCCGGTCGACATCACTGTTCGGTCCCCGAAACGACGGCGAAGGGATGCGACGAGGACGGCGCCGTAGCTCGGATCCCGATTGCCCAGTGCAAAGTAGTTCCAGACCGCGATGCGGTCCACGGAGCCGAGCAGCAGACCGTAGTCGTGACCGGAGTCCGGCCTGTCGCCGTCGGGGTCCTCCCAGTTGACGCGGACGTCCATCTCCACCGGGACATCGAACTCGGCGACCCGCTCAGAGACCCGGCGCATCACTCGAGCCAGGGACTCGGCGCGCCAGCGGTGTATGGCCGGGTGGTGGACGTCGATCTCCTCGTTCTCGCGCGTGGGGAACCCCGGCCGGCCCGTGTGCTCGGTGAAGTGGGACAGGTCCTCGGTACCGAAGGTGGCATCGTCGAACATGAGCTCCGTCAGACTGATCCTCTCCGGCCGGTACCGGCGGGCCACCTCGCGGCAGATATCCACGAGGTGAGCGCCGAAGTAGCCACCGTCGAGGGCGGAGACCGCCAGGAAGTCCGTCGAGGACTCCCCATCGATCGTCCGGCCGGCGATGGCCGGATCCCGCTCGATCGCCCGGGGAGCCAGGGCATCGACCACCAGGGTGATGGCGAGTCCGTCGAGTCCCGCCAGCGCCTCCCGGACGAAATCACGTCCGGTCCTGGCCACGACGGAGGATTCCCACTCGGGGGCCGCGCTGAACGGAAAGGCCAGCCAGTCCCCGCGACCCACCGAGATCGTGGCGCCGGTGGCGTTCACCTCCTCCAGGCGGGTACGAACCGAGTGCCAATCGGCACGCTCGTCAGCGACGTCCTCGAATCCGAACGCCACGGTTCGTTCCCGCGGGACGGGCATGGCGCCCCGCTGAACTCCCCGCTGACCTCCGTCAGTGCCCATGCCCAACGTCCTACTCGCCGGGCCCGGAACGGTCAATGCCGCATGGCGCGATCACCCGACCGGAGCGCTACCTCGAGACCGGCCGAGCTCAGAGCCACTTGTTCCGCTTGAACACACCAAACAACCCCAGACCCATCATCAGCATCAATAGCAATGCGAAGGGGTACCCGAGCTCCCAGCCGAGTTCGGGCATCTTCTGGAAGTTCATTCCATAGACGGTGCCCACCAGGGTCGGCGCGAACAGGATCGCCGCCCACGACGAGATCCGCTTGACCTCTTCACTCTGCGCGAGGCTGGATTCCGTCAGTCGTCTCATCTCGTCATTCTGCCGCTGGCCGACCAGGGTCGCCTGCACCGTCAGAGCATTGTTCAGCAGCGCCCGGAAACCACTGATGCGGTCGCTGATGCGGATCGCATGGTCGTCCACATCGCGAAGTCGCCTCTGCAGCTCCTCATCCATGGAGTACTTCTCCGCCCCCAGCTGTAGCGCTTCGAGCATCCCGACCAGCGGTTGGACCGCACGTTGGAACTCGATCACTTCCCTGGAGAGCGCATAGATCCGACGCGACACATCCGCGTGGCCTGAGAAGATCTCATCCTCGATTTCGTCGATGTCGTTCTCAAGACCTGCCACCACCGGGAAATACTGGTCTACGACCTCGTCGAGAATTCCGTACAGCACCGCCTGAGGTCCGAGCCCCAAGAGCTCGGGATCGCCTTCCATCCGTCGTCGCACCCGGCGCAGATCCGGGGATTCGGCCTGCCGAATAGTCACCACGAAATCCGGTCCAACGAAGATGTGCACCTCACCGAACTCGACCGTCTCGTCCGCGTCGATGTATCGGGCCGGGCGCAACACCACGAACAGGACGTCGCCGTAGCGCTCGAGCTTGGCTCGTTGGTGACCGCGCAGCGCATCCTCGACCGCCAACTCGTGCAAGCCGAACTCTTCGGACACGGCTTTGATCTCGTCAGGATCGGCCCTGTACATACCGATCCAGGCCATCCCGGCACGTTGCCGCATCAACTCGAAGGTCTCATCGAGGCTCGATGGGTCCGCGGTACGACGACCGTCCTTATATACCGCGTTGTCTACCGTCGTCATCCGTGCCCACTCTTTCGTCCCGGCGTCGACGCACCCCGATGGCAGCCATGATGTCGGTTCTCACACGGCCTGTCAGTACGCTCTTGGTTCACCTGCACTTTGTCACCTAGCTGTCACTTCGCGATTGTCACCAGTTTGGCAGAATCCTCGCGACTGACAGTCTCTGACAAGACCCGCAACTACTCGGCGGGTCTGCAGCTTCTTCCGCCCGTGCGCAGACCACCCGCTTGCCCACCAGAAAGTTAGTATTTGAAGCGTCGAGCGCGACGAGCACTGGGATGAATTTCCCAAGCTGCGTAAGCGCTGCTTTGAGTTGGTGGACCTCCGACTAATGCTGGGTCGTCATGCACGACAACGGTGAGCGTTCTTGCCGGTGTTGCGGCGAACCACACTAGTGCTCGCGACGAAGCACCTCGCCGGAGCTAGTCGGGTTAGCGGTTGCCGTCGCCTATCGGCCCGTTCAACCTCGGGGCCTTGTGCGCAGATTCAGGATCCTAAACTCCCAGCGCCATTGACAGCAGTCGGCTCCCAGCCCGCGTAGAGGGTGAGGTTTCCGGTCACTCGAGTGGCGAAGTCATACCGCAAGGTGGCTGCGGAATTGGTGTACCAGCCGGTGAACTTGAAGCCACTGCGGGTCGGAGCGGCCGGCTCGGAGACGATCCCATCATGGTCGACGCTGATAGGCGCAACCGCACTTCCACCGGCGGACTCAAAGTTCACCAACCAAGTACCGACAGGCAAGCGCTCCCAGCCCGCGTAGAGGGTGACGTTTCCGGTCACTCGAGTGGCGAAGTCATACCGCAAGGTGGCTGCGGAATTGGTGTACCAGCCGGTGAACTTGAAGCCACTGCGGGTCGGAGCGGCCGGCTCGGAGACGATCCCATCATGGTCGACGCTGATAGGCGCAACCGCACTTCCACCGGCGGACTCAAAGTTTACTAACCAAGTGTGCCCCTCCACCAGAGTCCTGTATCCACGCCAAGTAGGGGTGGGATAGTAACCAGGTGTGCCGGGTTCGGCGAACGCGGCCGGAACACGAACGATCAAGCCCGGGGCACTACCGAGCGACGGGTTTGGGTCGGTAGCGCCTTCGATAGTAGTGGGAGCGGGGCCGGTGAACCGCACAGAAGTCAAGTTAGAACTACCACCGAACGGGGATGGCCCAAAGGCCGAGAGGCCTATTGATGCAACACTAGACCCGAACGTTACAGATGTAAGCCGATTTCCCCGGAACGCCGTGTGGCCAATGGTCTTGACAGAGTCAGGAATCTCAACAGAGGAGAGGCTGTTGTTCTCGAAAGCGCCGGCCCCGATATCAGTGACCGAACTGCCAAGCCTCACGGAAGCAATTTTGTTGCCAATGAATGCCCTGTCGCCAATGGAAGTAACCGAGTCTGGGACGATCAGCGAGGTAAGTGAGTTGTAAGCGAACGCGCCCTCGCCAATTCTTGCTACCGACCTGCCGATATCAACTGAAGTCAGTCGTGCGCCCGCGCTCGATATCACGGGACTCGCAAACGCATCGCTACCGATGGAGGTGACCGAGTCCGGAATACGGACCGAAGTTAGCGAGTTGTCTCGGAATGCACTGTCCCCAACAGACGTGACAGAGCCCGGGATCTGGATCGAAGTAAGAGCATTATTCCAAAATGCGCCGCTGCCGATCGTGGTGAGCGAGTAAGGCAGTTTAACCGTGGACAGATAATTGTCACGGAATGCGTCGTTACCGATGACAGTTACTGACATTGGAATCTCTACCGAACTTAGAGCATTGTTACGGAACGTTCCGCTGCCAATAGCCTTGACCGAATCAGGTATGGTGACCGTGTATAGCGAGTTTTCCGAGAATGTCCTGTCGCCGAGATTGATGACAGACTTTGGAATCCGGACCGAGGTGAGATTATTGTTCGAGAACGCATTAGCGCCCAAAGTTTCGATTAACTCAGGGATACGAACTGAGGCTACCTCGTTATTCGAAAATGCGCTATTTCCGATATGAGAAACGCTATCAGGGATATCCAACACCTCGATTGAGTTATCAAGAAAAGCCCCGCTACCGATCGCGGTAATCGAGTCGGGAATCTGTATGGAGGTTATATTGTTATTCCAGAAAGAATATGAACCGATCACCTTGAGGGAATCGGGAAGTTCGACCGAGTTCAGTCCGGCATTCTTAAATGCCTCGGCACCGATAGTCGTGACTGAGTAATCGGCTCCGTCGATATTTACAATGGAGGGGATTTTCAGTTCGGTCGGGCGAGGACTAAATCCGTCTAAAGCGACAACGGTCGCCTCACCTGACCATGCGTTGTAGTAGATTCCGTCGACCGAGCGGTACCCTTGCGCGTGGGATGCGCCAGGCTGGGCGAGCAGACCGCCGGCCGCCAGAATTAGTGCGAGGATCGCAGTGGCGGCCCGCCGAGATAGTGAAGGACCCAAAACGGGCACGCTGCTACGCATCAGTACGCTCCGACTTCGTCTGTAGTGAACAACGATTACCTTAGCCGTTGTCTCGCAAGACCAGCGCAAAGTAACTCAACTGGCGTGCGGCGCAGCGGAATAGATCAGGGGGTTCCGATCTATCGACGTCGATAAGTCACCGGCCACCGAGGTTCAGAGCCACCGATAATGGGTTCCGGTGGCCGATGGAATAGGAACCACCGGATCTAGAGCGCTGGTGCGGAGGTTAGTATACGACGGCAGCTAAGGATCGACCGCTAGTTGCCCTCTGAGCTCGCGGCTGCGCAGGACGCGTAGTCGACATCGGATGCGGACCCGGACACTGGACCGCCTACCTAACAGAACTCGGCGTCACAGCCGAAGGAATCGACCCGGTGCAAGAGTTCATAGACCACGCGCAGCGCACCTACCCGAAGGTGCCCTTTCGGCAAGGAACTGTCGACGACTTGAGCGACCTGCCGTACCCCCTGGGTGGAGTCTTCTCCTGGTACTCGCTGATCCACCTCGACCCCACGGTCGTGCCCGATGCGCTGGCGACGATGCGTGGGGCACTGGCACCAGGAGGCCGTCTACTGCTTGCGTTCTTCGATGGAAACAAAGTTGAGGAGTTCCCCCATGCAGTGGCGCCGGCCTTCTACTGGCCCCTGGACACGCTGATTAAGACCGTCCGCCGTGCAGGGTTCACAGTGACCCATCGGGAACGTCGACTCGATCCCGGGCAGCGGCCGCTCGCTGCGCTATTTGCCAGACGCGGATAGGGACCCGATGGCCGCCTTTCGCGTTACAGACTGGCCGTTAGAGCGCTACTCCGTCTCGCCCGGACCTAGTAGAGGTCGTCAACGATCCAGGTCGGTGGTGGGGCGGGTGAGTTCGACGGTGGGCGGGACGTCGCCTTGGTTGCCCCAGGAGCCGCCGCCGCGGGCCTTGACGTACAGGCCGGCTTGGCGGGGCTTCATGTCGGTGGTGGTGCCCTTGCCCCGCTTGGCCTCCAGGACCCACCCAGCCGGTGTAAGGCGGGCGATCGGTCTCGCCTTGCGCGGGTGCCCGGTGTGGCGGTCGATCGCTGCCTCGACCCGACGCTTGCTGCGCGAGGTGCCCCACGGGTTGGAGCCAGAGCTGGAGTAGTGCTCGAACGTAGGCCACCATCCCCACAGCTCACCGTCAGACAGCTCAGGCTCAACGGGCACCGGAGTCGGGCTGGATGCCTGCGTGGCTGCCCGGGCCGGCCGACGAGTGGGCTGTGGCGCCCGCTTGGCGCTTGATGCTGGCTCGGGCGGGAAAGTGCGGCCGGGCCCATCGAGGGCGGTCATCGTGGCGACCATGCCTCGATGCAGGCGCAGGTGTGCGTCGGTGTTGGCCATCCCCTTGCCGGACGGGTGGGGCACGTCTGCGGGAATGACAACCCCGGCGGGGGCCAGTCCTGACTTCGTCCAGCCGTCTCGGGCCATGTCGCCCATCAGCAGGATCACCCGCAGGTTCGGCAGGAGCTCGAGCAGCTCGCGAAGCCAGCGGGCGCCGCGGACGCGCTCGGGCGCCGAGGACCGTCCGTTCTTGGCGCCGGCGATTGGGGCGGGGGCGACGTTCCAGTGCACGACCTTGTCGGGGGTCAGTCCGAAGGCGTTGTAGACCTTGGCGCAGTTGCGGGCGGTGAGGTCGTCGTTCTCTAAGCTCAGCAACCCGGATCCGGTCCCTGCTTCCGCTTTGGTCGAGGGGTTGTCCAGCAGCGCCAGTACGGTCGCGTCGATGCCGCCCAGTTGCGGATCCACGTACGGCACCCGGCCCCGCGCGATGCCTTCGGCGTCGGCGACCCGGTCTGCCAGAGCGTTGATAGGCGCGACATGCCGGTCTCGGATGTGGGCGTGCTTGAGCGCCACCACCGCGGGGTCGGCGTTGCGGCCAGGCACGAACGGACCGGAACGCATCGCCTCGAGGGAGAGGCCCGGTCTCTCGGACTGTGTGGTCATGGTCGAACTCTCCCACCCAGCTACGACAGCGCGGTGCCGGTCCGCATTCCGCCAAGGGGTGCTGGCCGCGCGCACGAACCCTCCCAATCAGGACAGCCGGGACAGACCCATGTCGGCGAACAGGTCCGCATTGAGCGCCCTGGCGATCCCTGCGGTGTGTACGTCCAGGCCGTGTCGTCAGGTGTTGTCTCGGTAGTTCTGGACGAAACTTTGCCGGGCGGGTTGGTGGGCTACCCTTTCAACCGTAAACTTAAACCTATTCTTAACGGAGGGTGGAGCATGAAGGCGATGATTGGGGCCGTGGCGTCGTTATTGCTGGCTGCGGGTCTTGCGGGCTGCAGCTCGAGCGGAGAGGAGCAGCCCACGGAGAGCACCACTAGCACGACCGTCAGCAGTTCGACTCCGTCGAGCTCATCGACGACAGCCAGCAGCTCGACCTCGAGCAGCCCAGCCAGCGTCCCGCCAAGCTCTGCAACTCAGGCGAATCCGACGACACCGGCAGCTGCTCCCGCCGCCGCGGTCCCGGTTCGACCGCCGTTCATGAGCCCAGAGGACTTCGACCCCTACGGACCACCGCGGTTCGTCCAGTGCTGGGAATCCAACGCTGCGGTCATGTCAGACGGATCCATCGTCACCGACACCGTGAACTGCGCCCCCCAGCCCCCAGCAGCAGCCCCGGTGCCCCAGTATGTCGATCCGCCGCGGGCCGACGGGTGCGTCGGCCCCGCCGCGACCTGCGGTTACTACGACGAGGATGGCAACCCAATCTGGTTCGACAAGCAAACGGGCCAAACCTCGCCCCGATACCTCGACGAGAACGGCAACCCCACGATGGACCCGAACTAGAGCGCTCCCCCGCCTGAAATTGGGCCCGATGGGGGAGCGAGCAGGTCTGTGAGGGCGGCGCCTGCGGTTCAGCAGGCCCCGTTCTCGGCGGTTTGGGGCGGGTCAGCGCGGGTCGCGAAGCCCGCTGTAGTCCCTGGGGTTGTTCACGGCGAGCTCTGGATCGATCGGAGCTTTGTGAATGTGGTAGGCCCGGTTCCGGTCAACGGCCTCGTAGCCGAACGCGGGGGCGGTCTCGCGTTCAGCTCCTCCAACCGAATGTTGATTCCGGCCCGTACGGGCTCCAGCCGCCGAGGTGCGGCTTGAGGTCTTCCGGCTTCGGGTCAGGGATCGGCGGCATCGCGAGAGCTTTCGTCAGCGGATCAATGGCATCACGATGTTGCTGTACCCAGGCGATCCACTGGTATGCGTCATGGTGCTCCCCAGCGGGAAGTGTCTGCGCGCGGGCGCACATCGCCGCCAGGTACTGATCCAGATCCTGAGTCCGCCGCCAGCGGTCCACTTGCGCGGACAGGACACTTGCGCGGTGGTGCTCGGCGTAGCGCTGGCGGGCAACGTCGATCGCCTGTTCCCACCGCTGTCGCTTCTCGCGCTCTTGTCGTTCGCGTTCGAGCCGCCGGGCTTCAGCGTGGGCGGTACGAAGTTCGACTTCCTGCAGGACCTGCGCGACGTCGGTCAAAGAGTCATCCCGATCCGTCCAGGTCCCCTGCCGCACTGCAACACCGCCGCCCACCTCGACTTTCAAGAGCCCGGCAGGAACGTAGTCGTACTTCGGATACGTGGTCCAGGAGTACTTCTCGGCCTGCCGCAGCTCTGCCGACGTGGGCTCGTGCGCGACCCGCTTGGTGGGTTCAGTCACCGAGACAGTGAAGGTGTGACCCGAAACTGTGATGTCCAGGTCGTGTGGTGGCCTCTGCTGGGTGCGGTTGCCATAGCGGTCCCGACTGACCGCGGCGGCCACTTCGAAGCCGCGGGCCGAACATGCCGAGGCGATCGCGTGAAGAATCCGGTGACCGCGATGATGCAATGGCGAATTCTGCTTCCCTGTCGTGCGGGCGCGGACCTGGGCCAGCGCGGGGTGGAACTTGCTCACACGGTCTGGCACCGGGATCGGTTCAAGCGCGACTGGGCTGTGTCAAGGAATATGGACAGTGCCGCGGTGATTTCTGAACTGTCAGGCTGCTCGGAATAGGTCCTGGGCGGCGTCGTGATCGTTCCAGGCCCGGGCCGGGGTGCGGTAGCCGATGCTGGAGTGTGGTCTGCGACGGTTGTAGAACACCTCGATGTACTCGGCGACAGCGAACCGTGCCCGAGCGCGGGTGGCGAACACCTGCTGGTGGTACATCTCGTTCTTCAAGGTGGCGAAGAACGTCTCCGCGGCGGCGTTGTCCCAGCACACCCCGGTCCGGCCCATCGACTGGGTAAACCCATTGTTGGCGCAGTAGGTGACGCACTCATCTGAGGTGTACTGCGAACCGTGGTCCGAATAGAAAATCGCTCCGTGAGCAGCGCCGCCCTGCGTGCGCGCCATCTCCAGAGCATCGACGACCAGGCTGGCTCGCATGTGCTCGGCGGTCTGCCATCCGATCACCTTGCGGGTGGCCAGATCGATCACCGTCGCCAGATAGAGCCAGCCTTGCCCGGTCCGCAGGTAGGTAATGTCGCCGACGAGCGCCTGGCCGGGGCGATGGCTTCCTGGAGCGAAGTCGCGGTCGAGTTTGTCGCTGAACACCTGCGCTTTGTCGTCCGGGACGGTGGTGCGTTTGTACGCCTTACGCTGGATCGCCGCCAGCCCGAGTTCCCGCATCAGATCGGCCACGAACCCCACCGACGCCGGGTGTCCTTCGTCGTTCAAGATGGCAGCGATGCGCCGGCACCCAGCAGTGCCACGTTGCTCGTTGAAGATCCGCTCGATCTCGACCCCCAGCGCCTGGCGGCGGGCCTGAGTGGCGGTGACCTTCCCGGCGCGCTCGCGCCAGGCGTAGAACGACGAGCGCACCACGCCAAGCTGGGCGCACATCCAGTCGATCGGGAAGTTCGCCTTCTCCGCTTCGATCAGGGCTGATTTCTCGTTCAGTCCTGCTCCCGGGCGAAGAAGGCCGCGGCTTTTTTTAGGAACTCATTTTCCATCTTCAACTTGCGGTTCTGCTCTTCCAACGCAGCCAGCCGGCCATGGTCGGCCGGACTCAATCCCGGTTCGGGTTCCGGGTTGTCCTGGCGGTGCTTATTGACCCAGTTGCCCAGCGTTCCGGGGTTGATCTCCAGTTCCCCGGCGACCTCGGCGATCGAGCGGTCGGACTGGATCACCAACTGCACCGCCTCAGCCTTGAACTGCGGGCTGAACTTCCGACGTGATCGTGGTGCCATGCTCTTGATCCTCTCGCATCAAGCGGCTGTCCAAGATCCTTGGTACACCCCACCCTCGCCGATTTCGATATTGACGCTGACTGGGATCGGGTGACGCAACTACTTCAAACTCACACACGAGCACTTTCGGACTTGAACGAGAGCGACTACGCCGATACCCGTCAGGCCCCTCAGCCACGGAGATGAACGCCGGGCCCGGCAGTTATAGAACGCACTCTGATCGGCGCCGCCGTCCCGAAGGCCACCACTGACAAATTAGTGGCACGCTACTGACACGGGTTTGGCAAACTGACAAACTGTTTGGCAACCGACACATGACACCGCGATGACCGTACCTCCACCGTCGAGCCATACTCACCACATCCGGGCACCGCGGGATCCATGCAGGTTCGGCGCGCCGTTGAAATTCGAACGGACGACTAGTTGGCGCCCGGCAGGAGCAGCTACAGGCCCCGCGCCATGTCCACGAACCGCGAGTAGTGGAGCTGGTGCGCCACCGTGATCGTGGACGTGGGACCACCACGGTGCTTGCCCAGGATCAGGTCGGCCTCGCCGGCGCGCGGGTCGTCGCGCTCGGAGGCGTCCGGCCGGTGCAGCAGCATGACGATGTCGGCGTCCTGCTCCAGTGATCCGGACTCACGGAGGTCGGACACCTGGGGCCGCTTGTCGGTTCGCTGCTCCGGGCCACGGTTCAGCTGGGAGATCGCGATCAAGGGGACGTCGATCTCCTTGGCCAACAACTTGAGCTGACGAGAGAACTCGGAGACTTCCTGCTGACGGGACTCGACCTTCTTGCCCGAGGACATCAGCTGCAGGTAGTCCACCACGATCAGCCGCAGGTCGTGCTTCTGTTTGAGCCGGCGGGCCTTGGCGCGGATCTCCATCATCGTCATGTTGGGAGAGTCATCGATGAACAGGGGCGCCTCGGAGATCTCGCCCATGCGCCGGGCCATCCGGGTCCAGTCCTCGTCGCTCATCTTGCCTGACTTCATGTCGGACAACTTGACGCGTGCCTCGGCGCTCATCAGACGCATGACGATCTCGGTACGACTCATCTCCAGCGAGAACACCACCGAGGCGAGGCCGTGCTTGATGGAGCACGACCGCATGATGTCCAGGCCGATGGTCGAGTTGTGCGTGGGGATCGCGGTGGGGCCCGCCAGATACAGGTGGTCGGCAGCGGCCACCTCGATGCACTTCACCGGGACGCTCTCGGCGCCGCGCACATCCGTGATCACCCGGGCCGCCCGGCCGGAGCCGGGATGCTCGGGGACGACGATCCCGAAGTCACAGACCAGCATGAGGGTGTCGAGCGATTTGGTGGTGACGATCTGCTCGGTGCCACCCATCTCGATACGCCACTCGTGCTCGGCGTCGGCCACCAACTCGGTGCCGTCGTTGAACCGGACGGTGAAGCACGGACGGTCCTGCCACACCTCGGTCACGGCCACGACCTCGGTGGGCTGCCCGTCGGAACCCAGCACGCGATCCCCCACGGCGACCTCACCCATGGAGGTCTGCCCGTCGGGCGTGGGCAGGACGGTATCGAGCGCGAGCGCCTTACCCACACCGGGTCGGGCGGCGATGATGATCATCTGGCCACCGTGCAGGCCGTTGGTGACGGCGTCCAGGTCGGCGAATCCGGTGGGCACCCCCTGGGCGAGCCCGCCCGCGGTGTGGATCGCGTCGATCTCGTCCATCGTGGGCTGGAGCAGCTCTTCGATGATCACGAAGTCCTCGGTGGTGCGCCGCTCGGTGACCTCGAAGATCTCCGCCTGGGCGCGGTCCACGACCTCGGCGACGTCCGCGCCCTCGGAACCCGAGTAGCCGAACTGCACGATGCGGGTGCCTGCGTCGACCAGGCGGCGCAGCACCGCCTTCTCCGCCACGATCTGCGCGTAGTACCCGGCGTTGGCCGCGGTGGGGACGGTGGAGATGAGCGTGTGCAGATACGGGGCACCGCCGGCACGGCGGAGGTCACCGCGGCGGTCGAGCTCGGCGGCAACGGTGACGGCGTCCGCCGGCTCACCGCGGGCGTACAGGTCGAGGATGACGTCGTAGATCGCCTGGTGCGCGGGCTTGTAGAAGTCGCCCGGCTGGATCTCCTCCACCACGTCCGCGATGGCGTCCTTGCTCAGCAGCATCCCGCCGAGCACGGACTGCTCGGCGGTGAGGTCCTGCGGCGGGGTGCGGCCGAACTCGCCGCCGCCCCCCTCGTCCGGCGGAGGCGGCATCTCGCCGGGACCGCTGAATCCCCCCTGCGCCATGACCGCTCCTCTCCGCTGTAGAACTCGTACCGCCACCGACCCCGAACACGCACCGACCCCGTACGGGCACCCCGGTTCAGGCGCCGAGCGACCCCTTCACTGTAGGTCACCGGACCGACACGCCCGGCGCCCTGTCCGACCAGTTATCCACAGGTCTATCCACATTTGCGAGAGAGCACCTGTGGACAACTGTGGATGGATGTGAGTTACGCAGGGCCGATGGGCGTATCACTGTGGAGAACCGGTGGAATGCCCAGGCCACTTCCTGCAAAACCGCAGGTCACCAACATTGTCGCAGGTCGCCGCGTCGGTGGAGAACGCCGCTTACCACGTCACAAACATGGACACAATGGATAACGAAAGATGAACGGCACCGATCTGAGAACCGTCCGGACCCTAGGCATTACAACTAGTTATCCACAGGCCGTCCACAAAAGCGAGGGCCCCGATCGTCACTGTGACGACCGGGGCCCTTCGCGGTGAATCAGGCGGGAACGACCTCGACCGCGACGCGCGCGGTGGTGTCGTGTCCCAGGTCGACGACGACGCTGTGCGCGCCGGTCGACTTGATGTGCTCCTTGGGCATCTCGACGGCACGCTTGTCGAGGGTCGGGCCGCCCGCAGCCTTGATGGCCGAGGCGACATCGCCCGCGGTGACCGAGCCGAACAGCTTGCCGGTGTCCGAGGTCTTGACCGCGACCTTGACATCGGCCAGCGACTCGAGCTTCTGCTTGAGCTCGTTGGCGTGGTCCGCGTCGCGCACCTCACGGGCCTCCTGGGCCCGCTTGATGGACTCGACCTGACGCTCGGCGCCCCGGGTGGCCACGATGGCCAGCCCGCGCGGGAGCAGGAAGTTACGACCGTATCCGCCCTTGACCTCGACGATGTCGCCCGGCGCACCGAGCTTGTCGACGTCGGCGGTGAGGATCAGCTTCATGATCCGTCTACCTTTCTTTCCTCCGACGGACCCGACCGGGGCCGGGATGTCGCGAGGTCATGTCTCATGCTTATGGGGTGGGACGCGCGCTGCGCCCCCGGGGAAATCGACTCGCTCTAGAACGGGGGCTCGTCGTCCATGCCACCGAAGCCACCGGAACCGCCGGCCTGCGGGGCACTGCCCCACGGGTCGTCGTTCTGCTGACCACGGCCCTGGCCGCCGCCGTATCCGCCCTGCGGCTGACCGCCGCCCTGGAATCCGCCGCCGCCCTGCTGTCCGCCACCCTGGAAGCCGCCGCCCTGCTGGCCACCGCCCCCGCCGCCTTCGCGGTTGGTGCGGGTCACCTTGGCGGTGGCGTACTTGAGCGACGGGCCGACCTCGTCGACCTCCACCTCGTAGACGGTGCGCTTCTCGCCCTCACGGGTTTCGTACGACCGCTGGCGCAGCCGACCGTTGACGATGACTCGCATGCCCTTCTGCAGCGACTCGGCGACGTTCTCCGCCGCCTGGCGCCAGACGTTGCAGGTGAGGAACAGGCCTTCGCCGTCCTCCCACTGGTTGGTCTGCGAATTGAAGCGGCGTGGCGTGGAGGCGATCCGGAAGTTCGCCACCGCGGCACCCGACGGCGTGAACCGCAGCTCGGGATCCGCGACGATGTTCCCGACCACTGTGATAGGGGTGTCGCCCTGTGCCATGCGCTTGTCCTCCGTGTTGAAGCCGGCGTATTACAGCCTGAGGTGGATGGTGATCGAAGGCCGACCGACCGCGCCCAGATTACCGGGGCGGTCGGACACTCCGGGTCACTTGTCGGCGCGGAGCACCTTGGTGCGGAGGACGCTCTCGTTCAGACCGAGCTGACGATCCAGCTCCTTGACCGCGTCCGGCTCGGACTTGATCTGCACGACGGCGTAGATGCCCTCGGTCTGCTTGTTGATCTCGTAGGCGAAGCGGCGCTTCCCCCAGACATCGACCTTGTCAACCGAACCGCCCTCTTGCCGGATCACGTTGAGGAACGTGTCCAGCGACGGCGCAACGGTGCGCTCGTCGAGACTCGGATCGAGGATGACCATCACTTCGTATTGACGCATGGGACCTCATCACCTCCTGTGGACTACAGATTCGGCCACGGTGTCTCCGTGGCAGGAGGGTCGTTGCGTCAGCAACCGCTCAAGGCTACCCCGTGTGTTCTCGGGAGGTGAAATCCCCACCGACGGCGACGCCACCGCCGTCGACGGCCCCGCGACCCGTCAGAGGTCGTCGAGTGTGATGTGGCCGTCCTCCAGGGCCCGTAGCAGCAGCCTCACCTTGGTACGCGCGGGCCGACCGACGGCCTCGTATTTGGACCTCACCCGCTGGATGTACGTGCTGACGGTGGAGTCGGCGAGGAACAGCCGCTCGGTGACCTCGCGCTTGCTGTCCGAGACGAGCCAGGCGACGAGCACCTCCACCTCCCGGTCGCTGAGTTCCGGTCGCGCAGCAGGGGGCCGGAAGGGAATCGTGGCGGTCATGGCGTCCTCCGTTCTATGAACTCCGACTCATTCTGGTGCCGCCCGGTGACGGGGTGAACATCCCCCGAGTTGTCCATACAACTCCGTACGGCTGCGTCCCACGTTCGTATGAAACCCCAGCACATGACCTTCGAATCCCTTCCGTACGCCGCTCATCCGGCCGTACGATGTTGACCGTGAACACCTCCCGCGGGGCCGACGAGCCCGCCGTTGGACGATCAGCCGTTTCTCAGATTATGACTCGGGAGGAGCTCGGTGCCGCGCTCACCGCTCTCCGGGTGGCGGCCGGACTCTCGGTCCGCGACGTCGTGCGGCTGGTCCCCTCGCTGACCCTCGGAACGGCGTCGGGTTGGTTCTCCGGACAACACGTCCCGACGCGCGCCAGTGAGTCGACGCTCGTGGAGATGCTGCGACTTCTCGGGGTCGACGGGGACACGGGCTCCGCCGGGGACCCGGACGAGTGGCGGGCCGCCGTCGAGCGGGTCCGGATGCGTCCGGGACCCCGCCCCACCCCCCACCGCGGCCGGAACGGCACCCGACCCGGCGGCGACGCCGACGCGCCCACGGACCCCACCGCACCGGCGGGGGCCGATCCGGCCGACCACCGTCCGGCCCCCCGCACGGCCGTGCCCCAGCCCGATGACACGGGCAGTCCCTACGTCGGCCTACGGTCCTATCTCAGCGACGACGCCGCCCTCTTCCACGGCCGCTCGGCCGAGATCGAGCAGATCCGGTCCCGCCTCACCGCGTCGCGGATGCGACCACTGCTGGTTGTGGGCGCGTCCGGCTCGGGCAAGTCCTCGCTGCTCGCCGCCGGACTCGCCCCGCGCTGGGTCGACGAGGGCTCGACCGTGGCGATCGTGCGCCCGGACGAGGTCACCGCCGAGCTCGCGAACTCCGCGGGCCACCTCGCGGTGGACCAGTTCGAGGAGATCTGGGCGGACGAGGTGAGCGGCGCGCGCCGGGCCGAGGTGTTGGCCCTGCTCGCGGGCCGCGCCGCCGACCGCCGCCCCACGGTCCTGGCCCTGCGGGCCGACTTCTTCCAGGCCGCCCTCGCCGAGCCCGTCCTGCGTGACGCGCTCGACGACCCGGTGGTGATCGGCCCGCCCAGCCGCGACGAACTCGCCGAGATCATCGTCGCGCCGGCACGCTCCCTCGGTTACACGGTCGAGCCCTCGCTGGTGAACCTCCTGCTCGACGCGGTCGCCCCGGCCGACGGCGGCGCCGGGGAGCGTTCCCTGCTCCCACTGCTGTCCCACGTGCTGCTCGTGTGCTGGGAACGCAGTCGCCGGCGCCGGATCACCGTGGACGACTACTACTCCTCCGGGGGAGTGGAAGGCGCCGTCCGCGCGTCGGCCGAGTCCGTCTACCAGGAACTGGATCCGGCCGGCCGGGCCGCCTGCAGGACCCTGTTCCTCCGGCTGGTCGACGTCCGTTCCGCCCGTCCCGTCCGCCGCCACGCCCCGCTCGCCGAGCTGTCCGAGGACCTCCTCGTCGTCGCCACCCCCTTCGCCCACGCGGGCCTGCTCACCGTGGACGGCGAGGCGGTGACCCCCACCCACGAGGTCCTCTTCTCCTCGTGGCCGCGCCTGGTCGACTGGATCGACGCGGATCGCGAGGGCCTGCGGACCCTCGCCCGTATCCGCTCCGCCGCCGTCGACTGGGAGGGGTCGGGGCGCAGTGAGTCCGCGCTGCCCCCCGCCTCGGCCACCGCCGACTACGTGAGGTGGAGGGACGACGACGAGGACGGATCCAACGCCCACCTGGCGGAATCGGAGCGGCAGTTCCTCGCCGCCGCCGAATCCCATCACCGGTCCGTGGCCCGGCGGGACCGCACACGCATCCGTACCCTGACCGTGCTGGCGGCGTCGTTGGCGGTGGTGACCGTACTGGCCCTGGTCGCGAGTGGTGTCGCACTCCGGGCCGGCGCGGACGCCCGGCACACCCGCGACGTCGCCCTGTCCCGTTCCGGATCCGTCTCCTCGACCACCGCCTTCGCCCGCGACCCGGGCCTGGGCCGCGCATTGGCCCTGGCCGCCTACCGGATCCGACCCACCACCGAGGCGCGGTCGGCGTTGCTCAACACCAGCCGCGCCGACGTGCCGCTGCGGTTCGAGGCCGCACCCGGCAGTGGACGCGTCGTCGCGCTGCCGGACGGCGCCGGCGTCGCCTCCATCAGCTCGGACGGGGTTCTGCGGATCTTCCGCGCCGGGGACCCCGACGCGTTCGCCACGCTCGCCCCGGGCGCCGGGGAGCGCCAGGAACTGTACGCCGCCGACCTCTCTCCGGACGGCTCCGTCCTCGGGGTCGCGGGGCAGGGCGGGGTCCAGCTGGTCGACCTCCGCGATCCCGCCGCCCCCGAGGTCCTCACGGTCCTCGAACAGCAGGCCGGGCCGTTCCACTCCGTCGCCTTCTCCCCCGACGGCACCACCCTGGCCGCCGGCACCGGGGACGGCCGCGTCCTGCGATGGCCGCTGGACATGCGAGGCGGGGCGCCCGCCGTCACCGACCAGCGGGCCCGGATCGCCGTCCCGGACCCCGGCGCCGAGGTCGCCAAGCCCGTCGAGTCGCTGGCCTGGCTGCCGGACTCGCAGACCCTGCTGCTCGCCAACCGCACCGCCGGGGTGAAGACGCTGCTCGACGCCGGGGCGGACGGGGGCGGCCGGCGCGGGCCCGCCCTCGACACCGGCCCGGACGCCCTGCCCATGTCCCTCGCCGTGAACGTCGACGGCACCCGGATCGCCGCCGGCACCACCGGCCGGACGGTGCAGCGCTGGCAGGTCGACGGCAGCGGCGCCGGGGCACTGGAGAGCGCCCGCCCACTGCCCCCGCTGACCGGGTGGAACGCCTACGTCAACGACGTGACCTTCGACGACCGGGGCCGGCTCGCCGCCGCCGGATCCGACGAGCGGGTCCGCGTCTACGACCGCGCCGGTCAGATGCTCACCGAACTGCCCGCCTCCCAGGTCGCGACAGGCGTCCGGTTCACCGACTCCGACCACCTCGCGACCTACTCGGTCGACGGCCTGGTCCGGCTCTGGCCGCTGGACCGCCTGGGGGCCGCGTCGGAATCCAACTCGATCTTCCAGACAGCGTCCTCGGCGGATCGGACCACCGGGGTCCTCGGCGTCACCGCCGCGGAACTGCACCACACCGTCGTCGACACCACCGGCCCCGTCCCGCGCGAGACCGGCCGCGTCATCCCCGACGCCGGCACCCGGTTCTCCGGATCCCTGGCCATGTCCCCGGACGGTCGCGTCGTCTACGCCGGGCTCGCCGACGGCGGCGTGCAGGTGTTCACCGCGCCGTTCGGGCCGGCCACCCGGTCGGTCGCCCGCCTGCCCGTCACCTCCGGCGTGGTGGTGGCCAGCCCGCTCAGCCCCGACGGGCGCACCCTCGCCGTGTGCAGTGACACCAGTCCCGACCTGGGGCTCGTCGACGTCACCGACCCCACCCGTCCCGAACTCCGGGTGACGGTACCGCTGCCGGACCCGTGTGTGGTCGCCGAGTTCTCCGCCGATTCCGGCCAACTCGTCGTGCCGACTCTCGGGCCCGAGACGGTCATCCTCGACACCATCGACCCCGACCGGCCGGCCGTCGCGCACCGGCTCACCACCGGGATCGGCGCCTCACCCTCAGCCGGGTACGCGCACGACTCGCCACTGCTGGCCACGTCCGGGGGCGACAAGACGATCCGGCTGTGGGACGTCTCCGGCGCCTCGACGCCCCGCGAGCTGTCCTCGTTCACCGCGCCGCCCGGGGAGATCTACTGGACCGCCTTCTCCGCCGACGACGATCTCCTCCTGATCACCTCGAGCACCGGGCAGGTCACCGTGGTGGACGTGTCCGACCCGGCCGAGCCGAGGCCGTGGGCGGTGCTGGGGTCGACCACCGATCCACTGCTCTACCAGGGCCGCAGCGCCTCACCCACGGGTGGATTGCTGGCGGTGGGCGTCGAGGGCGCCATGTGGATGTGGCAGCTCGACCCGGACCGGGTGGTGAGCGAGGCCTGCGCCGGCGGCGTGCAGCTCACCGATGAGGAGTGGGACCGGCACTTCCCGGACACCGAGCCGTTCGACCTGTGCGGCTGAGCGGGTCCCGCTGCGGGCTTGCCTGGGGCACCGACCGGCCGGGCACTGCGCCAGCGCAGCAGCCGGCCCGGCACTGCGCCAGCGCGGCCGGCCGGGCAGCCGGGCAGCGTAACCGGCCCGGGATGCGCTGGCTCGTTGGCTTACGCGCCGAATTTGGTCCATCGCCCCAGCACAACCCCCTCTGAGGCGTACATTCCCGCAGCGTAGGTCAGTGAGGCAGCGTATCCGGCGAGGGGTGTGCTGGCGGAGTGTCCGCACGGGCTCCGAATCGGCCGAGCAGCCCACTCTCCCGCGGGCGAGGCCGGCCGGGCGAGGCCGGCCAGGGCCGGCGGCCGCTGACCGGGGTCGGGCCGGTCAGCCGTGCTGGAGGCCGATGGTCAGCGCCTGCGACACCGGGATCACGGTGAGGAACAGGAACGCCGCCACCGTCCAGCCGATCCACACCGGTTGGCGCCACCCCGCCCGGTAGCCGCCGGCGGCGGTGACCATGCAGATGAATCCGATCAAGATGCACACGAACATCCAGATCATCGAGCTCGTACTCATGAGACGGAGTCCTCTTCTCGGGGGGCGTCAGCAGTGTCGGTCGGCGTCATCGCCGGGGCAACGGTCGCGGGTGACGCCTCGCCGGCCGCGGACAGGGCACCAGCAGACGGCCGGGCGCCAGCGGTAGACGGGAATTCGACGGCGGCACGCGGCGCGGTGACCAGGGGTTCGTCCGGATCGGCGAGCACCCCGGCCAGCGGGTCCGCACCGTCGGGTGTGCCCTGGTGAGTCATGCGCACGCGGTCCAGGTGGGGCCGGTAGATCTCCAGGATGATCACCGCGCAGACGGCCACGACCAGCAGGTCGCGGACCACGACCAGCGGGTGGAAGACCTCCGCGCCGATCCCCTTGTTGTCCACACCGTGGAAGTACGACATGTGGGCCACCCAGAGCAGGGCGTCGAACGCCATCCACGGCAGCAGGAGCCGCACGCGGGGAACGGCGAGCACCGCGAGGGGCACCAGCCAGAGCGAGTACTGCGGACTCCACACCTTGTTGGTGAGCAGGAAGAACGCCACGATGAGGAACGCCAGCTGCGCGACCCGGGGGGTGACGGGCGCGGTGAGTCCGATGACCAGCACCGCGATGCAGCCGAGCGCGAACAACACCAGCGACACCAGGTTGAGGGTGGCGGGGGCCTCGCTCGCCGCGCGGGCCGCGTCGAATCCCTGCCAGCCCGTGAGGGTCTGGATGACCGCGTAGATGCTCTCGGGATTGGCGGGCCTGTCGGAGTTGAGGCGGAAGAACTCACGCCAGCCCTGGGGGAACGGGATCATGACCGGCAGGTTCACCGCCAACCAGGCCGCCACCGCCGCCGCGGCCGCCTTGCCCAGCTCGACGAATCGTCTGCGACGCAGTGCCACCACGAGCAGGGCGCCGAACAGGAACAGCGGGTACAGCTTCGCGGCCACGCCGAGCCCCAGCACGACCCCCGCCCAGACCGGGCGACGACGTGCCCACAGCAACAGGGCGACGGAGGCGAACGCGACCGCCATGAGGTCGTAGTTGGTGAAGGCCTGGAAGATGATGAGCGGGCTGGCCGCCATGATCAGCGTGTCCCAGGGCCTGCGCCCCGCGGACAGGTAGGTGGCCCACACGGCGATCATCCACATGAACGCGAGCAGGACGCTGCCCAGGACGAAGTATTTGGCCACCTCGATGAGGCCGCCGGGGACGAGGGCGTGCCAGGCCTGGGCCGCCTGCGCCGTGACGTACTGGAACATCCCGGACAACACCGGGTACTCCATGTAGCGGACCTCACCGTTGTCGGCGACCCACATGTACTTGTACGGGAGGGCACCGGTGTTCAAACCCTCGGCCGAGTACAGCGGCAGCGGATCCGCGTAGCACGCCTTGTAGTACTGGCGGCCGTCCCAGTTGAGGCCCGGCTGCGAGCCGTCGCCGGGATGGGTGGTCTCCAGGCAGGCGGCCTTGGAGAAGAAGCCGAACGCCAGGAAGATCACGGCGAACAACATGATCACGCGCAGCGGGGTCCAGACCCGCTGACGACCCACCACCGCGTGCCGACCGACCGGCCCGCCCCACGCCGCGATGGCCTCTTCGGCGGCCCCGTCACCCGGGCGAACCCGCTCGTGCGGCCCCAGTGATCGGAGGTCGTCGTCGAGTGGCAGCGGGGAGATGTGGCCGTTACTCTGCACGGTCACACCCTAGTCCACGGCATTTCGCACCCGGGCCCACGGCGATCGCCACTCGGCGCGGGGCGGCGGCAGCCATCGGGCGACGTGACCACCGAGCGTCAGGCGCCCGCGTCGCCTCCCCCGGCCTCTCCACCGGCGCCTCCTCCGGCGCCGCCGCCACCGGGGACCGGTGCGGGCTCCGGTGCGGGGGCCGGGGCGGGCGCGGGGGCCGGGGCCGGGGCGCCGGCTCCCGGGATGACGATCTCCGGCAGTCCGGGGACCTGGAGCGTGAGCGGCCCGGGCGCCTGGGGTGCCGGCGCGGGCTCGACCGGGGCCGGGGCGGCACTGGGCTCGGGCGTGTAGTCACCGGAGTCGGTCCCACCCGTGGTGCCCGAGCTGCTGCCGGAGGACTCCCACTGGGACGCGCCGGCCTGGCCCCCGATGTACCCGGGTTCGGGGAAGCTCTCCCAGTCCGTGCCCGACAGTGCACCGTCCATCGCGGACTTCCAGATGTCGGCGGGAAGTGACGCGCCGTACATCGTCCCGCCCCAGGCGTTGAGCAGCGGCTGGTTGTCGTCGGTGCCGACCCACACGGCGGTCGCGATCGACGGGGTGTAGCCGACGAACCAGGCGTCCTTGTTGTAGCCGCTGTCGCCGAGCTGGGTGGTGCCGGACTTGGAGGCCGAGGGCCGTCCGCCGGCCAGTGAGTGCCCGTTGGAGTAGGCGGCGATGGGCTGCATCGCTGAGGTGAGGTTGTTGGCGACGTCGGCGTCGACCACCTCCTCGCCCTCGACGGAGGAGTTGTCCAGGAGCACCTCGCCGTCGGCGGTCTCGACCTTCTCGATGAAGTGCGTCGGCCGGTGGACGCCCTCAGCGGCGAAGGTCGCCAGGCCGGTGGCCATGTCCCGCACGCGGATCGGGTACTGGCCCAGGATGAGGCCGTCGTAGGGATCCTCGCCCTGCTCGCTCAGCGTCTCCCACGGCAGGCCCGGGATCTGCTTGGGGATGCCGACGCGGTGGGCCATGTCGCGGACGTCGTTCGCGCCGTTGTCGAGCATCCGCTGGAGCCGGATGAAGGAGGTGTTGAGCGACATCAGCAGCGCCTGGGAGAGCGAGCAGGAGCCGCAGGACTGACCGTTGACGTTGGTGACGGTGACGTTGCCCGTGGTCACGGGCGCGGACGAGATCTGGGTACCCAGACCGATGCCCTGCTCGAGGGCCGCGGCGACACCGAAGATCTTGAACGTCGAACCGGTCTGCAGGGGGGCGTTGGCGTAGTCCCAGCCCTCGGCCTCCTCGCCGCCGTAGTACCCGATCACCCCGCCTGTCCTGGGGTTGATCGACACGATGGCGGTCCGGTTCTCCGGCCTCTCACCCTGCATGTTCGACCGCGCCGCGTCGACCACGGCGGCCTGGGTCCGGGGGTCGATCGTCGTGGTGATCTTCAGCCCGCGGGTGTTGAGCATCTGCTCGTCGATCCCGGCCAGGGCGAGCTCGGCCAGCACCTGGCGGCGGATGGGCCCGTTGCTCGGGTCCCCGACGTTCTGCTCGATGGCCTGCGGGTCCTCGACGACCTGGGGGAACACCGCGTTTCCACGCTGCTGGGCGTCGATCGCGCCCATCTCCCTCATGCCGTCCATGACGTAGTTCCAGCGCCCCTCCGCCGCCTGGCGGTTGTTGAGCGGGTCCAGCGCGGAGGGCGACTGGATGACACCGGCCAGCAGTGCGCCCTCCTCGATCGTGAGGGCCTCGACCGGCTTGTTGAAGTACGCGGTGGAGGCGGCGGCGATGCCGTAGGCGCCGCGGCCGAAGTAGATGGTGTTGAGGTAGGCCTCGAGGATCTGGTCCTTGGACCACTCGTTCGTCATCTTGGCCGCGATGATGATCTCTTTGGCCTTGCGCTCGTAGGTGGGCGCGTCGCCGACCATCGTGTTCTTGACGTACTGCTGGGTGATGGTGGAGCCGCCGCCCGCGCCGGACTCACCGGTGATCTGCCCGATCACCGCGCGGCCGATGCCGGTGGGGTCGTACCCCTCGTTGGTGTAGAAGCTGCGGTCCTCGGCGGCGATCACGGCGTTGCGCACGTGCACCGGCACCGTGTCGAGCTCGATGAGCGTGCGGTTGCCCTCCGGAGGGACGATGCGGCCGATCATCGTGGTGCCGTCGCTGGAGTAGATCTCGGAGATCTGCTCGGTGCGGACGCTGCCCGCGCTCGGGATCTCGGTGCGGTTGTACATCACGCCCGCGATGGCCAGGGGGATCACGAGGACGACGACGGCGAGGAGGATCACCGTCGTCCAGACCGGATGGCGACGGGCCCAGCCGGGCCGGTCCGGGTTGGTTCCCCGGTCCTTGTCGGCGGATCGACTCGTCCTGCCACTCTGCGTCATGTTCTACCCTCCTGCGAGCCGACCCGATTGGCCCGGGAGTCCCCCGGTTGCGGTGCTCTGGCGACCATTGTGTACGAAATCGCGACGGATTCTGTACTCCCCGGCCCCCGCCGGGCGCTCCCGGTGGCGTCAGTGGTGCCGCCGGAGCTCCCGCGCCGCCCGTCGCACGCCCTTTCCGGTGCCCGGGGTGAGCCCCACCTCATAGGAGAGGATGAGGTGGTTCCAGGAGCAGCTCCGGCAGACTTCAACCACGTGGACGGTGAACCCGTCGTGGGTCAGCGCGAGCTGGGCGATCTCGTCCTGCCCGCGGGCGGAGCCGGACGCGGTCCCGAGGTCGTCACCGAACACCCAGGAGACCTCCGTGAGGTTCTCCTTGCGGCAGACCGGGCAGACAGTCTCGGTCTCCACGCCGTGGAAACCGGCGGCGCGCAGGAGGTAGACGTCCGCGTCGCACACCTCGCGTAGCGAGAGCGCGCCCTCGCGCAGGCCCCCCAGGACACCGCGACGACGCAGGGCGAAGTCCACCACCCGTCGACGCCGGAGCGCCGCACGGCCGGTGGGGTCCTCGGGCCCCGGCGGGGGGCCGGGTCGCGGGGAGCGGGAGTCGGCCTGGTCCACGCAGTCCAGCCTACGGCCCCCGTCCCGGGCCCGGGCCGGACCGAGCCCCGCGGATGTCGCGGCGAGGCCCGCGACGTCGGATCGATGCCACACCTCGGTATATCGGCTTGATACATCAGCGGGTGTACAGTCGGTGTCCGTCGCATGACACGAGGCGCACGACGCGCAGGTACGACTCGCGGGAAGGGGGAGACGGAGTGCTCGAACTGGCCATCCTGGGGCTGCTCGACGAGCGGCCGATGCACGGCTACGAGCTGCGCAAGCGGCTCTCGGAGATGCTCGGGACGGTCCGGACCGTGTCCTTCGGTTCCCTCTATCCCACTCTGCGCCGCCTCCAGCAGCAGGGTGACATCGTCGAGGACTCCTCGGCCGCCACCGCGACGCGCCCGCCCGCCACCGCGCGACGCGGCCGGAAGACCTACCGCATCACCACCCGCGGCAAGGATTCGCTGGCCGCCCTGCTCGACGAGCCGGCGTCGGCGTCGTTCACCGACGACGGCTTCGGCGTCCACCTCGCGTTCTTCGACCGCACGCCAGGCCCCGCCCGGGTGCGGTTGCTCGAGGGACGGCGCCGGGTGCTGGAGGAGCGTCGCGAGGGCCAGCGGGACGCCGCCACCCGCACCGGACCCTCCGAGCTGCGCTACGCCCGGCAACTGACGCTGCTCGGGTTGGAGACCAGCGAGCGCGAGCTGCGCTGGATCAACGAACTCATCCGGACAGAGAACCCATCACAAGGAGAACCCCAATGACCGACCAGAAGGTGCGCGTCGCGATCGTCGGCGTCGGCAACTGTGCGTCCTCGCTCGTGCAGGGCGTCGAGTTCTACAAAGACGCCGCGATCGACCAGACCGTCCCCGGCCTCATGCACGTCAAGTTCGGCGACTACCACGTGAGTGACGTGGAGTTCGTCGCCGCGTTCGACGTGGACGGCAAGAAGGTCGGCATGGACCTCGCCGAGGCGATCAACGCCTCCGAGAACAACACCCTGAAGCTGTGCGACGTGCCGCCGACCGGCGTGAGCGTCCAGCGCGGACCCACCCTCGACGGCCTGGGCAAGTACTACCGCCAGACCATCGAGGAGTCCGCCGCCGAGCCCGTCGACGTGGTGCAGGCGCTGCGCGACGCCGAGGTCGACGTCGTGGTCAGCTACCTGCCCGTCGGCTCGGAGGAGGCCGACAAGTTCTACGCGCAGTGCTGCATCGACGCCGGCGTGGCGTTCGTCAACGCCCTGCCCGTGTTCATCGCGTCCGACCCCGTCTGGGCCGAGAAGTTCCGCAGCGCCGGCGTCCCGATCGTCGGCGATGACATCAAGAGCCAGGTCGGCGCCACCATCACCCACCGCGTCATGGCCAAGCTGTTCGAGGACCGCGGCGTCGCGCTCGACCGCACGTACCAGCTCAACGTCGGCGGCAACATGGACTTCAAGAACATGCTCGAGCGCGACCGCCTGGAGTCCAAGAAGGTCTCCAAGACCCAGGCCGTGACCTCCAACCTCGAGGGATCGCTCAAGGACAAGATCCACGACCGCAACGTCCACATCGGCCCCTCGGACTACGTGGAGTGGCTCGACGACCGCAAGTGGGCGTACGTTCGTCTCGAGGGACGCGCGTTCGGTGACGCCCCGATCAACCTCGAGTACAAGCTCGAGGTGTGGGACTCGCCCAACTCGGCGGGCATCATCATCGACGCCGTCCGCGCGGCCAAGATCGCCAAGGACCGCGGTATCGGCGGACCGATCCTGCCAGCCTCGGCGTACCTGATGAAGTCGCCGCCGGAGCAGATGGCGGACGACAAGGCCCGCGCCGAGCTCGAGGCCTTCATCATCGGGGCCTGACCAGCGCAGCAGAGGGATCGTATGAACCGCACAGCGACGAACCACCCCCAGACCACCACCGGGCGTCGCCGTGCCCCGGCCGTCATCGCACTCGCGATGGCGGCCGGTGTCGTCCTCGGGGCCTGTTCCGCGGACTCCGGTGACGGCACCGTCCCCTCGCCGACGACGCGGACGAGCACCTCGTCGTCGTCATCGACCCCGGCTCCCACCACGACGGCCTCCGACACCGCGGAGCCCGTCTCGGCACCTCCGGCACCGGCTCCGCCCGTCGCCGCGGCGCCCGCGACACAACTGCCCGCCAACGTCGTGGGCACCGGCGGGCCCTGCCAGATGCTCGGAGAGGTCGCGCAGGCTCAGGACGGGTCCGCACTGTTCTGCACCGAGGACCCCGGCGGGGCCGGCCCACTGTGGCTGCCGCAGGCCGGCGCCGGTGCCGATCCCGGCGGGGGCGCCGTCGCGGATGCCACCGGACAGGCCCGACCCGGCGGCCCGTGCGCACAGGAGGGTCTCGCGGTGACCGGCGTCGACGGCGCCGTGCTCACCTGCCGCCTCACCGGTGGGGGCGACGTGCCCGGCGGACTCTACTGGCAGTAGGGGCCCGCCCGCTTCCCCAGCATCGCCCGCTTCCCGGGCAGCCCGCCCGGCACCCGATGGGGCCTCATCCGGTTGCAGGTGGGGCGCTGCGCAGATTGACTGGGCAACAACTGTCCCGAAGATCAACCGGAGGCCCCGATGACCCAGACCCGGTTCGCCCATATCGAGGTCGACGACGGTGTCTACGCGCCCCAGGACGATTCCTGGCTCATCTGCGAGGCGCTGGACCAGTGCGATCTGGTCGCGGGAAAGCGTGTCCTCGACATCTGTACAGGCAGCGGCATCCTCGCGATCGAGACCGCGATCAAGGGCGCGCGGGAGGTACTCGCCTACGACATCTCCCCCGCCGCCGTGGCGTGCGCGACACGCAACGCAGAGCGGGCCGGGGTACGGGTGGACGTCCGGCTCGGCACCCTCGACGACGCCCGTCGGGCCGGGCCCTTCGACGTGGTGGTCTCCAATCCGCCCTACGTCCCCTCCGACGCCCCGCTCGAGGGCACCGGTCCCAACCGGGCGTGGGACGCCGGTGCCAACGGCCGGGTGGTGTTGGACCAGCTGTGCGATCTCGCCCCGGACCTCGTCGCGCCCGGCGGGAGCATGCTCATCGTGCACTCGGAGTTCTCCGACCCCCCGCAGACCATCCGCAGACTCCAGCAGGCCGGATTCACCGCGCGGCCGGTCGCCACCCGCATCGTGGACTTCGGCCCCGTCATGACCTCATACGCCGAGCGACTCGAGGCCGCCGGCCTGCTCGCGCCCGGTCGACGTGAGGAGGAGCTGGTGGTGATCCGCGTTGACCGCCGCTGACGCCAGGCGGGTGCGGATCGTGCCCGGTGGCCCGATGCTCGTCGAGGGCCCGGTCGAGCTGACGACCCCCGACGGCGAGCGCGTGTGCTCGGACCGCTTCATGGTGGCGGTGTGCACGTGTCGACGCAGCAAGACCTACCCGCTGTGCGACACGAGCCACCGGCGCAAGGTGCGGTCGACCGGGACGTCCCCCGACGACGACTGAGCGCGGCACCGGCCCAACCCCCCGGCCCCGGCCCCGGCCCGTCCGCCGCTCACCGCTCGCCGCGAATCCGCTACTCGGAATCGGGATCTGCTACTCCAATGCGCATAGCGGATCCCGACTCGGAGTAGCGGATTTTCCGGAGCGGTGGGGACGGGCTGCTCGCCGGGACGGTGGCCGAGAGGCTGTCAGGGCAACAGCGAGGACTCCCCGCGCTTCCACGCGGCGAGCATCTTCTCCGCGGCCAGATCGTCGAGGTAGTCCAGCGTGCGCATGCCGAACACCACGTCGGCGGCCAGCTCCGTTTCGCGCCGCACCAGATCGCCCACCACGTCGTGCCGCATGACCTGCTCGTGGACCGCGTCGGCCTCCACGTGCTCGGCATAGAAGTGGACACACTCCTCGGGGGCGCCCATCCGCCGCAACCCGGCCACCAGACGCGCCGACCCCGGCGACGAGGTGATCTCGATGGCCGCGAAGTGTCCGATCGCGGCGCCGCGCAGCGACCGGTGGAGCCCGAACATCGACATGAGGTTCACCGTCGACAGCGTCTCGGCCGACACCCTGTCGATGTACCCGAGGTAGGTCGGATCTAACTCGGCGGCACTCATGAGGTCCGCCCACAGCTGCTGGTGCACGCGCTCGCCGCGACCGCCGCCGAACTCGTCGAACTCGACCGCCACGAACGCCGCCTTGGCCTGGCCCTGGAGCCGCGGGATCGCGAACGCGTGCGGGTCGCCCTCCTTGAGGTGGTAGAGCGACCGGTGGGCGAAGTACTCCCGCATCTGATCCCAGGAGCCCTCGTCCTTGAAGTACCAGGACGGGCCCGTGCCGGAGGTCGCCTCCACTGACAGCGCGTCCATCTCGGCGACGGGGTCGTCGCCCGGTTCGACCGCCGAACGAAGGTGGTCGAGGAAGAGCCGCTCGAGGTCCCTGCGCATCCGCAGGACGTCGGGCTCCCACTCGAGCTCCGGGTCGACACCGACGAAGCCCCGGTAGTGGAGCTCGTACAGGGTGTACAACGCGAGCTGCAAATCGCGCCCGAGCGGGTCGGCGTCCGCCGGAACCGGTGGCAGGCCGTCCGTGCGCCCCGTCGAGAGCGCCACGATCACCGCGTCCGACAGCGGTCCACAACCGCTGGGGAGCATCGGCGTGGTCATGGACGGGTCCTGCGCGGGGGCGACATCGGTCGGTGCAGCTGTCATGCCCCTTGTCTACCCCTTCGGCCGGTCCTCCTCCACCTCGTGCGGCCTCACGCCGCGGTGGCCTCGATTCTCGTCTCCGCCCTCGTCGCCGTCGTCGCTGCGGTTCCCGATGCGGTCGTCGTGTTCGCGCTCGATCCGGACCTGTTCCTGTTGCTCTTCGCTGTCACTGTCGTTGCTCTGGTAGCTGTCGAACATCTTGCGACGTTCGTGCCAGCGCAGGCTGTAGGTGGCCTCACGGACCGCGTCCTCGTCGTCGAAATTGGACCCGAGCGCGCCGGCGAAGGCGCCGAGACAACTGGAAAGCCAGGCCAGCTGTACGTAGTCCGGAATCGCGACGGGCCGCCCGAGCTGGGTCTCGAGGTATCCGGCGTCCACCACGGCGATCGCCAGCACGAACATGGCCGCCAACAGGCCCAGGTACATGATGCCGACGCCGGTGCCGACGGTCAGGACCGTGGCCGCGTTGTCCATCCGCCGGCTGCTCGCGGTGATCTCGTCATCCCGGCGGGTCCACAGGCCGTTGCGGAGGATGAGCCAGACCACCAGGGTGAGCACGCCCATCACGCTGATCAGGAGCAACCGGAGCGGATGCAGCGCCACCGCGAGGGAGGCGATGCTCCCGTAGAAGATGCCGAACGCGCCGGACCCCGCTCCGGCGGCCACGACGCCGGACAACGCCGTCATCATCCGGGCGGGCCGGTTGTTGCGCACCATGCCCCCCAGCAGCCGGGCCCTGTTGAGGAGGCCTCCACACCGCGCCGGGGGCAAGCCGACGGTGTCGGGTGCGCCCATTCCGCCTCGGTGGGTACCCGCACGTATCAGTCGAAGTGCGAGTCCGCGGGTCTTCGACTTCACTCCCACGGCACCGAACACCGGGAGACATATCAGCGCCGCACTGGCCGAGCCGCTCACGTCGTAGAGCAGCGGTTGCCCGTCGGAACGGGTGGCGAGATCTGTCAGGTAGAGCACGAAGTCCCAGTCGTGCTGCTGCAGGAGTCGCGGGGAGTGCTCGGTGAGCCGGATCTCGCCGTCCGGTCCGAGCGGGAGGGTCTCCTGATCGACCTCCACCCGCCACCGACCCCCGAGCTCGCGCATCAGGTCGTCGGCGAGGTCGTCCGCGATCGCCACCGCGACCCGGCGGGGCACGCCCGGGTCGGCCATGAGACCGACGGTCGCGCAGATCTCGGGTTCGTTCGATGTCTGCTCGTCCACCCCTCCATCATTCGTCCGTGGGAGGTTTCGCCAAATCGGTTGCGACGGTCATCGTGCTGGCGTTACATGGGTCAGACGCATGAGTGGGAGGTGCCGATGTCGGAGCGACAACCCGACCCCGGCCGTCCGCGGGCGTCGCGGCCCGACCTGGCCCGCCGCGGATCGCCGCTCAACTGGCCGGTCTGGCGACAGTTCACCGGTGACGACCTGCTCGGTCGCGGCTCCGCGACCCGTTCCCGCCGCTCTCTCGAGATCACCCCTCGCACGACGACCGCCGACAAGGTGGTCAAGAGCGTCTGCCCGTTCTGCGCGGTCGGATGCGCCCAGGACGTCTACGTCTCCGACGGCAAGGTCATCCAGATCGAGGGCGACGACAACAGCCCCATCTCCCGCGGCCGACTGTGCCCGAAGGGATCGGCGAGCAAGCAGCTCGTGACCAACCCGGACCGCATCACCACGGTGCTCCACCGCAAGCCGTACGCGACCGAGTGGGAGGAACTCGATCTCGAGACGGCCATGGAGATGGTGGCCGAGCGAGTCCTCGAGTCCCGGAAGCAGTTCTGGGAGGAGACGGACTCGAACGGCGACACCGTCCGGCGCACCCGCGGCTTCGCCAGCCTGGGCGGGGCGACGCTGGACAACGAGGAGAACTACCTCATGAAGAAGCTCTACACGGCGCTCGGCGCCATCGAGGTGGAGAACCAGGCGCGCATTTGACACTCCTCCACCGTTCCCGGTCTGGGAACCTCATTCGGGCGTGGTGGTGCCACGAACTACCAGCAGGATCTCGCGAACGCCGACTGCATCGTCATCCAGGGTTCGAACATGGCCGAGGCGCATCCGGTCGGCTTCCAGTGGGTGATGGAGGCCAAGCGCCGAGGAGCGACGGTCATCCACGTCGATCCCCGGTTCACACGCACCAGCGCGCTCGCTGACCAGCACGTCCCCATCCGCGCCGGGTCGGACATCGCGTTCCTCGGCGGGCTGATCAACCACGTGCTGTCCACCGACGCATGGTTCTCCGAGTACGTGCTCGCCTACACCAACGCGTCGACGATCATCGGCGAGGAGTTCCTCGACACCGAGGACCTCGCGGGCCTGTTCTCCGGCTTCGACTCCGACGACCGGACCTACGACCTCGACTCCTGGCAGTACGCGGGCGCCCAGAACGACATGCCCGACGAGGGCCGCGATGACGACGACGCCGAGGACGAGGCCTCCGAGACCCCCGGTGCCGCCGGCGCCCGCGCGTCGGCGACGACCGAGGACCCCTCGCGCGACGAGACCCTGCAGCACCCGCACTGCGTGTTCCAGATCCTCAAACGGCACTTCAGTCGCTACACGCCGGAGATGGTCGAGCGGACCTGCGGCGTCGCCGCGGAGGACTTCCTGCGCGTGGCCCGTGCGCTGACCGAGAACTCGGGACGGGAGCGCACGACCGCCTTCTGCTACGCGGTGGGCTGGACCCAGCACACCGTCGGCGTGCAGTACATCCGCACGGCAGCGATCCTCCAGCTGCTGCTCGGCAACATCGGCCGGCCCGGCGGCGGCATCATGGCGCTGCGCGGGCACGCCAGCATCCAGGGCTCGACCGACATCCCCACGCTGTACGACCTCATGCCGGGGTACCTGCCCACGCCGAACGCCGGCGAGCAGCCGGACCTCGACAGCTACATCGGTACCGACGACGAGGCGCAGGGCTTCTGGGGCCACATGCGCTCCTACACCGTCAGCCTGCTCAAGGCCTGGTGGGGGGACGCGGCGACCGCGGACAACGACTTCGCCTACGACTACCTGCCCAAACTCACGGGCAAGCACGACTCGACCGTCACCGTGCAGCGACAAATCAACGAGGGCGGGGGCGGTTACTTCCTCGTCGGCGAGAACCCGGCGGTGGGTACCGCGAACGGGCGGATGCAGCGGGCCGGACTGGCGAATCTCGACTGGCTGGTCGTCCGCGACCTCGTCATGATCGAGTCCGCCGATTTCTGGAAGAACGGTCCGGAGATCGAGACCGGCGAGATGCGCACCGAGGACATCGGCACCGAGGTGTTCTTCTTCCCCGCCGCCAACCACGTGGAGAAGAAGGGCACGTTCACCAACACCCAGCGGCTGCTCCAGTGGCGGCACCAGGCCGTCGAGCCGCCGGGTGACGCGCGCAGCGAGCTGTGGTTCTACTACCACCTCGGGCGGCGGCTCAAGGAGAAGCTGGCCGACTCCACCGACCCCCGCGACCGGCCGCTGCTGGACCTGACGTGGGACTACCCCATGGAGCCGGGCACCGTGGACGAGCCGGACGCCGAAGCCGTCCTCGCCGAGATCAACGGCCGCGGCCCCGACGGCGAGCCGTTGTCGGCGTTCACCCAGCTCAAGCCGGACGGCTCGACCGCGTGCGGGTGCTGGATCTACTGCGGCGTGTACGCCGACGGCGTGAACCAGGCCGCGCGGCGGAAGTCGCGGCACGAGCAAGGACCGGTGGCCCCGGAGTGGGGTTGGGCGTGGCCGGCGAACCGCCGCATCCTCTACAACCGTGCCTCCGCGGATCCGGAGGGCCGGCCGTGGAGTGAGCGCAAGGCACTGATCCGCTGGGACCCCGACGCGGACGACGGCGCCGGCCGATGGGTGGGCGACGACGTGCCCGACTTCGAGGCCGGCAAGTCGCCCGACTACACCCCGCCCGAGGGCGCGGTGGGTCCGGATGCCATCGGCGGCGCGCAGCCGTTCATCATGCAGGACGACGGCGTGGGGTGGCTCTACGCTCCCCGCGGGCTCGCCGACGGTCCGCTGCCCGCGCACTACGAGCCGCCGGAGTCGCCCGTGGCGAACCCGATCTACCCGGGTCACGACGCCAATCCCGCCCGCGCGATACGCCCCGGCCGGTACAACGAGACCCAGCCGGGTCACGGGCAGCCGGGCAGCGAGGTATTCCCGTTCGTGTTCACCACCTACCGCCTGACCGAGCACCACACGGCGGGCGCGATGAGCCGGACGCTGCCGTACCTGTCCGAGCTGCAGCCGGAGTTCTTCTGCGAGATCAGCCCGGAGCTGGCGCGGGAGCGGGGCCTGGTCAACGGCGGGTGGGCCACGATCGTGACCGCCCGCTCCGCGATCGAGGCTCGCGTGTTGGTGACCCGCCGGATGACGCCGCTGCAGATCAACGGCCGGACCCTGCACCAGATCGGCCTGCCCTATCACTGGGGTGGCAACGGTGTGAGCATCGGTGACCCGGCCAACGACCTGTTGCCACAGCAACTCGACCCCAACGTGTCCATCCCCGCGACCAAGGCTACGAGCTGTGACATCGTCGCGGGACGTCGCCCACGCGGTCCGGAGCTGCTCGAGTTCGTCGAGGAGTACCGCCGCCGGGCCGGAGTGACCCCCGACCCGGGAACGGAGAGCTGAACCATGTCCGCCTTCTTGTCCGATCTCGGGCGGTCCTTCTTCGGGGACATCGACCCCGCACAGGACAACGGCTACTCGGACCCACCGCCGCGCAAGGGCTTCTTCACCGACACCAGCGTGTGCATCGGCTGCAAGGCCTGCGAGGTGGCGTGCAAGGAGTGGAACCTCATCCCCGAGGACGGCATCGAGCTGTCGGGGATGAGCTACGACAACACCCAGGCACTGGGCGCGTCGACGTGGCGGCACGTGGCGTTCATCGAGCAGGAGGTCCCGGCGCGGGGCGGGCACACGGCGGGCGGGCACGCCGGGCCGTCCGCGCCCGTCGACCTGGGGATGCCGGCCCCTACCCTGCCCGGTGAGTCCCCCGACGCCGGCGAGCCCACGGACTTCCGGTGGCTCATGGAGTCCGACGTGTGCAAGCACTGCACGCACGCCGCGTGCGTGGACGTCTGCCCGACGGGCGCGCTCATGCACACGGAGTTCGGCACCGTGGTGGTGCAGAGCGACATCTGCAACGGCTGCGGGTACTGCGTGAGCGCGTGCCCGTACGGCGTGATCGAGCGCCGATCGGGCCCCGCGGGCGACCCCGCCGTGGGCATCGCCCAGAAGTGCACGCTCTGCTACGACAGACTCACCGAGGGCCAGACCCCCGCCTGCGCCAAGGCGTGCCCCACGGAGTCGATCCAGTTCGGTGACCTCGACGAGCTCCGCGAGCGCGCCGCCGGCCGCCTGGACCAGCTGGTGGAGGCGGGCGAGCCGAACGCCCAGCTCTACGGGCACGACTCGAACAACGGCGTCGGCGGCACGGGCGCGTTCTTCCTCCTGCTCGACGATCCCGAGGTCTACGGGTTGCCGCCGGATCCCGTGGTGACGACGCGGCACGTGGGGGCGATGTGGCGCCAGGCCGCGTTGGCGGCCGTGACCCTGTTGGGCGGCGCGGTGGCCGCCTTCGCCGTGGGGGGCGGGGCCTGATGGGCAGCGTCGACGGGGCCGACCACAACCGGGCCGACCACAACCGAGCCGACGACAACCGAGCCGACGACGACAAGGCGGGCATCTCCCCCGCACCCGGGCAGCAGACCCGGACCCGCCGACGCGGCCGGGGCGGCCGTGAGCAGTTGATGGTCCCTCGCGCGGAATTCCGTTCCTACTACGGCAAACCGATCGTCAAGGCACCGCCGTGGGAGTACGACATCGCGGCGTACCTGTTCCTCGGCGGCCTGGCCGGCGGCTCCTCGCTCCTCGCGGCCGGGGCCGACCTGGCCGGTCTGCCCAGCCAACGCCGTTCGGCCCGGATCGTCGCGTTCGGCGGGATCACCGGGAGTCTCTACTACCTGGTCAACGATCTGGGCCGGCCGGAGCGGTTCCACCACATGCTGCGGGTGCTCAAACTGACCTCGCCCATGAGCGTGGGCACCTGGATCCTGTCCGCGTACGGACCGTTCGCCGGGTTGGCGCTGGGACAGGAGATCGTCCCGCTGCTGCCCGCCCGCCTGGCGCGCCGGCTGCCCACCGACCTCATCACCCGCGCCTCGCGACCGGCCGGCATCGTCGCGGCGCTCGTGGCTCCGGCGGTCGCGTCGTACACGGCGGTGCTGCTCACCGACACGTCCCTCCCGAGCTGGAGTGCGGCGCGGCGGGAGCTGCCGTTCGTCTTTGTCGGCAGTGCCGCGGCCGCGTCCGGCGGGGTGGGCCTGCTGCTCAATCCGCTCCACGAGACGGGTCCCGCCCGACGGCTCGCGGTGGGTGGGGCGGCGCTCGAGCTCACCGCCGACCGGATCATGCAACGGTCGATGGGCATCACCGCGGAGCCGCTCCACGAAGGCCGGGCCGGGGCGTACCACCGCGCCGCCCAGCTCCTCACGGTCGCAGGCGCGGCGGGCGCGGTGCTCGGACGACGCAATCGCCTCCTGTCCGCGGCCGCGGGGGTCGCCCTGGCGGCGGGGTCGGCGTGCACCCGGTGGGCGGTGTTCCACGCCGGTATGGCGTCGGCGCAGGACCCGAAGTACGTGGTTGTCCCGCAGCGGGAGCGGCGCGACGCCCGCGGTGGCGGCGAGGCCTACGCGGACCAGGCGTACGCGGACCAGGGGTAAGCGGGCCCACGCGGGATCGCGGCCGGCCGGCGCGGTCCGACGGCCGGCCAACCGGTCAGAGGATGGCGTGCCCGTCGTCGCCCTCGCGGCGGCTCAGCCCCCGGTCGGCGAGCGCCTCCAGCAGCGGCATCACGACGCGCCTGGAGGTGCCCAGATGGGTGCGGGCGCTGCTCGGGGTGAACGGCTGCGGGAGTTCCCCGAGCCTGCGCGCGGCCTCGGCGAACGCGCCCGGGGCCAGCCACACCCCGGGCCCCACGCCGACGAGGAGTCCGGCCCGCTCGCACGCCGAGAGCTCACGGGGCCCCAGGCCCAATTCGGCCAGGTCGTCGGCGGTCGGGGCGTCGAACGGCCTGACCCGGAGCCGCTCGGCCAGGGTCTCGGCCGCCGCCCGGACAGACCGGGGAAGTCCCGGCCCGTCGCCTGCGACGACCCGACCTCGCTGCGTCCGCAGCGGCGCCGCCGCCGGATGGTCGAGGACGACCCCGAGCAGGGCGGCATCCGGCAGGCCCAGGGTGCGCCGGGCCGCCTCCGTCGGCAGGCCGGGATCGAGGGGATCGTCCCGGTCATGTCGACGTACGGCCCCGACGAGGGCCTCCGCGAGGGCCGCGACGTGGTCCGGGTCGATCAGCCACCCGCGGTGCGCCGGGTCGACGGACGGGACCGTGATCCCCCAGGCTCTCAGGTCGTCGACGTGGGCCACCCCGCGTCGGCTCAGCTCCGAGGCCAGGTCCGGACTCTCCGGGGTCGCCGAGAGCTCCTCCGCCCGACGTCGGGCCGCGCCGCGGCGTCGCAGAGGTGGCGGCGCCGGATCGAGCACCACGGCCCCCGCTGGAATACGGTCGGCGCCCGGTTCGCGCAAAATGAGCCGGTCCCCCACCCGCAGCGGCAGCGGGGCGGCGAGGGTGAGCCGGGCATGCCCCTCGTCGAGGGGCCGCACGCGCGCGGCCGTCGCCGCGGACCCGACGTGCAGCATCACCTGCTCCGGCAGCGCGTCCGTCCGCCCGTCGACGCGCACGTCGAGAGTCGTGATCGGGCGCCACCGACGCGGGGCGACCAGGGCACTGCCCCGCGGGATGTCCTCCGCCGCGACCCCACGCAGGTTCACCGCGACCCGCGCTACCGCGGCGACCTCGTCGCGCCGCTGCCCGAGCGACTGCAGTCCACGAACCGTGACCTGCGGACCGTTCGGGCCCAGCTCCAGCACGTCGCCGGCCCGGATCGTCCCCGCCGGCAGTGTGCCCGTGACGACGGTGCCGGCGCCGCCGATGGTGAACGACCGGTCCACCCACAGCCGGACGTCGGCATCACGATCGGGCTCCGGCAGCAGCGTCCCCAGCCGGGCCAACTCGGCGCGCAGGGTGTCCAGTCCGGCGCCGGTGACGGCCGAGACGCACACCGCCGGGACGTCCGCGAGCGGGGTCCCGGCCATCGCGTCGCGGGCCTCGGCGAGCGCCAGGGCGGGATCGAGCAGGTCGCTGCGGGTGATGACGAGAACCCCGTGCTCGACGCGCAGCGCGGTGAGCGCGTCGAGGTGTTCGGCGGACTGCGGCATCCACCCGTCATCGGCGGCCACGACGAACATCACCGCGGGAACAGGCCCGATCCCGGCCAGCATGTTGGGGACGAACCGCCGGTGGCCGGGCACGTCGACGAACGCGACCGTGCGCCCGTCGTCGAGGGTGGTGGAGGCGTAGCCCAGGTCGATGGTCAGACCGCGGCGGCGTTCCTCGACCCACCGGTCGGGCTCCTCGCCGGTCAGCGCACGGACGAGGGTCGACTTGCCGTGATCGACGTGGCCGGCGGTGGCGACGACGAACATCAGGCGAGCGCCTCCGCCCGGAGCACGAGCCGCCCCAGCTCGTCGTCGTCGCCCTCGGGTACCGCACGCAGATCAAGGAGGCACCGGCCGTCGGTCACGCGTCCCAGGACGGCGGGGCGTCCCGCGCGCAGCCTCTCGGCGACGTGCTCGGGCAGGGACACCGCGGCGCTGGGCAGGCCGACGCCCGGGGCGCCCCCGCCACCGACGGCGGCGACGGATCGGACGGCCTCCGCGTCCAGCCCCGCCGCGCGCAGCCGTGCGGCGATCCGCTCGGCACGCTCCCGCAGTTCGGCCGGGTCGGCCTCGAGACCGGCGACGACGGGCGGACGCGGGCCGCGCAGCGTCGCCTCGAGGGCGGCCAGCGTGAGCTTGTCGACCCGCAGCGCCCGGGCGAGCGGATGGCGGCGCAGGCGCTGCACGAGCGCGGCGTCGCCGGCCATGATCCCGGCCTGCGGGCCCCCGAGGAGCTTGTCACCGCTGGACGTCACGAGGTCGGCGCCCGCCGCCAGCGTCGTGGTCATGTCCGGCTCATCCGGCAGCGTGGGGTGAGGTGCGAGCAGCCCCGACCCGATGTCCACCACCAGCGGCACGCCGAGCTCCCGCAGCTCGGCGGGCGGGACCGTCGAGGTGAAGCCGCTCACCACGAAGTTGGAGGGGTGGACCTTGAGGACGAACGCCGTGGTGTCGTCGATCGCGCGGGAGTAGTCCTCGGCGTTGACCCGATTGGTGGTGCCGACCTCCCGCAACCGGGTGCCCGTGGATTCCAGCAGCTCCGGCAGGCGGAACCCGTCGCCGATCTCCACCATCTCACCGCGCGCGATGACGATCGTCCGCCCCGGCCCGCCCAGCGCGGTCGCGGCGAGCGCCAGGGCGGCCGCGCCGTTGTTCACCACGTGGACGTCTCCCGCCGTGGGCACGGCGGCCCGCAGTGCGTCGAGGGCGCCGCGTCCCCGCCTGCCCCGGCGGCCCGTCGCCAGGTCCAACTCCACGTCGTTGGTGCCCGCGGCCTCGGCGAGCGCTCGCACGGCGGCGTCCGAGAGCGGGGCCCGGCCGAGATTGGTGTGCAGCAGGACGCCGCTGGCGTTGAGGACGGGCGTCAGCGTCACGGGCGCGCTTGGCAGCGCGGCGAGCACCGCGTCGACGATCCCGTCGACCGCGAGCAGTCCCGCGCGGGCGCGGCCCTGGGCGTCGCGGATCTCGCCCTTGACGAGCTCGCGGCCCAGCCCGTCGACCGCCGCGGCGAGGCGGGGATCGCGGAGCAGGACGTCGGTGGACGGGATGAGACGACGCGGATCGGGCGACGGCGCCCCCGACCCCTCGCGTGGCTGCTCGGTGATCTTCCGTTCCCCTTTTCGGATCGGTGCCGGTGAGGTTGTGGCGGAGGCGGACGGGAATCGAACCCGCCTGACCGAGATACTCGGCCACGTCGGTTTTGAAGACCGCGGGGACCACCAGGTGCCCGGACGCCTCCCTGCCCCACGAGACTAGGCGGTGTTCCCCGGCCGCGCCCACCGAACGGCGCCGCGTCGTTAGGGTCGGACCATGGCCACCGAACCCATCTCGCCCGTCGCCCGGCTCACCTCCTACGCCCACGGTGGCGGGTGCGCCTGCAAGATCCCGCCCGGTGCACTGGAGAACGTGGTCGCGGACCTCATCGGGGCGCCGGTCCGCGATCCCGCCGCGGAGCTCATCGTGGGTCTCGACGACGGCGACGACGCGGCGGCGGTACGGATCGCCGGCGGCCGGGCCATCATCAGCACGGCCGACTTCTTCACCCCGGTGGTCGACGACCCGTACGACTGGGGGCGCATCGCCGCGGCCAACGCGCTCTCGGACGTGTACGCGATGGGCGGGACGCCGATCATGGCGATCAACCTGCTGTGCTGGCCGATGGACGTCCTGCCGTACGAGATGGCCGGGCAGGTGCTGCGCGGTGCGCAGGAGGTGGCCGGCGCCGCCGGCTGTCACGTGGCCGGCGGACACAGTGTCGACGACCCCGAGCCCAAGTACGGCATGGCCGTCACCGGCGTGGCGGACCCCGACCGGCTCCTGCGCAACGACGCGGGCCGGGCCGGGGTGCCGTTGTCGCTCACCAAGCCACTGGGGATCGGGATGCTCAACTGTCGGCACAAGAACACCGGCGAGGTGAGCCGAGAGGCGGTCGAGACGATGACCCGACTCAACGACGTGGCCTCCCGCGACGCCCTGGCCGCCGGGGTCGAGTGCGCCACGGACGTCACCGGGTTCGGACTGCTCGGTCACCTGTACAAGATGGCCCGGGCCAGCGGCGTCTCCGCGGTGATCGATGCTGCCGCCGTTCCCTACCTCGAGGGTGCGCGGCAGGCGCTCGCCGACGGCTTCGTCAGCGGCGGGACCCGACGCAACCTCGACTGGGTGCGTCCGCACCTCGCATCCGGGGTCGACGAGGGCGAGCTGCTCCTGCTCGCCGACGCCCAGACCTCCGGCGGGCTACTCGTGGCCGGGGAGATCCCGGGGGGCACCGTGATCGGCGAACTCGTGCCCGCCGGCGACGCGGCCATCACCGTGCGCTGACGGGGCCGGCGGGCGCTGACGGGCGCTAACGGGCGCAGGCGGGCGCAGGCGGGCGGATACCGGAAGGCGCCGACGGGGCTGCCGGACGGAGTGCGTCCGCGGTGCCACAACGGCATCGACGTGCGGGGTATCGACGTGCGGGGTCACCGACTTGCGCGCCGGGAATGGACCATTCACGGCACGCACCCCCGCCCGGAACGGGCATTCAGGACGCGTAAGCCGAAGAGCGCGCGGACCGGTCAGCACCTGCGCGGGTCCGACACGGCGCGGCCCGGTCGAGGCGCCGCCCGCCGTCCGCAGTCGGCGGGCACCGGCGCCCGCCGACCCGCGCCCCTCCGGCTCAGTCGCTGCGGTCGAGGCGGGCGAACGCGTCGAAGATGCGGGCACCGTGGGCCAGCGCGCGCTCGTCGAGCACGAACCCCGGGTGGTGCAGGTCGGTCTCCTCGGACTCTCCGTCCCACACGCCCAACCGCAGGTAGACGCCGGGGATCTCCTCGGTGTACCAGGCGAAGTCCTCGCCGCCGCTGGACTGCTCGGCGGTGCCCACCCCGTCCGGTCCGAGCACGGATTCGACCGCCTTCGCGGCGAGATCGGCGCACTCGTCGTCGTTCACCACGGGCGGCACACCCTGGATGTACTCGACCTCGGTGCGCGCCCCGTACAGGGCGCCGATCCGCTCGACGGTCTCGCGCACCAGCGGCTCGACGGTCGCCCACACGTCCCGGTCCGCGCTGCGCAGCGTTCCCCAGATCTCGCCCGAGTCGGGGATGACGTTGGGCGCGGACCCGCCGGCCTTGATCGAGGCCCACGTGAGCACGGTGCCCGACCGCGGGTCGATCCGCCGGTCGATCACGCCCGTGACGCCCGTGACGATCTGGGCGAGGGTGAAGACGGTGTCCTGGGTCTCGTGCGGACGCGCGGTGTGCCCGCCCGCCGACCGGACGGTGATGCCGATCTTGGCGTTGGAGGACGTGATGGCCCCGCCGGTCACACCCACCTCGCCGACCCGGCGGTGCGGGTCGCAGTGCAGAGCGAGGATGCGGTCGACCCCCTTGACCACGCCCTCCTCGACGCAGTCCTTGGCGCCACCGGGCATCGTCTCCTCGGCGGGCTGGAAGATCAGCCGTACCGGGCGGGGCGGGGGGTCGGCGACCAGCATCTCGGCGGCGCCCAGCAGCATCGCGGTGTGGCCGTCGTGCCCGCAGGAGTGGCTGACGCCCTCGACCTCGGAGGAGAAGGACTCGCCGGACTCCTCGCTCATGGCCAGCGCGTCGATGTCCGCGCGCAGCGCCACCACGTCGGTCGACGTGGCCCCGTCGGCAGCGGCGATGTCGCACCACAGCCCGGTTCCCACCTCGAACCGCTCGGGCTCGAGCCCCATCGACCGGAGCTGCGACTCGATGTACCCGGTCGTCTCCCGCTCCTCGTAGGACAGCTCGGGGTGGGCGTGGATGTGCCGCCGCCACTGCACGAGCCTGCCCTCGAACCCGGCCGGGTCGGGGGTCTCATTCTTCTTGCGTCCGAACATCGAACACCTCCTGGCAGAACTGGACCACCCGGTCGCCGAGAAGCTGCCGGTTGGCCAATTTCACGAATTCATGACCTTCGTCCTCGAACAGCAGGACGTCCACCGGTACGCCACTCCGGCGCAGGAACTCCACGGCCTGATCGGTCTCGCTGAGCGGCACATTGGTGTCGTGCGCGCCGTGGACGAAGAGCATCGGGACGTCGACGTGGTGATACCGCCGTAGGGGCGAGGCCTCCCGCAGCAGTTCCCGTTCCTGGAGCGGGTTGCCGTACTTGGGGTACGCGGCCGCGGCGATCCACGGCTCCGTGGTGCGGTAGAAGGTCTGCAGGTCGCTCATGCCGCACGCGGCGATCCCGCCGCACCACCTCCCGGGATGACGGACCAGGGTGGCGTTGACCAGGTAGCCGCCGTAGGAGCGGCCCGAGACCACCGCCCGACCGGGGTCGGCGATGCCCTCGTCGATCAGGTGCAGCAGGGCGTCCTCGACGTCGTCGATCGCCGAGAACCGCCCGTAGCGGTCGTCGGCGTGACTGTAGAAACGCCCCGCGCCGGTGGAGCCGCGCACGTTGGGCAGGAAATAGTTCACGCCGATGTCGAGGTAGCGGCGGGCGATGTCGTTGTACCCGGGGCGCGACTGCCCCTCGGGGCCGCCGTGGAGGTGGACCACGGTCGGGCCCGGTTCGTCGCCGATGTCGGGCCGGTAGAGCCAGCCGCTGAGCTGGAGCCCGTCACGGGCGGGGAACTCGACCAGTGTCGGCGCGGGATCGGGCTGCTCGGGCGGCCGCCCGGTCCACCTGCGGTTGTCCACGTCGTACATCACGGTGCGGGGAGGTTGGTCGAGGCTCTGGACGGTGAGCGCGAGCAACCGGCCGTCGGCGGTGAGCGTCGGGGACGACACCACGACCTCGGGCAGCGGCGGCCGGACGATGACACGGGGGCGTTCCGGCCGCAGGTCGAGGACCTCGATCTCCGACAGGCCGCCGCGCACGTTCCACAACAGGACCGCGGTCGAGCGGTCCAGGCTCACCTCGACCTTGTCGAGATCGGCGTCCGTGCGGAACGCCACCGGCCAGGACTCGGTGGAGTCCTCGTCCGCCTCGACCGCGAGCAGGCCCATCCGGTCGGCCGAGTGGTCGCTGCGCACGATCATCCGCATGGGGCGGTCGGCGTCCCCGGCGTCGAGGATGACCCCCGCGTCGGTGGTGGAGCCGGTGTCGACGGGCAGCAGGGGCCACCACCGGCCGTCGGGGACGATGCGCAGCAGCTCGCGGTTCCCGCGAGCGCCCACCCTGAACAGCGCGGCACCGTCCCACGCGTGGACCAGTGCGCCGCCCATCCGGCGGTCGACCACGGTGCTCTCCCCAGTCTCCGGGTCCACGAGTCGGCCCTCGGCCAGGCCCTCGGAGTCGAAGGCCGTCACCGCGAGCAGGTCGCCGTCCCACCCGACGATCTGCACGGTGGCGTCGCTCGAGGTGTCGACGGGATAGACGGCGTGATCCTCGGGGTCGGTGGTGACCAGCCAGATCCGTTCGCGTTCACCGCCGTCCGGAGCGACCTCGCAGGCCAGCCACCTGCCGTTGGGCGAGTACGCGACGCGGCGCACCGGACCGTCGACGGGCAGGACCACGTCGCGTTCCGGCCCGGCACCGTCCAGCCCGCCCGGTCCGAGCGGCCGTTGGACGGCGCGCGGGTAGCCGGAGCGCTCGGTGACCACGCATGCCAGCATCGACCCGTCGGGCGACAGGTTGGGGGAGGTGGTGTGGCGGATCTGGGTGGGGCCCCCGGCGGCGTCGTCGGGAGGACCCGCGATGTCCCGGGACTCCGCCTCCTCGGTGACCTCGACTTCGACCTCGGTGGTGTCACGCACGGTGAATCCAGGTGTCCTTTCCGCCGCCCCCACTCGAGGCGTTGACGACCATGGTGCCCGCCGGGGCCACGCGCGTCAGTGCGACGGGCGGTGCAGAGGCGAGGATCTCTCCCCCATCGCCGTGCCGCAGCATGACGAACGCCCGCATGTCGACGTGTCGACGCTGCAGTTCGCGGCCGTCGAAGGTCGGCAGCGTGGACAGAGGCTGCACCTCCTGCGCGACGAACCGGTCGCCGTGGCGGCGCAGTTCGTCCCGGCGCTCGTCGAGCTCGCGGGGCGAGCACTCCGGACCCACGGTGATGTCCGACCCGCCGTATCCGTCGATCGGCTTGACCACCAACTCGCCCAGCCGGTCCAGGACCTGACGGCGCTGGTCCGGGTCGGCGCAGAGGTAGGTGTCGACCTGGCCGATGAGGGGCTTCTCGCCGAGGTAGAAGTCGATGATCTTCGGGACCAACGCGTAGATCGCCTTGTCGTCGGCCGCGCCGTTGCCCGGCGCGTTGACCACGGCGACACCGTGTTCCGCCATCGCCCCCAGCAGGCCACTGCGTAGCGCGCTCCCGTCAGCCCCCGTGGAGGACAGCAGCATCTCCTCGTCCATACGGACGTAGAGCACGTCGATCTTTTGTCGCTCCCCACCCTCGACCCGCCACAGGCCGGAGTCCTCGCACACCAGGTCCGAGGGGGTCACCAGGGTGCCACCGACCGCCTCGGTGACGCTGTTGAGGTCGAACGCCTCGAGTTCGTCGTCGGCGATCACCACGGCGATCATGGGATCGTCGACGCCCTCGGGCGCGGCCGCCCGCAGGGTGTCGGTCAACATGGCGAGGGCGTCGCGGGGGTCGTGGACCTCCGAGCGCGCGCCGAACTCGGGGTAGCCCTCCGCGATGCGGTCGCGCAGGGCGACCGCCATCGCCATTCCCCCGGGCATCCGGAGGTTGTCCTCGAGCACGATCCACTCGCCCGGTGCCGTGGAGACCAGGTCCACGCCGCACACCGGCGCGTGCAGGACGCCTTCGGGCACCGCGCGCCCGGTGGGCCGGAACCCGGGGGCCCGCTGGAGCGCCTCGGCGGGGACCACGCCGGCCCGGCTGATCTCCCCCGCCCCGTAGATGTCGCGCAGGAACATCTCCATCGCGCGGGCCCGCTGCTCGATGCCCGCGGAGATCCGCGCCCACTGGTCGGCCGGGACGATCCGTGGGACGGAGTCCAGCGGGAAGACCTGAGGTTCGTCCTTGCCGTACACCTTCAGCGTGATGCCCATGGAGCGCAGGGTGTCGTCCACCTTCGCCTTGCGCTCGCACAGGACGTCGGGGCCCAGGTCGGACACGGCCTTGAGCACGTCCACGTACTCGGGCCGCGGGGAGCCGTCCTCGGCGATCGCCTCGTCGTGCACCTCCTCGGTCACCGCCTCGCCGAGCGGCGAATAGGCGGCGAGCATGCTCCGCATCCCCCGGTCGTCGCTGATCTCCCGGGGTCGGATCCGCCCGACGGTCTCCGCGAGCAGGACGGCGATCACGTCACTTCGGCGCCCCCGCCGGCGGTGCGCCGCGCGCTGGCGGGTCGCCGAGGTCGCGGCGCCGCGGACCCCGTCGAGCAACTCCAGCACCAGGTCGAGTTCGCCTCCGGCCCGGAGGTGGTCGACATGGTCGTCGACCAGTCCGGTGAGCACCTCGGTGGCGGGCCGGGGACGCCCGGTGGCCACGTCCACCAGGTCGCCCTCCAGTCCGGAGCGTGCGGCGCGCCAGAACGCCGCCGCCAGGACGGCGTCGGAGGGACCGTCCCACCGGTCGGCTCCCGGGTCGTGCTCCGCGTCCCGTGCGGCGAGGGCGCGGTCGACCGCCGCGCGGAACAGGGCGGCGACGACGACGAGGGTGTCGACGGTGCTACACGAGTCGCAGGCCACGAGTTCGATTCCGTCCCCGTCCCGGGCGGGGCGGACGTCGACCGCGATCGACTCCCGTCCCGCGACCACGCCGGTGGCGATGATCTCGTCCTCACAGGCGAGCGCCTCGGCGGCGGTGTCGGCGGCGTACGCGGGCAGGTGCGCGGGTGACCACTGACTCTCGAAGTAGCGGGTGGAGGCGTAACCGGAATCGGTGCCGTCGGCCCAGTAGGGAGAGCTCGCCGACAGTGCCAGCAGCACCGGTGCGAGGGCGGCGACCCGGCGGGCCGCGTACTGGGCCTCGTCGGCGTCGGCGGTCTCGACCACCACTCGGAAGCCGGCCGAGGCGCGGGTCTGGGACTCGCGGCCCGGCGCGGGGTGGGGGTCCTGCGGCGCGGGTTCGAACTCCACGCCGGGCGAGGCCAGGGACCCGGCCGCGACCACCCCGGTCCGCAGCCCGTTGGCCGCCTCGGCCAGCCGGGTCCGGTTCCGGCGGAGGGCGTCGCCCAGGTCGCCGATCCCGGTGTGGGCGCCCGCGTCCGCGACCACGACCGCCCCGTGTTGCTCCGGCCGGACGTGGCCCTCCTGCCCCCGCTGCCCCGTGTCGCCGAGAGCGGCGAGCACGTCCGCGGCCCGCCGAACCGGTCGCCGGCTCCTCGTGTCGACGAGGTGGAGTTCCTCTTCGACTCTGATCCATCGCTGTGCGTCGGTCATCATTCCCACGCTAAGGGAACCCGGACGTGCCCGCACCCGCAGCAGCTCCGCGGGACGGGCCAGGACTCAGCGCATGATCCACGTGTCCTTGCCGCCGCCCCCACGTGAGGAGTTGACGATCATCGACCCCGCCGGTGCCACCCGGGTGAGTCCGGCCGGGACCGCGTGCGCGGTGGTCCTGCCCCCCTCGCGTCGGACGTGGGCGAACGCGCGCAGGTCCACGTGCCGGCGCTGCATCCGGGTGCCGTCGAAGGTGGGCAGTGTGGACAGGGGCACGACCTCCTGGGCGATGAACCCCTCCGGTCGGGTGAGCAGGTCCTCCCGGCGGGCGGCGAGTTCGGCCTCGGAGCATTCCGGACCGATGGTGATGCCGAGGCCGCCGTACCCGTCGATGGGCTTGACCACGAGTTCGCCGAGCCGGTCCAGCACGAGGTCCCGCTGGGTCCGGTCGGCACACAGGTACGTGGGGACCTGGTCCAGGACGGGGGTCTCGCCCAGGTAGAAGTCGATCATGGCGGGGACGGAGGCGTAGACGGCCTTGTCGTCGGCCACCCCGTTGCCCAGCGCGTTGGCGATCGTCAGGCGTCCGGCTCCGAGCGCGTCGAGCAGCCCGTCGCGCAGGGGGACGCCGTCCTCCCCGGGGGAGCTGAGAAGCATGTCCTCGTCGATCCGGGCGTACATCACGTCCACCCGGTGCAGGTCGCGGCCGGCACGGTGGTGCAGGATTCCGTCACGGAAGGTCAACCGGTCGGGAGTGACCAGGGGCAGGCCGGTGCGCTGCGCGATGAGCCGGTGTTCGAACCACGCCGAGTCGGTCGCACCGGAGGAGACCACCGCGAGCTGCGGGTCGTCCCCGGCGGCCGGTGGCGCGGCCGCCTCGAGCGTCTGCCGGATCATGCCGAACGCCTGGTCGGGCGTGTGCAGGTCGAACCCCTCCGTGAGGTCGCCGAACAGCGAGGTGGTCATCTGCCGCAGCGCGTGCGAGAAGGCGATCCCGGACGGCACCCGGACGTTGTCCTCGAGAACGAACCACTTGCCGTCGTCGCCGCACACCAGGTCGATCCCGCAGATGTGCGCCCGGGTCCGCCCCGGTCGTTGCACCCGTCCCGTGCTGCGGTGCCCGGGGGCGCGGTCCAGCGACTCGGGCGTCAGGTGACCCGCGCGCACGAATTCCCGGTCCCCGTAGATGTCGTCGAGGAAGGCGTCCAGGGCACGGGCGCGCTGTTCGGTGCCCGCGGCCAGCATCCGCCACACCTCCGGAGAGATGATGCGGGGTACGAAGTCCATCGGGAACGCCTGAGGCCGCTCCTGCCCGGTGACCCGGAACGTCACCCCGGCGACCGAGGCCTCCTGTTCGGCCGTCACCTGTCGCGACCGGAGCCGCACGGTGCCGGCCCGCTCCAGGGCCGACACCAGCGGGCCGTAGGACCGGCGGGGCGAGCCCCCCTCCTCGACCGCCTCGTCCCAGCTGGGGTCGGCGTCCAGACCGTCGATCGGTTCGTAGACGCCGAACAGCCGCGAGTGGGCATCGGGGACCGCCGACCGGGGACCGCTGACCCCGGCCGTCTCCGCCGCGAGCAGGTCCACCACGTCGTGGGCGTGCCCCCGTCGGCGGAGGGTCTGACGCTGACGGAACGCACTGCTGCCGTTGTAGAGCGCGTTGTCGAGCAGGGTGCACACGGTGTCGAGGTCGCCCGACCGCGTCAACTCGTCGGTCAGGGAGTCCACCAGGTCGGAGACGACGTCCGCGGCGGGCCGGGCCCGGAACGTGGCGGGGTCCACGAGGTCGCCCTCGAGGCCCGACCGCGCGGCGCGCCACAGGGCCGCGCGCAGCCTGGTCTCGGCCGGGGCGGCGACCTCGGCGCCGTTCGCGACCGCGGCCGCCTCACGCTCGACCAGCGCCCGGAACAGGGCGGCCGCCAGGACGGTGGCGTCGGCGGAGGGGCAGGCGTCGCCCACCTGCAGCTCCACCGTCCGTCCACCCGGCCCGGGCTGTACGCCGAAGCCCACCATCGACGCATCGACCACCACCCCGCTCGCCACGAGGTCGGCCACCAACTCGTCGAACTCCGCCGCCGAGCACACCCCGGCGACCGGCGCGGCCGTGGGCCACTGCGAGGCGGCCACCGACCGGCAGCTCGCGTAGCCGGAGTCCGACCCGTCCCGCAGGAAGGGCGAGCTCGCCGTGAGGGCGAGGAACACCGGCAGGTACGGCGAGACCCGGCAGGACACCCAGACCGCCTCGTCGGCATCACGGGCCTCCACCCGGATGCGGACGCCGCAGTAGATCTGATCCCGGGCCAGGTACTCGTAGTCGGCCAGGAGTCGCCGCGTCCTCGGGCTCTCGTCGACGAGAGCGGATCCCGGGGGCACGAGCGGGACGGCCCCGGCGGCCACCACCGCCAACCCGAGCTCGAACCCCGCCTCGTTGAGTCCCGCCCGCCCGGCATGCAGGGCCGATCTCAGCTCCGCGGCGGACCGGGCGGGGTCCGTCGCGACGCGGACGACGCAGTTGCGCAGTTCCTCACCCGCGCCGTGTCCACCCCTGCGCGCCAGCAACTCCGCCGCACGGGGTGCCAGCTCCCGACTCGTCGTGTCGAGGACGTGCAGGTCCTCTTCGACGACCATGGTCCTCAACCCTGCTCCCATGAAGGAAATGTAGGGCCGCGGGACGGAGTTCACATCCGGATGCCGTGTGGGATGGGTCTCATCGGGACCCGGTTCAGCGGGCCTTCCACACGGGGGCGCGCTTCTCCGCGAACGCCCGCGGGCCCTCGGCCGCGTCCTCGGAGGTCATGACGGTGATCATCTCCGTGTCGCTGACCTTCCACCTGTCGACCTCCGCCGGTCGCCCGCCGTCGGTGATCCCGAGCGCGACCCGTTTGGTCCCCTGGACCGCCAGCGGCGCGTTCGACGCGATGGTGGCGGCCAGTTCGAGGGCCGTGTCGAGCAGCCGGTCGGCCGGGACGACCCGGTTGATCAGGTGGAGGTCGAGGGCGCGATCGGCGGTGATCGGTTCGCCGGTGAGCATCATCTCCATCGCGACCCGGTGGGGCAGCTGGGCGGGCAGCCGGAAGGCGCCACCGGCGGCGGCGATGAGCCCGCGCCGCACCTCCGGCAGCCCGAACACCGCGTGGTCGGCCGCCACCACGAGGTCGCAGGCCAGGGCGATCTCGCAGCCCCCACCCAGCGCGGTCCCGTTGACCGCGGCGATCACGGGGACCGACACGTACTGCTGCATCATCCCCGCGAATCCCCACTGCCGGTTCTCGGCCGGGAAGATGTCCTCGCCCCGGGAGATGGCCTTGAGGTCCGCTCCGGCGCAGAACGACCGCTCGCCCGCGCCGGTGATCACCACCACCCGGATCCCGGGGTCGGTGTCCGCCTCGTGCAGTGCGTTGCCCAGCAGCGTGCTGACCTCGCCGTTGACGGCGTTGCGGGCCTCCGGACGGTCGAGGGTGACGAGCAGGACGTGGTCCCGGCGCTCGGTACGGACGGCGGGACGGTTCTCGGTGGAGGTCATGCCCCCAGTCTCACCCGGCTCATCCCTCGCCGCAGGGCGTACGGCCGATCCGGGGCGAGGTTCCCGACGCCGGCGACCCCGTTCCGCCCGGTCGTGTGGTCAGTGGATCGGGCACCCGACCGGTGTCGATGGCGTGGCGTCGTGGTGGTCGTACGGTGTGGTCAGGATTCCCCTGCGCGCGGCGGCGGCTCGTGAGGTCAGGACATTGACGCGCCAGAATCGGTCTCCCCTCCGTGCACGCCGACGCAGACGTGCGTCCTCGAACGGCAGAGCGTCGGCGATCCGGTTCATCCGGACGTTGACCCTGGCCACCACCCCGATCACCCGCACCCACCGAGCGATCGGGATGTCGCGCACCGGTGTGGTGGCGATGAGGGCACGCACCGCGGGCTCCCCGCCGAAGTAGGCCATCATGCCCAACAGGGGGCCCACCATCGCGCGCCCCTTCAGGCTCAGCCGACCGTCCTCGGCGGAGAGGTTGGCGGCGGCAGCCCCGGACATCTCCGCGGTCGCCTCGGTCGGGCCGCCGGTGTACGGCAGGAAGTGGTTGAGCACCTCGACGGCGTCGTCGGCGGTGGTGGGGATGACGTCCTCGCTGACGCCGAAGACGTGGGCGATGTACGCCCAGTGGATCCACGCATCGTCCAGATCCACCTGGGAGTACCGACGGCCGTGTCCCTGATCCACGAGCATCGGCAGGAGGCCGAACGAGATCGCGCCCATCAGCATCGCGGTGCACGAGATCGGGCAGCCGTCGCGATCGAAACTCTCCGGCTTCCAGGACCGTCGGAGGCCGGCGCGGACCTGGGAGTGCATGAGGCGGACCTTGACGGTGTCCTTGAAGACCGGCGAGTACCGGTCCATGGCGCTGGCGCGGGTGACGTTCCAGAACCAGGTGTAGGTCTCGAACATCCGCCTCTGGTAGTCGTTGATGAACCTGCGCGTCGTCCCCGTGGCGGTCGAGACGTCGTTGCCGACGAAGGTCGCCAACGCATCCATCACCGCCATCCCCGTCTTGCCTGCGAACGACCCGCTGATCCACAGCCGGCGCCCACGCTCCCACCGTTCCGGATCGTGCCACGCGGGTGGATTGTCCAGGCTGGCGAACAGTCTCTCCAGCTCCGGCGGCGGATCGTTCACGGCGTCGATGCCGTTGTCCAGGGCGAGTTCGAGCATCCGCCGCCCCTCGGCCATGCCGATTCGTCGGAATGCGTGCACCACGTCGTCCATCAGTTCGTCGCCCTGCCATTGATGATCGGCCACGAGATCGATCATCGGTGACGGCGACGTCAGCCGTTCCCGCGGCACCATCGGTTCGACGAAGCGGCTGCGCGAGGCGTCCCACAGCTCATGGCTCTCGGTCGACCGCTCCGGCCACGGCCGCAGCGGCATGCCGGGACGGTGGAAGTAGTCGAACGGGTGGGGCGAGCCGACGGGGTCCCGCGGCGGTGTCGTCGTCGACGTTGACATGGCGTCGTCTCCCTCGTTCGTCCACGTGCCGGCGCGGATGTGACCGGAATCATATCGAGGCTATTGCTGAGGGATACTCACCTTCAACTCGGTTATTGACATCGATCCTCGGGCCTGGTGGATTAGGACAATGCCCAGTTCAGCCCGCTACAAGCCCGTGCAGAAGCGCTCCCAGGACACGATCGAGAAGATCCTGGACACCACTGCTCGGCTTTTGATCCGCCACGGGTACATCGGTCTGACCACCAATCAGATCGCCTCGGAGGCCGGGATCGGCATCGGAACGGTCTACCGGTACTTCGCCGACAAGAACGACCTGCTCATCGCGCTCCGCGATCGCACCAGCGCGGAGATGACCGACGAACTCGCCGGGGTGGTGATGTCGTCGCTGTCGTTCGAACCGGCGGTCGCCGTGCGTCAGCTGTTCGCGCTCCTCGTCGAGGCGGTCGAACGCAATGCGGCCATCATCAACGCGCTCGCGAACGAGGTGCCGATGGGCCTGCAGGGCACCATCCTCCCCGAGGTCGAGGGTCAGTTGATGCGCCTCGGACGGCATTTTCTGGCGTCCCACCGCCCCGACCTGTCCGACACCGAGGTGTCCGAACTGTCGTACGTCGGCGTCACGCTGGGGTTCGCTGCCGCCATGCGGATCGGGGTGAACCGCGAGCCCCACATGGACAGGCAGCGATTGATCGACTGTGCGGGTGACGCGTTGACCGCCTGGATCGATCCGCAGCGTCACCGCGTCCTGTCGCCCCGGGCGGAGGACCCGTGACGGGCGGGCGGCGGTCCGCCCACAGCCGGGGACGTCGGCCTCCCCCGCATCAGCTGTGCAGCGGCGTGATCGGCGGGACGAACTCGCAGCCCACCGGACGCGGGGTGGCGGGGTCGAGCGCGTTGAACACCAGATCGCGGGCGACGGGGTCGGTGACGATGGAGACGTGCTCGGAGAAGTCCAGCGGGCAGTAGTCCTGCACGACGTGGTTCTCCGCATTGGGACCCTCGACGTACCCGCTGGTGTACGGGGTGACGATCTCGTCGATGTTCGTGAGGATGTTCGTGTATCGCACGTCCGGGTGGTACGGGGTCCCGTCCCGCCACAGGTCGTGGAAGAACCGGCTGCCCGCGAGGACCTGGTTGCACGCGCCGCATCCGGCGGTGTGGATGAAGTCCTGGACCTCGTCGCGGATGCCCACCTGCCCGAACGCGTCGAAGATCGTGGAGAGGAAGAACGCCGTACTGCCCCGCCACACCGAGCCGAGCCCGACGTAGTTCTCGACGTAGCGGTGGCCGCCCATCTCGTTGACGTAGACCGCCGGCATGATCGTGCCCTGCGAGTGCCCCACCAGATCGACCTTCTCCGCCCCGGTCGCCTCGCGCACCCGGTCGACGAACCCGGCGAGCTCGGCGGCGCCCTCCTCCATCGTCCGCGTCCCGCCCAGCGCGTTCAGCGGCCACGGGGCCTCCGGATGCGCGCCGTAGGTCAGGGCGTAGACGCAGTACCCCTCGTTGGCCAGGCTCGGTGCGAGGTAGGCCCAGTTGTCCTGGCGGTTGAGGAACGTGCCGTGGACCAGGACCACCGGGCGCGGCCGGGCCTCGGTCAGTTCGCAGTCCCAGTCGTTGGTGGCCGGGTGCTCGCCGAGAGGGTTCTGCACCTCCGCGCGCAGTCCGTCGACGAACGACGCGGGCACCGGGTGCGGGCCACCGGCGGTGGGAGGCGGGACCGTGCCGGCCGCGACCGGTGCGGTGGCCCCCGTGGTCGGGGCGGCGGGGCCGGGCTGCGCGGCGGCGCCAGAGGGGACGACGACGAGGGCCGCCATCGCGAGAACGAGCGCGGACACGAGATGTTTCACGTGAATCCCTTTCGCACGGGCGGCGATGCCACCCCCGGCGAGGTAGTGTGAGCCGCTACAGATATATTTGATTTCGATTATCGGTCCTCGGCACCCCCCGCGGGTGCTCCTTCTTGTGAAACGAGGTGGCGGACGTGGCCCCCACACGACTCGCCCAGCGCCCCCAGCTCTCCGAGGAGGTCGCCGACCACGTGCGGACCCGCATCATGAGCGGCGAGGTCCGTCCCGGGGACTTCATCCGGCTCGACGAGACCGCCGCGGCCCTCGGGGTGAGCGTGACCCCGGTCCGCGAGGCACTGCTCACCCTGCGCGGCGAGGGCCTCGTCGACCTGGTGCCGCGGCGCGGGTACCTGGTCTCCCCGATGAGCCGGCAGGACATCGAGGACATCTTCTGGCTCCAGGCGGAACTGTCCAAGCGGATCGTCGACCGGGCGATCACCCGCTACGACGCGGCCACGCTCGAGTTCCACGCCCGGTTGATCGACGACTTCGAGAAGGCGTCCGCATCCGGTGACACCAACGGTGTCGTGCACGCGCAGTACGCCATCCACCGGACGCTCAACCGGGCTTCCCGGTCGGACAAGCTCTCCCGCTTCCTGTCGAACGCCGCCCGCTACATGCCCTACCGGCTGTACGCGGACGACCCCGACTGGCGTGCGGGCGCACTGCTGGACCACCGTCGCATGCTCGAGGCGCTGCGTAGCGGCGATGTCGAGACCGCCCACGACGTGGTGGAGTCCGAGTTCGCGGGCGGCGCGACACTGCTCATCGCCCACCTCGAGCGGGCCGGCGTGTGGGACGAGGAGCGCGAGCCGGAGCTCGCCGCGGAGGCCTGAGCCTCACATGAGCGACCGGCCGGTCCTCAACCGCCACCTCAGGTCGATGAGCAGGATCCGGTAGGTGATCGTCCGAACCGTCTCCGGCAGCAGCCCGTTGAGCCGGGCGGTCGCGGCGAGGAAGCTCTCGAAACGGCGCTGGTCGCGCGGGCTCCACGGGAGTCCGAGTTCGTCCCGGAACTCGCGGTGCAGGAAGCCGCTGGTGATCCACTTGTTGATCCGCCCGAACAGCAGGGTGGCGGGCTGCGGCAGCATCCGGAGTTCGGTCAGCCCGACCAGGTGCTCCCGGACGGGTTCGTCGAAGCGGATCCTCGCCATGCCCTCGCGCCAATAGCCCTCGAAGTCGGCGCGGGTGGCGGGCCACTGGTCGGGCCGCACCTGCAAGGTCGTGCCCAGCGTCGGCGCGGAGGCGTAGAACGCCTCCCTGTCGGAATCGGTCATGGGACCGTGCAACCACTCGAAGACGTCCTCGAACCCGATGTAGAGGCACGCGGCCACCCACATCTGCAGTCTGGGGTCGTTCGCGCTGTACTTCACCCGGCTCTCGGGCGTGGAGAACACCTCCCGGTGGATCCGGTAGACCTCCTCGCTGTAGACCCTCTTGTCCTCGTCGCTGCCGAGCGTGGCGACGGCGAGGTACTGGAATGTCGTCCGCGCCCGCTTGAAGGGGCGTTTGTAAACGTTGCCGGTGTCCACCCGGCTCTCGCGCACCCCCCATCCGACCTCGGGCCAGGCCAGTTGCATGATCACGTTGGCGACGCCACTGGCGGCGCCGAGGGAGTCCACCGCGTCGGTGAGCCCGGGCGGTCTCCCACGGGTGATCGGCGGCGCGGGATTGCGGTGCAGTTCGGTGAGCACGGACGGTTCTCCTTCGAAAATGGTCAGGCGAGTTGGGCGTCGTCGAGGAGCCAGCGGTCGCCGTCGCGGACCACGGTCACGACCATGCGGCTGGAGTCGACCCGTCCGTCGGGGACGGTGACGTTGCTGATCTCCTGGTCCAGGAACACCAGGACCACCGCGCGATCGCCATCGACGCTCTCGACGGCGGCGTGCGTGACGGTCCCCGTCGAGGTGCCCTCGCCGCTGGCGAGCAGCTCGCGCAGGCCGTCGGAGACCTCGCGGTAGCGCTCGGCGAAATCGGGGGTGGCGTCCGCGACGACGGCGTCGAGGTTCGCGTCCACGTCGGTGTGGTCGTACGTGGCCAGCTGGGTCACCAGGCGGGTCGCGTCGTCCGAGGCGGAGCGCCGGAGTTCGGCGTCCCGGTGGTTCTGCCAGGTCAGGTAGCCGAGGATTCCCGTCGCCGCGAGCAGGGCCACGATCACCAGTGCGGTCACGATCCGTCCGGCACGGCCGCGACGGCGTTCGGCCCCGGGCTCGGCCTGCTCGGCCCCGGCCTGTTCGGCCCCGGGCTCGGCTCTTTCGGCCCCCTCGGCCCGGTCGACCGGGCCGGTCGTCTTCTCGTCAACCGCCATTGCTGCGTAGTCCTTCCATCATCGTGGCCCAGTACGCGGCGATCTCGGTACCCGTCGGGACGAGCAACGGGTCCACTGCCATGTCCGGACCGATCCGCGTGCCCGGCCGGTTGGCTCCGGCCAGGCCCTCGCCGTTCGGTCTCGGTGCGGCCTGCGAGCCGCGTTGGGCGAGGTTCTCTCCGGGCGGGCAGTACATGCGCAGGTCGGGCTCCTCCCAGGAGTGGTCTCGCACGTCGCGCGGTTCGTACGGGTACACACACAGCGGCCCCTGGGTGGCGATGAGGGCGAAGTCGGCGCGTCCGTCGCGCACCGAGCCGGCCAGGGCGCGCAGGCCCCGCTCCCCCTGGGTCAGACCCGCCTCCCACGCCGGCCCGCGGTCCCGGAACACCGGGGTGACCACGAGGGTGTTGGCGAGCAGGCCGGCCGCGTCGTCCCGGTTGTCATCGAGCAGCCTCTGTGCGCGGAGCATCGCCTCGGGCGAGCGGTCGAGCATGTACACGAGGGTGTCCTCGCGACGTGCCAACTGGCCGGTGACGTCGCGCGCCGTCGCCACCGATCCGGAGACGGGTGCGTCGCGGGCGGCGAGCGCGCGAACCGTCACCAGCCCGTCGTCGACGAGGCCCCGGAAGGTCGGTGCGCGGTCGGCGAGCACGGCCGCGAGCGTCGCCGTGTCCTCGATGATCGCGCCCAGTCTCGGCCCGTTGCCCTCGAGTGCTGCCGCGGTGCTGTCGCCGAACGAGGCCAGGGACCGGGGGTCCACGGCCCGCAGCGAGGCGTCGATGTCGGCGATGAGGTCCGCCAGCGGCGGGGACTGCACGTCCTCCGGGACGCGCAACTCGTCGCCCTCCCCGAGGTAGGGACCGTCCGCGGTCTCGGGCCGCACGTCGAGCCGGTTGTCGCCCAGCGCGGTGCTGGTGACCACCTTGGCCAGGGAGTCCCGGGGGATCCGCGTCCCCTCGAGGATCCGGAGGCGCAACCGGACCCCGCCGGAACCGTCGAGCTCGGCACCCTGGACCACCCCCACGTCCGCGCCGCGGTACGTCACCCGGACCCCGGGCCCGACCCCCCTCGCGTCCTCGACATGCGCCACCACCCGGAAACCGCTGGAGACGTCCGCGTCCTGCCCGATGTAGCGGATGCCGTAGCCGATCGCCACGACCGAGATGAGGGCGAACAGCAACGCCTGCGCGACGATGTGCCGGTTCACGGCGTGCCCCCCATCGGTGGCAGGGCGTCGGCCGGACCCGTGGCACCCGGCGGCAGCGGGCGCCCCGCCCGCACCTCGCCGCCGGTGCCCAGGACGTCGAGGGAGCCCGTCAGGTCGAGGTCACCGTCGAAGACGAGGTGATCCCCGCGGGCCGCCTCGTCGAGGTGGATGACGAACCGCTCCAGCGCGTCCAGGGTGGGGGCGACCTCCTCGCCGAAGCCCTCCATGTCCTCGAGCAGGACGGTCAGGGTCCGCAGTGACGGCGCGATCCTCCCCTCGGTCGCCGACGTGAACTGGTCGACCTGCACCGTCAGCGCGGTCGTGGTGTCCATGAGGGCGACGATCGTCTCCCTGCTACGGGCGGCCTCCGAGACCAGGTCCGCGGACACGTCCAGGCCACGGTCGAGGAGGTCGCGGCGGCCGGCGAGCGCGGCGTTGACCCGGTCCAACGCCAGCAGCGTGCGATCGACATCGTCCCGGTGCGCCTCGTACAGGGCCAGAGCCCGCTCGCCGCGTTCGCGGATCCTGCCGATCTCCTCCCCACGTCCTCCGAGGGCCACGGTCAGCTCCTCCATCACCGACCCGAGCTGGTCGATCCCGCTGCCGTTGAGCAGCAGCCCGAGCGACGCCAGGCTCGACTCGAGGTCCGGACCGACCCCGCTACGCGACCGCGGGATCACCCTCGTGTCCTCCAGCAGTGCGGCGGTCCCCGGACCGCGGGGGGCGCTCAGCGCGATGAACGGACTCCCCAGTGCGGTCGGGAGTCGGATCTCGGCGAGTACATCGGCGGGGACCCCGGAATCACCTTCGAGGCGGACCCCGATCACCGCGTCGCTGCCGTCGGTGTCCACCGTGCGGACGCGCCCCACCAGGGACTCTCCGTACCGGACCTCGGCACCGGGGGCGAGGCGGTCGGCCCGCTCGAATCGCATCTCCACGTCCGTAGAGTCCTCACCGGTGTCCATCCCCAGCGGGAGCGCCTGCAACGACAGGGCCGGGGAGTGCGCGGCGACCACAGCTGCCAGCACCAGCAAGACCACCCCGATCGATGCCACGAGTCCGCGGATGAGGTGCGGTCCCGTCCTGGTCTCCCTCATGGTCACCCGCCTCCCGTCGCGCGTTCGAAGGCGCCCACGATCCCGAGTGGATCGTTCTGCTCCACGGGGAACATGAGCGGATTGGTCAGTCCGGCCCCCGTACACAACGGCAGCGGTTCGCGGGCGCACAGTTCGCGACCGCGCTCGAAGTGGGTGATGTTCGACGAGATGTTGAGGCGGATCCGCGCCCGACCGTCCGGTCCGATGCTGTCGGCCATGTTGCCCATCATCTGCGGGTACTGGTCGAGGAACTCCGCGAAGTCGGCGCGGTGGCGCGCGTACAGGGCGGTGACATCGCGGGTCGCCCCCGTCGCGGCCGTGAGGTCCTCGCCGCGGGCGGCCATGATCCCGTCCACCTCGTCGAGGATGACGCGCAGGTCCTCCGCGGGGGCGGCGACGTCGATCTCGTCCTCCCTGATCTGTCGTCCCAGGTCGTCGAGCCCCAGGACGAGGTCACGCATCTTCTGGTCGCGTCCGCCGGCGGCGTCCATGAGCACGGACAGTTCCGTGACGATCGCCCCGAGGTCCTGCGCGCGGTCTCCACCCACCGCGGAGACGGTGGACAGGTCGCGGATGGCGCGGTTCAGCTCCTCCCCGCGGCCGTCGAGCGCCGCGGCGCCACGGTCGAGGCCCCGGGCCACCTCTTCGGCACCCGGCGCGAACGCCGAGCTCAACGTGTCGACGCCGGCGACGAACTCGTCGAAGTCCAGTGGCGCCCGGGTCCTGGCAACCGGGATGACGCCGCCGTCCGGGAAGGTGGGCCCGTCGATGTACGCAGGGGTGAGCTCGACGAACCTGTCCGCGATGACGGCGGGGTTCATCACCACCGCGCCCACGTTCCCGGGCAGTCGGGTCCCGGGATTGAGGGAGAGCCCGACCCGGACGACCGGCCCGAGGGGCTCGACCTCCTCCACCAGCCCCACCTCGACTCCGACGATCCGCACCTGGGAGCCCACGTAGATCCCGTCCGCGGTCGCGAACTCGGCGGTGATCCGCACGCGGGAATCACCGCGTCCCCCGACCATCACCACGGCGAGGACGATCGCGGCGACCAGGACGGTGGCGAGAACGATGAGGACACGGGCGCGACTCAACGGCATCCGTCCATCACCCCCAGGGCACAGAGGGCGGAGTCGGGGATCGGTCCGGTGGGGGTGGCGACGTCGGTCCAGGGCCCGTTGCCGGACGCGTCGCTCACGGCGCGCAGACCCGGTGGCAGGCGGGTGAGCGCCTCGTCCATCACCTCGATGTTGCGGTGGTAGGTCTCGCTGATCGAACGCATGTTGACCAGGAGACGGTCGACGTCCTCGGCCTCGGAACCGAGCAGCGAGCGGACGCGGGTCGCCAGGTCCTCGACCGACGCGACCAGAGTCCGCAGGGCCTCCCGGCGCTGCGTCAGCACGGTCACCAGGACACGGGCCTGATCCGTGAGCGTGCGGATCCCGGCCTCCTGGGTGACGAGGATCCCGGTGATCTCCCGTGTGGTGGTGACGACCTGACTCATCCTGGCGTCCTCCCGTGCGAGTAGTCCGAGCGCGGCGGAGACGTCGTCGATCGCCCGCCCCGTGGCGTCGGCGTCCTGCGGCAGGACACTGTCGAGGGTGTCGATCACCGCGCTCACCGCCTCGGTGTCGAGACCGTCGGCGAGGTCGGTCACGGCCTCACCGACGTCGTCGATCATGTACGGGGAGGTGGTCCGTTCCACCCTGATGCGGCGCTGCGGACCGAGGTCTCCGGAACCCGACGGGACGACGTCCAGGAACCGGTTGCCCAGGATCGACTTGAGCCCGACCGTCGCGGTGCTCGACTCCCCGAGACCCTGGCCCCGGTCCAGGCGGAACCCCACCACGGCCAGGCCGTTCTCGATCGACAGTGAGTCGACCCTGCCGGTCGGGACGCCCGAGACGAGCACCGTGTCCCCGGCGCGCAGACCGCCCGCGTTGTGGAACTCCGCCGTGTACGCCTCGGTGCGAAGGACGTACCACAGGCGCGGCAGCGCGACCCCGGCCACGAACACCGCCAGCACGAGCAGGATCGACACCGCCCCCACCAGCACCGTGTTCCCCCGGCGGGCGTGCCGCGGGTCCCGGACCAGGTCCGACAGACTCTCGCGGATCATCTCCGACCCCCTCACCTGCACACCTCCGAGTTCTGGTGTCCGAACGGGTTGGCCTGCATCCCGTCCCACGAGACGGTGAAGTTGCACATGTACAGGGACAGGAACCCGCCCTTGCGGGTCAGTGCGTTGACCTCACGGGCGAACCCGGGCACCCGGCCGAGCGTCGACTCGAACTCGTCGGTCCGGGGGACCCAGCCGTCGGTGGTGTGGCGCGCGGCGTCCACGCTCGTCCGCAGGTCGCGGTCCGTCTCCTCAAGCATCGCCGCCAGGGCCGCCGACGAGGCACCCCCGCGGTCGATGAGCAGGGCGAGGTCGCGTCCCCCGCCGTCGGCGAGCGCCCCGGAGACCTCGTCGAGCCCCCGGACCAGACGCCGCAGGTCACCCTCCCGACCGGTGAGGGTATCCCCGAGCGCCTCGACGTTGTCCGCGAGCCGGGTGTAGACGTCCTCGCGGTCGAGGACATCCCGGCTGAGCAGCGCCAACCTCGACAGGAGGGTGTCCATCGCGCCGGGCTCACCCTGGAACGCGGCGACCACCGTGTGCGAGAGCGCGTTGACCTCCTCCGGCCGGACGGAGTCGAACAGCGGCTTGAACCCGTTGACGAGGGCGGTCAGGTCCACCGGTCCCGTGGTGTCCTCCATCGGGATGCGCGAACCCTCGGGCATGTCGACCGCACCACGGACGGCCGGCGCTCCGCCCGGGGTCGGGTCGAGCGACAGGTAGCGGATCCCGAGCATGTCCCCGTACCGCACCGACGCACGGGCGCCCGCGGTGACGGGGTTGTCCTGCTCGACCTCGAAGTGCACCACGGCGGTGACGGCACCGCCCGCCCGGATCTCCCGGTCCACCCCGAGCACCCGCCCGACCCGGACGCCGGCGACGGTGACCTCGGATCCGGGCCCGAGCCCACCCACGTCGTCGAACTCGGCGCTGTACCCGCGGGCACCGAACCCCACCGGTACGCGCAGCGTGTTGATCACCAACACCGTGCACAGGACCCCGAGCAGGCAGAAGACGAAGAGCTGCACCGCTGGCGCCAGACCCGGACGTCCGGTCATCGGATCGCCACCTCGTTCCCACGCACGAGCGGGCCGAGCATCGTCCACGCGGCCGCGTCGGGACCCGCATCGTGGACCCCGGGCGGCGGGACCGGTGACCCGGGCTCGCCCGCGGCCGCCGCCTGGAGCTCCCGGATGACGTCCCGTTCCGAGGCGGCGTTCACCGTCAGCCCGGGCCCGGTGTCCGGGGCGGGCTCGCCCGTGCAGGTCGAGCCCGCCAGGTCCGGGTACTGCGGGCAGTCCTGCGGTCCGTAGGGCATCGGATCGGCGAACGACGGGACCGCGGTGATGTCGAACCGGCCCGTCGAGAACGCCGCCGCGCCCGCCTCGCCCATGGGGCGCATCGCGTAGAGGGTCCGGATGACCCCGTGTGGATTGCGGGCCGTCCGGTCGAAGACGACCCCGGTATCGTGGACCAACCTGATCGCGCCCGGCACCGTCCGGTCGGCGAGGACCGCGCCCGAGGCCCCGGCGCCCAGACCCGCGTCGAGGAGGCGGCCCAGGGAACCCGGGCGGTCGAGGACGATCCCGGACAGCCGGGTGGCCTCCTCCATCGTCGCGAGGATCGCCGGGCTCGCCGAGGCCAGGTCCTCGGCGAGGGCGGCCACTCCCGGGGAGGCGTCGAGCGCGTCGCCGAGCGCCGGGTCGAGCTGGGCGGTCGCCCGGTCGGCGTCGTCGATAACGCGGCCCAGGGTCTCCCCGCGGCCGTCGAGTGCCCGGGACAGTGCGGTGAGGGCCACCTGCATCCGCTGCGGCTCGATGGACACCAACAGATCGCTGGCCCGGGTGAACACGTCGTAGAGCTGCACCGCCTCGTCCGACCGGTCCGCGGGCAGCTCGTCGCCGTCCGTGAGCGTCCGCACCCGGCCGGAAACGGGCCCCGCCGCCGGACCGGTTCCGCCGGCCGGGACCAGGTCCAGCCGGACATCACCGAACAGCGTGCGCGGGACCACCCGCACGACCACGTCCCCCGGGATGTGGTCGGCGTGCTCGGGGTCGATCAACATCTCCACGCGGGTGCCGGGCTCGTCGTCGTCACCGACCTCGCCCGCCGACCCGCGCACGTCACCGACCTTCACTCCCAGGTGGTGGACCGGTGCGTTCTCCGGGATCCGTCCCGCCGCGGCCGGCAGTGCGGAGGTCACCGTGGCCCCGGCGTCGAACACGCCGGCCCCGCGGCCCACCAGCAGCACCCCGATCGTCACCGCCACGACGGTCGCAACCACGCCGCGCAGGATCAGGGTCCGCTCGGGCGCCGGGCGCGCCACCCGGCGCCTCATGTGATCCCCAGGGCGGGGACCTCGGGCACGAGACCCCACAGGGCGAACGTGAGCACGATGTCGAGGAAGCCGATCGCGAGGATGCTGGTGCGCAACGCACGCCCCGCCGCATGGCCGACCCCCTCGGGCCCGCCGGTGGCGTGATAGCCGTAACTGCAGTGCACGAGCACGATCACGAGGGCGAACACGACGGCCTTGATCAGCGAGTACAGCACGTCCTCGGGACCGAGGGTGATGTGGAAGAAGTGGTCGTAGGTCCCGGCCGACCCGCCGTTGACGTACACCACCACGAACCGGGTGGCGATGTAGGTGGCGACCAACCCGATCGCGTAGAGCGGGACGATGCAGATCATCGTGGCCACCAGGCGGGTGCCCGCCAGATACGGCACTGTCGGCACGGACATGGCGTCGAGCGCGTCGATCTCGTCGGAGATGCGCATCGACCCGAGCCTGGCGGTGAACCCGGTGCCGACCTTGGCGGCCAGGGCCACGGATGCCACCACCGGCGCGAGCTCACGGGTGTTGGCCATGGCCGAGAGCATCCCGGACAGGGTCGTCATCCCGATGAGGTCGAGGCCGCGGTAGGTCTCGACCCCGACCATGATGGCCGCCACGGCGGACATCGCCAGGACGATGCCCACCGTGCCCCCGCCGGCGACCAGCGACTTGGACCCGAAGCCCACGTCGACGACCTCGCGGAGCACCTGTCCCCGGTAGCGGACCACGGCGGTCGGGAGCGAGACCAGGACCCTGCCGGCGAAGGTCACGTGCCTGCCGACCTCGGCCATCGCCGTGCCCAGTGCGTTGACGCGGCCCGCGGTCCGCGTGGCGCGGGCGCGCTGCCACGCGGTGGTCTCCGCGACCCGGAAGCCCCCCACCTCAGTACTTCCCCACCGACGGCACGGCCAGCCCGTAGACCGCGGACAGGACCGTGTTGACCACGAAGACGGTGACGAACGCCAGGACGACGGTCTCGTTCACCGCGTCCGCGACACCGGAGGAGCCGCCGTCGGCGTGCAGACCCTTGAACGTCGCGATGAGCGCGGAGACGATCGCGAAGGCGATCGACTTGACCATGGCCATCCACAGGTCGGACGGACGGCCGTACGCGCTCAGGGTCGACAGGAACGCGCCGGCGGACTCCCCCTGCCCGTAGACCTGGTAGAGCAGGCAGGCCACCACGCCCATGGCGGTGACCAGCGCGCACATCACCACCGAGACGAGCACGGTGGCGATCACGCGGGGCACGACCAGACGTTCCACCACGTCGAGGCCCATGACCTCCATCGCCTCGACCTCCTCGCGGATCGTCCGCGAGCCGAGATCCGCGCAGATGGCCGAGCCCCCGACCCCGGCGAGCATGAGCGCACACACCAGGGCCGAGGCCTGTCCCACCACCACGAAGGCCACCACCGCACCCGCGTACCCGGCCGCGCCCAGCCGGCCGGCGAGCTCCCCCACCGAGACCGCGACGAGCACGCCGACCGGGAGCATGAGCAGCAGTGCGGGCACCGAGCTCACACGCGCGATGAACAGCGCCTGGTCACGGGTCTCGGCGAGCGCCAACCGGCCGCGGGCCACGGTGCTCACGCACCGCAGCAGGGTGAAGACCGAGAACCCGACGAGCGAGCCGACCTGGCCGGCGAGATCGACGACCGGGCCGCGGCCGGTGGGGAGGTGGAAGACCATGGCGCTCGGGTCAGACGCCCATGGTGCCGTGCTCGGAGCGCAGCGTGCCCTTGACGACCTTGCCGCTGGCGTTGCGCGGGAGCTCGTCGACGTGGACCAGGTGCTTGGGGAGCTTGAAGCCGGCGAGCTTGTCCCGCAGCCACTCGGTCAGCTCCTCGAGGGTGAGATCGGTGCCGCCGTCCTCCACGTTCTGGGCGACCACCGCGACGGGGACCTCGCCCCACTTGTCGTCCTTGCGGCCGATCACCGCGACCTCGCGGATCCGCGGGTGTCCGGCGATGATGTTCTCCACCTCGGCGCAGTAGATGTTCTCGCCGCCGGAGATGATCATGTCCTTCTTGCGGTCCACGACGTAGACGAAGCCCTCGTCGTCCATCCGGACCAGGTCGCCGGAGTGGAACCAGCCGCCCTCGAACGCCTCCGCGGTCTCCTCGGGCTTGTTCCAGTAGCCGGACATGGTGGTGGGGCCGCGGTAGACGATCTCGCCGACCTCACCCGGGCCGACGGGCTCCCCGAATGCGTCGACGACGCGGGCCTGGAGGGTGGGGATGACCTTGCCGACGGACCCGAGCTTGCGGATCGCGTCGTCGCCGTCGAGGGCGCAGGTGATCGGGCTCATCTCGGTCTGGCCGAACACGGCGCAGTTCAGGGCGTCCGGGAAGGTCTCGGCCATGGCGCGCAGGATCGTGTCGGTGGACGGGGCCGCGCCCCAGGAGATGTTGCGCAGCACCAGGCTGCGTGGGCGGGCCTGCTGCTCGGCGCAGACGGCCTGCCACTGCACGGGCACGAGGAAGATGCTGGTGATCCGTTCGGCCTCGAGCGTGTCCAGGACCGCCGCGGGGTCGAAGGCCTGCAGCGGGTGGACCACCGTGACGCCACCGAGCTGGAGACTCGGCGCGATCGATCCCAGCGCCGCGATGTGGAACATCGGGGCGGCGCACAACGCGCGGCCCTCCTCGTCGAACAGACGGAAGACGCGGATGCAGGTCAGCGACTGCGCGGTGAGGTTCTCATACGAGAGCATCGCGCCCTTGGGACGACCGGTGGTGCCCGAGGTGTACATGATGAGCGCGGTGGAGTCCTCGGGGACGTCGACCGGCTCGTGCGGCTGGCCCTCCTCCGCGATCGCGTCGGCGTACGTGGTCTGCTCGGGCGTCCCCGACTCACCCCCGATCACGATGTGATGGCCCGGCTCCTCGCCCTGCGCGCGGATCGCACCGACGAGCGGGGCGAGCATGGCGTCGGTGATGACGACCTTCGGCGCGGAGTCGCCGACCAGGTAGGCGAGCTCACCCGGGGTGAGCCGGAAGTTCACCGGTACCGCGATCGCGCCCAGCTCGTTGATGCCCAGCACGGCCTCGACGAACTCAGGGTTGTTGAGCGTGATGAGCATGACCCGGTCGCCCTTGCCCACCCCACGGCGGGCCAATGCGTCGGCGAAGCGGTTGCTGCGCTCGTGCAGTTGGCTCCACGTGGTGGCCTGTCCGAGGTAGCGCAGCGCCTCCGCGTCGGGTTGCATCTCGGCGTGGGTGGCGACCCACGTGTTCCAGTTGTTGCGGCGTGCCGCGTGGAGCTCGGCGATGGGATCCGTGGCGGTGGTCATGATCTCGGCCTTTCGTGACGGTGGGTGACGGGAGGGGCAGGTGACAGAGGGACGGTTCAGGAGAAGTTCGGACGACGTTTCTCGAGGATCGAGGACACTCCCTCGGCGAAGTCGGGCGAGACCAGCAGCTCGCACTGGCCCTCGTGCTCCCGGGCCAGGGCCGCGTCCAGCTCGGCCAACGTGGCCCCGGTGACGGCCCGCTTGGTCAGTTCCAGGGCGCGGCGTGGGCCCCGGGCCAGCCGGCGGGCGAGCTTGGTGGCCGCGGGCTTCAGATCCGCGGTCGGGTGGACCTCCATGGCCAGTCCGACGTCGCCGGCCTCCGACGCGGAGACGGCGTCGCCGCGCAGCAGCATGCGCGAGGCGATCGACCGACCGACGGCCGCCGGCAGCAGCACGCTGGCCCCGCCGTCTGGCATGAGGCCGATGTTGGTGAACGCGAACAACAGGTAGGCGTCCTCCGACATGAGGACGAGGTCGGAGGCCAGCGCGAGTGAGACACCCACCCCGGCGGCCGGACCCGTGACCGCGGCGATCACCGGGACCGGAGCGGTGAGGACCGCGCGGACCAACGCGGCGGCCCCCGCCATGGTGTCGTCGGGGCTGGGCGCGTCGTCCCCGGACTCCTTGATGGCCTGCAGGTCGGCGCCGGTGGTGAACGCCCCGCCCTCTCCGGCGAGCACGATGACCCGGGTGCCCGGGTCGGTGCCGCGTTCGGAGATGATCTCGGTCAGCGCGCTCACGGTGGGGTGGTCGAGGGCGTTCATCCGGTCGGGCCGGTTGATACTGATCGTCACCACTCCCAGGTCGTCATGGTCGACCTTGATGGCGTCACGTCCGGTCGCGGTCATCGGACCGTCTCCCTCGCCTCGACCATCCCGGCCAATCTGCCGGTGATGATCTCCTCCGCCTCGGACATCATCCGGTCGACGAGCTCGGCCACGGTGGGCACGTCGTCGATCAGTCCCTGGCATTGTCCGGCGCTCCAGATACCGGCGTCGAGATCACCGTCCTCGAAGACCTTGCGTCCGCGGGCACCGGCGACCAGGTGTTGGATGTCGGAGAACTCGGCACCCTCGGCCTCCCGCGACACCACCTCGGCGGAGACGGCGTTGGCGGCCACCCGCGCGGTGTTGTGCAGCGTCCGGAAGATCAGCTTCGTGTCGAGCTCGGTGTTGGCCACGATCTGCTGCTTGACCTGCTCGGCGACCGGCGACTCGGCGGTGCACATGAAGCGGGTGCCCATGTTGGCGCCGTCGGCGCCCAGCGCGAGCGCCGCCACCATGCCGCGGGCGTCGGCGATCCCGCCGGACGCGAGGATCGGGATGGACAGCTTCGCCGCGGCGGCGGGGATGAGCACCAGGCCCGGGACGTCGTCCTCCCCCGGGTGGCCGGCACACTCGAAGCCGTCGATCGACACGGCGTCCACTCCGAGCTGCTCGGCCTTGATCGCGTGACGCACCGAGGTGCACTTGTGGATCACCTTGACGCCCGCGGCGTGGAACACCGGCAGGTGGTCCTTGGGGTTGGACCCCGCCGTCTCGACGATCTTCACGCCCGACTCGACGATCGCCTGCCGGTACTCGGCGTACGGCGGCGGGGTGATCGCGGGAAGGATCGTGAGGTTGACCCCGAACGGCTGGTCCGTGAGCTCCCGGCAGCGGGCGATCTCCTTGACCAGGTCCTCAGGGGTGGGTTGGGTGAGCCCGGTGATGATGCCCAGGGCGCCGGCCTCGGAGACGGCGGCGGCGAGTTCGGCCCGGCCGACCCACATCATGCCGCCCTGGACGATCGGGTGCCGTACCCCGAACTCTTCGGTGAATCGGGTGCGGATCACGGGTGGACCTCCTCGTAGGTGCCACCGGAGGTGGCCTTCTCCCGAAGGGAGGCGGGCGGGGTGAATCGGTCGCCGTAGCGCTCGGCGAGCTCCTCGGCGCGGGCGACGAACCCGGACAGTCCGCCGGGGTACTGGTCCATATAGCGGGCGACGCCACCGGTCCAGCCGGGGAAGCCGATGCCGAGGATCGACCCGACGTTGGCGTCGGTGGTGGTCTCCAGCACGCCCTCGTCGAGGCACTTGACGGTCTCGATCGCCTCGGCGAAGAGCATGCGGTCGATCGCGTCCTGCAGCGGGATCTGGGTGGTGCCGCCGAAGGCGTCGGTCAGCCCCGGCCAGAGTCCGGCCCGCTTCCCGTCGGCGTACTCGTAGAAACCGGAACCGGTCGAGCGGCCCTTGCGGTCGAACTCGTCGATCATGCGGTCGAGCACGGCATTGCCCGGGTGGTCGGGCAACTCGCGCCCCTCCTCCTCGGCGGCCTCTCGCGTCTCGTCGCGGATCTTGCGGGGCAGGGTGAGCGTCAGCTCGTCCATGAGTGCGAGCACGGGCGCCGGGTATCCGGCCTGCGCCGAGGCCTGCTCGATCGTCGGGGCGGGCACGCCCTCGGCGAGCATGGCCATGCCCTCGCTGGTGAAAGTGCCGATGACGCGCGAGGTGAAGAACCCGCGCGAGTCGTTGACGACGATCGGGGTCTTGGAGATCTGGGCGACCAGCGCCAGGGCACGTCCGAGCGCGTCCTCACTCGTCTCGGCGCCCTTGATGATCTCAACCAGCGGCATCTTGTCGACCGGGGAGAAGAAGTGGAGCCCGATGAAGTCCGCGGGCCGGTCCACCCCGCCTGCGAGCATGGTGATGGGCAGGGTCGAGGTGTTGGAGCACAGCAGGGCGTCGTCAGCAATGTGCGGCGCGATCTCCGCGAACACGCTCGCCTTGACCTCGGGATCCTCGAACACGGCCTCGATCACGGCCTGCGCCCCGGCGGACTCCGCCGGGTCGGTGGTGGGGGTGATGCGGGCCAGGAGTGCATCGCCCTTGGCCTTCGCGGCGTCCCGGGCCTCGCCCTCGGCGGCGCGGGACACGGTCTTGGCGACGAGCTTGGCGGAGTAGCCCTTGCCGCGCTCGGCGGCGGCCTGGTCGATGTCCTTGAGCACCACCTCCATGCCGGCCTTGGCGCAGACGTAGGCGATCGCGGCGCCCATCATCCCGGCCCCCAGGACGACGACCTTGGAGATCGGCTCCCGGTCGGCCGAGCCGTGGGCCCGGGCCAGGCCGTTGGCCTTCTGCAGGTCGAAGAAGAACGCGCGGATCATGTTCTTGGCGGTCTGGCCGGTGGCCAGACCGGCGAAGTAGCGGGCCTCGATCGCCTGGGCGGCGGCGAAGTCGACCCCGGCGCCCTCCACTGCGGCGGCCATGATCGCCACGGGCGCCGGGTAGGGCGCGCCCTTGAGCTGCTTTCGCAGCATCGCGGGGAAGGCGGGCAGGTTGGCCCCGAGGGCCGGGCTCGACGGCGTCCCGCCGGGCATGCGGTAGCCCTTACGGTCCCACGGCTGGGTGGCAGCGGCGGGGTCGTCCGCGTGGGCGACGATCCACGCCTTCGCCGCGGGCAGCAGCTCGTCCGGGCCGGCGACGAGCTCGTCGACCAGACCGATCTGCTGCGCCTTGCCGGGACGGAGTCGCTTGCCCTCGAGCAGCACTTCCATGAGGGCGGTGGCCACCCCGAGCATCCGGACGGTGCGGACGATCCCGCCACCACCGGGCAGCAGGCCCAGCCCGACCTCGGGCAGACCCAGCTGGATGGCCCGCGAGTCCACCACGATCCGGTGGTGGGTGGCCAGGGCGATCTCCAGTCCGCCACCGAGCGCGGCCCCGCCGATCGCGGCCACGACCGGCCTGCCCAGGGTCTCCAGCCGCCGCAGCGGCGCCTTGGCGCGCTCCACGGTCTCGATCGCCAGGTCGGCGCCATCGGCGGGGATGGAGAGGATGTCGCCGAGGTCGCCACCGGCGAAGAAGGTCTTCTTGGCGGAGGTGAGGACGACGCCGGTGATGTCGTCGACCTCGGACTCGAGCCGGTCCACGGCCGCTTCCATGGAGGCCAGGTAGTCGGCGTTCATGGTGTTGGCGCTCTGATTGGGATCGTCCATGGTGAGGACGACGACGCCGTCGGAATCGCGCTCGTAGGTGATGGTGTTGGTGAATTCGCTACTCATTGGGGTGTTCTCGTCCTTGGGAGGCTTGAGGCCGGCGGCTGGTCTTACAGGCGTTCGATGATCGTGGCGATACCCATCCCGGCACCCACGCAGAGAGTGGCCAGGGCGTAGCGGGCGTCGCGGCGTTCCAACTCGTCCAGGGCGGTGCCGAGGATCATCGCGCCGGTGGCGCCGAGGGGATGGCCCATGGCGATCGCGCCGCCGTTGACGTTGATCTTGTCCATCGGGACGTCGAGGTCCTTGGCGAACTGCATGGGCACGGCGGCGAACGCCTCGTTGACCTCGAACAGGTCGATGTCGTCGACCGTCAGTCCCGCCTTGGCCAGCGCCTTGCGCGCGGCGGGCGTGGGGCCGGTGAGCATGATCGTGGGTTCGGATCCGACCACCGCGGCGGAGACGATCCGGGCGCGCGGCGTCAGGCCGCCCCGCTCGCCCGCCTCGGCGTTGCCGATGAGCAGGGCGGTGGCTCCGTCGACGATGCCCGAGGAGTTGCCGGCGTGGTGGACGTGGTCGATCCTCTCCACCCAGTGGTACTTCTGCAGCGCGACGGCATCGAACCCGGCCTGCTCGCCGAGGGCGGCGAAGGAGGGCTTCAGGGCCGCCAGGTCATCGGCGGTGGTGCCGCGGCGGATGTGCTCGTCGTGGTCGAGGACCACCTGCCCCGCCAGGTCGACCACGGGGACCACCGACCGGGAGAACCGGCCGTCGTCCCACGCGGCCGAGGCCAGTTCCTGGGAACGCTGCGCGAACTCGTCGACATCCCGGCGGGAGAAGCCCTCGAGGGTGGCGATGAGGTCGGCGCCGATGCCCTGGGGCACGAAGGAGGTCTCGTAGTTGACCCGGGGGTTCTGCGCCCACGCCCCGCCATCCGAGCCCATCGGCACCCGCGACATCGACTCCACACCGCCGGCGATCACGAGGTCCTCCCAACCGGCGCGGACCTTCTGCGCGGCCAGGTTGACCGCCTCCAGACCCGAGGCGCAGAAGCGGTTCTCCTGCACCCCGGCCACCGTCTCCGGCAGGCCCGCCGCGATCGCGGCGATCCGCGGCAACACCGCGCCCTGCTCCCCGACGGGGCCGACGATGCCCATCACCACGTCCTCGATCTGCGCCGGGTCGAGGTCGGCGTTCCGCTCGACGAGCGACCGCAGTACGCCGACGGCGAGGTCGATCGGGGCGACGCTGTAGAGCGAACCGCTGGACTTTCCCCGTCCGCGGGGCGTACGCACCGCGTCGTAGATGTAGGCCTCGGGCACTGACATGGGTGGGTGATCCCTTCCGCGTTCGACCACGTTCCGCGGCGTCGACGTGACGCGCCTCGTGGATCCGATCACATATATCTGTGAATTCGGGTTTACTATGGCCACTGTAACCGGTGTTGTCAAGATCACACCTAGTTCCGCCGAACCCGGAAGCCGAGACCACGTGACCCCCACCCACGCGCAGGCCGCGCGCCCCCTCCAGGCCCCGCCGCCGGGGTCCCGACGTGCAGAGATAGCGCTGGTGGCGGGCGAGGAGTTCACCCGGCGCGGCTACCACTCCACCCGCGTGGAGCACATCGCCGATCGGCTGGAGGTGACGCCCGGGGCGCTGTACCGGCACGTGCCCGGCAAGTACGAGATGTTCAGGGACGCCGTCGCGATCCTCATCTCAGAGCTCGAGTCCGCCACCGGAGGCGCGCCCGTCACGGGTGGCGATCGGACGGACGTCGACGAGGAGGACGCCCTGCGACACGTGGTCGAGTCGGTCACGCGGACCACGCTCACCCACCGTTCACGGGCGTCGCTGTACCGCTGGCAACTGCGGTACCTCAGCCCGGAGGACCGCGCCGCGGTGGTCGCCGCCGACGCCCGCGTGCGCGGCCGGGTCGCCGACGCCGTCCGGGGACGACGACGAGGAGGACCCACGGCGGGCGCGGGTTCGGCAGCCGGGGCGATCCTGTCGTGCATCGCCTCACTGGGGCACCACCGGATCGAGATCACCGGACCCGACGCCGTGACGCTGATGACCTCGATCGCCGACGACCTCGCGCTGTGCATTCCGCAGCGACGCCGGCACCCCGAGACCGCGGCGAGGACCGGACCACCCGGTGCGGCACCGGGGTCGATCCGGCTGCGGGGCGGCGCCGCGACCCGGGAGGGCGCCATCAGCGCCGCCATCGAGCGCTTCCATTCCACCGGGTACGACGGGGTGACGATGGAGGCGATCGGCGCCGATGTGGGGGTTGCCGCATCGGCGCTGTACCGGCACTTTCCGGGCAAGGCCGCGCTGCTCACCGCGGCGGTGGACAGGACAGCCGGGCTGGTCGGGGACCTTTTGGACCGGCACGCCGCCTGGCACGGCGCGGGCACGGATCCGGCCGGGTCCCTGGTCGACCTGCTGGACCAGTACATCGGCATCGCGTTCTCCCACGGCCCCGAACTGATGCTGTACCACTCCGAACTGGGCAGTCTGGGCACCGAGGACCGGCACCGGATCCAGCGGGCCCAGCGCGCCCAGCTCGACCGGTGGGCAAGCCTGGTGCACGAGGCCTCCCGCGCGCACGGGGGAACCCCGCCGGACGAGGTGTCCGCCCGGCTCCGGGTGCACGCCGCGCTGTCGGTGGTCCTCGACGGCGGCTGGGGGACGGGCTTCGACCCGGCTGCGACCGCCAGACTCGGCGAGTTGGCCCGGACACTGCTGCTCCCCCGCTGAGCCGGCGGCGGCGGGTCAGGCGGCTCCGGTGGCCCCGGCTGCTGGGGCGTGCGCGACCGGGCAGGTGCCCTTCCGGTCCCGCGGCTGGATCGGGCAGGCCCCCAGATCCGCCGGACGGTAGCCCTCCGGATATCCGGGGTACGTCCGGTTCTCGGTCGCACGGGCCCCGAGTTCCCGGCGACGGACGGGCAGCCAGCGCACCACCCTGGACCGCATCCGCAGTGCCGCGTAGGCGGCGTCCCGGAACGCCGGCGGCTGCCACGGGAAGCCGAAGGCGCGGGTCATGTCGTCGTCGATCAGCGACCGCACGACCTTGCGGACCACCGGCCGGACCGGCTCGGGATACCAGGAACACATCAGCTCGAGCGTGTACGTGCCGATCAGCTCGTTGTTCCGGTCGTAGCGCATGGTGCGGGCCTCGTAGTCGTCCCGCCAGCGCCGGAACTCCCCGATGTCCTCCGGGATCCCCGAGATCTTCATCCGCTGCCCGACCTCGCGGTAGAAGTGGAACGCCGCGAGTCGCTCGTTCGGATGCAGACGCCGCCAGCCGTTCGCATCGATCCACTCGAGCGGCTCGTAGATGAACGTCGACAGCACGTACAGCATGTCGTCATTGGTGATCTCGTACATCGCGTGCTGACGGTTGATGACCCGCAGCGCCTCCTTGCCGCGGGGCGAGTCGTACCCGTGCTCCACCAGCTCCACCATGAGCAGCGCGGTGTCGTCGTACCGCTTCTGCGGGTGGTCGCGGAAATTCCCCGCCTGCTCCAGGACCGCCGACACCGACGGGATGCAATAGGTCCGGTACAGCGCCAGCTCGAGCGACCGCTGGTAGTCCCACGGGAACTCGTACGTCGAGGTGATGCGGTGGATCTCCTCCGCATCCGCCACCGGGTCCAGAGTGTCGATGAGGTCGCGCCAGTACCAACGACCGGGCCTGAGCGGGACCCCCGCCGTGAGCGGGTGCTCGACGGCGGAGTCGGTGACGAGCTCGGCCGGGACGGGTCCGAACACCCCGGGTACGGCGGGCCGCTCGGAGACCGCGGACCTCGTCGTCGTCGTCTTCTCCGGGGTTCTCTCAGCGGAGGTGGCGGTCATCCCACATCACATCTTTCCCTGGACGTTGGCGAGCATCCACTTGACGATCTTGATGTCACGCGGCTTGCGGGTCATGGTCATGAGGTTCAGCGGGGCCGCGAACTTCTGCGCGGTGATGGCCTTGGGACGGGCGAACTCGCGCAACCCGTCGGCGCCGTGGATGCGGCCGAAGCCCGAGTCGCCCGAACCGCCGAACGGCAACGCCGGGATGCCGGCGAACGCGAGGAACGAGTTGACCGACACCATGCCCACGTCCAACTTCTCCGCGAGGGCCAGCCCCCGCTTCTTGTTGCCGGTGAAGATCGACCCGCCGAGGCCGTAGCTGCTGGCGTTCGCCTTCTCGATGGCCTCCTCCAGGTCCGCGACAGGGTTGATCACGACGGTGGGGCCGAAGGTCTCCTCGGTGATCGCGGACGAGTTCTCGGGGACGTCGACCAGGACAACCGGCTCGATGATCTTCTCGCCGACGGAGTCCTCGCCGCCGAGTACGGCCCGGCCGCCCTTGGCGATCGCGTCCTTGACGTGCCTGCGGACGATGTCGACCTGCGCCGGCAGCGTCATGGGCCCGTAGCTGGAGGAGATCGAGTTGCCCGGGGTGAGCGCGCGGACCTTGGCCGTGAACTTCTGGACGAACGCGTCGTGGACGTCCGAGTGGACGTAGATCCGCTCCACGCCCGCGCAGGTCTGGCCCGCGTTGCCCATGGCGCCGAAGACCGCCTGGTCGGCGGCGGCGTCGAGATCCGCGTCCGAGTCGACGAGCAGGGCGTCCTTGCCACCGCCCTCGATGACGACCGGCGTGAGCGTCTCCGCGCAGGCGGCCATGACCTTGCGGCCCGTCGCGGCGGAGCCGGTGAACGCGAGTTTGTCGACGCCCGCCCTGCACAACGCCGCGCCCGTCGAGCCGTCGCCGGTGATCGTCTGGATGAGCGGCTGGGAGGCGCCCAGGGAATCCCACACCTCCGCCAGCCACACGCCCACACCCGGCGTGAGCTCGCTGGGCTTGAATACCACCGCGTTGCCCGCGGCCATGGCGTAGGACAGCGTGCCCATCGGGGTGAACGCGGGGTAGTTCCACGGGCCGATCGCGCCGACCACGCCGTAGGGCTGATATTCCACGTAGGCGGCCTGGTTGCTCATGAGCAGCCCGGCCGAGACGGAGCGCCGTCGCAGGACCTTGTCCGCGTTCTTGGCCGCCCACTCCAGATGGCTGACGGTGAGCATGACCTCGAGGGTCGCGTCCTCGTCCGGCTTACCGGTCTCGGCGGAGATCAGCGACGCGAGCTCCTGGGCCCTCGACGAGATCGCCCGCTTGTACTCCAGCAGCCACTCGCGGCGACCCCGCGGACCCTGCTTGGCCCACCAGCGGGCGGCGGCGCGCGCACGCTCCACGGCTAGGGCGACCTCCTCCGGCCCGGCGATCGGGTACTCGGCGAGGACGGTGCCGTCGCGGGGGTCCAGGCTCGCGAACGTGGGTCCGGTCTTGCTGGGCTCGGTGGTCGTCATCTGAGGTCCTCTCGTTTCCGATCACATATATTTGATGTAGCGTACCGTGATACGGGCCACAGTAGTCCAGTGTGCACGCAACCGACACCCCGTGACCGATACCGGGACAACCACCCACAGAAAACCGAGGCGAGAAGTGTTCGACATCCTCACCGAAGAGCAGCGTGACTTCGCCCGATCGATCGATGATTTCTGCGCGCGCGAGGTCGGCAGCGTCGAGAAGCGGCGCGAGCTCACCACCGAGGGCGGCACCCACTCGCCGCACATCTACGCCAAGATGGCCGAGCTCGGGTGGCTGGGACTCACCGTCCCCGAGGAGTACGGCGGCTCCGACGCCGGCGCCGTCGAACTGTGCCTCCTCCTCGAGCACTCCCTGCGCGGTCTGGCCCCCATCGGAGGCATCGGCCCCACCCTCATCACGGCCGCCGCGTACCAGAAGTTCGGGACCGAGGAGCAGCGCAGGCGCGCCCTCGAGCTGGTCGTGAACGGCGGCACCCTGTCCATCTCGATGTCCGAGCCGGGTGCCGGGTCCGACGTCGCCGCCCTGCGCTGCAAGGCCGAGCGCGACGGCGACGACTGGGTGATCAACGGCCAGAAGACCTGGTGCTCCAACGCGCACTTCGCCGACCGCATCCTGCTCGTGGCCCGCACCGACTCGTCGGGCAAGAAACACGAGGGCATCACGATGTTCGACGTGCCCGCCGACATCGCGGGCCTGCAGATCACCGGGATCGAGACCATGGGCGGCAAGGAGGTCAACGACCTCTACTTCACCGACGTCCGCCTGCCCGCCGACTCCGTGATCGGGGAGGTCGGCGGCGGGTGGAAGCAGCTCATGACCGGCCTTAACACCGAGCGCCTCATCCTCGCGGCCATGCAGCTCGGCGTGGCCCAGCGCGCGTTCGACGACTGCCTGACCTTTATCAAGGAGCGCGAGCAGTTCGGCCGGCCCGTCGGGTCCTTCCAGGTGCTGCGCCACCGGATGGCCGACCTCGCCACCGAGATCGAGGCCACGCGCCTACTCGTCTACGCGGTCGCCAAGAAGGTCGACGACGCCGACCCCACGGCCCTGTTCCCCCGCGAGGCGTCCATGGCCAAGCTCAAGGCGTCCGAGCTGAGCAAGCGCGTGACCCTGGAGTGCATGCAGTCCATGGGCGGGTACGGATACGCCACCGAGTACGGCATGGAGCGCCTGGTGCGCCAGGCGGTGGTCTCCACCATCTACGGCGGCACCAACGAGGTGCAGCGCGACATCATCGGTAAGACGCTCGGACTGTGAGCGCCGCCGACACCGCCGGAGCCGCCGACACCGACGAGGCCGCGGGCGACGCCGCGCGCGAGCTCGAGCTCATCCTGGCGCTCGACACGGTCCCCTCGGTCCGGATCTCCGCACTGTGGGACTCCCTCGAGCCCGCGCGGGTCGACGACATCGCGGGCAGCCGCTGGAGGGGCACCGGCCTGGACACCGGGCATCCCATGTTCGGCATGCTCGGGCAGATGCGCTGGTGGGGCAAGGACTTCACCGAGGCCCGCAAGGTGGACCCGATCCTCGTCACCGACGACGCCGGTGACGTCGTGCCGGACACCTCAGCGACGGGCGGGGGCGGGGCATCCCTGTGGGAGGTCTCCTTCCGCGGCCGCCCGACCGCCTCCATGGTGTACGACCGTCTGCCGGTGATCGACCACTTCGCCGTCGTCGGCCCCGACACCCTCCTCGCGGTGATGAACGGGCGCGGCACCGTCCACGAGGGCGAGCACTTCTGGTTCGTCCTCGAGCGCCAGCACTGAGCCCCGCTGGCCGGGTGCGCGGGGCGGGTGCGCGGGCCGGGTGCGCGGGGCGGCGCCACGCCCCACAATGGGGCGCATGACCCCCAACCCCGCGCGCCCGGTCCGCATCGCCGTCCAGCTCCAGCCGCAGCACTCGCCCGACTACGGGCTGATCCGGGACGCCATCCGACGCTCGGAGGACGCGGGCGTGGACGTGGTCTTCAACTGGGACCACTTCTTCCCGCTCTACGGCGACCCCGACGGCGCCCACTTCGAGTGCTGGACGATGCTGGCCGCCTGGGCCGAGCAGACCGAGCGCGTGGAGATCGGCGCCCTGGTCACCTGCAACACCTATCGCAATCCCGACCTGCTGGCCGACATGGCCCGGACCGTCGACCACATCTCCGGCGGCCGCCTCATCCTGGGCCTGGGCGGCGGGTGGTTCGAGCGGGACTACGCCGAGTACGGCTACGAGTTCGGCACCAAGGGGTCGCGGCTCGACGACCTCGGGCACTCCCTCGAGCGGATCGAGCAGCGCTTCGCCAGGCTCACCCCCGCTCCGACGCGGGACATCCCCGTGCTGCTGGGCGGCGGCGGCGAGAAGAAGACCCTGCGCCACGTGGCCCGTCACGCCGACATCTGGCATTCGTTCGTGGACGTGGAGACCTACCGCCACAAGTCGGAGGTGCTCGCCGGGCATTGCGCGGACGTGGGGCGCGACCCTGACGAGATCGAGCGGTCGACCGAGATCGGCGGCGCCAGCTCACCCGATGAGGCCAGGCGACTCGCCGAGGACCTGCACGCCGAGGGCGTCACCCTCTTCACGGTCGGGCTCAACGGGCCGGAGTACCCGCTGGACCTGGTCGAATCGCTGGTGGCCTGGCGCGACGGGCGCTGACCCGCGCTCCCGCGATCCGCCCTCCGGCTCGTCATCTGCCCTCCGGCCCCCGCACGCGACTCGCATTCGGGAGGGCGGATCGCGCCGGGGCACCCGACGCGGCCGGAATCTGCAGCGCAAGGCGCATTTCGAGGGGCGGATCGCGGGCACTCAGCCCCGCTTGACCGCCCTGTCGACCCGGCGCCACGTCCGGTAGGTGTACCACGACGCCACCAGCATGAGCACCAGCACCAGCGAGGCGAAGATCGACGGCCGCCCGGTGAGGATCAGCCCGACCGCATTGACCAGTGCCAGCACCGTGAAGAACCCGACGAACCCGCCGATGACCTCCAGCCGCTGCCGGGCACCCAGGGCGTCCCCGCCGCTTCGAGCCACCGTCGGTCAGCTCTTCAGGCCGCCGGCGGTGAGGCCGGAGATGATCCGCCGCTGGAAGATCAGCACCATGACCACCAGCGGCACGGTGACGAGCGCGCCGGCGGCCATGATCGCCGCGTGCGGCGGGAGGTACGGGTTGACGCCGGAGAAGCGGGCGATCGCGACGGTGACGGGCTCGGTCGCGGCGGTGGACAGCTGCTGCGAGAGCACGAACTCGTTCCACGTGATGATGAACGCCAGGATCGCGGTGGTGAACAGCGCCGGCGCGGCGAGCGGCAGGATGATCTTGATGAACGCCTGGCCGCGGGTGGCGCCGTCGACGCGAGCGGCTTCCTCCAGCTCCCACGGCAGGTCGTTGAAGAACGACGTGAGCGTGTAGATGGTCAGCGGCAGCGCGAACGAGATGTTGGGGATGATGAGCGCCTGGTAGGTGCCGATCCAGCCGATGTCGGTGAACAGCTGGAACAGCGGGGTGACCAGCGCGACGCCGGGGAACATCGACGCGGCGAGGATGATCCCGGTGACGAGGAACTTGCCGCGGAAGTCGACCCGGGCGAGGGCGTAGGCGGTGAACACGCCGAACGTCAGCGCCAAGGCCGTCGTGATCGAGCTGATGACCACCGAGTTGATGATCGCGCCCAGGAAGTTGTTGCCGCCGTCCGTGGACAGGGCCTCACGGAAGTTGTCCAACGTGAGGTGCGAGGGCACGGGGCTGGCGGAGAAGATGAACCGGTTGTCGCGGAACGCGGTGACGAGCATCCAGTAGAACGGCGCGAGTCCCCAGACGAGGATGAGCAGTGCCCCGACGTAGGTGCTCGCGGTGCGGCCGAAGGGCTTGCGCGGCGGCTTGATGTCCTGGTCGTCGGGACGCCGATCGGGACCGGGGGTCGACGACGACGAGGAGGGCCGCGGCATCGTCGGCGAGGTGCTCGGTTCAGACACTCGGTCGCTCACCGGATCTCCTCCTTCTTGCCGGTGCGATCTTCCACGACGTTCGCGCCGAGGAATTTCACCATGATGTACGCGACGGCGAAGACCAGCAGGAACACCAGTGTCGATATCGCGGAGGCGCTGTTGAAGTTGCCCATCCTCATCTCGTTGACCACCAGCATCGACACGGTCGCAGTCGGCGAGTTGGAGTTGGCGGAGACGAGGATGACGGGCAGGTCGTACATGCGCAGCGCGTCGAGCGTGCGGAACAGGATCGCCACCATGAGGGCGGGCCGCACCAGCGGCAGGGTGATCCTGGTGAACTGCTGCCAGCGTGAGGCGCCGTCGACGCGGGCCGCCTCGTAGACGTCACCGGGGATCATCTGGAGGCCGGCGAGGATGAGGAGCGCCATGAAGGGCGCGGTCTTCCACACGTCGGCCACGATGATGGCGATCCGGGCGTAGAACGGGTCGGTGGTCCAGGCGATGTTCGTGCCCAGGATGGTGTTGGCGATCCCGTTGGGGGCGAAGATGAACGCCCACAGCTTGGCGGTGACGGCGGTGGGGATCGCCCACGGGACGAGCACGGCGGCCCGCAGCAGGGAGCGACCCCAGATGCTCTTGCCCATGACCACGGCCATGGCGAAACCGAGCACCGTCTCGAGGGAGACCGTGGTGACGGTGAAGAACAGGGTATTGCCCATGGCGGGCCAGAAGTCGACGGACGAGACGCCGGGCGGACAGGTGACGGTGCCGTCCCCGCCGGGCGCCGGACACGCCTGCGTCAGCCAGTAGAGGTAATGCTGGAAGCCGGCGAACCCGCCGTCCGAGAACATTCCGGTGGCCGGGTCGAGACCTCGGTCGGCCATGAAGGACAGGTACACGGCGCGGATGACCGGGTAGCCGATCACCACCGCGAGGATGGCCAGTGCGGGGCCCACCATCCACACCGGCCGCCAGTCGAACTTCTTCTCGACCAGTGGCGCCGGGGACTTCTCGATCGTCGTCATCGCCTCGCTCCTCGCCGGGTTCGTGCCCGCCCACCAGGGAGACCGGTGGGCCCCGGGAACGTTACCCGGGGCCCACCTGCCCTGGTCCGACAACCGTCTGTCATCGGACCGTGTCGATCACTCAGCTGTCGTGGATCACTGAGCCTGTTCGATCGCGGCCGTCATGTCCGTGAGGGCCTGCTGGACGTCCTTCTCCCCACGCAGCGCGGCGAAGGTGTTGTCCTGGATCGCCTTGGACACCGACGGGTAGAACGGCGTGACGGGGCGCGGCTCGGCGTTGTCGAGCGCCGCCTTCAGTGCCGGCATGTACGGGAACTCCTGCTGGAGCGCCTCGTCGTCGTAGATCGAGGACAGCACCGGCGGGAACGACTGCTCGGCGAAGCCCATCTGGACGTCCTCGGAGATGATGAACTCGAGGAACGCGCGCGCGGTCTCCTTGTTCTCCGAGAACACGTTGATGGCGTTGTTGTAGCCACCGAGCGTGGACTGGCCCGCGCCGTCCTTGCCGACGATCGGGGCGACCTGGAACTTGCCCTGGACCTGGGACGTGGGGTCGGACTGACCCGACTCGTACATGTACGGCCAGTTGTAGGAGTACATGGTCTCGCCGGCGAGGAAGGCCTGTGCGGTCTCCTCCTCGGTGAACGCGTCGGTCTGCGGGGCGATCACGCCGCCCTTGTAGGCGTCGACGAGGGCGGTCAGACCCTCGCGTGCCTGGTCGGTGTCGAGCTCGGGCGTCTTCCCGTCCTCGCCCACGACCTTGCCGCCCCAGCTGTGGATGAACTGGGTGGCGGCGACCGTCAGGCCCTCGTACTGGCTGAGCTGGGTCTGCAGGCAGTCGACGTCCGCACCCTCGGCGGCCTCGCAGGAGGAGACGAGTGCCTCCCAGTTGGCGGGCGCCTCCGGCTGGAGATCGGTGCGGTAGTACAGCAGCTGGGCGTTGGTGTTCTGCGGCACGCCGTAGAGGGTGCCGTTGTAGGTCGCCGAGTCGACGGCGGCCTCGATCAGGCCGGAGGTGTCCACCTCGGTGTCACCCTCGATCGGCTGCAGCCAGCCGTTGGCCGCGAAGTAGGCGGTGTCGGTGACGTCGAGGGCGAAGACGTCGTACTCGCCGCTCTCGGTCTGGAGGGACTGCGTCAGGGTGTCGCGCTGTCCGTCCTGCTCGGCGGGCAGCTCGCGGAGGGTGACCTCCTGGTCGGGGTTCTCCGCGTTCCACTGCTCGATGACGGGGCGGAGCTTGTCGGTATCGTTGCTGCCCATCGCGAAGGTGATGGGGCCGACGCCCGAGGCGCCGGCCTCCGCCTGCTGGTCGGACTCGTCGCCACCCGATCCACACCCTGCCGATACCAGGGCGACGATGGAGGCGGCCGCCGCCGCCTTGAGGAACCTGCCGTGAACGGCCATGCGCTCTCTCCTACTGTCGTGTCTCGACTCCCCTCGGCGAATACCGACGGGCAGTGGACCGGTGCCGCCTGTGACGCGGGTCTCACTGAGGACCTGCTGAGCGTAACCCACGAGGCGGCGGTGGCGCGGGACCACGTGCGAACATGTGGCCGACGCGCCGTCGCTCCGATGACATGGGGCGTCACGCGAGCGAGGTCACACTTGTCACTCTAGCAACAACAATTGTTGCGGATGTAGCATGCACCGCCCCGCGACCGTCAGCGGAGTCTGAGACCGGTCTCGACGTCGAAGAATCGGACCTCGCCGTCGAGCGCCTCGAGGTACATCGTCTCGCCCTTGCGCGGGTGGTCGCCCGACTCCGCGCGGTACACCACCGGATGCCCGTCACCGGTCGAGCAGTGCAGGTAACTGTCCGCCCCGAGCTCCTCCACCAGGTCGACCGTGACCTCCAACCCGCGCCCGTCCGCGGCCAACCGCAGGTGCTCGGGCCGCACGCCGACGGTGACCCGTGAACCCGATCCCTCGGGCACCGGCTCGCGGAACCCCTCGAGATCCACCGTGCCGTCGCCGACCGGGGCCTCGAAGAGGTTCATGGACGGGGACCCGATGAAGCCGGCCACGAAGGCGTTGATCGGGTTGTTGTACAGCTCGCGCGGGGTGTCCACCTGCTGGAGCACCCCGTCCTTGAGCACCGCGACGCGGTCACCCATGGTCATGGCCTCGACCTGGTCGTGGGTCACGTAGATCATCGTGGTGTGCAGGTCGCGCTGTAGCTTGGCGATCTGTGCGCGGGTGGCCACACGCAGCTTGGCGTCGAGGTTGGACAGTGGCTCGTCCATGAGGAAGACCTGCGGGTTGCGCACGATCGCCCGTCCCATGGCCACGCGCTGGCGCTGGCCACCGGAGAGCTCCTTGGGTTTGCGGTCGAGGTACGGCACCAGGTCGAGCATCTCCGCCGCGCGGTCGACCCGCTCGGCGATCTCCGTCTTGGAGGCCTTGGCCAGCTTCAGGGCGAAACCCATGTTCTCGCGGACCGTGTAGTGCGGGTACAGCGCGTAGTTCTGGAACACCATCGCGATGTCGCGATCCTTGGGCTCGGTCCCCGTGACGTCCTTGTCGCCGATGAGGATCCGGCCGGCCGCCACGTCCTCCAGGCCGGCGAGGGCGCGCAGCGTCGTGGACTTGCCGCAGCCCGAGGGGCCGACCAGGACGAGGAACTCCCCGTCCGCGATCTCCAGGTCCAGGCGGTCCACGCTGCGACGCGCGGCCCCCGGATAGACGATGGACACGTTCTCGAAGGTCACCGAGGCCATGAGAAGACTTCCCTTCACCGGCAGGAACGTGCCGGACGATCCGAGATAGAGGGCAACACGACGACTGTAGCGGGCCCGGGCGGAGTTCACCGTGGCTGTGCCCAGAGTTCATCCGCGCGTGGTCGGGACGCGGCCGGCCGGTGGTCCGGCGCCCCTAGCGTGCATGCGTCCACTACGACTGTCGACACCTCCAGGAGACCCCGATGTCCGTCCGCCGCCTGCTCCCGATCGCCAGCACCCCGTCGCCGGGGATCTCCAACCGCCAGCACGTGACCTGCGTCTACAAGTGCGGCGACCAGTGCGCCGCACCGGTGCCCAACACCACCGCCAACCCCTACTTCGGCGAGATCGCCACCCAGATCAGCCGCCGCGGGGCGCTCAAGGCCGCGGGGGTCGTGGCGCTGGCCGTGGGGGCCAGCCAGGTACTGCCCGCGACCGCCGCGGCGCAGGGCTCGACCGCCGCCGGCCCGCTCGGCCCCACCGGGTCGACCGGCGGGCCCACCATCGATACGTCGTTCACCCCGGTCGCACCCAACACCGCCGACGCCGTCACGGTCCCGGACGGGTACACCAGTGACGTGGTGATCCGCTGGGGCGACCCCGTGTTGCCGGGGGCGCCGGAGTTCGACTTCGAGAACCAGACCGCCGCGGCGCAGGCCATGCAGTACGGCTTCAACTGCGACCTGGCCGTGCTGTTGCCGATGGACGACCGGGACGAGCGTTTCCTGCTCATCGTCAACCACGAGTACTCGACCGAGCCGTCGATGTTCCGCGGGTACGATTCCTCGTCGCCGACCCGCGAGCAGGTCGAGATCGCCTGGGCCGCCCACGGGTTGACCGTCGTCGAGCTGGCCAGCCGCGCCGGCGACGGCGGGCTCGACCCCGTCATGGGCTCGTACAACCGCCGGATCACCGCCACCACCCCGTTCGAGCTGCGCGGCCCCGCCGTCGGTGCCCTGACCCGGACCACTGCGGACCCGACCGGCACGCGGGTGCTGGGCACGCTGAACAACTGCGCCGGCGGGCACACCCCGTGGGGCACCGTGCTGTCCGGCGAGGAGAATTTCAACCAGTACTTCGGCACCGCCGGGACGGTCGCCGACCCGGAGCGACTCGAGGCCCTGCGCCGCTACGGCATCTCCGTCTCCCGCTCGGGACGACGGTGGGAGGATTTCGACCCCCGGTTCGACCTGGCCGCCGAGCCCAACGAGGTCAACCGCTTCGGCTACGTCGTCGAGGTGGATCCCTGGGATCCGGACTCGACCCCGGTCAAGCACTCCGCGATGGGCCGGTTCAAGCACGAGGGCGCCAGCATCCACGTAACCGGGGACGGCACGGTCGTCGCCTATTCCGGCGACGACGAGCGCTTCGACTACCTCTACAAGTTCGTCTCCAGCCGCCGGATCACGCCCGGCACCTCGTCGGCCGCGCGGGCCGAGAACATGAGGATCCTCGACGAGGGCACCCTCTACGTGGCGACGTTCGCCGGCAACTCCCCCGCCGCGGAGATCGACGGCTCCGGGGCGCTGCCCGCCGACGGCGCGTTCGACGGCACCGGCACCTGGATCCCGCTCATGACCGTCGCCGCCGGTGGGAGCGCCGTCTCGCATGTGCCGGGCATGACGGCGGAGCAGGTCGCCGTGTACACCCGCATGGCCGGGGACCGGGTGGGAGCCACCAAGATGGACCGCCCCGAGGACGTCGAGCCCAGCCCGACCACCGGCAAGGTCTACATGGCGCTGACCAACAACACCCGCCGCACGACCGCGGACGTGGACGAGGCCAACCCGCGGCACAACAACAAGCACGGGCAGGTCGTGGAGATCACCGACGACCACGCCGGCACCACCTTCGGGTGGAACCTGCTCCTGGTGTGCGGCGACCCGGCCGAGGCGGACTCGTACTTCGGCGGCTTCGACAAGTCCAAGGTCAGCCCCATCTCCTGTCCGGACAACGTCGCGTTCGACCCCGCCGGCGGGCTGTGGGTGTCCACCGACGGCAACGCGCTCGGCTTCAACGACGGCCTCTACTCGGTGGCCACCGAGGGGCCGAACCGCGGCGAAACCAAGCTGTTCCTCACCGTCCCGATCGGGGCGGAAACCTGCGGTCCGCTGGTGTTCAACGATCGCGCGATCGTCAACGTCCAGCACCCGGGTGAGAAGGACGGCGCGTCGATCGAGAACCCGGCCTCGCACTGGCCCGACGGCGGCACCTCGCAGCCGCGGCCGTCGACGGTGGTCGCGTGGCGGAACGGCTTCTCCGGGGGCGCCGGCCCCCTCGGTTCGGGGTCACTCGGTTCGGGGTCACTCGGCTCCGGCTCCCTGACGACGGGCCGGTTCGGGTCCTGACGGCCCATGGGCCGGGTCGTCAGACCCGGCCCCCGGCCGGCGTGTACGCCAGGCCGCGCTCCGCGCAGGCGATGATCGAAGCGGCGACCCCCTCCGGGTCGTCCGACATCGGCACGTGGCCGTCCGCACTGATCTCGATCCTCGCCTGCGGGAACAGGCGCGTGGCGAGCGCGACCTGGCGCACCGGCAGGACCAGGTCGAACCGGCCCCACCGGATGGTGATCGGCAGGTCCTCGTCGACGGGCGCGGAGAAGAGGAACGCGCGCCGGTCGGCGCGGTCGAGCACGGTGTTGGACACGATCGCCTCGCTGTCGATCGCCGCCGCCTCCGCGGGGTAGCGCCACGGCCGGGCACAGAACACCGCCATCATCACCGCACGTCCGGCGGCCCGCTCGGTCAGCGCGGGGGTGTGGCGACCGAGCTTCGCGGCCGCCCGTCGCAGACTCCGGAAGACGGTGACCGTGTAGCGCCACTCGGCCTGCGATCGGAAGAACCCGGCGGGCGAGAGCGCGGTGACGCTGCTCGCCAACCCCCGCGCACCCAGCTCGAGCGCCAGGAAGCCGCCGAGGGAGTTGCCCGCGATGTGCGGGCGCTCCCCGGCCGGGACGACCTCCTCCAGGAGGGTGACGAGTTCGGTGACAACGTAGTCGAGGACGTCCCCGGCGTCGGGCAGGTCCGCGGACTGCCCGTGGCCGGGCAGGTCCACGACCACCACCCGGAACCGATCCGTGAGCAGTGGCACGACCGGATCCCAGGCGTGCGCCCGGTGGCACACCCCGTGGAGCAGGACGATGGTGGGACCGGTCCCGGTGATCTGGTGATACAAACCCATGCCGTCAGTGTCCCCCACCGCGGCGAGGTGACGCCCCACGACTGGCGAACTTGGGCCTAGATTCGGTTCCGCGAGGCTTCCGGGGGAAGCCGGTGTCGAGGGGGCAGGGGTCATGGAGACGACGACGAGCGAACCGGCCATACGGGAGGGTAGGCCCGCTTCGGGTCTCGCCGAACAGTTCCGGCCGATCCTGTTGCGGCTGGACCTGCTGGTCCGCAGGCAGAGCACCCAGTACGCCCTGAGTCGCGCGCAGACCTCGATCCTGCACACCCTGGCCTGTCACGGGCGGCTCCGGATGTCGGACCTCGCCCGGCTGGAGAACGTGCGGGTCCCCACCACCAGTAACTCGGTGAGCGTGATCGAGGCCATGGGGTACGTCGAGCGTGAACCCGACGCCTCCGACCGCCGCGGGGTGTGCGTCCGCCTCACCGACCTGGGGCGGGCCCGCATCGAGGAGGTGCTGGCGGACCGGGACCGGGACTTCGCCGAGCGCATGGCGCACCTGACCCCCGAACACCGCGACCTGCTCTCCTCGGCGGTGCCCGCACTCACCGCCCTGCTCGACGCCTTCGACGGCGACCCGGACGCCCAGCCCGACACCCAGCCGGATCAGCCGCGCCCCTCTACCCTCGGGGCATGAGCACTGTCCTGATCACCGGCGCCTCCCGCGGGATCGGAGCGGCGACCGCGCGCGAACTGTCCGCCGCCCACGACCTTATCCTCGTGGGTCGGGACGTCGACTCCCTGCAGGCCGTCGCTACTGACTGCCGCTCAGCGCGGGTGGTGGAGGCCGACCTCGCCACCGCCGACGGGGTCGCCCGCGCGGCCCACGACATCGACTCGCTCGACGGCCTCGTCCACAGCGCCGGGGTCGCGGACCTCGGCCGGATCGACGAGTCGGACGCCGGGCACTGGCGCCGGGCGTTCGAGGTCAACGTGCTCGCGGTGGTCGAGTTGACCCGGGTGCTGCTCCCGGCGCTACGCGCGGCACGGGGCCACCTCGTCGTCGTCAACTCCGGCGCGGGGATCACCGCCAAGCCCGGCTGGGGCGCCTACAGCGCCTCCAAGTTCGCGCTCCGGGCCGTCACCGACACCCTCCGGGGTGAGGAACCCGACCTGCGCGTCACCTCGATCCACCCGGGCCGCGTCGACACCGACATGCAGCGCGCGATCGTCGCCGCCGAGGGTCGCACCTACGACCCGACCGCATTCCTCCGGGCCGAATCGGTGGCCACCGCCGTCCGGAACGCACTGGAGTCCACTCCGGATTCGCACCCCACCGAGGTCGTCCTGCGGCCGCGCCCGCACTGATTCCCCCGTCCGGCGGACAGGTGCGGCGAACGCCTCCCCCGCCGCCGCACGTGTCGTAACGTCTGCTCCACCATGACCAGCCCGGACACCCCACTGCGGGTCACCGTGATCGGCGCGGGCGTGGTCGGCTGCTATGTGGGCGGCCGGCTCGCCCGCCATGCCGACGTGACCCTGGTCGGGCGTCCCCACGTCCTCGACCCGATCCGCGCGGTGGGCCTGACCGTCGAGTCCGGCGCCGGCGAGGACGACCGGCTCCACGTCCCCGCCGAGGCCCTCACCCTGGCCACCACGCCCGAGAGCGTCCGCCGCTCGGACGTGGTCCTGGTGTGCACCAAGGCCGGGCAGACCGCCGCCGCCACCGCGGAGTTCGCCCCCTTCCTCAGACCGGACACACTGGTCGTGGGCCTACAGAACGGCCTCCACTCGGCGGACCTCATCCGTGAACTGCTCGACTCGACCACGGTGATCCCCGGCGTCGTGCCCTTCAACCTGGCGCGCACCGGCCCCGCCACCTACCGGCGCACCTCCACCGGGGTGATCCGGCTCGCCGATCACCCCCGGGCCGTCCCGCTGATCCGCACCATGACGGCGGCCGAGCTACCCGTGCGGCCCACCGACGACATCCAGGCCGTCCTCCACGGCAAGGTCCTCATCAACCTCAACAACGCGGTCCAGGCGCTGTCCGGACTCCCGCTGCGGGCCGAGCTGCTCGACCGGGACCTGCGGCGCAGCGTCGCCCTGTGCCAGGCCGAGGCCAACCGGGTGTTCACGGCGGCCGGGGTGGTGCCGCGGGTGCCGCTGGCCGTCCCCGCCGGCGCCCTCCCGGTGGTGATGCGGCTGCCCAACCCGCTGTTCCGCCGACTCGCCCGGGCCGCGGTGCGGGTCGACGCGGACGGCACCTCCTCCATGACGGACGACCTCGTACGCGGCCGGCCCACCGAGATCGAGTACCTCCAGGGCAAGGTCGTCAAGATGGCCGGTCAGCTCGGGATGGAGGCGCCGGCCTGCGCGCGGATCGTCGAGCTGGTGCACGAGGCCGAGGCCGCCGGCGCGGATCGCCGGAGGTGGACCGGCCGGGAGCTGCTCACGGACCTGCAGCGCGCCCGACGCCGCGCGCGCCGACTGGCCCGGATACAGCAGATGACCGGCCAGCCGACCTGACTCCCGCCCCGTAGCCGGGTCAGTCCTCGTTGGCCGATTCAGTCCTCGTAGCCGATCGAGAACGCCGCCTCGAGGTCGTGCTTGGACTGCGTGCGGAACGCGATGTGGGTCTCGGTGTCCAGCACCCCGGGGACCTTGTTCAGGCGATCGGAGACGATGTCGGCGATCTCCTCGTTCCGCCGGGCACGCACCAGCACGATGAGGTCGATGGTGCCGGTGACCGAGTACACCTCGGAGACCCCGTCGATGTCGGCGATCGCGGAGGCGACCTCGGGGATCCGCGCCGTCTCGGCGTGGACGAAGACGATTGCGGTGATCATGGCCTCAAGGCTAGTGGAGCGGGCGTACCGTGTGCGCCATGATCCACGGCGACCTCTTCCAGACCGCGCGCGAGACGGAGACGAATCGCCGGTTCGCGCTCCAGAACTCCAAGATGCTCAAGGTGACCCTCGCCGAGCAGCCGATCCTCGCGCGGACGGGGTCGATGGTCGCCTACCAGGGGCAGGTCGGCTTCGAGAACGTCGGCAGCGGCGGGATCGGCAAGATGTTCAAGGCGGCGGCGACCGGTGAGGGCGTGCCCCTCATGCGGTGTACCGGCCGGGGCGAGCTCTTCCTGGCCGATCAGGCCTCCGAGGTCCAGGTGCTCCACCTCGAGGACGACATGATCTCGGTCAACGGGGCGAGCGTGCTGGCGTTCTCCGAGGGGATCGCGTGGGACATCCACCGCATCGCCGCCAAGGGGGCCGTCATGACCGGTGGCCTGTTCAACGTCTCCCTTCGCGGGACCGGGTTCGTCGCGGTGACGACCAAGGGCCAGCCGGTCGCCCTCGACGTGTCCTCGGCGCCGACGTTCGCCGACCCCCAGGCCGTGGTCCTGTGGACCGCCGGGGTGACGATGGACGTCCGGGTCGACACGGGCGGTCTGAAGTCCCTGATCCGCGGCGGCAGCGGGGAGACGTTCCAGCTGGCGTTCGGCGGTCAGGGACTGGTGGTCGTCCAGCCGTCGGAGAACGTGCCCCAGGGGGCCGGGAGCCAGGGCGGCGCGTAGTGCGCGCGCCCCGGCCGACCGGGGCGGAGTTCAGGGCGCGAGGTCAGCTCATGTTCTCCGGGGTCCAGTAGGCGCGCATCGAGGCGATCTTGCCCTGCTCGTCGTGCGTCATGAGGTCCCACACGTTGATGGTGGCCTTGGAGTCGGCGTCGAAGTGGGTGGTGATCTCGAAGTTGAACAGCAGGTCGTCTCCGCACACGCGCGCCTCGAGCACCTCGCCCTCGATCTTCATCGCCACGACGCTGGCGTAGAACTCGCGGATCGCCGCCTTGCCCTCGTGGACGGTCCCGTTGCCGACCGGGTCCTCGACGGTGGCACCCTCCGCGTAGAGGTCCATGACGGCCTCGAGGTCGCCGGCGGTCAGCGCCGCGATGTAGGAGTCTGCGGTGGAACGGATCTGTTCGGGTGAGGCGCTCAAGGCGGTGGCCCTTTCGGTGACGACGACGAGGTGACCCCGAGCCTAGAACGTGTTCTCGTTCCGCGGGGGCGGACCGGGCGGAACAGTCGTGCGAGTTGTGACTTGCGCCACTCTCGTCACGTGCCTACGCTCCTGACACCACCTGGAGCAGGTGCGACCGGCCCGGAATCAGGGGTACGCCATGTCCACGCAACAGACCTCACCCACGCCTGCCGAGGAGGAGTCGTTCCACACCGGCCGGGTGGTGATCATCTCCCTGGTCGCCGCGTTGGGCGGTTTCCTGTTCGGGTTCGACACCGCGGTGATCAACGGGGCGGTCGACGCCGTGCAGGAGACGTTCGAGATGAACGCCGGTCTGACCGGGTTCGCCGTCTCCTCGGCCCTGCTCGGCTGCATCGCCGGCGCCTACCTCGCCGGACGCCTGGCGGACCGGTGGGGCCGCACGCGCGTGATGATCCTCGCCTCGGTGCTGTTCACGGCCAGCGCGCTCGGGTCCGGGCTCGCGGTCGGGCCCTGGGATCTCATCGCCTGGCGGCTCGTGGGCGGTCTCGGCGTGGGCGCGGCGTCGGTCATCGCGCCGGCCTACATCGCAGAGGTCGCCCCGCCGGCCATCCGCGGTCGGCTGGGATCGCTGCAGCAGCTCGCGATCGTCTCCGGCATCTTCGTCGCGCTGCTCTCCGACGCCTGGCTGGCGGGGGTCGCGGGCGGCGCGATCGAGGAACTGTGGTTCGGCGCCGAGGCGTGGCGGTGGATGTTCTGGGCGGAGGTGATCCCCGCCGTGACGTACGGGGTGCTGGCGCTGACCATTCCCGAATCGCCCCGCTACCTGGTCGGCAAGGGGATGGTCGACCGGGCCCGCGAGGTCCTCCGCTCCATCCAGGAGGGCGGCATCGACAACCGGATCAAGGAGATCCGCGAGACGGTCCGCGACGACCGCAAGCGCACGTGGCGCGACCTCGTGAAGCCGGGCGGGGTCAACCTGCTTCCCATCGTGTGGATCGGGATCGTCCTGTCGGTCTTCCAACAGGCCGTGGGCATCAACGTGATCTTCTACTACTCCACCTCGCTGTGGCAGTCGGTCGGCTTCACCGAGTCCGACGCCCTCACCCAGACGGTCATCACCTCCGTCACGAACATCGCGGTGACGATAGTGGCGATCGCACTGATCGACCGGATCGGGCGCCGCAAGCTGCTCATCACCGGCTCCGTCGGCATGACGATCTCCCTGGCCGTGATGTCCCTGATGTTCAGTACCGCCACCATGGGGCCGGGCCCGGACGGCGAACTCGCCCCCCAGCTCGCCGACACCCAGGGGCTGATCGCGCTCATCGCGGCCAACGGGTTCGTCGTGTTCTTCGGCATGTCCTGGGGCCCGGCGGTGTGGGTGCTGCTCGGCGAGATGTTCAACAACCGCATCCGCTCCGCGGCGCTGGGCCTGGCCGCGGCCGCCCAGTGGCTGGCGAACTTCGTGGTCTCGACCGCGTTCCCGCCGATGGCCGAGTTCAGTCTGACGTTCACCTACGGCTTCTACGCGGTCTCCGCGCTGTTGTCGCTGTTGTTCGTGGCCAGGTTCATCCCGGAGACGACCGGCCGATCGCTGGAGGACATGTAGGCGCGCGGCGCTCGCCGCTGCCCCCGCCCGGCCCGTCCGGCTTGTCGAAAAGGCTGTTCGGCACGCATCGGCCGAGAAGGGGGTGTGCGAAACGCTCTTCTCGATGAGGGGCGGGCGAAGGGCGGAGGGCGGCGGGCGCCCGGGTCAGGCCGCGTCGTCCGGGGTGCGCGCCGGGCAGAACAGGTCCGTCCGCAGGGTGGCGGGGTCCATGTCCGGGCTCGGCTCGGTCACGTAGCTCTCCCAGAACGGGGTCCCGGGCGCTCGGCCCATCGCACCGATCGACGCCATGAACTCGCCCCACGCCTGCCCGAGCCCGTCGTAGGAGCCGAGGTGGCTGACGACAGCCACGTCGCCGGCGGGGAGCTCGGAGGCGACGACCCGCATCCCGTCGACCTCCGCCGGGTCACCGTCGTGGAGCTCGGCCAGCGGTCGGGCGAGGGGGAACCCGATCTCGATGTCGGCGGTGAACTCCGGCTCCTCGGTGGTGCGGGTGTACACCGCGAACGCCGGCCCGGCCGGGGCCACGCCGGCCGCGAACAAGGCCGGGAAGGCCTTGCCGAACGCCGCGTCGAAGTATCCGGCGATCGTGGACATGGGCACGCCGGTCGCGCGGACGACGGCGGTCGGCACGGCCGGTACGCGCAGCAACCGCATCTGCCCCACCGGTTCCGGCCCGAGGTCGGGGTACCCGGGCGGCGGGTCGTCCGGCACGGCGGTGGGTCGGTCGTGGGACGGGGAGGATGACGACGACGACATGATGTGCCCTCTCGATGACGCGGTGGCCTCCACCCAGTGTGCGCCGCGGGCGGCCACCAGGGAAGACCCGCCGGGCAGCGAACACCGCGCGCCTGCGCCGCCCACTACGCCGGGGCGGGTGGGTCGGGGGCCGCGACGGATGCGTCGGTCGCGCGCGGCGGGGACAATCGGGGCATGCCGCACTACCGCCTCCGCACCCCTGACCAGACGATCGATCTCGGCGACTTCGACAACGCCCAGGAGGCACTCGAGTCCGCCGTCTCCAGCCAGTCCGAGAAGATTCCCGTCGACGGGTCACTCGAGCTGCAGGTGGGTGCCGACTGGCACTCGGTCGACATCGAGGGGGACATGCCGTGAGCCCCGGTCACGGGGCGCTCGCGGGTTCGGTGACCCAGTGCGCGACCTGCGGCGTCGAGCGCGCGCGGCCGCTGCCGGAGGTGTGCCCGATCTGCGCGGACGAGCGCCAGTACGTGCCCTCCGGAGGACAGCGGTGGACGAACCCCGAGCAGTCGCGGGCCGGGGGCGCATCGATCGAGTTCACCGAGCGCGAGACCGACGTCATCTCACTCGTCCAGAAGAACAGCCCCGGCATCGGTCAGAAGCCGGCGCTCATCCGCACCGCACACGGCAACGTGCTGGTCGAGGTGCCCAATGTCATCAGCGAGGAGGCGGTCGCCGCGGTGCGCGGATGGGGTGGCCTCGCCGCGATCATCGCCTCACATCCGCACATGTACGGGGTGCAGTCACTGTGGTCGGCGGCGTTCGACGACTGCCCGGTCTACGTCTCGGCCCCGGACGAGCAGTGGCTGGGGCTGCGGCCACGCAACACGGTCGTGTGGGGCGGGGGCCACGCCGCCGAGCCGGCCGACGGCGGTGAGATCGAGATCGTGCCGGGCGTGCGGGCGTCCCAGCCCGGCGGGCATTTCCCGGGCAGTGTGGTGGTGCACTGGACCGCCGCCGACGGCCGCGGCGTGCTGTTCACCGGTGACACGATCGGTTCGGTCGCGGATCCGGGGTGGGTGACGTTCATGCGCTCGTTCCCCAACTGGATGCCGCTGTCCGGGGCCGTCGTCCGCCGGATCGCCGAGCACGTCTCGCGCTACGACTTCGACCGCATCTACAGCAACTTCGGGGGCTGCGTACCACAGGACGCCCGCGGTGCCGTCCAGCGCTCGGCGGAGCGCTACGCCGCCTGGGTCGACGGCGAGTTCGACCACCTCACGTGACCGTCCGTCACTCCACGCGCCGGGCGCTTCCCGCGCTCTCGGCGCTCTCGGCGCTCTCGGCGCTGTCCTTGATCAGGGCGAGCCTGCGGTCCCATCCCCGGGACACCGCGCCGAGCAGATCGGAGATCTCGCGGATCCGATCGGGCCGGACCGCGTGGACCTGCCGTCGCTGCTGCGGGCGTGCGGTGACGAGCCCCGAGTCCACCAGCATCCGGAGGTGTTTGGCGACCGCCTGCCTGCTGATCCCCAGGTCGGCGGCCACCGCTCCGGCATCGTCCGGCTGATCGGCCAGTCGGACGAGGATGCGGCGGCGGGTCCGGTCGGCGAGAGCGGTGAAGACCCCGTCGGCCCGGGCGTCGAGCAGCCCGGACGGGCCGTCGGTCGCGGTCGCGCCGTTCACGGGCGATCCTCCGCACGGCGCCGGGCGATGTCGAGTTCGGCCTCCCACCCGGCGGAGTTCTCCTCGAATCGCTGCCGCCGCACCACCGCGTCACGACTCAGACCGGCAAATCCGGTCTCGCGCACCGTGAGCACGACGCCGTCGCCCCGGGGTTCGACGGTGAACTCGATCGTGTTGGACGGGAACTCGTCGACGTCTCCGATCTGCCCGCCCAACCAGCGGAACACCGCGCGGCGGGGCGGGTCCAACTCCACGGTGCGGATGCTGAACTCGCCGTGCACCGGGTCCACCACGTGGGAGACATCGCCCTCGGTGGTGATCACGTGCTCGGCCCACTCACCGTTGTTGATGAACCATCCCGGTTCCGACACGATGCCCCACACGGTCTGCGCCCCGGCATCGATGTGGATGGTGCGGACGATCTCGTCCGGCACGTCGTCGGTGGTCGTGTCGGGTCCGGTTCCGGCTGCTCGGTCCTCGTTCATCGGACTTCCCTCCCTCGCGGTGCGTTCCGCTCGGTGGATGCTGCGTCGCGGGGTGCACCTGTGACTCCACGTTGGCACGATCCCCGACGTAGTGCAACCCTTTGGTTGCACTCACGTATCGGACGGCTCGGTTCCCGCACGGCAGATCTCTTGCCCACGCTGATGGGTCGGCGTAGCGTTTCAGACGCGATACCACCGTCCTCACCACCTGTTTCCCGACGTCGCGACGTTCTCCCGGTCGCCGCGCCCGTTGCACCCGTCACCGATGGACCGCCCGCGCACGGAATCGGACCCCCCGTCCGGCGGGGTCCGAATGTGAGGTGAACCCATGAGAAATCTGGTGGCCGTCGAGTTCCTGACCCTCGACGGCGTGATGCAGGGCCTCGGTTCCCCCGACGAGGACCGCGACGGCGGCTTCGAGCACGGGGGCTGGGGCCTCCCCTATGCCGAGGCCATGCACGAGGTCCTGGACCCTGGCGGACTGAGCAGAACCTCGGCGTACCTGTTCGGTCGCCGGACCTACGACAAGATGGCCGCCTTCTGGCCGTCCCAGCCGGACGAGAACCCCATGGCGGCCAGCCTGAACTCCTCACCCAAGCATGTCGCCACACGAGGTCAGCCGTCACTGGACTGGCAGGGGGCGGTGCCGCTGAAAGGGGACCTGACCTCGGCGGTCGGTCAGCTCACCGCCGAGGGCGAGGGGGACGTCGTGATCCTCGGAAGCGGCGACGTGGTCCGCCAGCTCCTGACGGCCGACCTCGTCGACGAACTCCGCCTCTTCATCCACCCCCTCCTCCTGGGCACCGGTAAACACCTGTTCGGCGGCCTGTCGGCCCCGCGGGCGCTCCGCTTGACGAGCGTCGCCGCCACGAGCACGGGCACCATCGCGGCGGTCTACACCAGGAAGGGCCCTGATCAGACATGACCACCACCTCTGACGATCACGACACCTCACCGGGTCTGACGCCCCCGACCAGCATCGACCCCACACCCCGGTTCGGCAACGGTGCGGGTTCCGAGACCGACAGGACAGACCCGTGGGCACCGTGGTGATGTACGGCTCGGTGTCCGTGGACGGCTTCATAGCCGACGCCGACGACCAACCCGGACCGCTGTTCGACTGGTTGACGGGTGGCGACGTGCCATTGGACGACAGTGGCGTCGTGGCGGTGACGCAGACGTCGTACGACTACATCCGGCCGTACTGGGATCAGATCGGGGTGACGATCGTCGGCCGCCACGTCTTCGACCTGACGGACGGTTGGGACGGGCGCCCGCCGAGCGGGATCGACCACGTCGTCGTCGTGAGCCACCGACCCCCGCCCGAGGGCTGGAACCCCGAAGCGCCGTTCCACTTCGTCACCGACGTCGACCACGCGGTGGCCACGGCCCGGCAGCTCGCCGGTGACCGGGTGGTCGAGGTCGCGGCGGGCGACGTCGGTGGCCAGGTCCTCGCCGCGGGGCTGGTCGACGAGGTACGCATGGACGTCGTGCCCGTCGTGCTGGGATCCGGGAAGCGCTACTTCGGGCCGGTCGACGCCCGGCACCTGCTGGAGGACCCGGACGTGGTGATCCGGGGACGCCGCGTCCTCCACCTGCGCTACCGGGTCCGCCGTTGACCAAGCGGCCACCGCCGGGAACGCGGGATCAGACCCCGGCCGTCGCCGCCTCCGCGAGTTCCCAGAACCGCTCCGCGATCGCCGGGTCCGACGCCTCGGCGCTGCGACCGATGAGCGTCGGAAGGCCCCGGAGGTGGCGCAGCGCGTCCGGCCCGGTGTAACCGCACGGTGGCAGCGGGCGGGTCGCGGCGAACAACGTCGTCAGCGCGGCCTGCGCGGCGGGCTGCGCGAACAGCGAACAGACGCCGGTGACGACCCGATCGAGCGCCACGTTGCCGGTGGCGTTGGAGATCCCCGTCGCCGCCCAGCCGGGGTAGGTGAGCTGCACGTCGACCCCGACCGCCGCCGCCTCGGCGCGCCCGTCGCGGAGCCGCTGATCCAGCGCGAGGCCCCACAGCATGTCGCCGAGCTTCGACTGGGCGTAGGCCGCGGCGGGCGTCCACCGGCGTCGGCGGAAATGCGGGTCCTCGAAGTGCAGAGTGCCGCTCTTGTGGGCGTTGGAGGCGACGATCACCACCCGCCGCCGCACCAGCGGCAGCAGGAGGTTCGTCAGCAGGAACGGGCCCAGCACATTCACGCCGAGGAGCATCTCGAACCCCTCGGCGGTCTCGCGCCGGCGCGGGGTGATGGCACCGGCGTTGTTGACCAGCACGTCGATCTGCTCGGCCCCGCCACCGATCCCGCCACCGACCCCACGTCCGGCATCGCCCCCACCGGAGCCGGTCAGCTCACCGGCCGCCCGCCGCACGCTCGCCAACGAACCCAGGTCGACCTCCACCACCCGGGACTCACCGGGCAACTGCGACGCGACCTCCCGCCCTCGGGCGGTGTCGCGAACAGCGAGGATCACCCGCGCTCCCGACGCGGATGCGGCCCGGACCGTCTCCAGCCCGACCCCGCTGGTCGCGCCGGTGACGAGCCACGTCTGGCCGGTGAGGTCGGGAATGTCGATGGTTCTCCGGGTCACGAGCGCAGCGTACGTCGAGCCGCCGGGCCCCGGGGATGGCCGCCACCGCGAACCTCACCGGAGCGTCCCCGGTAGCGGACTACCCTCCAGATATGAACTCCACCACACCCCGGCGCTCCCCGTGGATGCTCTCCGCGGCGACTGCGGCCCTCGTCGTCGTCGCCTCTCTCGCGGCCCCCACCGCCGGTGCCGCCCCGGCACCGTCCCCCAACCCCGCGCCCAATTGGTCCGGGCTCGAGACCCGCCAGTGGACCGCTCCGATCCCCGTCCCCGGCGCGCCCGCGGCGACGGTCCCGCTCGACCCCGCCCTCTCCCTCCCTCAGGCCGGCCGGGCGGTGCGGCAGGCTTACGGGACGATCGACCAGCACGGCCGCGAGGCGATCGCCACGTCCGCCGTGTTCCTCCCGCACGGGACGCCGCCCCCCGGCGGTTGGCCCGTCGTGGCGTGGGCACACGGCACCACCGGGCTCGGCGACGACTGCGCTCCCTCGACCCAGCCGCGCTCGGAGCGCGACGCCGAGTACCTCGGCCACTGGCTGGACCGTGGGTACGCCGTGGTGGCCGCCGATTACGTGGGCCTCGGCACCCCCGGGCTGCTCAGCTACCTCAACGGGCAGGCGGCCGCACGTGGGATCGTCGACTCCATCACCGCCGCCCGCGCGGACGGACTGCCGCTCTCCGCCCGGTGGGGACTCGTCGGGCAGTCGCAGGGCGCCGGGGCGGCGCTCGTCACCGCGACCCGCGCCACCGAACTCGGCGCGCCCGCAGGCCTCGACTATCGCGGCGTCGTGGCGACCGGGGCCCCGGCGAACATCGAGCACCTGTTCCAATGGGGCGGGCCCGGATTCCCGCCGGTGAACCTCCCGACCGGGCTCAACCTGTACGCGATGTACATCCTCGCCGGATTCCGCGACCAGCACCCGGAACTCGACGTCAACGGGTTCCTCACGCCGCAGGGGCGTGAGATGGTCGACGCCGCCGAGACGCTGTGCTACTCGGCGATGCGCGAGAAGGTGGGCGATTTCCAGGTCTCGCAGGCGCTGGCCCGGCCCCTGCAGGAGGTCCCCGACGTCTTCGGCCACCTCCGGCGCTACATGGGCACGCCGGCTGCGGGCTACGACCGTCCGGTGTTCCTCGGCCAGGGCCTGCTCGACCTCGACGTGCCCGCACCCTCGGCTCTCTCCCTCGCGGCGGAGATGACGCTCAACCGGCAGCCGCTCGAGCTGCGCGTGTACCCGGACCGGGATCACAGCGGGACCGTGTACACCGCCACCCCCGACGCCACCGCGTTCCTCGACCGGGTCATGAGGTGACCGCGGGAACGGGCGGGGCGGGTTCGTCCATGTATCGGGTCGACCCCGCCGGGCCCGGCGCCGGGGTGGCCTGCACCGCCGATCTACCCCCGTTTTCACCGATCGTCCATATGCGGCGTTTCATAACTGCTGGCCAGGCGCATCGGAAAAGGTCGGGCTAATGTGACGACCGTCATAATTGTTACCGACTTGTCACCAAGTGCCGGTTCGGGTTAGAGTTCCGTCATCGCCGCGCGGGGATGGTCCAGGGACTCCCCGCGCGGCTGACTTAATTTCGGACGACGGCGAGATTCCTAGAACGTGTTCTAGTACCGTGGGCGTCATGAGCGCCCTCGACTTCGAGTCCACCAGCAAGACCATCACCGCCGGCCGCTTCGAGCTGCACTACCACGAAGCGGGTGAGCAGAGCGTCGCCGAACCCGAGAGCGCGGTCCCCGTCCTCTTCCTGCACGGATCCGGCCCCGGCGTGACCGCGTGGTCCAACTTCGCCGGCAACTTCCCGGTCTTCGCCGAGCGATTCCACACCATCCTGCTGGACATGCCGGGCTTCGGGAAGAGCTCCGACCTGGAGTGGGAGAAGGCCTACCCGCTCATCGCCGCCGAGGCGATCGACGCGTTCTGCGAGGCCAAGGGCATCGAGAAGGTCGACATCATCGGCAACTCCATGGGCGGCAACGTCGCCTGCGAGACCGCCCTCGCCTACCCGCACCGCGTCCGCAAGATGGCGCTCATGGGCCCCGGCGGCCTGGCCGCCCCCTTGTTCACGCCCGAGCCGAGCGAGGGATCGCGCCGACTGTTCGAGTTCCTCGCCGAGCCGACCGACAAGAACATGGCGGCGTGGGTCGACACGATGGTCGGCAACAAGAAGGTCGTGGACGACGAGCTCATCCGCGCGCGCACCGAGGCCGCCACCGCGCCGGGCGCCGTCGAGCGCATGTACTCGGTGTTCGGCTCGATCCTCAAGCCCGAGAACGCCTACACGCCGTTGTACGCCCGCGCCTCCCGGATCCGGCAGGAGACCATGCTCATCTGGGGCCGGGACGACCGCATGCTCCCCTACGAGCAGGCCCACTTCGCGTTCCGCCAGCTCCCGCGCGCCGAGCTGCACGCCTTCTCCCGCTGTGGCCACTGGGCGATGATCGAACAGAAGGACAAGTTCGAGCGCCTGGTGATCGACTTCCTGCTCAACTGACCCGGCGGCGGTGCCGGCGCGGTGGCCGGTCGCGGCGGTCCCGGCGGTCCCGGCGGTCCCGGCGCGATCAGGCGTTAGCCTCGGAGCATGACCGACACGCCGCAGCCCGACCAGCCCGCCGTCGACCCGCAGACCGGCGAGGACCTGTCGTGGAAGCAGACCCCGGTGGCGATCGTCCTGGTCGACCGGCCCGCCCCCGGCCACGACGAGGTCGGTGAACTCCTCACCGAGATCTTCGAGGGATCGTACGAGGTCGAGCGGGGCAGCGACGACGACCCCGCCACCGCCGTCTACATCGAGGACGCGACGGTCATCGTGTCCTCGGTCGACGCCCCCGTGCCGGAGGCTGTCCAGTACACCCGCGACCTGGCCGCGTGGAACGGCGGCGAGTCCGTGGTGGAGTCGCACCGGTCCCAGGTCGTGGTGGCGGGGTTCCGGTGGGGACCGATCGGCGACGACGGCGAGCCGGGCGAACCCGAGTACCTGGACCCCCGGCTCGACACGCTCCGTTGCGAACTGGCGGTCGCGAACGTCACGGCAGCCCTGACCGCGCTACCCGGCGCGGTGGCCGTGAGCGTGGGCGGCGCCGCGGCGACCCTGCCGGCCGGCCCGTACCGCGACCTCGTGACGGGCAATCCGCTGCCGGCCCCGGCCCTCGTCGGGGTGCGGGCCGGGATGCAGACCGAGACCACCTCGTGCGTCTACACGAGCGGGATGGGCCGATTCGGCCGGATGGACCTCGAGCGGCTCGACGTGGACGCCCCGCCCGCGGCCGTCTACGCCGAGATGTGCAACCTCGTGGCCTACTCGCTGGCCACCGGGACGATCTTCCAACCCGGCCTGACCCTCGAGGTGGGCGGACCACAGCCACTCGTCGCCACCGCCGGGGTCTCACCGTTCACCGGGCAGGAGATCCTCCGGTTGGCGCCCGCCGACCAGCCGTGAAACCCGCCGGCAAGCCATGAACCCTAGGGGCGCTGGCGGCCGTTGCGCTCGACGACCAACCGCGTGGTGGCTGCCAACTGGAACGGCCTGATCACCGGTTCGATCCGGCTGATCAGGCGTTCCTTCTTGAGCCTGGCGATGACGCTGCGCACCAGCTCCGGCAGCGGATTCCCCGCGTGGTCGACCAGGGGGTAGATCCGCACCTCCGGCGCCACGCGGGCCATCTCCACGATCGCGTCGACATGGTCGGCCAGGTCCATGCGGTCCGCGTAGGTGAACAGCAGATGCGAGCACAGGACCAGGTCCGCCGAGTCGTCGGCGAGAGGCAGCGAGGGCAACGCCCCGGCCACGTACCGCTCGGGGGCCGCGGCCAGGTGGCCCAGCATCCGGTCGGCGGCCGTGCGGCGGATGACCTCGTGGCCCACGACCCCGCCGCGGACGTCCCAGTCGTAATCGATCTCCCGCGCGTGCTTCTGCGCCAGGGACCGCTCGACGTCCGCGAGGATCCGGCCGCGAAGGTCGTCCGCGCCGAGCGCGTACTGCGGGTCCACCGCGACGGCGTCGCCACCGGCCGCACAGATCTCGGCCACCGCGCTCGCCGCGCCACCGGGGCAGTCGACGATGCGCCCCTTCAGGTCGGCCTCGTCCAAGCCGAACATGTCGGTGTACTCGTCCAGCGACCGTGCACTGACGAGGACATCGGTGTCCTCGAGCGCGTGGAAGGTGGTGTGGGGACTTGCGGTCACCTGGGGACTCTCCTGAAGTCGGCCGGCCCGGTCCTGTTCCGGGCCGTGGGTTCTGAAGCGTTGACCCGGGTTCCGTCGGAGACCGTCTCGCATGGCGAAGTCGGCCCGACCGATCCCGGCGGGCCCTCGCATCGTCAGTACTACGCCACGACGGCGTGGGCGATGCGGGACCACGTCGGTCCGCATCGCCAGCACATCAGCACGTCTTTGGGCACGCACTCACCGTAACAGCGGGGTCGGACACCGGCCACCGTGAAGTTCACGGTGATCAGAAAGGAGGCGGAGGGCCGCCGGGGGGCGTGAGGTGCGCCACACCCACGGCTCGACACGCGTTAGGGTTCTGTCCAGTTCGCGCGGTGCCGACCTCCGCGCAGCCTCGACCCCGGGAGCACTCGTGAGCACTCCGTCCAGCCGGCGCACAACATCCGGACTGTCCACCGTCGCCGCAGCGCTCGCGCTGGGCGTCGCGGTCGCGCTGGCCCCCGCCCTGGCCCCTGTCGGCGCGCCCGAGGCCGCCGCCCAGGGGTCGTCCACCGCGCCGGACCGCGCCGCGTTCTACACTCCGCCGGCTGAGCTCCCCGCCGACCCGGGCACGGTCATCCGCACCGAGCCAATGACCATCACGCCGAGCCTGCCCGACCTGATGAACGGTGGGGCGCTGCCCGCCGACGCCCAGCGGATCATGTACCGCTCGACCGGCGCCGCGGGCGGACCGATCGCCGTCACCGGCACGTTCCTGCAGCCCAAGGCGCCCTGGACAGGGCCCGGGCCCCGCCCGCTCGCGGTGGTCACGCCCGGCACGCAGGGGCAGGGCGACCAGTGTGCGCCGTCGCGCTCCATGGAGGTGGGCCTGGGGATCCGGACCGCGCCCCCCTCGATGGCCGCCGGATACGCGGTCATGGACGCGCTCACGATGGTGATGGAGGGCTTCGCCGTCGTCGTCACCGACTACGAGGGGCTCGGCACGCCCGGCCACCACCCGTACGTCAACCGCGACTCCCAGGGCCGGTCGGCCCTCGACGCCGCCCGCGCGGCGGTGCGGCTGCCCGGCACGGACCTTGCGCCCGACTCGAAGACCGTGGTCAGCGGTTACTCGCAGGGCGGTGGCGCGGCCGCCGCGGCCGGCGAGATGCAGCCGGACTACGCACCCGACGTGAACCTGGTCGGCATCGCGGCCGGGGCGCCACCCTCCGACATGCTCGGCACGCTCGAACGCGTGGACGGCGGACTGCTCACCGGCGCGGTCGGGTACGCGATCAACGGCATCCTGCAGGTCCACCCCGAGCTGCGTCCGGCGTTCGACCGTCACCTCAACGCCGAGGGGCAGCGCATGCTCGAGGTGACCGCCGGACAGTGCGTCGCCGAGACCGCGTTCGCCTACGGCCTCAAGCGCACAGGCGAGTTCACCGTGGACGGCCGGTCGCTCGGCGACGCCGCCCGGTCCGAGCCGGAGATCGTCCGGGTACTCGAGGGCTACAACCTGGGCAGGGTCGCGCCGGCGGTGCCGGCGCTGGTCATGATCGGGCGGAACGACGACGTCGTCCCGCACCACACGGCCGTCGACCTCGTCCGCAACTGGTGCGAGCGCGGTTCCACCGTCGAACTGCGGACGGCCGAGGTGCCGTCGATCGCGCCGGGCCTGGTGGTCGACCACGCCATCCCGATGCTGTCCGAGCGGGCCACCAACGCCCGCTACCTCCTGGACCGAGTCCTCGACCGGCCTGCGCCGAGCTCCTGCGGGGCCGTCTGACGCCCGGGGCGGGCCGCGACGCTCAGGGCAGGTTGTGGTGGAACGCCTGCTGTTGGCTCAGGCGGGCGATCCGCCAGCCGGCATCCGTACGGACGAACTCGAGCACGTACCAGAGCCCGTAGAAGAACACCTGCTGGTCCTTCTCCTCCACCGGCCTCAGCGCCATCGGGTTGAAGCACATGCAGCGCCCGGTGGCCGAGTCGCCGTCGAGACGGACCTCGAGGTTGCCCATGAGGTGCTGCGTGGCGGCGAAGATCGGCAACATCTCGGCCAACCACGCGCGCACCGCCGGGTAGTCGTCATCCGGGCCGCCGGACGCGGCGTAGCTCACCCGGGCGTCCGGGGTGAACACCGTGTCCAGCCCGTCGAAGTCCCGCGAATCGATGCAGGTCGCGTACGTGGTCATGAGGTCCTGCAGGTCCCAGCGGTCGGATAGTTCGACCAGTGTTCGGCTCATGCCCCCTACGCTAACGTGGCCTTATGCAGTACGAGGAGGAAGTCCGCGCCCGCGAGGCGATCGAACAGGTCAAGTACCGGTATTGGCGGGCGTGCGACGCCAAGGACCCCGAGGGCTTCCGGTCCTGCTTCGTGGCCTCCGGCGGGGTGCTGGACTTCGGACCCCTCGGGCGGACCGACCCGGACACGATGGTCGGGATCTTCCGCCAGATCGCGCTGGCGACCGCCTCCGACGGCGGCCCGCGGATCCTCGACATGCACCACGGCTTCATGCCGTCGATCAGCGTGCAGGGGGGCGGGCCGAGCAGCCCGCCGCAGCGCGCCACCGGCACCTGGACCCTGCAGTTCCGCCAGGTGGACCGCGAGAAGGGCACCGAGACGATCTCCACCGGCGAGTACTCGGACGTGTATGTAGTGGAGGGCGACGGGGTCGAGGACGGCCGCTGGGTGATGTCCGAGTGCCTCTTCACCCCGGGCTGGTCGGTCACCCGCACCCTCGACGACGCGACCGTGACGTACCCCGAGGTCCACAGCGTCCCCGGCGCCGCCACTGCCGGAGCCGACTCGTGAGCGCCCGCGTCGCCCTGGTGACCGGTGGCAGCCGCGGTGTCGGACGCGGGGTGGCCACCGCGCTCGCCGACGCGGGGTGGGTCGTCTACGTCACCGGACGGTCCGCCGAGCGGCTGCAGGGCACGGTCGATGCGGCCTCCGGCGCCCCGGGCGAGATCCGTCCGCTCGAATGCGACCACTCCCGGGACGAGGAAGTCCTCGCCGTCGTCGCCCGGATCGCAGACGAGACCGGTCGCCTGGACCTGCTGGTCAACAACGTGTGGACCAACCCCAAGGGCTTCATGGGGTTCAACGGCAGGTTCTGGGAGCGGCCCGCCGGCGACTGGGACGCCCTCATGGGCGTCGGGCTACGGGCGCACTACGTCGCCAGCTGCGAGGCGGCCAAGGTGATGGTGCCGCAGGGCTCCGGTCTGATGGTGAACATCTCGTCGTTCGGTTCGCGCGCGCCGTTCCACACCGTGCTCTACGGGATGAGCAAGACGGCCCTCGACAAGATGGCCTCCGACATGGCTCACGAGCTCGCCGGCACCGGGGTCTCCACCCTCTCGCTGTGGCTGGGCCTCATCCGCACCGAGCTGCTGCTATCGCTGGGGATGGACGACTTCAACGGCTTCCCGCTGGACCGCGCCGAGGACCCCAGCTTCGTCGGACGGGTCATCGCCGCCCTCGCCGAGGACCCCGAGCTGTCGCGGATGAGCGGCTCGACCGTCATCACGGCCGAGTACGGGCGCGAGAAGGGGATAAGGAACGACGACGGCGAGGTGCCACTGTCGCACCGGGGTGCCTTCGGCGGGGGTCCGCTCTTCCCGCCGGTGACGGACGAGCAGTTGGGGATCGAGACGGTGGACGAGGTGGCCGCGGCGGGCGGTCACAACGGGTTCGGCGGGGGGTAGGAATGACGTCCGGCGACCACGGAGACAACAGCGACCGCGGGGACCACGGCGCCCACGGGGACTTCGACGACCCGCTCGAACGCCTCGAGCGGAACGAACGGCAGGCCGGCCAGGCCTTCCGGTACGTGCTGCTGTCGATAGTCGCGATCGTGGCCCTGGCGGCGGCGATCGTGTTGATCCGGGGCGGCATCGACGAGCAGTGCGCCGACCGGGGCGCCCTGTGCCTGACCTCCGACCGCGTCGAGGTGGTCATCCTGCCGCTGCTGCTGTCGATCGGCCTGTCCGTGATGGCGGGCGTGACGACGTACCGTCGCTGGCAGCAGCACATCCGCTGGCGCCCGTGGCTGTTCGCCAGCTACGCGATGTGGATGGTCACCACGGCCTATCTGCTGATCTCGTCCTCGGCGGTGTTCGTCCAGAGCAGCTGATGCCGGCCGGCTGAATGCGGCCGCCTGTACGGAGACGTCACACGCACGAAATCCGCTATCCGGATTCCGGATCGGCTACCCGCACGGGAGTAGCGGATCCGGAATCCGGATAGCGGATTCGGGGCCGGGCCGGGCCGGGCCGGGGCGGGACTCAGGGGACGATGTTGACCATCTTGCCCGGCACCACGATGACCTTCCTGGGCGCCGCGCCCCCGAGGTTCTCCCGGACCTTCGCGTCGGCCAGCGCCGCCGCCTCCACGTCCGCCGGCGAGGCGTCGGCCGGGACGGTGATGCGCGAACGCACCTTGCCCTTGATCTGCACCGGGTACTCGACGGAGTCCTCGACCAGGTACGACTCGTCGTGCTCGGGGAACGGCCCGTGGGCCAGCGACCCGCTGTGCCCGAGCCGCGACCACAGTTCCTCGGCGAGGTGAGGGGCGACGGGCGCCACCATGAGCACCAGCGGCTCCACGACCGAGCGCGGTGCGCCCGGCCCCTCGGTCGGATAGGCCTTGGTCAGGGTGTTGACGTACTCGATGAGCTTGGCGATCGCGGTGTTGTCGCGCAGGCCGGCGAAGTCGTCGCGGACCCCGGCGATCGCCTTGTGCAGTGCCTTGAGCACGTCGACGGTCGGCTCGGCGTCGGTCACGCGGACCTCGCCGGTGGTCTCGTCGATCACCACGCGCCACAGCCGCTGCAGGAACCGGTGGGCGCCCACGACGTCCTTGGTGGCCCAGGGCCGGGAGGTGTCGAGCGGGCCCATGGACATCTCGTACACGCGCAGGGTGTCGGCGCCGTAGGAGTCGCAGATCTCGTCCGGGGAGACGGAGTTCTTGAGCGACTTGCCCATCTTCCCGTACTCCTGGCTGACCTCGACCTCGGCGCCACCGTCCCCGGCCGCGGGGTCGGTCCAGTAGAACTTCCCGTCGCGCTCGGTCACCTCGGCCGCCGGCACGTACACACCGCGGGCGTCGGTGTAGGCGAAGGCCTGGATGTAGCCCTGGTTGTACAGGCGGCGGTAGGGCTCCTCGCTGGTGACGTGGCCCAGGTCGAACAGCACCTTGTGCCAGAAGCGGGAGTAGAGCAGGTGCAGCACGGCGTGCTCGACGCCGCCCACATAGAGGTCGACGCCGCCCGGGTCGTCCGCGCCGTGGACCTCGGGCCGGGGGCCGGTCCAGTAGCGCTCGTTCTCCAGGGCGCACAGCTGCTCGGAGTTGGTGGGGTCGATGTAGCGCAGCTGGTACCAGCTCGAGCCGGCCCAGTTGGGCATGACGTTGGCGTCGCGGGTGTAGGTCTGCAGGCCGTCCCCGAGGTCGAGTTCGACGGTCATCCACTCGGTGGCCTTGGCCAGCGGCGGGGAGGGCACGGAGTCCGCGTCGTCGGGGTCGAACGAGACGGGCTTGTAGTCCTCGACCTCGGGCAGCTCGACGGGCAGCATCTCGTCGGGCAGGGCGTGGGGCACACCGTCGGCGTCGTAGACCACCGGGAACGGCTCGCCCCAGTAGCGCTGGCGGGCGAACAGCCAGTCGCGCAGCTTGTACTGGATGGTGCCCTCGCCGGTGCCCTGACCCTCGAGCCAGTCGATGGTGGCGGCCTTGGCCTCGTCCACGGCGAGTCCGTCCAGCGCGAGTCCGCCGGAGTTGGTGGAGTTCACGGCGACGCCGTCGCCCGTGAAGGCCTCGGCCTGCACGTCGATCCGCGAGCCGTCCGCCGGCGCCACGACCTGGGTGATGGGCAGCCCGAAGGCGGTCGCGAACTCGTGGTCGCGGGAGTCGTGGGCGGGCACGGCCATGATCGCGCCGGTGCCGTAGCCCATGAGCACGTAGTCGGCCACGAACACGGGGATCTGCTCCCCGTTGACCGGGTTGATCGCGTGGGCGCCGAGGAAGACGCCGGTCTTCTCCTTGTTCTCCTGGCGCTCCAGGTCGGACTTCTGTGCCGCGCGGCGGCGGTACTCCAGCACGGCCTCGGCGGGCGAGGAGTGGCCGCCGGTCCAGCGCTCGTCGAGCCCGCCATCGGCGCATGCCCCGGGTGCGTCGGCCGCGCCGGTCTCCGGCCAGAACGGCCCGGCCAGCTCGTCGACCAGCGGGTGCTCGGGCGACAGGACCATGTAGGTGGCGCCGAAGAGCGTGTCGGGGCGGGTGGTGAACACCTCGATGGACTGGTCGGCCACGGCGAAGCGCACGCGGGCGCCCTGCGAGCGGCCGATCCAGTTGCGCTGCATGGACTTGACCTTGTCGGTCCAGTCGAGGCGGTCGAGGTCGTCGACCAGCCGGTCGGCGTAGGCGGTGATCCGCATCATCCACTGGCTCAGGTTCTTGCGGAAGACGGGGAAGTTGCCGCGCTCGGAGCGGCCCTCGGCGGTGACCTCCTCATTGGCCAGCACGGTGCCCAGCCCGGGGCACCAGTTGACCGTGGAGTCGGACAGGTACACCAGGCGGTGGGCGTCGAGGACCTTCTCCTGCTCGGCGTTCGAGAGCTCGGCCCAGTCCCGTCCGGCGTGCTCGCCCGGCAGGGGGCGGGCTCCGGAGACGAACTGCTCGACCAGCTCGGCGATGGGCCGGGCGCGGCCGGTGCGGGTGGGGTGCTCGCCGCCGTCGATCGCCCGGGCGGGGGCCTCGGGGTCGTACCAGGAGCCGTGGATCTGCAGGAAGATCCACTGGGTCCAGCGGTAGAAGTCGGTGTCGGTGGTGGCGAACACGCGGCGGCGGTCGTGGCCCAGGCCGAGGCGGCCGAGCTGGCGCTCCATGTTGGCGATGTTGGCCTCGGTGGTCACGCGCGGGTGTTGGCCGGTCTGGACGGCGTACTGCTCGGCGGGCAGGCCGAACGCGTCGTAGCCCAGGGTGTGCAGGACGTTGGTGCCCTGCATGCGGTGGTAGCGGGCGAAGACGTCGGTGGCGATGTAGCCGAGCGGGTGGCCGACGTGCAGGCCGGCGCCCGAGGGGTACGGGAACATGTCCTGGACGAAGAGCTTGTCCTCGGGCGGGGCGGCGCCGTCGGGGGCGGCGAGGGGGCCGACGGGGTTGGGGGCCTCGAACGTGCCGCGTTCGGCCCATTCGGTCTGCCAGCGCGACTCGATCCGCCCGGCCAGGGCGGCTCCGTAGCGGTGGGCCGGTCCGGTGTCGGACTGCGGTCCGGTCTCGGACTGCACGCCGGTGGCGGTCTGGTCGCTGCTGCTCACGGTTGTCTGCTCTCCCTGGTATCGCCGGTGCCCACACGCAGGCGGTCTCCAGCCTAAACCCTGGCGCGGGCCGGGCCGCGTCAGCGTGTGGGCACCGACCCGTCGGTCAGGCCTTGGCCGCGCGACGCCCGGCGATGAGGGCGTCGAGGCTGTAGCGCCCGGTGCCGACCAGACCGAACACGGCGACGGCCAGGCCGATCACGGCGACGAGCTCCCAGCCACCGTCGGCGGCGTAGATGCCGGCGGCCTTGTGGACGTAGGCGTAGGCACCGGCCATGACGACGACGACGAGGACGGCCACCGCCTGGGTGAGCAGACCCAGGACGAGCAGGATACCGCCGACGAGTTCCACGGCACCGGCGAACCCGGCCGCGGCCTGGGCGGCGGGGACGCCGACCGACTCGAAGAAGGCGCCGGTGCCGTCCACGCCGTTGACGAAGAGCTTCTGCCCGCCGTGGACGATCAGCACGGCGCCCAGCAGGACACGGGCGACGAGCAGGCCGATGTCGCGCACGACGGCCGGGACGGGCAGCAGTTGGGTCCCGGCGGTGGCGGTACCGGCGGTGGCCGGCCGCGTGGCGGCGGTCCCGGTGGCCGTGGTCCCGGTGGCGGTGGCGGTGTCGGTGGTGACGGTCATGCGACTCCTTCAGTAGATGATGTGACACATATATCTATCGGTTTCCTATGTGTTGTGTCAACTAACCGGGTACGCTGGGCCCCATGGTCGAACAGGTTCTGGGTCAGGAAGTGCGATGGTTGGACGACGAGGAGAAGGCGCTGTGGCGTGACTATCTCGCCATCCAGGGGCGCCTCCACCTGGAGATCCAACGGGACCTCAAGACGTCGTCGAGCCTCACCGAGCCCGAGTTCGAGGTCCTGGTGTACCTCAGCGAGGCCGACGGCCCGCTGCGGATGACCGCGCTCGCCGACGTGTTGCAGTGGGAACGCAGCCGCCTGTCCCACCAGGTCACCCGCATGGCCAAGCGGGGCCTCGTGCAGCGCACGAGCTGCCCCGACGACGGTCGCGGCGCGTTCGTGTCCGCCACCGACGAGGGCATGGCCGAGATCGAGAAGGCCGCCCCCGACCACGTCGCCACGGTCCGCCGCGAGTTCCTCGACCGTCTGAGTGACCGGGACAAGCGCGAACTCGCCCGGTTGCTCGCCCTCGTCCGGGGTCCGGTCGGGGCTGAGACGAATCGGAGATCCGACGCCGCGGGCGTACCCTCGGGGGCGTGAACGCAGTGCTCGTGGTGGTCATGGTGCTCCTCGTGGGGCTCGCCCTCGTGGTCGGGGGCACCGGCGCGGCGGCCCTCTCCGGCACCCTCCCCGGCAACGGCGTGTTGGGCGTGCGGACCCCGGAGACGCGCCGCTCCCCCGAGGCATGGGGGCTGGCCAACCGCGCCGCCGCACCCTCGTTCCTCGGCGCCGGTCTCGTGCTGCTGCTCGGGGCCCTCGCCCTGGGACTGATCGGTGGCTGGATCGGTGGCCTCGTCGTCGTCGTGTCCCTCGTGGCCTCCCTCGTCCTGCTCAGCGTCGCCGGCCTGGCCGGGGCACGCGCGGCGGCCAGGTGGGACGCGACCTCCGGCGATCAGGGCGGCTGCGGCTGCGGCCCCGACGGCTGCGGCGGCCACGCCGCGGGCGACGCCGACTCCGCCGCGTCCACCTGCGGCGGCACCGACTCCACCACCGGTGAGGGCGCCTCCTGCTCCCCCGCCGACGGTTCCACGCCCGGCGACCCCGCCGCCGACTGCGGCGTGACCGGCGGCTGCGGCACCTGCGTCCTGCAGGGCATGTGCGAGACGGAGAGCACCAGCCGCTGAACCGGCCATCGACTCCTCCGGTGGCCGACGCGCACGGCCGCCTCTACGGTCTGAGGTCCACCCGTCTCACACCGCGAAGGAGATCACCATGGCCGATCCCACCACCGCCGGGGACGTCGTCGACATCCTCACCGCCGACCATCGCGAGATGGTCGGCCTGCTCGAGATGATCGAGAACACCGCCGACGCCGAGGAGCGCCGCTCGCTGGCCGACTCTGCCATCGCCGAGGTCGTGCGCCACTCCGTCGCCGAGGAACTGTTCGTCTACCCCGTCTACGAGCGCGAGGTCCCGGGCGGCAAGGACGAGGTCGAGCACGACAAGGAAGAGCACCAGGAACTCGAAGAGGTCATGAAGGAACTCGAGGGACTGGACTCCGGGGGCGCCGAGTTCATCGCCACCGTGAAGCGCTTCAAGGAACTCCTCGACCACCACGCCGACGACGAGGAGTCGGACCAGTTCCCCAAGATGCGCGAGCACATCTCCGCCGAGGACCTGGTCGACCTGGGCCGCAAGGTCGAGGCCGCCAAGAAGATCGCCCCCACCCGGCCGCACCCCGGCTCGCCGCACTCCGAGTTGTTCCACATGACCCTCGGACCGGGCGTCGGCATGGTCGACCGCCTCCGCGACGCACTGAGCGGACGGGCCAAGAACACCTGACGCCTCCATTCCCGGCCCCGTAGACCACTCGCGCGGGGCCGGGGACGGGCGCACACTGGACGGAGATCGCCCGGAGCGAAGGAGCCCGTCATGGCAACCGACTACTCGATCACCCGCACAGCCGTCCTCGACGCCCCCGCCGCGGCGGTGTTCGCCCAGCTCGAGGACTTCCATGCCTGGGAAGACTGGTCGCCGTGGGAGAACGTCGACCCGGGCATGGAGCGCCGGTACAGCGGCCCCGAACGCGGCGTGGGCGCCCACTACGAGTGGTCCGGCAACGCGAAGGCCGGTGCCGGCTCGATGGAGATCGTCGACGCCTCCGCGGGGCGCCAGGTCGTGATCGACCTGAGGTTCAGCAAGCCCATCAAGGGCATCAACCCCACCACGTTCACCCTCGTCCCGCGCGGTCCGGACTCGACCGAGGTCACCTGGCACATGACCGGTCGGCGCGGACCACTCCTGCGCATCATGAGTCGGCTGATCAAAATGGACAAGGTGCTGGGCGATCAGTTCGAGCAGGGCCTCGCCTCGCTCGGCCGGGCCGCCCGATCGGGTCAGAGCTAGCCGGTCACCAGGCTGACGAGGACGGCGACGAGGCCACAGGTGGCCATCACGATGACCAACACCACGAGACCGACGTTGTGGGACGCCCGGGTCTGCGGCACCTCGGCCCCCCGGATGAAGCGCCCCACCCGCCGCTCGTGGTGACGCTGCACCCGGAGCAGTGCCAGCAGCGGGATCACGGTGAGCAGCGAGAAGACCGACGCCCAGAACACCGACGTCTCCGCGACCAGTTTGGCCACGAGGATGATGTTCACTCCCACCACGGCCCACGTCCGGGCCCACGACAGACTGGTACGCTCGGCGGCCAATCCCGCGTCGGGCGGCACCGCCCGGGGCTCCACCCCGATCCGCCGCTGCCGGGGCGTGCTCATGCGAAGGTGCCGCCCAGGATCGCCACGATGAGCAGGACCGCACCGATCGAGATCCCCAGCACCAACAGGATGGACGCCTGCGGCATGGGCAGCGGCCGCTGGTGCCGCATCGAGGCCTCGATCCGGATCCACCGCCGGAACGCCACGATCGCCAGTACCGCCGCGAGCACCAGCAAAATGCAGGCCAGCGGCGTGCGGACGACCTCCGGGATCTCCTCTCCCGCGAAGGCCTCCATCGCCACCGCGCCCGCCGTCAACCCGAGGCTCGTGCGGATCCAGGCCAGGAAGGTGCGCTCGTTGGCGAGCGTGAACCGCGGGTCCGGCTCCTCGCCGTCCCGCAACGCCCTGGGCCGCCACCCCTCCGAGGTCTGTCCGGTCTGTCCGGTCTGGTCGTCCTGTCCGGTCATCGTCCGCTACCCGTCATGGGGCCGAGCCTATCGGGCGCCCTCCCCGACCCGGGTGGTGCAATAGACGGATGGGCCTCCTGCGTCGTCTCCGGATCGAGCCGTTCATCCTGGCCATCCTGGCGGCGGTGGTCGTCGCCGCGGTACTGCCGGCCACCGGCGGCGCGGCCGATGCGCTGGACTGGGTGACGACGATCGGCATCGGCGTGCTGTTCTTCCTCTACGGCGCCCGACTCGAGCCCCGGGAGCTCCTGGTCGGCCTCACGCACTGGCGGCTCCACTCGGTGGTGCTCGCCTCGACGTTCGTCCTGTTCCCCCTGCTCGGCCTGCTCGGCCAGTGGGTCCTCACGCCTCTGCTCGGCGCGTCCCTGGCCGCCGGGTTCCTGTTCCTCACGCTGGTGCCGTCCACCGTCCAGTCGTCCATCACCTTCGTGGCGATCGCCCGCGGGCACGTCAGCGCGGCGGTGGTGTCGGCGTCGGTGTCCAATCTGTTGGGAGTGTTCGTCACTCCCCTGTTGGTGTTCGCCCTCATGACGACCGACGGGTCCGTGACCATCACGTGGGACACGGTCGGCACGATCGCCCTGCAACTCCTCCTGCCGTTCGTGGTGGGCCAGCTCGCGAGGACCTGGGTCCTGCCGGTCATCCGGAGGATCAAGCGCATCGCCCTGTTCGACAAGACCGTCATCGTGCTGGTGGTCTACGCGGCGTTCTCCGACGGGGTCGCCGACGGGATCTGGTCGACGATCGGCGCCGCCGAGCTGGCCTGGCTGATCGTGGCGTGCTGCGTGCTGTTGGCTGTCGTCCTGGGCCTGACCGAACTCGCCTCCCGCGCCCTGGGCTTCGAGGACTGGGACAAGCGCGTCGTGCAGTTCTGCGGGTCCAAGAAGTCGCTGGCCACGGGGCTGCCGATGGCGGCCGTGCTGTTCGTCGGACAGCCGATCGGCCTCATGGTGCTGCCGCTGATGCTGTTCCACCAGATCCAGCTGATCGTGTGCGCGTGGCTGGCCGGCCGGTACGGGCGGGCCGCAGACACTGACGCCGGCACCGACCCCGGCGCGGACACGGCGTAGGCGCTGGGCGCGTGACGACCCCGGCCGCGGGTCACCGCGCCGGTGGCCTGCCCGTGCCCAGCTCCACCACTGCGGCGGGGTCGCCCAGTCGCGGACCGAGGACGACCAGGACGGCGAACACCGCGGCGGTGGTGAGCGCGAAACCGATCCACAGTGGGTGGAGACGTGGGCCGCAGGCGCGCGCGACGAGGGCGCCGACCAGCGCCCCGGCGATGTTGAACAGCAGGTCGGTGACGTCGGAGTGTCCCAGGGCGAGGACGTACTGGAGGACCTCGACCGTCGCACTGGTCGCCGCTCCGGTGACGACGACGAGGAGGACCGCGCGGGCCCGGCTCTCCAGCAGGATGTACAGGAGCACTCCGAGCGGCACGAAGAAACCCAGGTTGCCGAGCGCGTCGAACACCGGGCCGAACCACGTCTGGGCGTCGCGGAACTGGGCGAACGGTACCCATTCGACCGAACGTCCACGCTGGGATTCCGGTCGCCACAGCAGACCGATCACGAAGAACGCCTTGAGCATGGTCAGCGCCACCACCACGGCGCCGTAGGCGACCACTGCGAGTGCGGCCCAGCCTCTGACCTTCGAGTCTGTCGGTTGCGTCACGGGCACAATCCTCACACTGGCCCCGGCAACGGAGACGGTCCCGGGTCTGGCCGGGACCTCGGGCCCGGAGCGCCGTGGGCCCCGTCAGCTCCGGTGGGCGTCGAGGAATGCCCGGAGTGCCGCGGCGACCTCGGCGGGGCGTTCCTCCGGCGCGAAGTGGCCACAGTTCTCGATGAGGTGCAGTTCGCTGCCGGGGATCGCGGCGTGGAGGCGGTGCGCCCAGTCGGTGACCTGCCAGGTGTCGTCGGCGCCCCAGACCAGCTGGACCGGGATCCGACCGAGCCTGTCCAGCTGGTCGGAGATCTCCAGTGTGTGGCGCGGGTCGTAGTGCGCGACCTGGTGCCGGAAGAAACTCGGTTGTCCGATCGGACCGCTGATGAGGTCGACGTACACCTCGAGCGCGGCGGGGTCGAAGTTCGCCGGGTCGCTGTGCGTGGACAGCAGCCAGTCGCGGAAGTGCGCCCGGTGCTCGGCGTCCGGCGTGCGGGCCAGTTCGTCCAGCCCGTCGGCCATCTGTTGCCGGGTCCGCTCGGAGGGGTAGCTGTCGAAGCTCACGACGTCGATGAGGGTCAGGGACCGGAGGCGCCCGGTCGACTGCACGCCGAAGCGTTGCGCGATCCCGCCACCGATGTCGTGGGCCACCAGGTGGAACGTGTCGAGTCCCCACTCCCCCAGTAGGCCCTCGAGGACGGCGACCTGACCGGTGATGGACGTGTCGACGTCGGGGTCCCGCGGCCGTTCCGATAGCCCGTAACCGAGCAGGTCGAAGACGTGGACGCGGTACCCGGCCCCGGTGAGGGCGGGCACCACGTCGCGCCAGATGTACGACGACGAGGGCGTTCCGTGGAGAAGGACCACGGGTTCGCCCTCGCCGTGCACGCCGAACGAGATGCGGTGGCCGTCGATGACGGCGTGCCGGTCGACGATGTGGCTCATCGGCGCGGACTCATCCCAGGTCGGAGACGATCCGCTTGGCCAGTTCCTCCGAGGACTGGGGGTTCTGACCCGTGTAGAGGTTGCGGTCCACCACCACGTGCGAGCCCCACGGTTCGGCGGCCGAGGAGTAGTCGGCTCCCAGCTCGACGAGCTTGTCCTCCAGCAACCAGGGCGCGTTCTCGGCCAGCCCGACCTGCTCCTCCTCGACGTTGGAGAATCCGGTCATCTTGTATCCCGCGAACGGCGAGGACGACACGTCATCCGACGCCGCGAGGACCGCCGCCGGGGCGTGACACAGCATGGCGAGCGGCTTCTCCGCGGTCACCCGCTCGGCGAGGATCGCCCCGGAGGTCTTGTCCACGGCGAGGTCCTCCAGCGGGCCGTGACCGCCCGGGTAGAAGACCACGTCGAACTGGTTGTGATCGACGGAGGCCAGGTCGGCCGGCGAGTTCAGAACGGGCGCGAGCCGATCGAGCGAGGCCTTGACCTTGTCGAGGGTCTCCGGGTCGCCGGCGCCTTCGCCGAGGCTTGCCTGATCGACGGTGGGAGCACGCCCACCCGGGGTCGCGACGGTGACGGACCAGCCGGCGTCGGTGAACACCTCGTACGGTGCGACGAACTCCTCTGCCCAGAAACCGGTGGGGTGCGCCGACCCGTCTTTGAGGGTCCAGTGGTCGGCCGCGGACATGATCATCAGTACGTTAGCCATGCCGCGACACTACGGATCTCGGGACGACTCGCAACTGGTCGCTCCCGACAGGACCGCGCCGACAGACGACAAATCCCGGTAATAAATCGATTCTCATCACGGCGTCATGTCATCGCGACTCACTTCCCCGTCGCCGCTACCTGCGGGTTCCCTCCATTCCCGGAGGGTGACTACATATCAGCAGGTCACAGGACCCCTCGACCGACGGTCTCTTTAGGCAGGAAAACGTTGAGGCGCCCCCGAAGCCGTCTTAATGTTCACGCCGCACGAGCTGAGTAGCTCGGGCAGCCGCCGGGCTGTCAGACGATTCGAGGAGGGGTGCCGTGCCCATGACGACGCGCCCGCCGCTTCCTCGGTCCATGCCGCTCCTGGCTCTCGCCGGCCTGGCCCTGCTCGGGTTCTCGGCAGGAGCAGGCGCAGCATGGCTCACCGAGGGGACCGCGACGGCCACAGCCGCCGGGCCCGTGCCGCCCTCGGTACAGCAGGCCGGCCTCACATCGCCTGCACCCTCCACCACGTCGGCGCGGTCTCCGTCCTCCGCCGCGACGTCCTCCACCGCGCCGACCTCCACCGCGCCAGTGAGTAGCGAGCGCCTGCCGTCCTCGAGACGAGGGTCGCCAGCGGCCCGCCCGGCCGCGGAATCAGCGCCGGTCGCGCCGGCCCGGCCGCCAGCGATCCGGGTGCCGGTTGTCCCGGCGCAGCCACCCGCACCGGCGCCGTACAGACCGGGCCCGGCACCCGCTCCCCGCCCGGCACCCCCGCCAGACCCGGCCCCGGTCCCGCCTCCCCTCGCTATCGACGTACCGCTACTTCCCGTCAACCCACAACCGGTCATCGAGCCACGTGTCGTCACGATCGGCTGACCACCCACCAGAGAAAGGCACGACCATGGATCCCATCTCACTCGCCATCGCGACTCTCATCGCCGCCGGGGCGGCCCCGGCCGCCGCCGCCGGTTCCGCCGGCGCGGTTCCCGCCCTCGGTGCCGCCGCAACGGCTGTCGCAACCGCGCCTGCCTGGGCCGTTCCTGCGGGAATCGTCGCGGGAACCGGGGCCGCCGGCTCAGTCGGGGCCACCGGCCTCCTGGGAGCGGCGGCCGCCAGCAATCCCTTCACCGCGCACGGCCTGCAGAACGCCGGTGCTGATGCCTTCAACGCGGCAGCCGGCTCGGTCGCCGGCGCAGTGAACGATCTCAACATCCCGGGCGTCCACATCAACGTGAACTGAGTGCACATCTCCACGGCCCCGCCGTGGCCCGTCACCGGTTGGGTCGCGGTGGGGTTGCGGTGCTTCAATAGCCCGATGACCAGCGTGACCTACCTCCAGCAGACCGACGCCGACCACCTGCGTCCTGCTGGCCGTGCGGAGCTGACGATCTCCCGGGTCTTCCCCGCGGAACCGGCATTCAACTCGCGTATGTACCGCGAGATCGGCAGCGACTGGAACTGGATCGATCGTCTCGAGTGGGCAGAGGGCGACTGGGCCTCGTACTGCTCCGACCCCTGCGTCAGCACGCTGCGCGCGACGTTCGGCGGCGAGATCGTCGGGTTCGCCGAGCTCCGCATGAGCCCGTGCGACGAGACCACCGGCCCAGCCTTCGACAACTCCGACGGTGCCGCGGACGTCGGCGTCGACGTGGAGATCGTGTATTTCGGCCTGCTCCCCCAGTTCGCCGGCCGGGGTCTCGGCGGATGGTTCCTCTCCGAGGTCTGTCGCATCGCCTGGAAAGTGCCCGGGTGCCGCCGGGTGTGGCTGCACACCTGCGACGACGACTCCCCCGCCGCCGTCCCCAACTACCTCTCCCGCGGGTTCGTCGAATACGCCCGCGCGGACACCGGCTGCGCGGCCTGCACCGCCTGAGTCGACGACCGGCCTGAGTCAACGACCGGCTTGATCCGACGACCGGGCCCGACTCACTGCTCGGGGAGCCGACTCAGCGCACGCCCGCTCATCCGGGAGACCAATTTCTCGGACACTGCTCCGAACGCCTGCAGCTCGTCGTCGTCGAATCCTTCGAACAACCAGTCGGCGAGTCCGACGCGCGCCGTCACCACCTCATCCACGATCCGGCGCGACTTGTCCGTCAGGTTCACCAGCCGCACCCGCCGGTCGTCCGGCGGCATCGTGCGCTCCACGTGGCCACTCGCCACGAGACCGTCCACCAGCGCGGTCACCTGACGCGGCGAGCAATCGAGATACGTGGCGAGTTCCACCTGCTTGCACTCTCCCTGCAGGCCGAGCACGAACAACAGCTCGAGACGCGGCACCGTCAGGTCGTAGTTCGCGGCCGCGCGCGCGATCGATCCCGACATCTGCTCCGCCAACATCAGAGCGCGGTCGAGAATCTCGCTCGAGGATAGTGCCACGTGTATATAGTTACCACCATTCACGGTTTCATCCCCGCCGGACCCGGCGGGCGACCAGCCCAGGAGACACCATGGACGTCACCATCCCGGCAGGCTTCGACTTCACCGACCCCGACCTGTTCGAGAAGCGGCTCCCGCACGACGAGTGGCGCCAGCTCCGGCAGTCGGAGCCGATCCACCGCGTCGACAAGCGCGCGGGCTCCGACGGGTTCGACGACGACCACTACTGGCTGGTCACCCGGCACGCCGACGTCAAGGAGATCTCGCGCCTGACCGGGGAGGTGTTCTCCGCCGGCGAGAACACGATGATCCCGCGGTTCGCCGAGGGCACCGACCGGTCGATCATCGAGGCGCAGCGGTCGATGCTCGTCAACGAGGACGGCGAGATCCACAAGAAGCACCGGCGGATCATCTCCCGCGGGTTCACCCCCCGCGGTGTCGCCGGGATGCGCGAGGAGCTCGCCGACCGGGCACGCAAGATCGTCACCGCCGCCGCCGAGTCGAACGCCGACGACTTCGTCACCTCCATCGCCTCCGAGCTGCCACTCCAGGCGATCGCGGACCTGCTGGGTGTGCCGCAGGAGGACCGCCACAAGATCTTCGAGTGGTCCAACATCATGACCAGCTACGACGCCGGCGGTGACCCCGACGCGCCCGCCATCGCGTCCATGGAGCTCATCGGGTACGCCAACGCCATGGCCGAGGACCGTGCCGCCAACCCGCGGGACGACATCGTGACCAAGCTCGTCCAGGCCGACGTCGACGGCGAACACCTCTCCGCCGAGGAGTTCGGCTGGTTCGTCACCCTCCTGGCCGTGGCCGGGAACGAGACCACCCGCAACGCCACCACCCACGGCATGGTCGCGATGCTCGAGCACCCCGAGCAGTGGGAGCTGTTCAAGCGTGAGCGGCCCGAGACCGCCTACGACGAGATCCTGCGGTGGGCGTCGCCGATCACCCAGTTCCAGCGGACCGCCATGGAGGACACCGAGGTCGGAGGGGTGTCCATCGCCAAGGGCGACCGCGTGCTCATCTGTTACGGGTCGGCGAACTTCGACGAAGAGGTCTTCGACGACCCCTTCAGCTTCAACATCCTCCGCGATCCGAACCCGCACGTGACCTTCGGCGGACAGGGCCCGCACTACTGCCTCGGCGCCAACCTGGCGAAGATGCAGCTCGAGCTGATCTTCAATGCCGTCGCCGACCACTTCCCGGACCTGACCGCGCTCGGCGACCCCACACGGCTCCGGTCGGGGTGGCTCAACGGCCTGACCGAGTGGAAGGTCGACCTGGGCACGTGCCCGGTGGCTCACTGAGCGGCCGCCCGCGCCGATCGGGGTAGCGACACCTGCCATCGCGCAGCCGCGCGCGAGTCCTGCAGCCGCTCACGTGATTTCGTGCGCGGCTGCAGGACTTGCGCGCGCGTGGGGGGCCGTCCGGGTCGGCGGTATCAGCCCAGCACGGTCTGCAACAGCATGTAGGTCGCCGTGCCCAGCACGATGCTCGCCGCGGCGCGTCGAAACGCAAGGTGCACAGCCAGAGTGAGCCCCAGCGCGACGGTCGCCGGCACCCACGACCCGAGCTCGGTGGTGGTGTCCCGCAGGGTGTAGACCACGAGCACCACCATCACCCCGGCGGGCATGGTGCCGCCCAGGTAGCGGACGATGCCGGAATCGCGGAGCCGGGTCAGCGCGAGGAACGGGGCGGCCCGCAGCGCGAGGGTCACGAGGAACATCAGGCCCAGCCCGGCGAGCAGGTAGGCGGTCCCGGGCACGGCGGCGATCACGCGGCGTCACGCCCGGTGCGCACGGCCCAGATGTAGCGCAGCACCAGCACCGCGACGAACGCGCACAGGCCCACGATGAGCATCTGCCCGGGCGCCACCACCGCCGCGCCCAGGCCGCAGACCAGGCCGATCGCCGGCGCCGGGAGATCACCCGAGGAGCGCCACGCGTCCACGGCCAACACGGCGAACAAGGCGGTCAGCGCGAACTGCAGCCCGTCCAGCCCCTCGGGCAGCGCCGATCCCACGAGCGCGCCGATGATGCCCGGCACCACCCACAGCGACTGGCAGGTGATCGCGATGGTCAGCGTCCGGGCCCCGGACATCTCCACTCGCCGCTTGGTGGCGGTGATCGCGTACACCTCGTCCGTGAGCGCGTACACGGCGTACAACCGGCCGAGCCGCGAACGGATCGCCTCGATCGGGAAACTCAGCCCGTAGAAGACATGCCGGAAGTTCACCAGGAACGCCGCGGCGGCCAGCGAATACAGGGGAGTGACGGCGGTGAGCAGGCCGATCGCGAGGAATTCCATCGAACCGGCGTAGATGACGATCGAGAACACCGGCGCCCACCACCAGTCGAACCCGGCCTGCGTCATCAGCACGCCGAACGCCAGGCCGAGCGGCACCAGTCCCAGCCCGACGGTCGAGCAGTCGGCCAGACCCTGCCGGATCTCTGCGCTGGTGGAGGGGGCATTCGACACGCCGGGCAGTCTAACCAGCCACGATTCGGCATCACCCCCGTCGGAGCCCTTCCGCCCCCGCCCGGGTCGGCGCACACTCGGCACATGAGTGCACACCAGCCCGGGACCCCGCCCGCTCCGACCGTCTGGCACTGCTTCCAGTGCTCGGACGCACGCGCCGTGATCGACTGGCTGACCGAGGCCCTCGGATTCGTCGAGACCCTCTCGCATGCCGAGGACGGCCGCATCGTCCACGCCGAGCTGTTGTGGCCCGAGGGTGGCGGCATCATGCTCGGCGACCAGCGGCCCGACGCGGACGATCCCCACGCGATGCCGGCCGGAACCGGCCTCGCCTACGTGGTCACGGCCGACGCCGACGTCGTCTACGAGCGTGCCAGGGCGGCCGGCGCCGAGATCGTCATGGAGCTCCACGACACCGACTACGGGGATCACACCTTCTCCGCGCGCGACCCCGAGGGCAACGTGTGGTCGGTGGGCCAGTACCGCGGCGAGTCCCTGCCCACGTAGCTCCCCGGGGGCGAGCAGGGGCGTCGCCGTTCACGTGCGCAGTCTGTCCGCGGCGGGCACCAGCGGGATCGCCGCCGCCGCGACCACCGCCGCGCCGGCGAACACCGGCCAGTAGCCGAAGACCTCGATCACCGCGGCGACGAGGGGAGTGGAGGCCGAGATCGCGACGAACTGTGCCGTGTTCTGGACGCCCAGCGCGCGCCCGCTCCACCGCGGGCCGGCGTATTCGGCGACGGCGGTGAACGCCAGTCCGTTGTCGGACACGGAGAGCACGGTCGCGACCACCCCGAGCGTCACGGCGATCGCCCCGGGTGCGCCGAGCACCTCGGCCACGGCCAGGGCCGCCAGGCCGGCGGTCACCGAGATCGCCACTCCGCGCAGGGGTGTCATCCGCGATCCGACCCGATCGGACACCGCTCCGGCGACGATCCGCGCGAGCGCACCGAGCACCTGGCTCACCGTCACCACGACGCCCGCGGACACCGCCGACCAACCGTGCCCCAGTACGAGCCACGCCAGCAGGAACGCCTGCAGCATGCCCTGGGGCAGGACGAGCAGCACCGACGCGCCGTGCACCCGGGCCAGGTAGCGGGATCCGCGGTAGGGCGACCCGTCTGATGGGGGGCGGGATGCCGGGGTGGCGTTCGCCGCCGCGCCGGTCACCGTTGGCGTCGGAGCGCTCGGCGTCGGCGGGGGAGCAGGCGGGTCGGTGACGACGACGAGGGCCGCGACCGCCGAGACCACGGCCATGGCCAGGGGAACCGCGAACGCCGCGCCCAGACCGTACGACTGCGCGAGGAGCGGCATGGTCATGGCGGCGACCGCGGATCCGGCCGGTTGGGACATCTGCCGCACGCCCATGGCGAGCCCGCGGCGGTGGGCCGGGAACCAGCTGACGACCAGCCGCCCGCTCGCGGAGTTCCCCGAGGCGGTGAAGGCCCCGGTGACCAGCAACAGTATCGCCAGCAGCGTGAACGACTCGACGAACAGCGCGGCGGTGAGGGCGAGCGCGGCACCGATCGAACCGGAGACCAGGACCAGCTTCTCGCTCGTCCGGTCGACGAGCCAGCCCCACGCGATCAGCGCCGTGGCCATCCCCACCAGCGGCATCGCGACCAGCACCCCGGCCCGCGAGAGTGACAGCCCCTCGACGGTCGTGAGGTGGGGGAGCAGGAAGCCCGCGCCGACGACGAACGCCGAGCCCGACGCGGCGACGAACGTGGCGACGGCCAGCACCAGCCAGTGCCGCGAGGTCACCACCGCTACTACACCCTCACCCGTCTCCACCTGCATGAGCCTAGGCGTGATCTCATTGTTTGGAAAGCACATCCCAATCAGTGGGATAGCTATCGGCCGGGACTCGTCAGTTGACGTCGCCGTCCTGGACGAAGGTGGCGTACAGCGGCAGCGGCATCTCCTGCCGTCGCAGCACCGCGCCCCAGACGTCGACGCGGGCGGGGGCGAGCAGGTCGCTGGGCAGGCTGGGCGCGACGTACCAGTCACCGCGGTCGAGTTCGTCCTGCAGCTGCCCGGGGGCCCAGCCGGTGTAGCCCACGAACACCCGCATCCCCTCGACGTGGTCCCGCAGCAGGTCGGGGTCACTGTCCAGGTCCACCACGTGTACCCGTCCCTCGATCTGCTGGAGCCCCGCGAACCGATCGCCGTCGACACCCGAGCCGAGCACCACCAGCGCGATTCCGGTGTCGGGTTTGACGGGACCGCCGATGTGGAAGACGGACGGGGGAGCGCAGATCTCGGCCCAGGCGGGCAGGATCGACTCCACCTCGGTCTCGCTCGGACGGGTGATGACCACCCCCAGGGAGCCCGAGTGATCGTGCTCGATCATGTAGATGATCGCTCGCTGGAAGTTGGGGTCGGGCATGTCGGGCGCCGCGATGAGCAGCGAACCGGCGACGGGGTCACGTTTGTCCATCGCGGAGTAGAGGCGGTCGCCGAACAGGCCGCCGCCACCCAGATCGTCCGGTCCCGTGTCCATGTCCCCATGATGCCCCCGTCGTCGCCGACCCACACGCGCCTCCCCTCGATCGGGCTCCGCCGCGGTGGTCCGCGCCCGTGAGGTGACCGCTCGTGTGGTGAGGGTTCGAGTCGTGGGCGATACGGTGACTCGGGTGACCTCCCTGTCCGCCGACCCGGTCGGCCCCCCGCGCGGACGCCTGGCCGCCACAATGCGCGAGTCGGACGGCCTCGGCCGGCTGTCCACGGCACGCCTGGCCGCCCTGCTCAGCGAGGGCATCCACCAGGCCGCGCTGGGCGGGATCGTGTTGTTCAGTCCGGAATCCGCGACGACGCCGGCCGCCATCGTCGGCGGGTTCGCCGTCATGCTGCTGCCGTATTCGATCGTCGGGCCCTTCGCGGCCGCCGCGCTCGACCGGTGGGACCGCCGGGTCGTCGTCGCGGTCGCTGCCCTGGTCAGGACGGTCGCCATCATCGCCTCCATCGCTCTGATCGCCGCCGGGGCGGTCCACACCGGGGCGGGCCTGACGGCGTTGTTCGCGCTGTCGCTCGTGGCCATCGGTCTCGGCCGCCTCATCAACACCGGCATGACCGCGGCCATGCCCAAGGTGGTGCCCGACCGGATCCTCGCCGCCACCAACTCGGTCCTGGTCACCGTGGGGTCGATCATCACGGCCGTCGGCGCGGTGGCCGCCTTCGCGGTCCTGGCCGTCTTGGGCGCCGGGGACAGCGCCGTGTCGTGGACCCTCGTGCCGTCCGTGATCGCCGCGCTGGTGGGGGTCTGGGCGATCCTGGCCCTGCCGCACCGGCACCTGGGCCCCGACGACGACGAGCTCGGCTCCGATCCGGGCCGGGCCGTCACTCGGGATGCGCTCGCCCTGTTCGCCGGTGGACTGGCCGAGGGCGTCCGGGCCGCCCGTTCCACGACCCTCGTGTGGGTGTCCCTGGCCGGTGTGACGCTCGGCCGGGCGGCGTTCGGGATCACCACGATGCTGGCGATCCTGCTGCTGCGCGACGCCGAGTCCGCAGGAGCGGGCGGCCCCGTGGTCGCCGGGATGGGCGGATTCGGACTGATGTCGGCTGCGGTGGCCGCCGGAATGGGCCTGGCGGCCGTCGTCACCCCGTGGGCGATCGCCCGTCGGCGGCGGATCGCCATCGTGGCGTCGGGGGCGGTCCTGTCGGGGGTCGCCCAGCTCGCGGTCGGGCCGACCCTCGACCCGACCGCGCTGGTCGTGGGTGCGGTCGCGATCGGTCTGGGCGCCCAGGTGGTCAAGCTCGTCGCGGACAACGCCATGCAGACCGATGTTCCCGACGCCCGTCGCGGCGGGGTCTTCGCGCTGCAGGACGCGCTGTTCAACTCGGCCTTCGTGGTGGGGATGGTCGCCATCCTGCCCCTGGTGCCGGCGGACGGGCGGTCGGCGCCGTTGATGCTGGTCCCGGCCGCGCTGTACGCCGCCGCCGCGGCGGTCGCCGCGGTTCCGGCCGCTCGCACGCGGTCAGGAGCCGAGCCCGAGGGAGCCCGCGGCGATCGACCCGCCACCGATCGAGCCACCCCCGGCTGACCCTCCGCCCACAGAACCACCGCCCACGGAGCCCGCGGCGACCGAGCCGCCACCCACCGAGCCTGCACCCACCGAGCCGCCGCCGACGCTCCCTGCGCCGACCGAACCCGCGCCCATCGACCCGGCGGCCGCGGATCCCGCCGCAGCCGAGCCCGCCGCGGCGGATCCGGCGGCGCCTGCACCACCGACTGACCCCTCATGGGCCGAGCCACCACCGATCGCACCGGCGTCGATGACCCCCGTCCCGACCACTCCTGTGGCAGAGCCCGCGTCGAGGTGCGGGAACTCGAGACGGGGCGGCTCGAAGGGCAGGGCGGCGTCGAGCAGCCCGTCTCCGTTGACGTCGGCAACCGAGAGCCACCCGCTACCCGTGTCGACGGTGATGGAGCCGTCATCCTCGATGACAGGGGCGGCGGGCTGGGGATTCGTCCCGCCCTGGACCGGCGGGGGCGACGGCACCGGATCCGGTTCGGCGACCGGCGGCGTGGACCACCTGGCCGAGTCCGTGGCGGCGGTCGACCCGTGGTGGATCGCACCGATCGCATCGGACAACAGCGCGCCCCAGTCCGGCAGCTCCCCGAGCGCCTCCGAGCCGGTGGCGATCGCCTCCGCGCCCGCGGCCAGCGAGCCATCGACCAGGGCTCCCGCCCCCTCTGCACCGGCCGACATCGACCCGGCCAGCACCGATCCGGCCGCCACTAATCCAGCCCCGATCGAGCCCGCGCCGGCCGACCCCGCGCCCACCGAACCTCCGAACGCCGAGCCACCGCCCACAGACCCGCCCCCCACAGACCCGCCCCCCACCGAGCCGCCGCCCACAGACCCCGCGCCGAGGGACCCGCCGCCGACGGACCCGGCCCCCGCGGATCCCGCCGCGAGCGCGCCCGCGCCTCCCGCATAGACGTTCCACAGCCCGCGATCACCGTCGTCGGCGTAGGCCACCTGGGCGGCGGTGCCGACGTCGGTCACCACGCGGTCCGCGACACCGTCGACGTCCGAATCCCAGAGGGCGTCGTCGGCGTAACCGTCACCGTCGAAGTCCAACCACAGCGCGTCTGCCGCACCGGTCCCGAGCGTGAGGTCGGGCTCGCCCTGCCACTGCGTCGGGTCCCCGACGCCGTCTCCGAAGAAGTAGTCCATGACGAGAATCGTGTCCCGGACACCCGACCCTTACCAGCCCCGATCCGCGATCTGTGGAGCAGCGATCCGTAATCCACAGATCGCCATTCCGCCTTGACGGCGGGCGCTCAGCGGCTCGCGGTGGCCCTGTCGAGCAGCGCGGGTTGTTCGGGGTCGCCGCCCAGGTCGGGGCGGCCGAGGCGGGACGCCCGGAGTCCGACGACGACGAGGAAGACCGCCGCCCAGATCAGGTAGGCGTTGCCGACGAGGTGCTCAAGCGGGCCCCAGCCGAGTTCGCGGTCCTCGCTGTGCGGCACCCACCACTGCGGTGTGCCCAGGAAGACCACCACGCCGCTGCCGGCCAGGGCGAGCCAGCCGCGCTCGTCGTCGTCGCCGTCTCGCCCCGCGCGGTCGGCCCACACCAGGGTGAGCACGATCGCCGGCACCGCCCACACCCAGTGGTGCCCCCACGACACGGGCGAGCAGAACAGCGCCACGTGACCCACCGCCACCGCGGCGGCCACCTCGTGGCCGGACCGCAGCAGCCGCCACGACACCCACGCGATCCCCAGGCCGATCGCCGCGGACACCACGAACCACGCGACCGACGCCGCGGTGTCCTCTAGCCCGAGGCGGTGCACGAACCCGTTCACCGACTGGTTGGACGTGAACGCCAGACCGCCGATCCGGGCCGGGTCACGGATGGCGAAGGTCCAGTAGCGGGCCGAGTCGTCCGGGGTGAGCAGGTGCCCGATCCCGGTGAACGCGAGGGCCGAGACGACCGCCGTGGCCAGCCCGCGCCAGTCGCGCCGCAGCACGAAGTACAGCAGGAACACCGCCGGGGTGAGCTTGATGGCCATCGCCAACCCGGTGAGGGTGCCGCCCCACCAGCGGCCGCGGCCGCGGATCACGTCGACCAGCACCAGCGCCATGAGGAAGACGTTGACCTGCCCGAACCCGATCGTCTCGCGCACCGGGCCGAACCACAGTGCCACCGCCACGATGGCTGCCGTGAGCCACCACAACTCCCGCTGCGGGCGTTCGCACGTGCGCGTGAGCACCAGGTGCACGACATAGGCCAGCACCGCGATGGTCGCCAGCGTGATCAGCGCGGACGCGACCGCCAACGGCACCAGCGTGAGCAGTGAGAAGAGCTGCGCCGACAGCGGGGGATAGGTGAACGGCAGGTGGGCGCCCTGGGCGAGCTGCGGCAGCTCGCCGTAGAGGTCGCCACCGTCGCGGAACACCTGCCCGCCGACGCGGTAGACGTCGAGGTCGATGCGGTACGGCGGGGTCTGCTGCAGCCCCGGGATTCCGACGGTGTGCAGCAGCGTGCCGACGACGGCGAGGACGGCGACGACGACCCGCGCAGCGGCCGAACCGAGGTAGCGGTCGACCGCTCCGCCAATCATGCCGGGTCGCCGTTCTGCTCGGCGGAGCCCCCGGACCCGCCGTTCTGCTGCGGTTCGTTCTGTCCCGCCCACCAGCTCAGGAGTGCGGCCTCGGCCTCATCCCGGTCGAGCGGGCCGCGGTCGAGGCGCAACTCCTTGAGATATGCCCACGCGCGACCGACATCGGGCCCCGGCTTGAGGTCGAGCAGCGTCATGATCTCGTTGCCGTCGAGGTCTGGGCGGACCCGCGCGAGGTCCTCCTTCTCCTCGATCTCGGCGATCCGCCGTTCCAGCGAGTCGTAGTTGGCCTGCAGCTTGGCCGCCCGCCGCTTGTTGCGGGTCGTGCAGTCCGCCCGGACCAGCCGGTGCAGGCGCGGGAGCAGGTGTCCGGCGTCGGAGACGTAGCGGCGCACCGCGGAATCCGTCCACTGACCCTCGCCGTACCCGTGGAAGCGCAGGTGGAGAAACACCAGGCCGGAGACGTCCTCGATCATCTGCTTGGAGTACTTGAGCGCACGCATGCGCTTGCGCACCATCTTCGCGCCGACCACCTCGTGGTGGTGGAAGGTCACGCCGCCGCCGGGCTTGGGCGCCCGTGTGGCGGGCTTGCCCACGTCGTGCAGCAACGCCGCCCAGCGGAGCACCAGGTCGGGCCCCTCGGGTTCGAGGTCGATGGCCTGCTTGAGCACCGTGAGCGAGTGCCAGTACACGTCCTTGTGCTGCATGTGCTCGTCGCGCTCGAGCTTCATGCCGGGCACCTCGGGCAACACCCGGTCGGCCAACCCGGCCTCGCACAGCATGTTGATGCCGTCGATCGGGAAATCGCCGAGGATGGTCTTGTCGAGCTCCGTCCGCACCCGTTCGACGGTGATGCGGTCGATCTCCCCGGTCATCTCCGCCATCGCCCGGAACACCCGCGGCGCCAGGGTGAACCCCAGCTGGGAGACGAACCGGCAGGCCCGGAGCATGCGCAGCGGGTCGTCGGCGAACGACTGCTCCGGCGCCGCCGGGGTGTCCAGCACGCCGGCGAGCAGGGCGTCCATCCCGTTCAGGGGATCGACGAACTCCTGGCGCCCGTCCGGGTGCAGACGCACCGCCATGGCGTTTACCGTGAAGTCACGCCGGATGAGGTCACCCTCGAGGGTGTCGCCGAAGACGACCTCGGGGTTCCGGGTCACCCCGTCATAGGAGTCCGCGCGGAACGTGGTGATCTCGATCTGCTGCTCGATCCCGCCACCGTCCCGCTTGACGGCCGAGAGCGTGCCGAACTCGATCCCGGTGTCCCACACCGCGTCCGCGTAGTCGCCGAGGATGGCCCGCACCGTCTCGGGTCGGGCGTCCGTGGTGAAGTCCAGGTCGGTGCCCAGTCGGCCGAGCACGGCGTCGCGGACACTGCCGCCCACCAGGTAGAGCTCGTGCCCGGCGTCGCCGAACGCCGTCGCGAGCGGGGCCAGCACGTCCGCCAGGTCGTTCATGGTGGTCTGGGCGCCCGCCAGCAGCCGGACCCGGCGTGCCTCGACCTCGGCCGGGTCGGGCCGGGCGCCCGGTCCGTCCTGCAGAGCCGAGAACACCGCGGCGTCGTGTCGATCGGAGGCGGCTCGATCGGCGGCGGCACTGCGGTCGGGGGTCGGTCTGCGGGCTGTCACGCGCCCGACTTTACCGAGTGGACCCGGCAAAGCCTGATCCGCGCACTCGGGGGCGGGGCCGAGTCGGGGCCGAGTCGGGGCCGAGTCGGGGCCCGGCCGGACCCGGGACGACGGCCGAGTGTGCATCCGGCCAGCACGAACGGCTCCGGATACGCTGCCTAACCGACCTACGCTGCGGAAATGCACACAGAACCCCGGGTCACGCTGCGGGATTGGACCATTCAAGGCGCGTAAGTCAACGAGGCAGCGTATCTCGCGCGAGGTGCGCTGCCAGAGTGTCAGACAGGCCCCCCGGGAGCAGCCGGACACCCGCGCCTCCGGGCTCGGCGCGCCGCCTCACCCGCCCGCCGCGACGACTTTCGACCACAGCGGGTCCACGGCCTCCACCTCGGGCGGGCCGCTCAGCAGCGGGCTCGACTCCTCCAGGTATCGCAGGTAGGCGGGGTTACCGAGGAACTCCTGGGCGGCCGCGGCATCCCGGTAGTGCTGGAACACCACCATCACGTCCGGATCCACGTGGGACGCGCACAGCACATAGGCCTCGTGCCCGTCGTTGGCCTGGACGGCCTCGGGCATGTGCCGACGCCACACCTCGATCAACTGGTCGCGACGGCCCGGCTTGGCCCGGTGTCGCAGGACCAGGGCGTGGGCGGACGGGCCAGTGCTCATACAGCGGACTCTAGCCGCGCCCGCCGCCGCGGGACCGTTCCCGGCCGCCACGGGATCGACATCCTGTCCCGTGATACAGAAGCAATCTAGAGTGACGGGTGTGTCTCGTCGTCGTCGTATATACCCACGCCCGTCACCCAGCCGTCGGCGCATCGCACCGACGGCCGTCGCGCTCACGGCCGCGGCCGTGGTGGCGCTGACCGGCGCGGTCCACCCGCTCGCAGGCGCGCAGTCCGCCGGCGGCGTCGACACCTCCACGGCCCTCGGATTCACCACCTCGCCCCGCCCCACCGCGCCGCCCCCGGTCGACACCTCCCGGCCACAGATCCTGCGCGTCCAACCGGTCGAGGGCCGCAAGGTACTCGCCGACGTGTGGTCCCCGTCCATGGCCAGGGCCGTCCCCACGTTCCTCCTCCTCCCCGCGAGCCCGTCGCCGGCACCGCTGTTGCTCCTGCTCAACGGCGTGGGCGGGGGAGAAGACCACGTCGGCTGGGCCTATCACACCGACTACGAGGACTTCTTCGCCGACAAACACGTCCTGGTCGCCAGCCCGGAGGGCGGCCGGTTCAGCCTCTACACCGACTGGCAGCGCGAGGACCCCGTCCTCGGCGTCAACCGCTGGCACACCTTCCTCGACTCCGAACTACCCGCCGCGCTCACCGGCGCCCACGCCCTGAACGGCACCCGCGGCGTGATCGGCGTGTCCATGTCCGGCGGACCCGCGCTCACCCTCGCCGCGCGGAGCCGACACCATTGGGCCGCCGCGGCGTCCCTGTCCGGGTTCCCCGAGGTCTCCACGCCGTTCGGTCGCGCCGCCATGACCGCGATGGTCGCGCGCGGCGGCGGCAACGTCCACAACGCGTTCGGCCCTCACGACGACCCGGCCTGGCTCGTCAATGACCCGTCGCACGACGTCGAACGGCTCCGCGGCACCGCCCTGTACCTCGCGTCCGCCCCCGGCAACCCCGGCCCGCACGACTCGCCGGAGATCGGGTCGGCGACCTTCGCTATCGGCGCGCCGACGGAACTGGCCGCCGACCTGGGAACCCGCCACATGGCCCGCGCGCTGCGGGACGGCGGCGTGCCCTTCACCTATGACCGGTACCCGACCGGCGCCCACACCTTCGCCCTGTTCACCCGCGAACTCCGGGACTCCTGGCGGGTAGTCGGTCCGGCGCTCGGGGCCTGAGCCGCACGCGACCGGGCGGCGGCGCGCCGTGGATTCCGGTCCACTCACCCCCGGCCGGTAGCATCGATGGGTGTCCGAAGCCGATCGTCCCGCCGAGCCGCGCGCCACAGCGCCGCGGCGTCGTCGCGCACGTCGGTCCGCCGGACCCGGAGCCACCGGACGCGAATCCACTGGTCACACGCGGGACGGCGCCGCCGCGAAGCCCGCCGACGGCGCGCGCAACTCCCAGGGTGACAAGTCCAGATCAGCGGCTCAGAACACCTCCGGTGGTGCTGGCCAGAAGTCCGGCAAGGGGGGTCAGTCCGGGCCCTCCGGTTCCTCCGCCCCAACCGGCGACGGCCAAACCCGGCAGGGCCGGCGCCGCCGCCGCGGGGGACGCGGTCGCCGCGGTGGTCGGGGACAGGGCCGCGCGCCCGAGAACCAGAACCAGTCGTCCGGTACCGACGCCACCCACACGGTGAAGTCCGGCGACGGCACCGCCGGTGCCACCGCCCGCCAGACCCCCCGACACCCGCGTCAGCCCGGCCGGCCCAAGTCGGGCGGTGCCCAGGCGAGCTCGGCCAACACCACGCGGACGTCCGCTCCCTCGAAGGCCGGCGGCGGCTCCGGCTCCAAGGCCGGCTCCAAGTCCGGCGGCAAGGGTGGGTCGAAGGCCGCGCCCAAGACCACCAAGCCCGGCGCCCACCAGGGTGGCAAGGCCGGCGTCAAGAACGCCCGTGGTGGTCGCGGGGGAGCGCGGCATCCCCGCGGCGGCCAGCGCCTCAAGACAGTGCTGGAGACCTCGGCCGGCGGCCTGGTGGTCCGGAATCTCGCGCACGCGGCGGTCGGCCCGGAAGCCGACCTGTCGCGGCTCGAGGTCGCGCTCATCGGTCGCCTGGACCGCCGCAATCGGATGCTGTGGTCCATGCCCAAGGGACACATCGAACCGGGGGAGACCGTCGCGGAGACCGCCCGGCGCGAGGTGCTCGAGGAGACCGGGGTCGACGGCACCGTCCTCGCACCGCTGGGCACCATCGACTACTGGTTCGTCGCCGAGGGCCGACGCATCCACAAGACGGTCCACCACCACCTCATCCGCTACGACCACGGCGAGTTGTGCGACGAGGACCCGGAGATCACCGAGGTCGCGTGGTTCGCGTTCGACGACCTGCCCAGGCGCCTGGCCTACCCGGACGAGCGTCGCCTGGTGGAGTCCGCGCGCACCCTGCTGCCCCGACTCGCTCGTGCAGAACTGGCAGGTGACAACCCGCCCCCCGCCGACGCGCAGAAGGTCGACCCCTCCCGGCGGGCGGACGGCCCCGAGCCGGTCCGCCGGACCGGGGCGCCCGGCGTGACCCCCCGCGACGACGCGCCGGAGGAGTCCGGGCCGTGACCGCGCGGCCGGTTGGGCGCGCAGTCCGGGCGGTCGTCCCGACGGCGTTGTGTGCCGCGCTGGCGGTGGGGCCGCTGTGGGGTGTCCAGCCGGCCGGCGCGATCACCCCTGAGCAGGCCGCGGCCGCCGGGTACATCCCCACTCCGGCGCCGGCGCTGGCGCGGATCACCATCGACGAGATCTCCCCGCGCGTCCTCGACGGCGCGGGCGGCGCGTCCGGGACGGGTGAGGTCGCGGTGGGGACCGAGGCCGGGGTCCCGGTCGTCACGGTGTCCGGGACGATCGCCAACGTCGGCGAGCTCCCCCTCGAGTCGGTCGACGTCCGCCTCCAGCGCGGGCCCCGTGCCGCCGACGCGGAGGCCGTCCGGGAGCCGCTGGTGTGGTCGGAACCGTCGTTCGGGGTCCGTGGCGAGTTCGTGCGGGTGGCAGAGGCCGTGCCGCCGGGGGAGTCGGTGTCGTACCGGATCTCCATGCCCGCCCGCGAGATCGTCGGAAGTACCGCACCCGACCTGCAACTCACCGAGCCTGGTGTCTACCCGCTGCTCGTCAACGTCAACGGGACCCCGGAGGGCGGTTCGCCCGCGCGGCTCGACGACGCACGCACCCTGCTGCCCGTGCTCGAGGCACCCCGGCCGGCGGCGCTTCCGGGGGTCGACGACGAGGTGGGCGCCCCCGGGCCGGCGGACGTGCCCGGACCGGTACCGGTGCCGCTGACCATGCTGTGGCCTCTGGCCGCGGCCCCCACGCGGGTCGCGACGGTGCCCGGCGCGGAGGGCCCGGACCCGGTCGTGGCCCTGACCGACGACTCGCTCCTGCGGGAGCTGGCCGAGGACGGCCGGCTCACCGGGCTCGTCCGGGCGGCCGACGAGGCATTCGACGGCGCGGGCGGGCGGGACCTGCGACGGGCGGTGTGCCTGGCCGTGGACCCGGACCTCCTGGGAACCGTGTCCGAGGTGGCCGACGGACGGACCGTACTCATCGGCGACGGCTCCGGCAGGAGCGACGGCGGAGGCTCTTCCACCCGGACCCGGGGCGAACGGGACGACACGGAATGGTCCGGTCCCGAGGATCCCGGGGCGGTGGCCGCGGACGCCCGGCGGTGGCTCGACGAGTTGCGGGCGCTCGCCGAGGGCGGTTGCGTCGTGGGTCTGCCGGCGGCCCAGGCCGGCCTCGAGGCCGTCGGGGCGGTGGGTTCCACCGAACTCACCCGCGCCGCGCTCGACAACACCGACGCCGTCGAGCGGATCCTCGGGGTGGCCCCCGTCCCCGACACCCTGGTCCCCGCGTCGGGGACCCTGCTGCCCGGCACCGCCGAGGCGCTGAACGAACCCGACATCACCGCCGTCGTGGCCGCCCCGTCGACGCGGACCGACACCGGCCTGGTCCCGCCGCCCGGGCTGGTGGGGCTGGCCGGGGCCGGCCGGGCGCTGACCTACTCGGCGACCGTCGGCTCGACTCTCGCCGCGACCGGGGCAGCGCCCGAGAACCCACGGTATTCCGACCCCGACACCCGGTACTGGCTGACGGCCGACTCCGCGGCGGCCCGACTGCAGGACGCCCGCGCGGCCCTGCTCGCCCCGGTGGTGGACGCCGTCGATACGGCCGCCGCTGCCGGACCCGTCCCCATCCCTCCTCTCGACGCGATCGGCGCCGATCCCGCCGGACCGTCCACCGGTGATTCCCCCGCCGCCGGCGCCGCCACCGGACCCGCCGCCGCAACCGACCCCACTGCCGACCCCGCCGCCGATCAGGGCGTGCTGGCCGTGCCGCCGCAGGTGTGGAGCATCGACGGCGACGCCGCGGGATCGCTGCTCGAGTCCCTCGGTGCCCAGCTCGAGGCGGGCAGGATGCGCGCGCTCCCGCTCGCCGAGCGCCTGGCGGGCCCGGTCACCATCCCGGACGGCTCGCTGGCGGACGACCCCACGGGGGCCGTCGACCCGGGTGCGATCGACCTGGCCGGGGCGGACCGGCGCGTGGCCGACGCAATGCGGGGGGTCGGCACCCTGCGCTCACTCGTTGACACCTCCGACCCCACCTCGGCGGACGCCCGGTTCCACCTCGACCCGATGGTCTCCGATGCCCTCCGGGCCCTGTCGGAGACCGGCCGGCGAGCCGGGGGGGACGGGACGTCGCCCGGGTCCGGCACCGGTGAGGTCGCCCGGGGCCGGACCGCTGCCCGACTCGAGCGGCTCGAGCGGACGGTCGCGGACTCTCTCGACCGGGTGGACCTGCTCCCGCCGGGCAGCGTGTTCACCATGGCCAGCCCCAACAGCCCTTTGCTGCTGGTGACCCGCAACGCGCTGCCGTTCCCGGTACGCGTCGGCGTCACCGTCACCGCGCCGGCCGACATCCGGGTGGACCCGGTGGGGATCATCCAGATCCCCGCCTCGGGATCACGGACCCTGCAGGTCCCCACCCAGTCCGACGCCGAGGGCGGCGCCCGCCACACCGTCGCGTTCGTCCTCGAGGGACCCGACGGGCGCCCGCTGTCCGAGCCGGTCGAGTTGTCCGTCCAGACCGGTGGCTACCCGGTGGCGCAGGCGTTCGCGCTCGCCGCAGCGGCCCTCGCCCTCGTCCTCGGGGGTCGGCGGTACCTGCGCTACCGTCGGGGCATCCTCGACCCCGCGGACGAAGGGCACCGACCGTGAACGACGAGCAGGGGTCCCCCGGACCCGAACTGCGCAGACCGGACCCCGGGCTCCGGGGCCGACGCCGTGAGTCGGGCAGCAGCGTGCTGCCCGGCCCGGTGTCACCGCCACCGGTCGCCGACTCGTTCTCGCCCGACGCCGCGCCCGCGTCTCCCGGGTCGGCGGCGCCGGAGCAGTCCACCCCGCCGGGCGGGGGGACCGGGACGCGGACCCGGGACTCCTCCGACGCCTCGGTGATGCGCTCGACCGGATCGATGGCGGTGGCGAACCTCGCGAGCCGCATCACCGGGTTCGTGCGGATGATCCTCATCCTCACCGTGCTCGGCCCCGCGGTCGCGTCCGCCTTCAACACGGCCAACACACTGCCCAACATGATCACCGAGCTCGTGCTGGGCTCGGTCCTCACCGCCATGTTCATGCCACTGCTGGCCAGGGCAGCGCAGGAGGACGAGGACGGGGGAGTGTCGTTCCTCCGGCGCCTGCTCACCGTGACCTCGGTCCTCGCGCTGGGGGCGACGGTGCTCGCCGTGGCCTGCGCACCACTGCTCACCGAGCTCAACCTGGGTGACGGCGAGGTCAACACCGACCTGGCCACCGCGTTCGCGTTCCTCCTACTGCCGCAGATCTTCTTCTACGGCGTGTTCTCGGTGATGCTCGCGGTCCTCAACTACAACGGGATCTTCCGGCCCGGGGCCTGGGCGCCGGTGTGGAACAACCTGGTGGCCATCGCGACGCTCGTGCTGTTCGCGGTGGTCGGCAGCGGGATCGACCCGGCCGCCCCGGTCAACCTGCTCAGCGCCCCCATCCTGCTGCTCGGTCTGGGCACCACCCTCGGCGTGATCGTCCAGGCCGCCGTACTGGTGCCGGCCCTGCGCCGCGCCGGCGTCGACCTGCGGCCCCAGTGGGGTCTGGACCCCCGCATCAGGCAGTTCGGCGGTCACGCCCTGGCCGGCGTCACCTACGTGCTCATCTCCCAGGTGGGCCTGGTGATGACCAACCGCATCGGTTCGGCCGCCGACGAGGCCGCCATCGCGATCTACCAGACCTACTGGCTGCTGTTGCAGGTCCCGTACGGGATCATCGGTGTCACCCTGCTCACCGCCATCAACCCGAGGCTCGCCGACAACGGGGTGGCCGGCCGCAACGACGCGGTGGTGCGCGACATCTCGCTGGGGACGCGGCTGTCGCTGTTCGGTCTGCTCCCGATCATCGCGTTCATGACCGCGTTCGGTCCGACCATCGCGACCGGCCTGTTCCGCTACGGCAACTTCGACGCCGAGAGCGCGCAGGTCCTCGGCCTGACCCTGGCCTTCGGTGCGTTCACCCTGGTCCCGTACGCGATCGTCCTGCTGCAGCAGCGGGTGTTCTACGCCCGCGAGGACTACTGGACGCCCACGGTCATGATCCTCGCGATCACCGTCGTCCGCGTGATCCTGTCCCTCATCGTCCCCGCGGTCGCCGAGCAGCGCTCCCACGTGGTGATCGGACTGGCCCTGGCCAACGGCATCGGCTGGGTCGTCGGCGCCGTCGCCGGGTTCATCCTGCTGCGGTCGAAGCTGGGTTCCCTGCGCGGCCGGGAGACTCTCCGGTCGGCGTCGTGGACCCTCGGCGCGTCGATCGTCGGTGCCCTGGTCGCGCTCGCCGTGGACAGGATCCTGCCGATGGACACCCTCACCGACGCGGTCGGCAGCATCGGCTTCGTCCTGCGGGCCGGTGTCGCCGCCGTCATCACGCTCGTGGTCACCGGTCTGATCCTGTCGCGCTCCCGCCTGCCCGAACTCGACACGATCACCCCCGTTCTCCGCGGGCTGGTGGGACGTCTGAGGCGATAGTCGAACCCCCGGGGGGCCGGTACGTACACTCGGGGATCACGAGCGGTGCCTCCTGGTGGGCTGCCGCACCAGGCGAGGAGGGTCATCGGGTGGGTGAGCAGACTGGAGCCCCGGCATCGGACTCCTCCCCGCCGCCACCTCGTCTCACCGTCGGCGGTCTGGTCTCCGGAGGGAGATACGAACTCCTCGAGCCCTGCGGCGGTGTCGCCGGACAGAGCTTCTGGAGGGCCCGCGACCGACGCCTGGGCCGGTTCGTCGCCCTGACCTTCGTCGACCCCCTCCCCGGCGAGCAGCCACCGGGTTCGGCGACCGGCGTGCTCGACCGGACCGTCGCCCTGACCGCGGTCTACGCCGACGGATTGGCGCGCGTGCTCGACGTCATCCGCGGCCGGGCGGGCGGCATCGTGGTCTCGGAGTGGATACCCGGACGCAGCCTCGCGGCGGCGGTGGCCGAGCCGGATCCCGACTCCGCCGTGGGCGCGGTGTGGGACCTCGCCGACGCCGCGACCCGTGCCGAGCAGGCGGGACTGGCCCTGGGCCTAGACTCGCCCGACCGGATCCGTCTCACCGAGGACGGGCGCGCCGTCCTGGCCTTCCCCGGGGTCCGCGCCGGGGCCGACGCCCGAGCCGACGTGCAGGGCCTGGGCGCCACCCTCTTCGCGCTCCTCGCCGGGTCGTGGCCGCTCCCGCTGCCCGAGGGCTCCGATCGGCACGAACCCACGGACGGTCGGCCCGGGGCCGCCCCCAGGGACGACGACGACGAGGTCCTCGACCCCACGGTCGCCGGTTCCGGGGTCGCGCCGGAGTCCGCGGTGCTGGCCATGCGGTCCCTCGACGGGTCATCGGTCAGCTCGGCGGCCACCGTCAGGGCCATGGTGACCGACCGCGTCGGCGGGCCGGAACGGGCCGCCTCCCGACCCACGTACCCGGTGGGCCCACCCACGACACGCTGGGCGGCGGAGGTGGATCCCACACCGGAAGCTGGGTCGTACCCGCAGCCGTATGCGGAGCCGGATCCGGAGGTCCAGAAGCGCCGGTGGCAGATCATGGCCGGGACCGGTGCTGCCGCGGTCGTGGTGATCGCGTTGCTGTTCGCGTGGATGCTCGGCGCGTTCGGCAGCGCCGGCAACGACACCCCGCTCGCGCAGCAACTCGACGCCATCGAGCGGGCCGCCCAGGCCAGCCGCGCCTCGCAGGCCGCCGAGCCCGCCGACGACGGATCGGCCGCGGACGAGGGCGAGGAGAAGACGACACCGGAGGACGCCCCGTCCACCCCGGTCACCGTCTCGACCGTCACCACCTGGCAACCCCCGTCCTCGAACGGCACCGCCGAGAACGCGGGGAGCGCTCCCGACGTGGTCGACGGCGACCCGTCCACCTCGTGGTCCAGCGACACCTACCGCTCACAGATCGGGGACGGACCGTCCGCCTACAAGCCGGGTATCGGCCTGATGCTCACCCTCGACGGCGAGCAGGAGGTACGCCGGGTCGTCCTCCGATCCCGGGACGACGACGTGCGCTTCGAGGTGCGGTCCTCGCCCACCGCCTCACCGACGTCCCTCGACGAGACCACGCGTCTCGGGACGGGCACCGTCCGTGACGGCACGGCGACCGTCACGATCGACGAGCCGGAGAAGGCCGAGCACCTCCTGGTGTGGATCACCCGTCTCGGGACGTCCGGGACCGATGCCTACGAGGCCACGATCACCGAGGTCGAACTGACCCGCTGACGGTCCGGGGAGAGACCCCCACGCCGGGCCCGGCCGGGTTACGGTGACGGCCGTGAACACCGGTACCGCCGCACCGACCGCGGCGAGTCCCCGCGCACTCCACGGTGCGGATTCGCCCATGCGTGCGGAGTCGCCTGTGCGGGCAGCGTCGCCTATCCGTGCAGAGTCCCCGTTGACCGACGTGGAACTGCTGGACGCGCACGTCGCCGGAGACCCCGACGCCTTCTCCGCCCTGGTCCGGCGGCACTACGACTACCTGTGGCGACTGGCCATCCGTACGTCGTTCAACCGCGATGACGCCGCCGAGGCCCTGCAGGAGGCCCTCGTGTCGGCCTACCGGAAGGCTGACACGTTCCGCCACGCCTGCCCCGTACAGGGATGGCTCTACCGGATCGTGGTCAACGCCTGCCTGGACAAGATGCGGTCGCAGCGTCTGCGGACACACACCCAGCTCACGCCGGCCCTGCACGAGCAGGTCACGCTACGCGACCACTTCTACCAGGACCCGGCGTACGCGATCATCGTCGCCGAGGCGTTGGCGGAGCTTCCCGGGGATCAGCGGGACGCCGTCGTCGTCGTCGACATGCTGCGGTGCACCGTCGCCGAGGCGAGCCACCTGCTCAACATCCCCCCGGGCACCGTGAAGAGCCGGTGCTCGCGCGGCCGCGCGAAACTCAGCGTCCTGCTCGAGGGAGTCACCCTCACGAACTGAGCCGGTGGTCACTTCCGTCTGTGGGACCTCCCGACAGTGGGCACCCGCCGTCAGTGGGACCTCCCGTCAACGGCCCCGTCCTGTGGGCCACCACCGCCGCCCCGGGGGTGTTCGTCCCGTCACCCGGCGCACGGGGGCGGGAACAAGCCGGGGCCCCGGGGTGTTGTGGCCTTGAGAAGGCCTGGCACCGTGATACAGGTCCTGACGATCAACCGCCGACCCGCGCGAGGAGCCCAGAGAACTCATGAGCGACACCGTCCACGACGTCATCATCGTCGGATCCGGCCCGGCCGGCTACACCGCCGCCATCTACTCCGCACGGGCCGAGCTGAAGCCGGTGGTGTTCGAGGGCTCCCAGTTCGGCGGCGCGCTCATGACCACGACCGACGTCGAGAACTTCCCCGGTTTCGCCGAGGGCATGATGGGCCCCGACCTCATGATGCAGATGCGTGAGCAGGCCGAGCGGTTCGGCGCCGACCTCCGCATGGAGGACGTGACGTCCATGGACCTCGCCGGGGACATCAAGACGGTCCGGGTGGGCGAGGAGGAGCACCGCGCCCGCGCCGTGATCCTCGCCATGGGAGCCGCAGCACGCTATCTCGGCGTCCCGGGGGAGCAGGAGTTCCTCGGCCGCGGTGTGAGCTCGTGCGCCACCTGCGACGGGTTCTTCTTCCGTGACAAGCCGATCGTCGTGGTCGGCGGCGGGGACTCGGCGATGGAGGAGGCCACATTCCTCACCAAGTTCGGTTCCTCGGTGACGATCGTGCACCGCCGCGAGGAGTTCCGCGCCTCCAAGATCATGCTGGAGCGGGCTCGCGAGAACGAGAAGATCTCGTTCGTCCTCAACACGGCCGTCGACGAGGTCCTGTCCGGAGCGACCGGTTCGGTCGAGAAGCTCCGTCTGCGCAACACCGTCACCGGTGAGACGAGCGAGCTCGAGACCGCCGCGATGTTCGTGGCGATCGGCCACGACCCGCGCTCCGAGCTGGTGCGCGACCAGGTCGAGGTGGACGAGGACGGGTACGTCCTCACCGGTCAGACCACCGCCACCTCCCTCCCCGGCGTGTTCGCCTGCGGCGACCTCGTGGACCACCGTTACCGCCAGGCGATCACCGCCGCCGGTTCCGGCTGTGCCGCGTCGATCGACGCCGAGCGCTGGCTCGCCGAACAGGCGTGATCCGCGAATCGTCCTGAACCCCCAGGACCCCATCACCCACCCCGAAAGGACCGCCATCATGGCCGACACCCCGAACATCATCGACGTCACCGAGGCCGACTTCGCCGACTCCGTCCTCGCCGCCAGCGGCTCCAAGCCGGTACTCGTCGACTTCTGGGCCACGTGGTGCCGCCCATGCACCATGATGGCGCCGGTCCTCGACGAACTCGCCGGCGCTGAAGCGGACAAGCTCACCGTCGCCAAGGTCGATGTCGAGGCCAACCAGGAGCTCGCCGCCGAATACCAGATCACGGCGATCCCGGCGATGCTGCTGTTCCAGGAGGGCCAGCCGGTCAAGCGCATCACCGGCGCCAAGTCCAAGTCCGCGCTGCGCTCCGAGCTGGGCGACGTTCTCGGGGCCTGAGCACCCCGGCGCCGCCCCCTCCCACGGGCCCCTGTGCCCGGCACGGATCGGGCGTGTCCGAGGGCGAGACGGTAAGTTCATCCGGGTACCCATCACGAGGAGAGCGGGAGGAGACCCATGGCGTGGAGGCGTGGTGACCGTGGGCCAGAGGTGGCCGCGATCAGGGCCACCCTCGCGGGCATGGGTCTGTTGCACAACATCGAGTCGGTCGGGGTCACCGAGCCCGAGACCGGGTCGGTCCTGGCGCGCACCGACGCCGTCTTCGACGCCGACCTGGAGACGGCCGTTCTGGCCTTCCAGCAGGCCCGTGGGCTGATCTCCGACGGAATCGTTGGTTCGGCCACGCAGGCGGCTCTCGACGACGCCAGCCATGTCCTGGGCACCCGGGATCTGAGTTACATCGTCTCCAAGCCGATGGCCGGGGACGATATCGCCCAGCTGCAGCGTCGGCTGGGCGAACTCGGGTTCTACGCCGGCCTCGTGGACGGGACCTTCGGGCCCCTGACCCACGCCGCGGTCACCGACTTCCAACGCGACTGCGCCCTGCCGGCGGACGGCGTGGTGGGCGCGGACACCCTCGACACCCTCAGCCGCTTCTCCACCCTGTTCAAGGGCGGCGATGTCGCCTCACTCGTCGAGAAGGAGCGCGCCCGCACCTCCGGGCCGATGCTCGCCGGCAAGCGGATCGTCCTCGATCCCGGCCCCAGCGGCTCGGAGAATCCCATCCGGATCGACACCCCGTACGGGACGATCACCGACGCCGAGCTCCTCTGGGACATCACGCGGCGGCTCTCCGAGCGGATGAACCAGGCCGGCGTCGAGGTCTTCCTCTCCAGGCCCGAGGCGATGATCCCGACCGATCCCGAGCGCGCGGAGATCGCCAACGCCTTCAACGCCGACCTCATCCTCTCGCTCCGCCTGGACCGTCACCCCAACCCGGTGGGCAACGGGGTCGCCACGTTCTACTTCGGCAACTCACTCGGTGCCGAGTCCATGCTCGGTGAGGCCCTGTCCGGCTTCATCCAGCGAGAGATCGTCAGCCGCACCACTCTGCGTGATTGCCGGACCCATGGCCGCAGCTGGCCGCTCCTGCGGATGACCCGCATGCCCTCGGTGCAGATCTTCCTGGGTTACGCCTACAACCCAGAGGACCTCGCGATCCTCGGGGATCGCGATGCCCAGGACACCATCATCGATTCGATCCTGGTGGGTGTGAAGCGGCTCTATCTTCTCGACGAGGACGATCACCCCACCGGGTCGATGTCCGTCGACGACCTCATCGACTACGAGCAGCGTCAGCGCGACTGACCCCGGTGGCGCGCCGCCACACGGTGTCCCTGAACACCTGCCCGTGCCGACGCTCCCGACAGCACACCCAGCCGCCGCGTAGCGAATCCGTGTTCCGCGAAGAGCTGATCGAGAGCGCGCTCCACGTCCGCCTTCCACAGGTGCTCGCTCTCGATATCCAGACGGAGGCGAGGGTGTGTCTCGTGGGGAGCGACCACTGTGAACCCGTGCTCCACCAGAAAGCTCATGGGCGCCACGCAGGAGTCGGCGCCGCACCCGTCACGTGACGTAACCGGCCCGGGGTCCTCGGACGTGATCCCAAACGCCTCGATCGCCTTGATTCCGCGGCTCCGCACGTTGACGACGACGGCATCGAGCAACGAGGTCAGGATCCCGGCGGGTGCTCCGTGTTCCACGCTCATCCCCGCCAGCAACACTGCATCCGCTCCGACGGGTGAGGTCGGGAAACACATCGCCCTCGGCACCATGCCCGGGGGGGCATAGAACGCGGCCGCGGTCGACCTGTCACCATAGGTGGCGAGCTGGCCGCAGACACCCCACTCCAAGGACACGTGCGAAATCCACGCCTCCTTCTCGAACTCGGGATCACCGGGGGAGTGGTCACCGTCGGTCTGCCAGTACACACAACGACGGGCCTGTGGACCCAGATCATCCACCGCCGTCAGGTCCAACGATCGAATGGAGATCATCGCGGAGATCCGGTCGACCCGCCCTCGAGTAGCGCGAGCACCCGTGCCAGATCGTCCGCGTCCCCCACATCGATCGTGATGCGACCCTTGCGTCGGCCCATGGTCACCGACACCGATGTCTCGAAGCGGTCGGATAGTCGACCCGCCACCGCCTCCAGCTCAGGGTTACGCTGGCGTCCCCGCGGTGTAGGCGCGGGCTTCCCCGTGTCATCCCCGGGTTCCCGGTTCGCCAGGGTGACGAGTTCCTCGGTTGCTCGTACCGAGAGCCCCTCCGCGACGATCCGTGCCGCCAACTCGTCCTGCGCGGACGCACCGGCCTCCAGCCCCAGGAGAGCCCGGGCGTGCCCTGCGGACAACACACCTGCGGCGACCCGGCGCTGGACCGCCGTCGGGAGCTGGAGCAGGCGGATGCTGTTGGTGATGGCGGGCCGGGACCGCCCGATGCGCGTCGCCAGCTCCGACTGGGTCACGTCGAACTCCTCGAGCAACTGCTGGTACGCAGCGGCTTCTTCCAGTGGGTTGAGCTGAACTCGATGGATGTTCTCGAGTAGCGCGTCTCGCAGCAGATCCTCGTCGTCGGTCTGCCGAACGATCGCCGGGATCGTCTCGAGCTCGGCCCGCTGACTCGCCCGCCAGCGGCGCTCACCCATGATGAGCTGATACCGGCCGCCCGGCACTTCACGGACGACGATCGGCTGGAGCAAACCGAACTCTTTGACGGAGTGCGCGAGTTCCGCCAACGCCTCTTCGTCGAAGTAGGTTCGCGGCTGCTTTGGATTGGGCTCGATCTCGCCGGGGGAGATCTCCCGGTAGACAGCCCCCGGGTCGACGAGCTCGGCGGTTTCACGTGAAACATCGGAGTCATGAACGCCCGCGGACGCCGTGGTCCCGGCGTCGGAGACTACGTGGTCGGCCCCGCGTACGCCCGACGCGGCCGGACGACCACCACCCGCCGCACCGGCGCGGGGTCGTGGAGGGGTCGTACGGGGGCCACCATTACGCGGTCCGAGGATGACGTCCGCTGCGTCGCTCCCCAGACGCGGACCCTCATCGGGACCGGTGGGGATGAGAGCTGCGAGCCCTCGGCCGAGTCCACCCTTGCGCTGCTGACTCATCGGTTCTCCTCCGGGCGCTCGACGCCCTCAGCTTCTCGCGAAACGGTCGACGAGACCAGGCGATCCGGTCCGACGGGTCCACCACGGGCATTGATCTCACGGGCGGCGTCGAGGTACGCCAGAGCACCTCGTGAGCCGGCGTCGTACTGCAGGATCGTCATTCCGAAGCCGGGGGCCTCTGACACCTTCACGCTGCGCGGGATGACCGTCCGCAACACGGTCTCACCGAAGTGCGTGCGGACCTCACCGGCCACCTGCTCGGCGAGCTTGGTCCGACCGTCGTACATGGTGAGCATGATGGTCGAGATCTCCAGCTCCGTGTTCAGGTGCTGCTGGATCAGCTCCACATTGCGGAGGAGCTGGCCCACGCCCTCGAGAGCGTAGTACTCGCACTGGATGGGAATGAGCACTTCCCGGGCCGCGACCATTGCGTTGACGGTGAGAAGTCCGAGCGAGGGCGGGCAGTCGAGAAAAACGTAGTCGATGCCGAGTGACTGCAGGTCCTCCGGAAGAAGGACCTCCGCCAGGCGCCGCTCCCGCTGCGGCAGACCAACCAGTTCGATCTCCGAACCGGCCAGATCGATGGTCGCAGGAACGCAGAAGAGACGTTCGGCGTGCGGACTCTTCTGCATCAACTCGTCCACGGACGCCTCCCACATCAGGAGGTCGTAGCTCGAGGGTGTTCCCTCCCTGTGGTCCACACCCAACGCAGTGCTCGCGTTGCCCTGGGGGTCCATGTCGATCACGAGAACGCCCAGCCCGCCGAGCGCGAGAGCTGCCGCGAGATTGACGGTGGACGTAGTCTTCCCCACGCCACCCTTCTGGTTGGCGATGGTGATGATCCGAGGCGAGCCGGGGCGGGGGAGAGCCGGGGCTGACCCATGGAGCACCTCGTTCGCCTGCCGTGCGGCTGCGAAAATCGGGGTCTCGTCTTCGGACATCCGTCACCTTTCGGGTTCCATCGAAGCGCGGCGCGCTACCGCCGATCCGATGTCATTGTTTCACGTGAAACCGACATCGAGCGCCGGCCCGTCGGGCCTGATCAACTCCGGCGACCGCGTCCTCGCGATCGGGAGCCACGGCCACCCATCCTAGTCGCCAGGGTGCCGATAACCAGCCTCGTAGGTTCCGCATCGGGGGCGGCGACCGTCTCCACGCGGACATCCTCGAAACCCAGCTTGCGTAGAGCGGCCCGGTCCCGGTCCACCTCCTCGAGCGCCGATTCACCCTTGAGGGCGACCATGCGTCCGCCCACCCGCAACAGCGGAGCAGACCAGCCTGCGAGTTTCGCCAAGGGCGCCACTGCGCGCGAGGTCACGACATCCGCCTCACCGGCCTCGGCGATCACCGACTTCTCCTCTGCACGCCCACGGATGACGCGGACATCGATCCCGAGGTGATCGATGATCTCCTCAAGGAAGGTCGCCCGTCGGAGCAGCGGCTCGACAAGAGTGATCGACAGATCCGGGCGGGCGAGGGCGAGCGGGATTCCGGGTAGCCCCGCCCCGCTTCCGATATCCACCACCGACTCCGAGCGTTCCAACTGGGATGCGGCGGCTGCACTGTTGAGGACGTGACGATCCCACAGACGCGGGCGTTCGCGGGGGCCCATCAGCCCGCGCTCGAGAGCTGCGGACCCGAGAAAATCGACATAGCGAATTGCCAGCGCGAGACGGTCTCCGAAGACATCGGCAGCAGCCACGGGAGTGGGCGGCATCACGGTCGGGTCGACATCGCCATCAGCGCGGTTGCCGTCCTCGCCGAGCGCACCCGCTGAGCCGTCGCTGTCACGTGACGCTTCGTGGTCCGTGTGTCCGTTCATCATGTCGCTGCCTCCTCGCGGCCAATTGTCGCCGCGGTTTCACGTGAAACACGGGCGTGAATCACACCCGTGTCATTACTCCTGCGGACACGGATCAGGGGTGCGAACCGTCCGGTTCACACCCCTGTCTCGTGCCCGGCCCTCACTCCGGCAGCACGACCACCCGCCGGTTCGGCTCGACCCCGGTCGAGTCCGAGGTCACGCCCGCGATCTCGGCGATCGCGTCATGAATGATCTTCCGCTCGAACGGCGTCATGGGCTCGAGTTCCTCCGGCTCCCCGGACTCGAGGACGCGCTGCGCGGCCACGCGCCCCGAGTCCGTCAACGCCTCGCGTTTGGCTTCCCGCCACCCAGCGATGTCGAGCATCAGCCGACTCCGGTCACCCAGCTCTTGCTGCACAGCCAGGCGAGTCAGTTCCTGGATCGCGTCGAGGACGGCCCCGTCCGACCCGACCAGTGTGTCCAGATCATCGCCGCCCACGATGCTCACCACCGCCCGATCGCCCTCCACGTCCAGGTCGATGTCCCCGTCGAAGTCGAGGATGTCGAGAAGCTGCTCCAGATAGTCACCTGCAACCTCGCCCTCCTCGACCAATCGTTCCTCGGACACCTCGATGTTCCTCTTGGACATGGACCCGCCTCCGTCGTGACCGCCGATCGCCGCCCCCCGGAGAGGGCGGCGAATAACTACCCCAAGTATGGGACAAGGTCCCCGACACCGGAGCATCGGGGACCTTGTCCATCGCGTTTCCCAATCGGGTCAGCGCTTCTTTTTCTTCTTCTTGTTCTGGGGACGCGAACCCGACCCCTTCTGGGCCGGCCTGGTCCGCTGACCACCGGGGGCCTGAGGTCGCTGACCCGGACGCGGGGCGGAACCCGGGGCGTCCGCCGGACCGGACCCGCGGCCGTGAACCTCGCCGTCGTCGACCGTCGCGGTACCGACCTCCGCCGTCGGACCCGACACTCCGGCAGTACCCGATGCAGACGGCCGGCTCTTCTTCGAGTTGCTGGGCTTCACGCCCACCCGGGGAGCCAGCGCCTTCTGCTCTTCACGACGCTGCAGGGCGGCGGCATCGTCCTCCTTGGCCATCTTCTCGTACAGGAAGTACTGCTGCCCGAGGGTCCAGAGGTTGTTGGTGACCATGTACACCAGGATCGCCATGGGCCAGAACGCACCGGTGACCAGGATGCCGATGGGGAAGGCCCACAGCATCAGCTGGTTCATGATCTTGGCCTGGGGGTTGGCCGCGGCCTCCGGCGACTGCCGCGAGAGCGAGATGCGAGCGTTGAAATGCGTGGTGACCGCCGAGACGATCATCAACGGGATGGCGACGAGGATGATGTTCCACCGCGCGAAGTCCAGCATGGCGCCGGGCTCGACGAATGCCTGGAACTGCTCGACCGGCTGCGAGATGAAGGACGACAGCGGTGCTCCGAACAGACGGGCATCGAGGAAACTCTGAACCTCGTCCGCGCTGAACACGTAGTTGCCCGTGTTGCGGGTCTCTTCCGCCGTCATCCCCAGTGCACCGAACTGCGAACCCATCCGGTTGAACGACCGGAGCACGTGGAACAGACCGAGGAACACCGGGATCTGGATCAGCATCGGCAGACAGCCCAGCAGGGGATTGAACCCCTCCTGCTTCTGGAGCTTCCGGGTCTCCACGGCGAGCTTCTCGCGGTCGTTCTTGTACCGCTTCTGCAGCTCCTTCATCTTGGGCTGCATCTCCTGCATCTTGCGGGAGAAACGGATCTGTTTGGCGGCCGGCCAGAACAGCAGCGCTCGCAGGGTGAAGACGAGGAAGATGACCGACAGTGCCCAGATGACACCGTTGGAGTCGGGTGCCTCGACCCAGGGGAGCAGTCCGCCGACGAAGGCGAAGATCTTGTGCCAGAACCAGAGAATCCCCGAGATCGGGTAATAGACCAGAGGGTTGGTGATGAACGACATGGGTGTGGAGTCCTAGCTACGTTCGAGAATTGTCGGAGTGCTCGTCATGCTCGTCATGCTCGTCACAAGGCGGATCAGGCGCCCGGGGCCGGGGTACCGGATCCCAGCCACCCGGGGTCCACGGACCGCAGCGCAGCACGCGCCACACCGACAGCCAGGTGCCGTACCAGGCACCGTGGACGCGGACCGCCTCGACGGCGTAACTACTGCACGTGGGTTCGAACCGGCAGCTCGGCGGGGTCCACGGGGAGATCCCCTTCTGGTAGAAGTCGAGCATCCACAACAGGACCCGCGCGAGGGGGCCCGGCCGCCCGGAGCTCACGACGAGCCCCTGGCGCGGGCGGCCGCGGCGGCCAGCCCGGCGCGCATATCCCGCACGAGGTCGTCGTGCGTGGCACCGGCCGACGCGGGGTTGGCGCGGATGACGACCATGAGGTCGTCCCCGGCCTCCTCCACGAGGTCGGCCGCGATATGACGAAGCCGCCGGCTGACGCGGTGACGAGTCACCGAGTCCCCGACGGCTTTGCTCACGACCAGCCCGAAACGCGGACCGCCCACGCGGACATCCGAGGAGTCCACGTGGGCGTGTACGACCATGGTGCGGCGGCCCTTCCTGGCACCCTTGCGCACCACCGTCGCGAAGTCAGCGGAACGGTGGAGCCGGTGCGTCCTGGGGAGCACCCGCCACCCCGGCCGGAATCAGGCCGTCAGCGACGCGCGGCCCTTACGCCGGCGAGCGCCGACGATGCCGCGACCGGCGCGGGTGCGCATGCGCAGACGGAAGCCGTGCACCTTGGCACGACGACGGTTGTTCGGCTGGAAGGTCCGCTTGCCCTTGGCCATGGTTGGCTCCTCACGTGAAGTCGGCGCCGTGACCGGCGCCCGATCGAGTTCGAGACGTCGTCGAATCACCGGAGACGGCGGCACCACGACGCGCCGAGCGCCCACGGGCGCACGACAGACTTTTCAAGATTACGCGCCCGGAGCGTCACCCACCAAACCGTGTAATCCCACTCGTCTCACTGATACCAGTTTGCTGGCCAGAACGACACGCCTACGGCCGCGATGCTTGACATCCGGCCTCCAGTCACTCTTGAGGGTTGCCCCGTTGATCGTCGTGTTGTTACCGTCGTTCCTCAAGCGAGCCCCACGAGGGCTGGAATAACCTAGATTCTTCACAACACTCCCGGCCCTCCCACTGAAGCCCTCCCCGTGTACAGACGGGAGGGGTCTGTCTTCCCACAGCTGTGGACAACCATGTGGATACCTCAGTGGACCTGGGTCGGAGCCTGTGGATAGAGTGTGGCTCCGGCACCGCCGGCCACCCGGACCACCGGCGACGCCCGACACACGACGAGAGGAGACCGCCCACCGTGTCTCCAGAACTCGAACACGTGTGGAGTGCCGTCCTCGACAGACTGACCGATCCGGAACTGGCCAGTGACGACAACCCGGCCCTGTCCCGCCAACAGCAGGCGTGGCTCCGGCTCGTCCAACCGATCGCCGTGGTCAACGGGTTCGCGATGCTCGCCGCTCCGTCGGCGTTCGCCCGCGACAACATCGAGTCCGTCCTACGCGGACCCATCACCCGTGCCCTGAGTTCCCAGCTCGGCGAGCCCATCGACCTGGCCGTCAAGGTCGACACGTCACTCGCCGGGGGACAACCTCCGACGGACGACGACTCCGGCCAACCCGAGATCACCGCGGACGACATCCACGGACCGGGCGACGAGGACGAACATCCGCCGGCGACCACCCGCCCACGGCGGATGACCGAGGAGCAGATCGCCGCCGAGCGTCTCCTGCACGGCAGCGACCGCGACGAGGCGTTGTCGGCCGCGACCGCGCCCGGTCTCAACGAGCGCTACACGTTCAGCGCCTTCGTCCAGGGAAACTCCAACCGGTTCGCCCGGGCCGCGGCGCTCGCGGTCGCCGAGGCCCCGGCCCGTGCGTACAACCCGCTGTTCATCTGGGGCGAGTCGGGACTGGGCAAAACCCACCTGCTCCACGCGATCGGGCACTACTCCCTGCGGATGTACTCCGAACAGAAGGTCAAGTACGTCTCGACCGAGGAGTTCACCAACGACTTCATCAACTCCGTCCGTGACGGCCGCCAGAACATGTTCAAGAAGCGGTACCGCGAGGCGGACATCCTCCTGGTGGACGACATCCAGTTCCTCATCGGCAAGGAACAGGTGCAGGAGGAGTTCTTCCACACCTTCAACACGATCCACAACGCGCAGAAGCAGATCGTGATCTCGTCCGACCGGCCGCCCAAACAGCTCCAACCGCTCGAGGATCGCCTGCGCACCCGCTTCGAATGGGGTCTGATCACCGACATCCAGCCCCCCGAGCTGGAGACCCGGATCGCCATCATCGACAAGAAGGCGAAGTCCGAGAACTACGTGGTGCCGAGGGACGTCCTCGAACTCATCGCCACCCGCGTGCAGCGCAACATCCGGGAGCTCGAGGGTGCACTCATCCGGGTCGTGGCGTTCGCCTCCCTCAACGGCCACGAGATCGACGTGCCTCTCGCCGAGGTCGTCCTCCGTGACGTGGTGTCCGACGACGACTCCCTGCAGATCTCGGCGGCGACCATCATGGCGGTGACCGCGGAGTTCTTCTCCACGAGCATCGACGAACTGTGTGGCACCTCCAAGACCCGGTCACTGTCGCGCGCCCGGCAGATCGCCATGTACCTGTGCCGCGAGCTCACCGACCTGTCGCTTCCCAAGATCGGCGTCACCTTCGGCGGCAAGGATCACACGACGGTCATGTACGCCCAGCGCAAGATCCTCAAGGAGATCAAGGACGACCGGCGCACGTACGACCAGATCCAGGAGCTCACTGCCCGGATCAAGGAGCGTTCGCGGTCCCTCTGAGCTGCGCAGCAAGCCTCAGCGTGGCCGCACGACCTGCGCCGCATCCCCTTCGCGTGCCGTCTCGGACGAGCACGACCCATCACCCGACGGCGTCCTCACCCCGGGGTGCGATGAACCCGGGCCGCCGCAGATGCCCGTAGAGGCCCCTGGGCGTCCGCCTACCGTCTCCGGCGTCGCGACCCGACCGGATACACGCCCCGATTCGACCGGAAGTTCTCGCGCGGCAGGGGAAAATGTGTCCACGCCGGGCCCTCCGGGCTCGATTCGACAGCCGCTGCCGGGTCGTTGCTCGCGCCCCGGTGCGCGGTGTCCCACCATTCCGCGACCCCGCGCACACCCTTTGTCACACCCTTCACAGCTGTGGACAACCCTGTGGAGTCTTGTGGACCAACGGTGGACAAGGGGTGGACCAAGACTTGTGATTCCACCGGGACCCGCAACCAAATCACAAGATCGCACTCATCCGTGCACATGGCGAAATCGGCTCAGACCTGTGATTACAGGCCTCGGCTCACAATTTCACAGGACCTACTACTACTTCTTATCTCTCTAGAGAGTTCTTGTTAGAAGTAGGGATGTGGAGCGGCGAGCCTCCTTGACCGGGTTACAGGAGTCCGTGTGTCCGCTGTCGGTCCGAGCGGTTACTCTCATGGAGATGCTTCGCCCCGGTGGCAGGAAGCACGCGGCACAGCCCTGAACCGACCAATCGTCCAGATACCGACAGCCGGTATCCGCCCCCGCCTGAAAGAGGTCATCGATGGAGATCACGGATCCGACGTTCCGCGTCACCCGCGAGGACTTCGCGGATTCCGTGGCCTGGGTGGCACGCACGCTGCCGTCACGTCCGTCGGTGCCGATCCTCGGCGGGGTGTTGCTCGAGGCCGATTCGGGTCTGACGATCTCGGGTTTCGACTACGAGACGTCGGCGCAGGTGTCGGTGCCGGCCGAGGTGTCCGAGCCCGGGAGCACTCTGGTCTCCGGTCGGCTCCTGGCGGACATCGCCCGTGCGCTGCCGGATCGTCCGGTCGAGGTGGTCGTCACCGCCCAGAAGATGTACATCTCCTGCGGTTCCGCGAAGTTCACGCTCCCGACCATGCCGGTCGAGGACTATCCCCAGCTGCCCGCGATGCCCGAGGTCACCGGCTCCGCCGAGGTGGACGCGTTCTCCGAGGCCGTGTCCCAGGTAGTCGTGGCCGCCGGCAAGGACGACACGCTGCCGATGTTGACCGGCATCCGGATGGAGATCGAGGGAACCCGGGTCACGCTCATCGCCACCGACCGGTTCCGTCTGGCCATCCGCGAATTCGACTGGGAGCCGGCCCGTGACGATGTCGCGGTCGAGGTGCTCATTCCGGCCAAGGCACTGTCCGAGGTCACCCGGTCGGCCGGCCATGGTGGACGCGTGGATCTGAGCCTGGGGGCCGGATCCGATGTGGGCGCCGAGGGCATCCTGGGCGTGCTGGTGTCCGGTCAGCGCACCACCACCCGTCTCCTCGACGCGGAGTTCCCCAAGGTCCGTCAGCTGTTGCCGCCGCAGCACACCTCGCTCGCGATCGTCGAGGTGGACTCGCTCGTCCAGGCGATCAAGCGAGTGGCGTTGGTCGCGGACCGTGGCGTGCAGGTCCGGATGGCGTTCTCGGACGGTGAGCTCGCACTGTCGGCTGGCGGTGACGACGCCGCCCAGGCCAACGAGACCCTCCCGGTGGACTTCGTCGGCGAGCCGCTGACCATCGCGTTCAACCCCGGTTACCTGCTGGACGGTCTCGGCAGCGTCCACGCTGCGCGCGTCGCCTTCGGGTTCACCCAGCCCAGCCGCCCGGCCGTGCTCCGACCCGCACCCGAGAGCCTGCCCGAGCCCGGCGCGGACGGCACGATCGCTCCGGTGGACTCCGACCACACCTACCTGCTCATGCCCGTGCGCCTGCCGGGCTGAGACCGCGCCCCGGGACCGATCCGGTATGCACCTGCGCCACCTCCGGCTTCTGGATTTCCGCTCCTGGCCCCTTCTCGAGCTGGAACTCGACCCCGGGGTCACGACCCTCGTCGGGCGCAACGGGCACGGGAAGACCAACGTGCTCGAGGCGATCGGGGTACTCGCCAGTCTCAGGTCCCACCGGGTCGCGTCCGACGCGCCGATGATCAGGACCGGCGCCACGACCGCGCTGGTCGGTGCACTCGCGCACAACGCGGGGCGTGAGCTGACCGTCGAACTCGCCCTCAACTCCGGCAAGGCCAACCGGGCGCGGCTCAACACCTCGCCCACGCGGCGACTGTCCGACATTCTCGGAGTGGTCCAGTCCGTCCTGTTCGCCCCCGAGGACCTGGCCCTGGTCCGTGGCGAGCCGGCCGAACGTCGCCGGCTCCTCGACGAGCTCATGATCCAGCGTCGCCCCGCCCTCGGCGGAGACCTCTCCGAGTACTCCTCGGTGCTGCGTCAACGGACCGCACTGCTCAGGTCGGCATCCGGCGCGCTGCGGCGTGGACGGGTCGAGGACTCCGCCGCGGTCCTGGACACCCTCGACGTGTGGGACGGACGGTTGGCCGAACTCGGGGCACGACTGGTCTCCGGGCGGATCGATCTCCTCCATCGGTTGCGGCCCCTCGTCGTCGACGCCTACCGGGGCCTCGCCCCCGAGTCCCGCCCGGCCGATCTCACCTACCGGTTCCGCGTCGCCGACGCGCCCGACGAGTCGGAGCTGAGCGATCCCGAGCTCGTCGAGGCGGTGTTGCTCGCGGAACTCGGCCGCCGCCGACGCGACGAGATCGACCGCGGGATGTCGCTCGTCGGACCTCACCGCGACGACCTCGTCCTGAGCCTCGGCGACGAGCCCGCGAAGGGGTTCGCCAGTCACGGTGAGACGTGGTCGTTCGCCCTCGCGCTGCGTCTCGGGTCGCTCGAACTCTTCCGTTCCGACGGGGTCGAACCGGTGCTACTGCTGGACGACGTGTTCGCCGAACTCGACCGGCACCGCCGCGCGGCACTGGCGGGTGTCGCGGCCGGGGTCGAGCAGGTCCTCATCACCGCCGCGGTGGGCGAGGACGTCCCGGATTCGTTGCGCGGCGTCCGTCATGACGTCGTGATGACGGGCGACGGGAGCGATCGTCACTCGGCGATGACGGTGTCACGACGCCGGGACGACGGCGTGGAGGGTGCCCGGCACGCCGGGGGGGACGACGCCGCGGGCGTCGGCGGGGATGATGGCGGGAGTGATGGCGACGACGACGAGAACACCATTACCGGAAGCAGGGCAACACCGTGACGGACCGAACCGGCAAGGATCCCGTAACACCGTCTGACCCGCCACAACGGGGTTATGACATCGCCAAGCAGGCTCTGGAGGAGGCGCGGGCGCGGGCGCGTGCGGAAGGCAAACAGGTCGGCCGCGGTAGGACCGGGCCGGTGGGGGCGGGCAGGCGACTGCGCAAGCGCGGATGGACCGGTCCGGGCGCCGACCCGTGGGATCCGCAGCCCCTCGGAAAGCTCGTCGGCCAGGTCGCCAAGAAGCGGGGCTGGGACGACAAGGTCACCACCGGACGGTTGTTCGCGGAGTGGGACCGGATCGTCGGCGAGGATGTCTCGGCCCACGCCACCCCGGAGCGGCTCGAGGAGGGGATCCTCTACGTCCGGGCGTCGAGCACCGCCTGGGCCACGCAGCTGCGGCTGATAGCGGCCGACATCCTCCGCAAGATCGCCGCCGCCATGGGCCCCGGACTCGTCCGGCGAATCAAGGTGGAGGGTCCCGAGAAACCGAGTTGGCGCAAGGGGCCCCTGCACGTGTCCGGCCGGGGGCCCCGCGACACGTACGGGTGAGCATCGGGCGTGCCCCCGGGCCGTGGGACGGTTACCGCAGGTAGACTGGGCTGGTCCAGACCCCCGAGACGCGAGGAGTTCGCACGTGGCGGACGCCAAGAGCAAGGCCAACAACGACGGGCCCAAGGAATACGGTGCGTCGTCGATCACCGTCCTCGAAGGGCTCGAGGCCGTCCGGATGCGGCCGGGTATGTACATCGGCTCCACCGGGCCACGCGGACTGCACCACCTGATCTGGGAGGTCGTCGACAACTCCATCGACGAGGCGATGGCGGGTCACGCGACCGGTGTCAAGGTCACCTTGCTGGAGGACGGCGGCGTCGAGGTCATCGACGACGGTCGAGGCATCCCCGTCGAGATGCACGAGCAGGGCATGCCCACCGTCCAGGTCGTGATGACCCAGCTGCACGCGGGCGGCAAGTTCGACTCGGACTCCTATGCGGTCTCCGGTGGTCTGCACGGTGTCGGCATCTCCGTGGTCAACGCCCTGTCCACCCGGGTCGAGGTCCAGATCAAGCGCGACGGGCGCCTGTGGAAGCAGGACTTCGACATGGCGGTCCCGGCCGAGCTGGTCGACGCCGGCCCCGCCGAGGGCACCGGGACCAGGGTCCGGTTCTGGGCGGATCCGACGATCTTCGAGAGCACCGAGTACGAGTTCGACGTCGTCGCACGCCGCCTGCAGGAGATGGCGTTCCTCAACAAGGGACTCACCATCACTCTGACGGACCGGCGGCCGCGTGCCGAGAAGGCCGCCGAGCTGGACGCGATAGCCGACAGCGAGGGCGGTGGCGCGGAGACGGCGCCCGGATCGGACGAGGGTTCGGATCTGGCGCACGCCGTGGACGCCGAGCAGGTCTTCGTGGAGGGCGCGCAGGACACCGACGCCGTCGAGGCCGCCCCCGTGGAGCCGCAGAAGGTCCGCGAGCGTAAGCGCACCTTCCACTACCCGGACGGTCTGAAGGACTACGTCACCGCGATCAACAAGTCCAAGACGTCGATTCACCCGACGATCCTGTACTTCGAGGGCAAGGGCACCGGCCACGAGGTCGAGGTCGCGATGCAGTGGAACTCCGGTTACTCGGAGTCCGTCCACACGTTCGCCAACACGATCAACACCCACGAGGGCGGCACCCACGAGGAGGGTTTCCGCGCCGCGTTGACCTCACTGGTCAACAAGTACGCGCGCGAGAAGAAGCTCATCAAGGAAAAGGACCCCAACCTCACGGGTGACGACATCCGGGAGGGCCTGGCGGCCGTGCTGTCCGCCAAGATCTCGGATCCGCAGTTCGAGGGACAGACCAAGACCAAGCTCGGCAACACCGAGGTCAAGGGCTTCGTCCAACGTCAGGTGTCCGAGCACGTGGGGCACTGGTTCGAGGCCAACCCCGCCGAGGCGAAGGTCATCATCAACAAGGCGATCGCCTCGAGCCAGGCGCGGGTCGCAGCCCGCAAGGCCCGCGAGATGGTCCGCCGCAAGTCGGCCACCGACATCGGTGGCCTGCCCGGCAAGCTCGCCGACTGCCGGTCCAAGGACCCGGCGAAGTCCGAGCTCTACATCGTGGAGGGCGACTCCGCCGGTGGCTCGGCGAAATCCGGCCGGGACTCGATGTTCCAGGCGATCCTGCCGCTGCGCGGAAAGATCATCAACGTCGAGAAGTCGCGTATCGACAAGGTCCTCAAGAACGCCGAGGTCCAGGCCATCATCACGGCGCTAGGTACCGGCATCCACGAGGAATTCGACATCGACAAGCTCCGCTACCACAAGATCGTGTTGATGGCCGACGCCGACGTCGACGGTCAGCACATCTCGACGTTGCTCCTCACCCTCATCTTCCGGTTCATGAAGCCGTTGGTGGAGAACGGGTACGTCTACCTGGCGCAGCCGCCGCTGTACAAGCTCAAGTGGGGCAAGGGCGAGCCGGACTTCGCCTACTCGGACCGGGAGCGGGACGAGCTGCTCAAGCTCGGCCTGGAGAACAAGCGCAAGATCAACGTCGACGACGGCATCCAGCGCTACAAGGGACTCGGGGAGATGAACCCCAAGGAGCTGTGGGAGACCACGATGGACCCGTCGGTCCGTACCCTCCGGCAGGTCACCCTCGAGGACGCTGCCGCGGCCGATGAACTGTTCTCGATCCTCATGGGTGAGGACGTGGATGCGCGCCGCAACTTCATCACCCGCAACGCGCGCGACGTGAGGTTCCTCGACGTCTGAGGCCGGTGTCGAACACTCACGCGAGAAAGGGGGGCGTCCGCCGTGGTCGGCGGACGCCCCCCTTCTTCTGTGCCCGGTTCGTGCGGCGAGGGTTCTAGAGTGCCCCGCAGTCGTTCGGGGCCGGCAACCCGGCGAGTCGGTCGCGCAGGTACTGCACGGCGGGGGCGAAGTTGGTCACCGCCGCCGCGGCGTGGGTGATGCCCGGGACCAGTGGCGTGGTCTCGTAGCGGAAATGCACGTCGACGCCCTGAGCGCACCAGTCGCGCCCCAGCTGCTGGACCTGACCGAGCGGGATGATGTCGTCGTTGATCCCGCCGGCGATCATCACGGGCACGGTGGGGGTCCGGTTGCCGATCCGCTGGTGATCGAGCACGCGCAGCGCACCGGGCTCGTCGCGGATCAGTTCACCGAGGTTCCGCCCGGAGTTGGTCCACTCGGAGGTGGCGCGCCCGCCGTAGGCGGCCCGGGTGTCGGCGAGACAGAGCCCGGACAGATCGTCGAGAGCGCGTCGACCCGCGGGACTGACGTGCTCCTCGACCACCTCGCGGACCGCCGGGTACCGCTCGGCCATCCCGTTGATGGCGAAGCCGATCGCTCCGGTGAGACTCGACCCGTCGATGTGATCGAGCACCGCCAGCAGATCCGCCGGGGGAGCGGAGGCGTACGCCGCGCGGAGGTCGAGTTCGGGGGCGTACTCCGGGGCGAGCTCGGCTGCCGCGGCCGAGGCTCCGCCGCCCTGGGAGTGACCCCAGAGGACCAGCGGGGAGTCGTGTCCGATGAGGTTCTGCGCGGCCCGGGCACCGTCGAGCATCGCGTGGGCCTGCTCGACCCGGTCGGCGTAGGTGTGGATTCCCGGTGTGCCAAGGCCGATGTAGTCGATGACCATGACGCGGAATCCCTGGGCTGCCAGCGCGATCGCGAAGCCCTCCTCGTACGAGACGATCGGCGCGCCGGACCGGGGGTTGGCGCCCACCCCGGATTCCACGGTGCGCGACGGCGCGCAGGGGTCGCCCTGACCCTGGGTGCCCGGACCGAGGATCATTGTCGGGCGCGGACCGGGTCCGGACCACGGGGCGGTCGAGTCGTAGAACGCACCGGAGGTCGCGACGGGCTGTTGATCGACGTCGACGGTCCGGTAGATCACACGCCGGGCGACGGCCGGCAACGGAGACGGTAGGGCCGGGAGGCCCGGAACCGAGATCGCCAGCGGTAGGCCCGCCGGCTCGGTGCGGAGGAGGTCCCCGGCAGCGCCCTGTGTCGGAAGGGCGCGTGTGTCGTGGAAACCGCCGGGCAGGTCGAAGGTGTCCGTCGGGTTCTCCGTGGCCGCGGCCGTGGTGGCCGTCGACGACATCCCGACGGTCAGTGTCACGGCGGCGGCGAGAGAGGCGAGGACCCGGCGACGGATCGTGGTCGTGGGGTGGCTCATGCCCCGCATACTAGAACGTGTTCTCCGCGACCGGGGTCGGCTCGGTCCGGGTCGGTTCGGTCGGCCGTGGCCTGGGCTCATCGGCGATTGGTAGTCGATTCACAGGTGCTGGACGGTCGGGGTGGTGACATGATCGGTAGGTGCCCCTCACCCTCACCGTCCTCGGTCGCGCGGCCGTCGTCCTCTCGTGCTCTGCGGCGATCGTGCTGACCGGGTGTGGAACCGAGGTGCTGGGTCAGGGATCGCTCGGTGACGGGGGGGATCGGGGGGTCGGCCTGCCCGCCGCCGGGACGGAGCCCTCGGCCCTACCTTCGGTTGACGGGATCGAGCCGCCTCCGGCGCGCGCGGTGGTCGACTACCAGATCGGGGGCACCTACCCTCCGGCCTCCGATGTCGGGGTGGTGACCCGCGACCGTTCGGAGCAACCGCCCGACGGTGTCTACGCGATCTGCTATCTCAACGCCTTCCAGGCACAGTCCCACGAGAGGCCCGTCTGGGTCGAGCGACACCCGGACCTGCTCCTGGGATCGCCTGTCGGAGGCGTGGTCGAGGACGAGGATTGGGGCGAACCCCTCCTGGACATCTCGACCGGGGACAAGAGGTCCCGGTTGGTGGAGATCGTCGACGAGTGGATGGCGGACTGCGCGGAGCGTGGATACCGGGCGATCGAGCCCGACAACCTCGACTCGTGGACACGGTCTTCGGGCCTGCTGACCAGGGGCGACGCGGTGGAGTACGCCCGCCTGCTCGTCGAGCGTGCACATGCCCGCGGTCTCGCAATCGGACAGAAGAACGCCGCCGAACTGACTGACGCGGAGCTCCGCACCATCGGATTCGACTTCGCGGTCGCCGAGGAGTGCCAGCGCTACTCCTGGGGGCGCCTGACGGAGTGTGACCGCTACCTCGCGGCCTACGGAGACCGGGTGATCGAGATCGAGTACACCGACGCCGGCTCCGGGCCGTTCGATTCCGCCTGCCGCGCTCGTGGGAGTCGCATCTCGATCCTCCTCCGGGATCGGGACGTCGTCCCGAGGGGCGAGCCCGGCTATGTCAGCCGGAGTTGCTGATCGTCGGGTGGTCGGCGTTGAGGAATTCGACGGATCCCCACGGATGCGGCAGGCCGTCCGCGGCGAGCCCGACGTATCCCGCTCCGAGTTCGACCGACCTCGCGACGGCGTCACCCCTGCGCTCGGAAGGGCACTCGTAGATGAGGTGCCAGATCTTCGCGGGGTCGATGTCCGGCAACGGTGTCGCGGGTGAGGTCAGGTGGGTCTCGAGGTCGGTCTCCCGCACGCAGATGACGTCGAGCACTCGGAGGACCCGCGGGTGTGGGATCGTGCCCGGGTTGCCGGCGAGTGTGACCACACCGTCGCCGCGAAGTGTGGTCACCAGGCCGGTGAACTCGATGAGGGCGTCGACGTCCGCCCGGCCGTCCGGTCCGACGCCCGAGACGACCTGGTCGAGGAACACCGAGGTGATGCCGTATCGATCACGCCATTTCCGCGCCTCCGCGCGGACCTCGTGCGGGGTCCGCCGTCCGTAGTCGGTGTCGACGTATCCGAGGATGGTCGCGTGTCCCCCGGTCCCGCGGGTCCCGCCGGGGCCGTAGGCGCGGAGGGCCTCGGCGAAGACCGGATCGAGTACCCGGCCCGGGCCGGAGTCGACGTTGACGACGACGAGGTCCGCAGCCCCCGGACGGAGGACCTGTTCCCAGAGTTCGGAGTCGACCACGGGATGGATGTAGAGGGGGACCGCGGCTCGTGGGGTGTTCACCAGCTGTGGGGGTGGAGCGCGGCCGTGACGGCGTGGTACACCGCGAGTAGGCAGGCTCCGCACAGCATGGCGACGCCGACCGGGACCGGGAGGCCGAACCTGAGGGTGGCGAAGCCTATGCAGGCCAACGCGGAGATCCACACCGCCTCCGCGACGCGTCCGGCTCTGAGCACGATCGCCGAGCCGAATGCGAACACGGCGAACACCGGCGCGACCACCACCAACACGACGACGTCCGGAACGAGTCCCGATGCCGGATCCTCCGCGATCCCGAGGATCCGGTCCACAATCCAGGTCGCCGACACCGCCGCTATCGCGATCGCCGCCAGGTAGATCAGTGTTCTCACGAGAACCCCGTTGAGGACGGAGCGCCAGCGGCCGGAGCGGTAGGACAGAGATTTCAGTCTGATCCCCAGGTCCTCGATCGCCGGATCGCACAGTGCGGCGGCGAGGATGACGGCGATGGACAGGGGGATGCGGTCGTCGGAATCCGCGAGGTTGAGCGCCATCAGTAGCGCGCTCGACATGAGAATCGCCTGACTGGCGCCATCGAACGCGGCTCGCGCATCGTCTCGCGACGGCAGGGCCGGTGGGTCGATCGTCGTGGCTCGATAGGTGCGGGCGGCGAGGAGGGCACCACCGACGGATAGGACGCCGAGGGCGATGACCGGCACCAGGGTGGCGCCGGTGACCGAGGCCGTCACCGCAACGACCGCGCACCCGCCGGCGAGGGCGGTGAGCAACCGCAGACCGCCGAGCACGGACACGATCGTCAGCGATGCGGCGTAGAGGGTCCACGCCGAGCACAGAGCCGCCGTGGGGAGCACCGGAGCATTGCCGACGACGGCTGTCCCCGCGGTGACGGCGCCGACGAGAGGGACCGCCACGAGGAGGGCGATGCCGACCGAGATCCGCGCAGCCCCCGGAAGGTCGCCCAGGCCCGCCCTTCGCCACGTGACGAATCCGAGGAGCTGTCCGAGGATCCACCCGGCGAGACCAGTGGCGACGATCGCGAGCGACAGATCCGGCCCCGTTCCCACCGCCGCGGGAGCACAGAGCGCCATGACCACGGCGCCTGCCAGGAGTAGAACTGCTCTGATCCAGCCCTTTCGGTGGGCCCGCGGCCGGATGCTCACGGCCCCGGATGATCCGGGGGCGAGGGTCGGGAGTGTGCGGGCGTACTCGTAGACGTCCCGGGCCCCGTGACGTCGCGCCAGCGCGTCCCCGAAACCGGAGGCCTCGAGGTGCGCGGCGACGTCGAACCGGTCGACCGCGCGACCGACCAGGTCGTGGTGGGCGTCGAGCGGGACGGCGGCGACCACCAGCGGCCTCGACGGCAACGGTGACCGCGCGGCGACGCCGAGAGTCGCGAACGATTCGCTCATGACGCCACACCCGCCACGTAGTCGAGCGTGTCACCGGTGTACCGGGCTCCGTGGAGATCGATGGCGATCTCGTACCACCCACGGAAGGCGTCGATGCAGTGGTCCAGTGCGAACGACTGCAGGGAGTGCTCGCGCGCTCGTCGGCCGGTCTCTTCTCGAAGCCGGTCGTCGCGCAGGAAGCGCAGGCATTCCCGTGCGAAGGCGTCCGGGTCACGGGGCGGGACGAGGCCGCCGAGTCGTCCGTCGGTACCGACGGCCTCGGACACCCCGCCGACGTCGGTGTTCACGGTGACCCGGCCGCACATCATGGCCTCGATCGTCGTGAAGGGCAGGCCCTCGGACACCGAGGACAGTGCGACGATGTTTCCCGCTTCGACCGCGGGCCGTGGGCCAGCGGTGGGCCCTTCCCAGGTGACCCCGTCTGCGATTCCCAGGTCCTCGACGGTCGCCTCGATCTCCTGCTTGTACCGGGCGTTGCCGGCGGGGCAGGGTCCGAAGATCCGGAGGCGCGTCTCCGGCATGTCCTTCCTGACGACGGCGTAGGCGCGCACGAGGGTGTCCAGGTCCTTGAGGGGGTCGATGCGTCCCACGAAACTGATCGTCGGGACCGTCGGCTCGGGGCCGACGGGCGTCATGGCCGCGGTGTCCACCCCGTTCCGGACGGTGTGGATCCGATCCGGATCCGCACCGAGCCGAACCGCCCATCGCGCGTTGAAGTCGCTGACCGGCAGGAGCAGATCCGCCTCGCTGTAGGCGAGCACGCAGATGGCGCGAAGCGCGGTGCACACGGCGTAGCGCGCGGACCACCCCAACGGGGTCCCCGCCAGGGCGAGATAGCGTTCCCGCAGGTAGACACCGTGCTCGGTGAGGATCAGCGGCACCCCGTCCCGCCACTTGCGTGCGAGTCCGACCAGGGCCGCACTGCCGTTGGAGGACGCGTGGACGACGTCCACCTCGCCGAACCTGACGTCGGTGGCGCTCAGCGCGCGGTCGACGAGGGTGGCGGCCTCGACCGCATCACCCACGCTCAGTCGGGCCGACCGGTCCAGCGCGGGGGAGTGGGCCCACCACGCGTCGAGCAGGGCCTCGGCCGAGCTCTCCGTACCCAGGAGCCGGAAGAGATCGCCCCGTCCGGCGTCGACGAGCTCACGCAGAGCCGCCGACAGCCGGGCGGGATCGTGGCGGACGGTTCCATCGGCGACGGAGATCGTTCCCGCGGGGGGAAGGATCGCCGCCCACATCTCCCGGAGGGCGGACCTGACGCGGGCCCGCCGGCGCCGGCTCAGGAGCTGACCCTCCGGGAGTCCGGCCCGGACCGGGGCCCACAACGGGTGCAGGGTCGTCGACCGGACCTGGGTCGGGAGGTCCCAGGTGATCGGGGTGCGAATCCCCCCGGTGAGGGTGACGACATCCCACGTGTGGTCCGGCATCCCCCTCACCAGCTGGTCACACCAGGTGCTCACGCCCCCGGTGTTGACCGGGTAGGTGCCTTCGTTGATCAGTGCGATTCGCATGTCGTCACCCGATCGCGGACGGGCCCTCGCCCATGGCGCCGACCCGGGTGGCCTCGTTGATCGGCGGGATCACGACGGACCCCTGGCCGGTGGCCGGGGCAGCACCGGCCCTGGCCGCCTGCGGGAGCACCCTCGCGGCCACGGCCGGCTCGTCCGCGTCCCCGGAGGGAGTGCGGAACCCGGGCTCCGACCCGAGCTCGACGTTCACCGAGGCGCCGGGTGCGATGGTGAGCCAGCCGGACTTCGCGCCGGCGTACCCGGTACCGGTGAGATCCGAGCCCTCCGGGGTCGTGACCGGGACATCGACGCCGGCGGCACCGCGGTTGGTGATCACGAGGGTGTCGCCGGTGACGGTCGCGGTGACGTCCTCGGCCGCCGCCGCCCACGCCGCTCGCCGCTGCATCTCGCGTCCGAGCTCCGCGTGCGTCGGGTTGAGCAGCGGCGCGGACGGGGAGAACACACTCCGGTAGTTCGCGAGGAACGCGTTCAACACCGGGTAGAGGATCCCGTCCCCGGTGATGTTGGACTGGTGCACGTAGTGCGGGCGCGGGTCCATCCCGATGGCGTGGGTCAGTGCGTGGCGGGCTTCCTGCGGGACGATGTATCCATCGAACCCGTCCGGGCCCAGAGGACTGATGCAGGTGGCGGCCGGGTTGGTCTCGCAGACGCCGGAGCCCCCGTCTGCCCTCGAGGTGTAGATCCAGTTGTACTCGTCGACCGCGTTGGCCTCGGTCGAGGTGTTGTAGAAGATGTTCATCGGATGGCGGGGGACGGTCAATGCGTCGCCGACCCGGCGCTGGACGGCCTCGACCGAGGCATCCGCGGCGACCCAGGTCACCCCCGTGGCGGCGAGCGCCGGCGCGAGTGCGGGATTGTCCTCCCTGGACGGCCCGGAGACGAGCCCGGAATGCTGGCCCGTGACCAGCTCGGCCGGGTTCAGAGTGACCTCGTTGGCCTCGGCCCAGTCGAGGTTCCGCTGGATCTGGTCGGTGATCCGGGCCTGGTCCAGGTCGTCGAGGTTGCTGTGGTCCCAGGTGTGGTTGATCCACCTGAGGTCGGCCCGGGACTCGAGCAGCGCCCGGGTGAGTGGGTCGTCCTCCTTCGCCCCGAAGGCGTTGAAGGTCATGTCGAGCTCGACACCGTTGGCGTCCTGCCAGGTCGTTGCGGCGGCCACGTCGTCAGCGCCCATGCGCGACTCCGCGAGATCACCCTCATCGGGGGCGCAGCCGGCGTCGGCTCCGAACGTGCAGTTGTCCACGGGGTTCCACTCGTCGTCCGCGAGGAAGACGTCATCGATCTGGACGTTGAAGATGTTGCGGTACATCGAGGTCGAGACCCCTCGGGTCAGCCATGAGATCATGCCGTGGGAGAGCACCGTGAACTGCTGCTGGTACTGGTTCATGTCCACGGTGAGGACCAGTTGTTCGCGGTCGCCGCTGGTGTAGACGCCCATGACGGTGCCCCCGCCGTGGTCCGGCGTGGTGAGCAGGGGTCGGAACGACGTCGACTCGGTGTCCGCCAGAGGGCTCGACACGTATCCGTAGGACTCGAGGCCCGGCGCGATATCGTCGAAGGTCAGCGCCCCGTCGAGGTAGGACCAGGCCCCGATGGTCGCCTCCGCGGTCAGGTTCGCGTCCAGTCCGTCCATTTCCCCGGTGTAGGTGGGAGCTCCCATGCCGATGGCCGGGTTGGGCCAGTTGTAGGCCGCGATCTCGCGGATCCCGTAGTCGGCGGCGAAGTCATCCAGGATCTGGTGTTCCTCCAGCGTGATCCCCCCGCGCCTCGCTGACGGCGAGACGATGCCCATGTACCGGGCACTCGTCGACGCGTCGTCGGCGAGCATCTCCCGGGTGATGGAGCCGGTCCGTCCGGGACCCACGTCCACACGGTCGACCTCGACCCCCTCCGCGGCGAGCCGCTCGGCGAGCGCACCCACGAAGGGGGTGCCGTCGTCGAGGACCAGGACCCGCAGCTCGACCGTCGCCTCGCGGGCGGGCGGAGGCGGCGTGGTGGTCGTCGGAGTGGTGCTGGACGTCGGCGTGGTGGATGTCGGAGTCGAACTCGACGTCGGCGCCGGCGGGGTGGATCCGCCCGACCCGGATGATCCGAGTGAGCCCGTCTGGGCGGTGGCGATACCGACCAGCGGGACGGTGATCACTCCGGTGAACGCGATCGCGGCGACTGTGCGGAAGCTCGTGCGCTGCAGGGGCGAGAGCCCCCGGTCCGAGCTGCCGCCATGGGTGGTGATGGACATGTATTTCCCTGTTGTAAGTGCCGCCACTCCCGATCCCCCTCGGGAGTGGCGGCGTCCCCCGGAGACCGGGCAGAACGCCCGACCTCCTCGCACGGTGACCCGTGCGACAAGTGGAAGTGTGCGCTCGACAGGGGGAGTGCACAACGGCTGAGAAGAAAAAGTTTTCCTAGAAAATCCGTTTACTATAAGACAGTGTTTATGGCGTCACGCCAGCTGACCGGGTGCTGCAGAGGCGACCAATGGTAGACGTGTCATTACCCAATTCTCCGTGTACAGCGCTGTGAGCACGGTGTTCACACTGCTCATCCCGCCCGCTCCTGTCGTCCGTTCAGAGACAGCAATATAAGAGTTTCATCATCTAAATATATGATGGACGGCCGACCAATTGGAGGCCCGGAGAGGGGCGGCCGGAGGTCGTCTCGGCCGGTGTTTCCGTGACGGTGCCGCGAACTGGACGCTGGTGTTGTCCCGCTGCCCCGCTTCTGCCCCGCTTCTGCGGCGCCCCGCGACCCGCCGGACGCCATCCGGGGCGGGGCTGCGCCCGGGTCCCCGAATCACCGACGCCCCGCGCGCCCGTGCGGGTGTTTCCGCAGGACCTATAGACTGGGACGGTCGAAGCGTGCCCTGCGTGTCGCTTCGAGCGCGAGACGAAGAGGAGCCCATGACGGACACGACGTTGCCGCCCGAAGCCGGGGGTCACGACCGGATCGAGCCGGTCGATATCCAGGCCGAGATGCAGAGAAGCTACATCGACTACTCGATGAGCGTCATCGTCGGGCGGGCGCTGCCGGACGTGCGGGACGGTCTCAAGCCGGTCCACCGCCGGATTCTCTACGCCATGTGGGACAACGGCTACCGGCCGGACCGCAGTTACGTGAAGTCGGCCAAGCCGGTCGCCGACACGATGGGCAACTACCACCCCCATGGTGACTCGGCGATCTACGACACCCTGGTGCGGCTCGCGCAGCCGTGGGCGATGCGCTATCCGATGGTCGACGGTCAGGGCAACTTCGGCTCGCGCGGTAACGACGGTGCGGCCGCGATGCGCTACACCGAGTGCAAGATGACCCCGCTGGCCATGGAGATGGTCCGGGATATCGAGAAGAACACGGTCGACTTCCAGCCGAACTACGACGGTAAGACCTCCGAGCCGGTCGTCCTCCCGTCGCGTATCCCCAACCTGCTGGTCAACGGCTCCAGCGGCATCGCGGTCGGTATGGCCACCAAGATGCCGCCGCACAACCTGCGCGAGGTCGCCGAGGCGATCTACTGGTGCCTCGACAACCCGGACGCCGACGAGGAGGAGACCCTCGCGGCGTGCATGGAGCGGATCAAGGGTCCCGACTTCCCCACCCACGGGTTCATCGTGGGCGACCAGGGGATCAAGGACGCCTACACGACCGGCCGCGGTTCGATCCGCATGCGGGGCAAGACCTCCATCGAGGAGGAGGGCAACCGGACGGTCATCGTCATCACGGAGCTGCCCTACGAGGTCAACCCGGACAACATGATCCTGTCCATCGCGGAGCAGCTGCGCGACGGCAAGATCGCCGGCATCTCCAAGATCGACGACGAGTCGTCGGATCGAGTGGGCCTGCGCATCGTCATCACGCTCAAGCGTGACGCGGTGGCCAAGGTGGTCCTCAACAATCTCTACAAGCACTCCCAGCTGCAGACGTCGTTCGGCGCGAACATGCTGTCGATCGTGGACGGTGTGCCGCGGACACTGGCCATCAACCATCTCGTGCGGCTGTACGTCACGCACCAGATCGAGGTCATCGTCCGGCGCACGCAGTACCTGCTGGACGAGGCCGAGAGGCGCGCCCACATCCTGCGCGGCCTGGTCAAGGCGCTCGACGCGCTGGACGAGGTCATCGCGCTCATCCGCCGGTCCGAGACCGTCGACATCGCGCGCGAGGGCCTCAAGGAGCTCCTCGACATCGACGACGACCAGGCGCAGGCCATCCTGGACATGCAGCTCCGTCGCCTCGCGGCCCTGGAGCGGCAGAAGATCATCGACCAGCTCGCGGCGATCGAGCTCGAGATCGCCGACTACAAGGACATCCTCGCCAAGCCCGAGCGGCAGCGCGCGATCGTCGCCGACGAGCTCCGCGAGATCGTCGAGAAGTACGGCGACGACCGTCGCACCCGGATCATCCCGGCGGACGGGGACGTCACGGACGAGGACCTCATCGCACGTGAGGACGTCGTCGTCACCATCACCGAGACCGGGTACGCCAAGCGGACCCGCACCGACCTCTACCGCGCCCAGAAGCGCGGCGGCAAGGGTGTGCGCGGCGCGGAGCTGAAGCAGGACGACATCGTCCGGCACTTCTTCGTGTCCTCGACGCACGACTGGCTGCTGTTCTTCACCACCAAGGGTCGGGTGTACCGGATCAAGGCGTACGAGCTGCCCGAGGCGAACCGCACGGCACGCGGTCAGCACGTGGCCAACCTCCTGGCCTTCCAGCCGGAGGAGCGCATCGCCGGCGTCATCCGGATCAAGGGCTACCAGGACGCGCCGTACCTGGTCCTGGCCACCCGTAACGGCCTCGTCAAGAAGTCGCGTCTCGAGGACTACGACTCCCCGCGCTCCGGCGGCCTCATCGCCGTCAACCTGCGTGACGGCGACGAACTGGTCGGTGCGGCGCTGGCCGGCCCCGACGACGACCTGCTCCTGGTCTCGGAGAAGGGCCAGTCGATCCGATTCCACGCCAACGACGACACGCTCCGCCCGATGGGCCGCGCGACCTCCGGGGTGATGGGCATGCGGTTCAACGACGGCGATGCTCTGCTGAGCATGTCCGTCGTGCGGGCCGACACGTCCGATCAGGAGAAGTACTTCCTCCTGGTCGCCACCGAACGCGGGTATTCCAAGCGCACCGCGCTGAGTGAGTACACGGCCCAGGGCCGGGGTGGCAAGGGCGTGCTCACGCTCATGTTCGATCCCAAGCGCGGCAAGCTCGTCGGTGCGACGATCGTGGAGTTGCAGGACGAGCTGTACGCGATCACCTCCGGTGGAGGAGTCATCCGCACGTTCGCCAAGCAGGTCCGCAAGGCGGGCCGGCAGACCAAGGGCGTGCGACTGATGAACCTCGCCGAGGGTGACTCGCTGTTGGCGATCGCCCGCAACGCCGACGAGCCCGACGACGAGGACCGGTCCGAGGCCGAGTCCGTCGAGGAGGTGTAGGTCGTGACCGACCCGACAGATCCGGCCACCGAGGGTCCCTCGCACAAGGGGTCCGCCCCGGCGCCCGGCTACGGCGGGTCGGGGTCCGGCACCGGCGAGTCGAGCACGTCGGCCACCACGGCGTTCCCCGCCGCGGCCCAACATCGCGCCGAGGGGGCGAGCGGGGGCGTCTCCAAGGCGCACTCGGGGGGCGCGGCCGGGCGTGCCGCGCCGATCGTCCCGCCGACCGAGCGTCGCGGACCGATGGAGTCGGTGCTGGTCCTGCGCCGCATCGACCCGTGGTCCGCGTTCACCACCGTGCTGGGCCTCATGTTCGCCCTCTTCCTCGTGTGGATGGTGGCCATCGGGGTCACGTACCTGCTCCTGTCCGGCATGGGCGTGTGGGACCGTCTCGGCGGTCTGCTGTCCGGGGTGGCGGGCGACGAGTCCGCGGCCGTGATCGGGCCGTCGACGATCTTCCTCTACAGCGGGGGAGTGGGACTGCTCAACGTGCTCCTGCTGTCGATCCTGGCCACGCTCGCGGTGTTCATCTACAACCTCGCGGCGGGTCTGACCGGCGGCGGCGTGCAGGTGACACTCGGCGATCCCCGGTACTGAGTGGGCCCGCGACACCCGGCGGAGTACGCCGATTTGGGCGGCGGCGATGACGTCGGGTAGATTGACCTCTCGGTACGAGGGCCTATAGCTCAGGTGGTTAGAGCGCCAAACTGATAATTTGGAGGTCGGAGGTTCAAGTCCTCCTAGGCCCACTCCGCCAGGCAGACGCCGGATTCGCTGACGCGGTCCGGCGTTTATGCTTGGAGGTACGGGGCCTTAGCTCAGTTGGTAGAGCGCTGCCTTTGCAAGGCAGATGTCAGGGGTTCGAATCCCCTAGGCTCCACTCACCCGCCGGCCGGCGCGTCAGCACGGCAGGCGCCCTCCCAGTGGACACCGGAGACCGTGCACCCCACCCCTCGCGCGTCGTGGCCCCCGTTCGTGCTCATGGCCCTCGTGGTGACCGTGGCCCTCGCCTCGAGCGCCACGCCCTCGCCCCTCTACGTCGACTACCAGCAGGTCTGGGGAGTCGGCGGCACCACCATCACGGTCGTCTACGCCGTGTACGCCCTCGCGGTCCTGGTTCCCCTGTTGTTCCTCGGGAGGGTCTCCGACGCGGTCGGACGTCGCCCGGTCATCCTGGCCGGCCTCGTCCTGCTCGCGGCGAGCATGGGCATGCTGGCGGCCGCCGGATCGGTGGCCTGGCTGATCGCGGCTCGCGTCATCCAGGGTCTGGCGGTGGGTCTCGTCACGGGGTCTGCCACGGCGGCGCTGATCGAACTCCATCCGACGAGGGATTCCCGGGTCGGTGCGCTGACCAGCAGCTCCACGAGCAACTTCGGCATCGCGGGTGGTGTGCTCCTCGCCGGGGTGGTGGCCGCCTCGTCGTCGTCGCCCCTCGTCCACCCCTACCTCGTGATCGGCGCCGTCACGGTCGCTCTCCTGGTCGGTGTGGCGACCCTCGTCCCCGAGACGGCGGGCGGGTCGGGAACCCTGCGGTCGGCCCTCCGGGTGCGTCCCCCGACGGTGCCCCCGCAGGTGCGGTCCACGTTCGCCCTCGCGGCGGTGTGCGTCATCGTGTCGTGGTCCGTGGGCGGTGTGTTCCTCGGCCTCGGTGGGGCGATCGCGCGTGACCTCACCGGTCGCTCCGACTATCTGGTCACGGGCCTGGTGGTGGCCGCCCTACAGGGAGCGGCGGGGGCCGCGCAGCTGCTGTGGAACCTGCGTGCCGGCCCGTCCCTGTGGCGGCGCGGGGTGGTCCTGGGTGTGCTGACGCTGGTCGGCGGGCTCGTGGCCGCCTCGATGTCCCTGGAGGCACGCTCGGTGGCCGGTTTCATCACCGCCGCGGGGTGTGCCGGCCTCGGGATGGGCCTGTTGTTCCTCATGGGCAACACCCTGGTCGCGCAGAGTGCACCGCAGGCGGTGCGGGGACAGGTGTTCTCGGCCCTGTTCGTGGTGGCGTACATCTCGCTCGGTGTACCGGCGGTCATCGCGGCGGTGATCGCCGAGGGTATCGGCCTGATCCCCGCGTACCACGTGCTGGCGCTCGCGGTCGGGGTGATCGCGGTGGCAGCCCTGGTGGCGGTGGCGCGGCCGCGCGCGGGAGGGTCCGACCGCCGGACGGAACCCCGGACCTAGTCGCGGCTGCTCAGGGCCTGCGCGGCGGCCGCCAGTCCCAGCGCGGCCAGCCCGGTGCGGAGCCGGTCCGTGGCGACGAGCGCCTTGATGCGGGGCCCGGTGACCTTCTCCTGGGCGATGCCCTTGTGCAGCGGGAGCACCCCGGCGGTGATGGCCGGAACCGCGACACCCGTGGCGCACGCGAGGAGAGTGGCCCCGAGGCCGCTGCGTTCGCGCGAGCGTACGGAGCCGTAGGTCGCCCACGCCGCCGCCCCCAGTCCCGTCGCGTACAGGGTGAGGGCGACGGGGGCGATCCGGCGGGCGTGATCGGCCTGGCGCTCGGCGATCCCGTGGGTGGGGCCGTCGAACAGCTGGGGGTAGACCACCGAGGTCACCATCGACTGGAAGCCCAGGTGGACCGCGGACGTGGTCAGTAGTGCGAGTCGACCCGCGCGCAGAGTCGGGTCCGGAGCGGGGCCCGGGGCCGCGGGGCGTCGGCGGTTCATACCGGCCACGCTACCTCTCGCGGGACCGTCCCAGCAGGGCCCGACCCTCGCCGTCGTCGGTCACGGCGCGAGCGGTACGCAGCACGACCCGCCACCCGCGGTCCGGCGCGTCCACCCGGCCGCGCCGCTCCAGCTCCCACCGGCTCGCCGTCACGCGCAGCACCGTGTACCGACCCGGGCGGGACGAGCGCACGACGAGCTGGGTGTATCCGGTGGCGACGGCGTGGTCGCCGTCGAGCAGGACCACGGGCAGGCTCGGCACGTGCCCGCATCCGTGGGCGATGAGCCCCTGGTGCGCGTCCCCGTGGACCATCTCCACCAGGCCGGCGTGCCCCTCGAGCACCCCGGTGTCCACGTCGTAGACGCCGTCTTCAGTCCACAACTCGGCCACGCCCTCGGCGTCGCCGGAGTCGACGCGGGGGGAGTAGGCGGCGAGGAGGCGCAGGATCGCGAGCTCGTCCTCGGCGGTGGCGAGGCGGGCGTGGGTGTCGTTCAGGCGGGTCTCGAGGGAGGTGAGCCGGGTCTCGAGGGAGTCGAGGCGGGAGGCCTCGGAGGAGGAAGTCATGGCTCCCACTTTAATGCGCCTTCTCAGGGGAGGAACACGTTATAGTTCCGACTATGGCGGACACTACATCGGACACGAGTCCCTCGGTCGTCACGGCGGACGTCGTGGTCGTGGGCATGGGCATCGCGGGCGCGTGCGCGGCGATCGAGGCGGCCGAGGCCGGATCGTCGGTCGTCGCGCTCGAGGGCGCGTCCGGGCCGGGCGGCTCGTCGGCCCAGTCGGGAGGCGAGGTCTACCTGGGCGGCGGCACCGCCACGCAGGAGGCCCTGGGCGTCCGTGACACCGTCGAGGACATGCGCGCGTTCCTCACCGCGGCGCTCGGCCCCAATGCGGACGAGGCCAAGATCGCCGCCTACTGCGCCGGGGCCGTCGAGCACCACGACTGGTTGGTGGCCCACGGCGCGGTGTTCAACCACAAGCTGTGGGACACGCCCACCTGGATGCCGGGCGACGACTCGGGCCTGATGTGGATGGGGGAGCGGGCCGAGCCCTACGCGTCCCTCGCCACCCCGGCCGCGCGCGGTCACCGGCCGCCCGCGCCGAACTTCGCCGGCAACGTCCTCATGGACTCCCTCGTGACCACCGCGCAGCGGGCCGGCGTGGACCTGCAGTGCGACGTCAAGGCGCGCTCGCTGATCGTGGAGGACGGACGCGTGGTGGGCGTGCGGGCCACCCTGTTCGGCGAGGAGCGTGAGTACCGCGCCACCGGCGGGGTGGTGCTGGCCACCGGCGGATTCGTGGACAACGACCGCATGCTCGAGCAGTGGGCCCCGCAGCAGCTGGGCAAGGACAAGGTCTCCGACGGTCGCGACGACGGCTCGGGCATCGAGATGGGCATGGAGATCGGGGCCGCGGTACGCCGCATGCACCAGACCGAGACCGCGATGCTCGTCATCCCGCGCCTGGTCGTGGGCGCGATGCTCGTCGACGGCGACGGCCAACGCTTCATCAACGAGGAGGTCTACCCGGGCCTGTACTGCCACGCGGCCGTGTACCACCGCCGGCCGCCGGTGTGGGTGATCATCGACGAGAAGGGCATCGAGGACGTCCCGGAGTCCGAGCTGTGGGGCATGCAGCCCATGCACGCCGCCGAGACCATCGAGGAGCTCGCCGCCGACTGTGGGCTGCCCGCCGACGCGCTGGCCGACCAGCTGCGCCGCTACAACGCCGGCGCCGAGCGGGGCGAGGACCCACAGTTCGGCAAGAACGCCCGGTGGGTCCGGCCACTCGAGCCGCCGTTCGGCGCCTACCCGACGGGTGCCGGGGGGCCGGACAACTTCAACGGCCTGCCCCTCAAGGCGCAGGGCTTCACCCTCGGCGGGCTGCACACGGATCTGGACTCGCGGGTGCTCGACCGGACGGGCGAGGCGATCCCCGGCCTGTTCGCCGCCGGACGGTGTACGCACGGTCTGCACGGCGACGGGTACATCTCCGGGACGTCCCTGGGCGACGGGTCGTTCTTCGGGCGGCGTGCGGGCCGCGGTGCGGCCGGCGTCGGGGACGCGGTGGCGGCCGGGGACATGACGGGGTCGGCGCCGGCATGAATGAGCCGGTGACCATCGTGCGGCGTGACCGGCCGACGGTGGATCTGGGTCCGTTGGACCCGGCGCGCGGTGGTGGCCGTCCGGTCGACAGGGACGACGACGACGAGGCGGGGCTGTACTCCCTGGTCGAGCAGGTGCGCCGCATCCGCGCGCTGACCACGGGCGGCGAGTTCGACACGGACCTGGGCCCGCTGACCGATCGGCTCCGCAGCGTGGCCGAGGAGCTCGAGGCCGCGTCGGCGACACCGGAGCAGCGGCAGGAGGTCAACTGGCGGGAGCGCCGGTACGTGCCCAACTGTCCCGTCATCGGCCGGTCCAACGTCCTGGCCCCACCGGCGGAGTTCGAGCTGCTGGACGACGGCACCCTCCGGGCCGAGGTGACCCTCGGACTCGAGTACCAGGGCCCTCCGGGATGTGTGCACGGCGGCATCGTCGCGCTGCTGTTCGACGCGGCGCTGGGGCGGGTCAACCACCATGCGGGGACCACCGGGATGACGATGTACCTGGATCTGGACTACCGCAGTCCCACGCCGATCCTCGAGCCGATCGTGGTGACCGCCCGTCAGGTGCGGGTGGACGGCCGGAAGGTGTGGTCACAGGGCGCGGTCCACGCGGGCGACCGGTTATGCGCCACCGCCGAGGGGCTGTTCGTCATGCCCGAGGAGTGGGTGGCGGCGTACCGGCAGCACCGCGATGAGAGCGCAGGCGAGGGCGCAGGCGAGGGCTGACCCCGGGGGCGGAGTAGATTCTGGTGCCGTGACCACCGACTCCCGCCCTTCCGACCCCGCCGCCCCGGACGATCGGCCCCTCGGCACCGCGGACCCCGCGCGAGCGAGCGACGAGGGAACCCCGTTCCTGCGCCAGGACGCCGATACCTCCGGCGCCACGGAGCTGGCCCGCGAACTGCGCCGACTACGCGGCCTGGTGGCCGGGTCCGTCTACGAGGACGTGCACGATGCCGTGGCCACCGTGCGCGGGCTGGTCGAGCACCTCGAGACCGTGGGCACCAGGGTGCGACCGTCGGAGTACGCCACCTGGGGTGTGCCGGAGCACCTGGCGGCCAACCCGGCGATCGGCAGCCGGAACCCGGTGTCCCCGCCGCTGGAACCGGTGGTGTTCCCCGATGCGACCGTCCGCGCCGACCTGACCCTGGGCATCGAGTACCAGGGCCCTCCCGGCTGCGTGCACGGCGGGATCGTCGCGTTGATCTTCGACGAGATGCTGGGGTTGGCCAACGCCGCGTCCCTGAGTGTCGGCATGACCGCGGACCTGCGCATCTCGTACAAGTCGCCGACGCCCCTGTTCGCCCCGCTTCGGTTCGAGGCACGGCAGGAGCGGGTGGAGGGCCGCAAGATCTGGGCGTCCGCGACCCTCCACGCCGGCGAGACCCTCTGCGCGACGGCGGAAGCGCTGTTCATCGAGCCGAGGGGCATCCGCGACGCCGACCGCGGCCGGCCCATCGAGGGCTGAGCGCCTGCCCAGCGACCTGCTCGCCCCCGCCCGCAGCCGCGCCGACCACCCGCCCGCCCTCCCGCCCTCCCGCCCTCCCGCAGCCGCGCGGTCCAGAGTCATCCGGACGGTATATATCCGTTGCGGATGACTCCAGAGCGCGCGGCTGTCGGCGTAGGCGTCTAGTTCCCGCGCAGTGCCTTCATCCGCTTGTGGGATCCGGCCACGATCCGGCCACGGTCGACGCCGGAGGAGAACTCGACGCCCTTGCGGTTGTTCTCGCCGCCGCAGACGTGGATCGGGCCGTTGCCGATGGACGACAGGACCTCCTCGGCGACCTCGGCCGGCTCGCTCACCGTGAAGCCGGGCAGGTCCATGTCCAGGCCGGCGCGGATCATCGCGGGGGTGCGGACGACGCCGAGGATGACCTCGACGACGTCCACGCCGTGCTCGCGCATCTCCAGCCACAGGCCCTCGACGAAGACCCGGCTGAACGCCTTGGCCGCGGAGTACACGCTCATGTCGGCGTGACCGAGGTACCCGGCCATCGAGCCCATCACCACGATGCCGCCGCGGCCGCGGGCCTTGAGGGCGGGGCCGAACTGCCGGATGATCTGCATCGGCGAGGTGATGTTGAGGTCGATGACCTTCTGAACCTGTGCCATGTCGGACTCGACGAACTCGGAGCCGTACGTGTTGGCGCCGGCGTTGAGCACGAGCAGCCCCAGGTCGAGACCCTCACAGGCCGCGGCGATGCCCTCGGTGGCGCCGGGCTCGGTGAGGTCGACGGACACGACCCGGCACTCGACGCCCCTGGCGCGCACGGCCTCGGCGGTCTCCTCGAGTGGCCCGGCCTTGCGGGCGACGAGCACGGAGGACACCCCCTGATCGGCGAGGCGGAACGCGATCTCGGCGCCCACGCCCTCACTTCCGCCCACGACGAGGGCCCACGGGCCGTAGGTAACGGGATCGAACGGCTTCGGATTGACAGGTGTCGACATACTCTTAGAGTATGACCAAACAGAGCGATCGTCCCGGATTCGGTGGAGTACCCCTCCCGGGGTTGGATCCGGACCAGTTCTCCCTCGACGCCGCGCGGACGCTGTTCGGGGAGCGGTTCGACCCGATCCCGGTCCCGGAGTTGCCGCCGGCGGATCCCGAGCTCGACCGTGCAGTGGCTGAACTGCGCAGGTTGCGGGAGGCCACGGCGGCGTTGGCGCACTCGGAGGTCGAACTCGGGGACATCGCCGACCGCCTCGCCGAGGTCGCGGATCTGCTCGAACCCCGCGTCCCGACCGCCGCCCGTCGACTGGAGGTCATGTGGACCGGGGCGGGGACCCGTCGCTCGAACCCGGTCGGCGGGCAGGAGAACCCGATCGCCCCTCCGGTGCAGTTCCACGGTTGCGACGACGGCTCGGTGATGGCGGAGGTCACCCTCGGTCCCGTCTATCAGGGCCCGCCCGGGTGCGTCCACGGCGGGATCAGCGCCCTGATCATCGACCACATGATGGGCTTCGCCAACCACTGGGGCGGCCGCTTCGGGATGACGGCGCACTACGAGATCGACTATCGCTCGCCCACCCCGCTGCTCCAGCCGCTCACCTTCCGGGCCTGGGTGCAGGAGGTCGACGGCCGCAAGACGTGGACCCACGCCACCATCCACGCCGGCGACCGCCTGTGTGTGGAGGCGCGGGGGCTCTTCCTCGAGGCGAGCGTCCCGGTGCCGGGACGTCCGGGCGCGAGATCGACCATCGCCGACGCCCCGTAGGGCGGTCCGGTCCCCGGTCGCGCGCGGGACCGGGGCGTCAGCCCTGCACGTCGACCTGGACGACCTTCTGGAGATAGGGGGCGATGACCTCGGTGAGGCCGGACGCCAGCTGGTCGGGGTCGTTGGGCGGCAGCGAGATGAAGCTGATACCGATCCGGGCGATGATCGAGGCCGCCAGCCGTGCCTGGGACTCCTCGATGCGCATCCAGCTGTCGGACAGCGCCGGGGTGAGCACCTCGGTGGCCCGTTCGATCAGCGGCCCGGCCTCGGTGGTGATCAGGCGCAGCAGGTCCGGCTTGATGTCGCCGGTGAGCAGGGCGCGGACCAGTGGGTCACGCCGACTGGACAGGAGGAATCCGTTGATCCCCTCGTTCAACGCGACCTCGATCTGCCCCGGGTGGCGGATGATCGAGTCGCGGATCTCCCCGGCGAACGTCTCCGACAGCTGGAGGGCGTAGGCCTGCGCCAGGCCCTGCCGGTTGCCGAAGGTGCTGTACAGGGTCTGTCGGCTGAGTCCGGCGGCCTTGGCCACGTCGGACATGGTCACGGACGACCAGTCGTGTGAGACCAGCAGTTCGTGCATGGCCTCGAACACGGTGGAGCGCAGTGACCGACGCTCCCCGCGGGGGTCGCCGGGGGAGCGTCGGTCACTGGTGGGGCGGTGACGGGGCATGGTGTCCATTGTTCCTGATCCCACGTGCCGGGCGGCGCGGGGGACCGATCGGTGTCCCCGTGCACGGGGGTCACTTCACCGGTAGGAAGTCCACCTTGTCCCGCACACCGCAGTCCGAGCACCGCCACGTGTCGGGGATCGCCGACCACGGGGTCCCGGCCGGGAAGCCCTCGCGCGGCAGCCCCGCCGCCTCCGAGTAGTGGTTCCCGCAGTTGGGGCACACGTACTCGCCCGTGGGGGACGTCTGGTCGGTCGCGATGTCGGTGTCGGCGACGACCTGCTCGACGACCGCCGTCGACCCGGCGCCGTACCGGGCGAGGATCTTCTCCCGCTTGGACGGCTGGATGTTGGCGCGGGTGATGTCGCCGTCGTAGTGGGCCAGGACGCGCTTGTCCATGACCTTGCGCCACAGTGGCGGCACGTAGGCGAGGACCATCATCGTGGCGTAGCCCGACGGCAGCTGCGGGGCCTGCTCGAAGCTGCGCAGTACCTGGTAGCGACGCATCGGGTTGGCGTGGTGGTCGGAGTGACGCTGCAGGTGGTAGAGGAAGATGTTGGTCACCAGGTGGTCGGAGTTCCACGAGTGCTCCGGGCGGCAACGCTGGTAGCGGCCGGCGGAGGTCTTCTGGCGGAGCAGTCCGTAGTGCTCGAGGTAGTTGACGACCTCCAGCAGCGAGAAACCGAAGACGGCCTGGATGATGAGCCAGGGCGCGATCTCCCAGCCGAAGACCGCGATGAGCCCGCCGAACAGCACGACCGTCATGAGCCACGCGTTGAGGTTGTCGTTGCGGATGCTCCACGGGCTCTTGCCCAGCCGTCCCAGCCGCTCGGACTCCAGATGCCAGGCCGACTTCAGTGACCCGAACACGCTGCGCGGCAGGAAGGCCCAGAACGGCTCGCCGAAGCGCGAGCTGGCCGGGTCCTCCGGCGTGGCGACCCGGGCGTGGTGGCCGCGGTTGTGCTCGATGAAGAAGTGTCCGTAACCGGTGGTGGCGAGAGCGACCTTGGACAGCCACTTCTCGCTGCCGGCGATCTTGTGCCCGAGCTCGTGGGCGGTGTTGATCCCGATCCCGCCGGTGATCGCGACGGTCCAGGCGACGCCGATCGAGGCGGCGATGCCCAGCCCCCCGTCGTAACCCAGCCACGACAGGTCATCGGCCGACCACAGGTAGGCGGCCGTGATGAGGGACGCGTACTGGAAGGGGATGTACAGGTAGGTGCACCACCGGTAGAACGGGTCGGCCTCGAGCCTGTCCATCACCTCGTCGGGCGGGTTCTCGCCGTCGGCCCCGATCGCCAGGTCCCCGAGGGGGATCGCGACGTAGACGAGGAAGGGCAGCAGGAACCAGGCGACGGTGGCCGCCACGCCCCAGCCGAGGGCGTTGAAGCCGGCGACGATCGGCATCGAGACGAACAGCCCCATCGCGGGGATGAGTCCGAGCAGCCACAGGTACCGCTTGGCGTCGGTCCACGCGAACGGCTCGACGTTCTCGTGGTCATGGCCGTGATGCGCGTGGCCGTGGTGCGCGTGATCGTCGTGTGCGTGCGGTGCCCCCTCGGCGGGGCGGATGTACTCCGTGCTGGACATCGAAGTCGACCTCCGGATCAACAAGATGTGGCGAATGCCACTGTGTTGCACCTGACATTAGACAAATTACCCCGCCATGTCTAGACATAGCGCCAGTCTTTGTCCAGAGGCCGGAGGGGGACGACGACGACGAGGCGCGCCGTCGCAGAGCCGGGCCGGAATACACGGGGCCCCGCCCGGGTTGTACCGAACGGTCGTCGGGGCCCCTCTCCGGCGCGGGAGGAGTACCGCTACGTGACGATGCAGCAGGCCGCCATGCGCACGCTCATGCGGGCCGAGAACAACAACATCGCGCTGGACCGGAGTGTCTTCACCCGCGAGAACTTCCACCGGATCGGGCGGTTCGCCCGCCCGCACACCCGCCGGATCGTCTTCTTCCTGGTGCTCTCCGTCTTCGGTGCCACCCTTGCCGTGGCGACGCCGCTGCTCGCAGGCCGTGTGGTCACCGCGATCGTCGAGGCCTCGCCCGTCAGGATCGTGATCGGGCTCGCGCTCGCCATCGCCGCGATCGGGATCATCGAGGCGATCGTCGCGATCGTCACCCGCCTGTGGTCCGCGCGGATCGGCGAGGGGCTCATCCTCGATCTGCGTCGCGCGGTGTTCGACCATGTGCAGACGATGCCGGTGGCCTTCTTCATGCGTACCCGCACCGGGGCACTGGTCAGTCGTCTCAACAATGATGTGATGGGCGCCCAGCGGGCGTTCTCGGACACGCTGTCCGGGGTCGTGTCGAATCTCGTGCAGCTCGTGCTCACGCTGGCCGTGATGGCCGGCATCAACTGGCAGCTCACCGTCCTGTCGGTCCTGCTGTTGCCGATCTTCCTGTTCCCGGCCCGGTACGTGGGCAAGCGGCTCGCGCGGCTCCGCCGTGAGGCTTCGGACCTCAACGCGTCGATGAACGACCAGATGACCGAGCGGTTCAACGCCGGTGGCGCGACCCTGGTCAAGCTCTTCGGGCGGCCCGAGACGGAGTCGGCGGAGTTCGCCGCCCGCGCGGGTCGGGTCCGGGGCATCGGCGTGCGCACCGCGCTGCTGATGAGCGTGTTCATGAACTCGCTGACGCTGGTCTCCACGCTGGCACTGGCGCTGGTCTACGGCCTCGGCGGCTGGTTCGCACTGGGCGGGGCACTGGACGCGGGGTCGGTGGTGGCCCTCGCCCTGCTCCTCACCCGCCTGTACGGCCCGCTGACCTCGTTGGCCAACGCGCCGATGGACATCGTCACGGCCATCGTCAGCTTCGAGCGGGTCTTCGAGGTCCTCGACCTGGAACCGCTCATCTCCGACGCGCCCGACGCCGTCGACATCCCCGAGGGTCCGGCGACCATCGAGTTCGACGACGTCCGGTTCTCCTACCCCTCGGCGGACAAGGTTTCCCTCGCCTCACTGGAGGAGGTCGCCGTTCTCGACACCCGCGGCGGACAGGAGGTCCTGCACGGGGTCTCCTTCTGCGCCGAACCGGGGCAGATGATCGCTCTCGTGGGATCGTCGGGCGCAGGAAAGTCGACCATCGCCTCCCTGCTCCCGCGCCTGTACGACGTCGACTCGGGTGCGGTACGGGTCTCGGGACTCGACGTGCGGGAGGTCACCTCGTCGTCGTTGCGTCGCACGGTGGGAATGGTCACCCAGGACGGTCACCTCTTCCACGACACGATCCGCTCCAATCTCAGCTTCGCTCGGCCGGAGGTCTCGGATGATCTCGTCTGGGACGCGCTGCGCCGGGCCCGGCTCGAGGAGCTTGTGCGGTCGCTGCCTGACGGGTTGGACACCGTCATCGGCGATCGCGGGTACCGGCTCTCGGGCGGGGAGCGTCAGCGACTGACCATCGCGCGGCTGCTCATCGCCGCGCCGTCGGTGGTGGTGCTCGACGAGGCCACCAGTGCTCTGGATTCCACCAACGAGTCCGCGGTCCAGGAGGCGCTGACCGAGGCGATGGCGGACCGCACGTCGCTGGTGATCGCCCACCGGTTGTCGACGGTCCGGGCCGCCGACACGATCCTCGTGCTCGAGGCCGGACGGGTGGTCGAGTCGGGGACGCACGCCGAACTCCTCGCCGCCGGCGGTCGCTACGCGGAGCTCTACGAGACCCAGTTCGCCGACCAGGAGTGACCCCGCCCGGGGAGAGGACACCCGCCACCGTGGGTGCGCCCGGTCAGACCTTTCCCGCGGCGATCGCGGCGTGGACGCGGGCGGTGTCCTGGTCGGTCCAGTCGTCCGGGTTCAGGACGGCGGCCCACATCTGGGCCGCGTCCGGGCCGAAGGTGTGCCCGTGACCGGCCGGGACGTCCGCGGAGAACACCATGTCCAGGGTCACCTGCCAGAACGTCACGAAGGGCATCCACCGCACGCCCGGATCGAGGTCCGGGCCGAGGGGTTCACGCAGCCAGTCCGGCCGCTGCAGCAGCAGATCCGGCGACCACCAGGTGATCGGGTCGGACCCGTGCTGCCAGTAGACGACACGGGGCTCACCCCACGGTGCCCCGTCGAGCTCAAGGTCCGGCCCGCCCGACGCGAACCGGGTGTGCTCGCCCGCGTCGACCACGGGCAGTCGCTCCGGCGACCCGGCGTCGCGGTGGGCGGTCACGTAGGACCACTGGGGTGAGAAGTTCGGTGTCCCCACCCAGAGGGCACCGTCCGTCCGCGCCACCATGTCCCTCATCCCGCCGAACGCGCTCTGGCCACCGTAGGAGCCGAGGCTCTCGCCGAAGGCGACCAGGACCGGACGTTCGTCGGGGGGCAGGTCCGCCACCGCGCGCTCGACGGCCTCGAACAGGGCCCGGCCCGCGATCGCAGGCGAGTCGCGGTCGGCGAGGAAGGACAGGGGGCTGGGCAGGAACGAATACTGCATGGCCGCGATCGCCGAGTCGCCGCCGGCGGTGTACTCGAGGCCCGCCGCGACGCGGGCATTGACCCATCCCCTCCCGGTGGTGGTCGCGACGGCCACCACCGAACGGTCGAAGGCCCCGGTGCGGCGGAGTTCGTCGACGACCAGTTCGGCGTCCTCCTCGATGGTCCCGCCCACGTCATGCCCTGCGTAGACACGGATCGGGGTGGCGGCGGGCCGCCCGGTCACCTCGGCGATCTGCTCGGGGGTGGGACCGCCCGCGACGAACGTCCGCCCTTCCTTGCCGAGGCTCTCCCAGGTTCTCGTGGACGCGGGGGAGCCGGAGCGCGCGGGGGAGCCGGGTCGTACGACGCCCTCGGCCGTGCCGTGGTCGGCGGCGGAGGCCATCCTGTCGGCCATCCGGAGCAGGCCACGGTAAGCCACCCCGTTCAGCGACAACACGGCGATCAGGACCACCAGCACCAGTGCGGCCAGCCGGGCGGCCGGGGCGGGGAGATACCGTGCGGCGAACCGGGTCAGCGCGGCCGTCGCCCGCCGGATCCCTCGGGCTACCGCCAGGAGCAGTCCCGCGATGACCAGCGCCGCGACGAGGATGAGCAGGTAGTTGGCGCGGTCGATGCGGTCGATACCCGCCAGGTCGCGGGTGATCTGCTGCCACCACGACCCCAGCACCAGGAACGTCGGCACCACGATCGCGGCCGTCCCGGCGAGTGTCACCCATCCGACCCACCTCACCCGCGCGGAGTGATCCGGTGAGAACCCGCAGGTGCGGACGACCCAGGCTGTCACACACCCGGTCCCGTACCCGGTCGCGAGGCTGATCCCTGTGGCCGCGGCCTGTAGGTACCAGACTCGTGGCAGGAGCGACGGCGTCATGGACCAGACGAAGAACAGCAGGGCCACCGTCAGGCCGACGGGGTGGAGCGAGCGCGCTGGACCCCGGATCCGGTCGGACGACGACGAAGCGACCACGGCGAGTCCCGGTGAGAGGGGCCGTGGCTACGTGCACGGCGCGTGCGCGAAGCATAGCCTCCGCGCACGCGCCTGAAGGTCAGCTCTCCAGGTGCAGGCCCAGCTCGCGGGCGGCGAGCGCGGCGTACTTGGAGGTCTGTTCGAAGGCGCCCTCCAGGGTCTGGGCGTCGGTGAGGTCGGCGATCTCGTTCCAGCGTTCGGCGACGACCTCCGGGGTGCGGGCCTCGTCGGGCAGGTACACGCCGCGCGACTCGACCATCTGGGACACCGCGAACACACCGGCTCCGGCGCCCAGGATGGTCTTGGTGGGGGCCTCGTCGCTGACCATGAACAGGACGCCCGGGGCGATGGTCTCCGGGCCCATGATGTCGAGCACCCGCTGCGGGAGCAGGTCCTCGGTCATGCGGGTCGCGGCGGTGGGTGCGATCGCGTTGACCTTGATGTTCTTCTTGGCGCCCTCGATCGCCAGCACGTTCATCAGGCCCACCAGGCCGGACTTGGCGGCACCGTAGTTGGCCTGGCCGAAGTTGCCGTAGATGCCGGAGGTGGAGGCGGTCATGAGGATGCGCCCGTAGCCCGCCTCGGCCATGTGCGGCCAGACGGCCTTGGTGCAGTTGACCGATCCCATGAGGTGAACCTCGAGGACCTTGCGGAAATCGTCCGTCTCCATCTTCGCGAACGACTTGTCCCGCAGGATGCCGGCGTTGTTGATGAGGATGTCGATGCGGCCCCACTTCTCGATCACCGTCGACACGAGGGACGCGACGGCGGACTCGTCGGTGATGTCGTTGCCGTCGACGATGGCCTCCCCGCCGGCGGCGGTGATCTCGTCGACGACCTGCTGGGCCAGGGAGGGGGTGCCACCGTCACCGTGGACGTCGCCCCCGAGGTCGTTGACGACCACCTTGGCGCCGCGCTCTGCCAACGCGAGGGCGTAGGCGCGGCCGAGGCCGCCTCCGGCGCCGGTGATGATCGCGACGCGGTCGGTGAAGTCGATGGTCTTTGTCATAAGGGGACTCCTGTGATCGAGGGTGTGGAACGGTCGGGGGGTCTTCGGAGGCGTCAGCCCAGTTCGCCGCGGACGAAGGACTCGTACGCCGGCAGGTCGAGGAAGCCGTGGCCGGAGAGGCCGATCACGATCGACGGGCCGGTGCCGGCCTCGCCGGTGTGCTCGCGGGCCTTGGCCATGGCTCCGGCGAGGGCGTGGGTCGACTCGGGGGCGGGCACGATGCCCTCCGCCTTGGCGAACTCGACGCCCGCCGTGAACGCGACGTTCTGTTCGACCGCCATGGAATCGAGCAGGCCCAGGTGCTTGACGTGGCTGACCAGCGGCGCCATCCCGTGGTAGCGAAGGCCGCCCGAATGGATGGGGTCCGGGACGAAGTCCTGACCGAGGGTGTACATCTTCATCAGCGGTGTCAGACCGGCGACGTCTCCGTGGTCATAACGGAACTCGCCCTCGGTCATCGACGGGCACGCCGTCGGCTCGACGGCGACGACCTGCGTCCGCGCGCCGGCGAGGTTCTCGCGGATGAACGGGAACGCCAGCCCGGCGAGGTTGGAGCCGCCGCCCGCACAGCCGTACACGTAGTCGGGGGCGCCCTCGCCGAACATCCCCAACTGCTTGATGGCCTCCTCGCCGATCACGGTCTGGTGCAGACACACGTGGTTGAGCACGGACCCCAGCGAGTACCGCGCCTCGGGGTCGCCGGCGGCGACCTCGACGGCCTCGGAGACCGCCATGCCGAGCGAACCGGGGGTGTCGGGGTCCTTGGCCAGGAACGAGCGTCCCGCCTCGGTGAGGTCCGACGGGCTCGGATGGACCGACGCACCGAACGTCTCCATCAGCATCCGGCGGTACGGCTTGGACTCGAACGAGGCCTTGACCTGCCACACCTCGACCTCGATGCCGAAGGCCTGCCCGGCGAACGCCAGGGACGCGCCCCACTGACCGGCACCGGTCTCGGTGGTGAGCTTGGTGATGCCCTCGGCGGCGTTGTAGTACGCCTGCGCGACCGCGGTGTTGGGCTTGTGCGAACCGACCGGGCTGGTGCCCTCGTACTTGTAGTAGATCCGCGCCGACGTGCCGAGGGCCTTCTCCAGGCGGCGGGCCCGGATGAGCGGCGACGGACGCCAGAGGCGGTAGATCTCCTGCACCGCCTCGGGGATCGGGACGTAGCGCTCCGGCGTGACCTCCTGCTCGATGAGGGCCATCGGGAACAGGGGCGCCAGGTCCTCGGGGCCGAGCGGTTCCCGGGTCCCCGGGTGCAGGTGCGGCGCCATGGGCTCGGGCAGGTCGGCCTGGATGTTGTACCAGTGCGTCGGCATCTCACTCTCCGGGAGGAGAGCCTTGACCAGCGAGCCGGAGGGAGCGTCAGACGTCATGTGTGTCCTCGGAGGGAGTCGAAGGGGGTGAGCCGGGTCTCATCCTAGGAGGTGGCGCCGCATGGGCAGATGGGGGATCCGCCCATCGAGATAGTCGGGGCCGCACCGGGCGAACCCGAACTGCTCGTACCACCGCTCCAGGTAGGCCTGGGCCCCGATCTCGACCGGATGGTCACCGCACAGTTCGAGCCCCCGCCGGATCAACCGCGACGCGATGCCCCGTCCCCGCCACGCGGGCGCGGTGCACACACGACCGAGGTGCATCACCCCGTCGTGCTCGTCCGCTCCGAACACGCGCAGTGTCGCCGCGAGCTGACCACCGGGCGTGCGGGCCAGCAGATGGGTCGTACCGGGATCGGCGTCGACGTCGTCGATCTCGGCGTACGGGCAGTCCTGCTCCGCGACGAAGACGTCCACGCGCAGTTTGTACAGCGCGTGGACGTCCAGGGGACCCATCTCGGCGAGGGATGACGCGACGACCTCCAGTGCGGCGTCGTCGGGGGACGGGTCGCCGGGGATCACTTGTCGGTCGCGGTCCCGTCGGTGGTGGCGCCGCCGGCCGGCTGGTCATCCGACGGCTGCGGTGCGGAACCGGCCGCCGGTCCCGGTGCGGCACTTCCCGCGGCCGGGGAGGTGTCGGCGGGCTGGTCTGCGGGGCCCTCGGGATCCGCGGAGTCGATCGTGAGGTCCTCGCCGGTCTCCGAACCCGCCCCGCCCGTCACGCCGGGTCCGCTGGTGGGCGTGGGCGCCGCGCCCGTGGTCTGGTCGCGGCCGGCGGCATCCGCCTCCGCGGGGGTGGGGGTGCGCGGCGGGGCGGGGGTCGGGGTCGGCGCCAGCGGCGACGTGGGCGAACCCTGGTCACGCAGGAAGTACGCGGTGGCGCCGGCGACCGCCGCGCCGCCGGCGAGGCCGACGATCCACAGCGGGGCGAAGCGGCGCAGCGGGTTGCGCTTCTGCGGCGGTGTGGCCAGCGCCGAGGTCTGCTCGCGCAGAGCCGTCGCGTGCTGCCTGGCGTCGGCGGCGAGGTTGCCGAGGACCTCGGCCTGCTCGGCGCGACGCTCGCGGAGCACCTGGATGCCGCGGCTGGCGCCGAAGAGGGCCAGGCCGACCGGCCCACGAGTGGCGGCGACGGCGGCCTCGCCCAGGAAGCGGGGGTCCTTGAGGTCGAAAGCCTTGCGGGCTGCGGTGCCGGCCTTCTTCAGATCCTTTTCCGCCTGCTTGACGGCCTTACGCTCGGCGGCGCGATCGCTTCGTTTGCTCATGGGTAGATGGTGGCACAGCACCCCGACACCGACCACCACCTCGCCGACATCGGTCCACGCGGCGTGGCAGGATGGGTGGCGTGAGCATCGCAACGCAGAAGGCAACCATCCACACCAACCGTGGTGACATCGTCATCGAGCTGTACGGCAACCACGCCCCCGAGACGGTCTCGAACTTCGTCGGCCTCGCCGACGGCTCCAAGGACTACTCCCAGGCCAACGCCAAGGGCGAGAAGACCGGACCGTTCTACGACGGTTCGATCTTCCACCGCGTCATCTCCGGGTTCATGATCCAGGGCGGTGACCCCACCGGCACCGGACGCGGCGGCCCCGGCTACCAGTTCAAGGACGAGTTCCACCCGGAGCTGCAGTTCTCCGAGCCCTACCTGCTGGCCATGGCCAACGCCGGCCCCGGCACCAACGGTTCGCAGTTCTTCATCACCGTCGGCGCCACGCCGCACCTGAACAACCGCCACACCATCTTCGGCAAGGTCGCCGACGAGGAGTCGCGCAAGGTCGTCGACGCCATCGCGACCACCAAGACCGGTGCGATGGACCGGCCGACCGACGACGTCGTCATCGAGTCGATCGAGATCTCCTGACAGAGCGGTCCCGGTCGACCGGCGGCGCGGGTTCCGGATCCCCGGACCCGCGCCGCAGGTCTATCCGCAGCCCCAGCGACGCAGCATGAATTGCCGGGAGTCATGAGCACCCAGACCCATCGCGGCGGCGCGGTCGCGCGCTTTTTCCGCCTCCAGCCGGTGACGGCCTGGATCATCGCCGCGAACCTGGCCGTCTACTCCGCGACCGCGGTCCAGGCACGTAGCCTGCTGGCCAACAACGCCTCCCCGCTGTTCGAGGCGACGGCGCTCTTCCCGCCGTTGGTGGCGGCCCGGGACGAGTGGTGGCGACTGCTGACCTCGGCGTTCGAGCATTTCGGTCCGATGCACCTGCTGCTCAACATGTACATGTTGTGGATCCTCGGTCTCGGGATCGAGCGCAGCATCGGGCACGCACGTTTCCTCGCGCTGTACCTCGGCTCGGCGCTCGGCGGGTCCGTGGCGGTGATGTTCTACAGCCAGGACGCCCTCACGGCGGGCGCCTCGGGAGCGATCTTCGGCCTGATGGGCGCGTACGCCATCGTGGCGATGTCGATGCGACTCGACGTCAAGGGGATCGGGGTGTTGCTCGTCCTCAACGTCGGCATCAGCTTCCTCGTGCCCGGCGTCTCGCTCGCGGCTCACCTGGGCGGGCTGGCCGCCGGCGCCGTGGCCGCGATCGCACTCGTGGTGCTGCCGCGCCGGATGCCGCGGCGCATGGGACGTGCGGGTCGGGAGGTCGTGTCGTGGGTCGGCTTCCTCGTGGTGGTGGGATCGGTCGCCGCCGCCGGCTGGTACGCCGCCGACACCATGACGTTCGGCTTCCTCGTCACCCGCTGATCCCCACGGTCGGCCGTCTCCCCGGGCAGCCGTCTCCCGGGTGGCCGTGCCCCCGGGCGGCCGTGCCTCACACCCCGCCGTCGACCGACCCGAAACCCAGACGGTGCAGGGTGTCGACCACGTCACGCGGATCGGTCCCCAGATCGAGTCGCGTGAACACGTCCAGCTCTTCGCGACCCCGCGAATCCGTGTACTCCAGCCGCATGAGGTGCTGACGCGCGCCCCACCGCGCGACCCCCAGCGCACGCGCCTCCACCACCTCGGCCCGCGGGACGAACAGAACGCGGCCGAGCTTCTTGATCGCCAGCTGCCCGTCCACCACCTCGAGCCGGGGACGTCGCACGAGCTGGGACACCCCCGCCGGGATGAGGAAGAGCGCCGCCAGGCCGGTGAGCAGCAGCGCGAGCGGGTCCTGCCGTTGCACCCCGATCGCCACCAGCGCCATCCCGAGGACGATCTGCACGCTCGGCCACACCGCCCCCGGCGACCATGACACCGCCCGTGGACCGGCTCCCGACACGGCGTCTCCACTCATGCCGCCCATCCTCCCCTATCCACAGGCGCTATCCACACTGTGGATGAATAACACGCGTGGAGTTCGACTGCCGTTCGAGTCGACGCGGGCCCGACCTGCGACGTCGTCCTCGTCGTCGTCCCACAGGGTTTATCCCCAGTGTGGAGGGAGTTGTCCACAGCGTGTGAGGGGTGTGGAAGGCGGAGGTCGACACTCCTCACGTCGTCATCGCGCCCCCGTGACCTGCACAGATGGGGTCATTGGGGAGAAAATGCAGGTCACCCCCCGCATCATGCGGGGGGTGACCTGTGGATAAACCTGTGGAACGAGCGATCCGGGCCTGTGGAAGACCGCCCGGAGGGGTGTCTAGCGCCAGTTCATGGTCATGAGAAGTCCCACGACGGCGAGACCGAAACCGATCGCGAAGTTCTGCCACGTCTCCAGCGAGGCCATGAACGGGATCCGCTCTCCGGCGATGTAGTACGTCACCAGCCAGAGCAGACCGACGATCATCAGCCCCAGCATCAGTACGAGGTACCAGCGGGCCGTCGGGGTCCCCTTGACCTTGACGGGGGTGCGGCTGACGGCCGCCTCGGTGTACTCGGTCTTGGACCGGACCTTCGACTTGGGCATGGAGTCCTCGAACTGGTGGGGGATGTTCGGGGCCACTCTACCAAGCCCGCCCTCGACACCCACTCGTGTGACCGCAGTACGCTGCGTCTATGCGCATTCTCGTCGTCGACAACTACGACAGCTTCGTCTACAACCTGGTCCAGTACCTGGGTCAGTTGGGGGCGACGTGCGACGTGTGGAGGAACGACGACGACAGGCTCGCCGGCCCGGACCGCAGCTACGACCCGGCCGGACTGCAACGGGTCGTCAGTGGGTACGACGGCGTCCTGCTGAGCCCGGGGCCCGGAACGCCGGACCGGGCGGGAGCGACGATCCCGCTGATCGGGGTCTGTGGACGCGCGGGCGTCCCGGTGCTCGGCGTGTGCCTCGGCCACCAGGCGATCGGGGAGGCGTTCGGCGCGACCGTCGACCGGGCCGCCGAACTCATGCACGGCAAGACCAGCCAGGTCACGCACGACGACTCGGGCGTCCTCGCCGGAATCCCCAGCCCGTTCACGGCCACGCGGTACCACTCGCTGACCGTGCTGCCGGAGACGATCCCGGACGACCTGGTTCCCACCGCGTGGACCGCGTCCGGCCTGGTCATGGCGATGCGGCACCGCGACATGCCCATCCACGGGGTGCAGTTCCACCCCGAGTCGGTGATGAGCGACGGTGGTCACCGGATGCTCGCCAACTGGGTGGGGATGTGTGGCGAACGGCCGTCGGAGACGCTGGTCACCCGGTTGGAGACCGAGCTCGACCGGGCGCGCGGCGCCGCCCTGGCCTGACCGGCCGGACCCGGCCCGACCGGGTTCCTGCGCACGCGGCGATCGTGTCGGCGGAAGACGTACCGGGGTCAGCCCGGGCCGGGGACCAGTCCGAAGCGGATCACCCGGACGACCACCTGGTCGTTGACGCCGGCCTCGCCCACGGGCGGCTGGTGTGACCAGATCTGGCCGACCCGGCTGAGGTCGGGATCGTTCTGCGGGAGCTCCACCAGTTGTCCGCGGTCGCCACGCCAGCCGGCCCGCGCGAGTTTGCCGAGGGCCTCCTCCACGGTGTCTCCGACGAGGTTGGGCATCTCGAACCGGTTTCCGGCCGAGACCTGCAGCGTGATGGTGGCGCCCTTGAGCTGGGTCTGACCCGGAGCGGTGGACTGGCCCACCACCTGACCCTCCGGTGCGGTGCCGTCGACCCGTTGGGTGTCCACGCGGAAGCCCGCTGCCTCGAGGGTGGCGCGGGCCGGATCGGCCGACTGGCCCACCACGCCGGGTACCGCGACCTGCTCGGGGCCCGACCCCACCGTCAGCCGGACCGGCCGGTCGGAGGGCACCTGCGCACCCGGACCGGGGTCGGTGTCGACGACCTTGTCCTGGTCCTCGGGCGTCGACGGCCGGGCCTCGTTCTCCGGAACCACCTGGAATCCGGCCTCCTCGAGGGCCAGCCGGGCATCGGCGGGGGACATGCCCATGACATTGGGGACGGAGAGGATGGGCTTGCCCGTCGAGACCACCAGGCTGATCTCCGAACCCACGGCGAGGCGTTTACCCGCGATGGGGTCCGACGAGATCACGTGCCCCTCGGGGATCTGCGGGTGTGGCGCCGCGGTCTGCACGGGCTCGAGTCCGAGGGAGGTCAGCTCGTCGACCACCTCGCCCACCGGCCGCTGGGCGACCTCGGGGATGGTGACCTCCTGCCGCTGGGAGATGCCGCCGCCCCTGTCGGACGTGGCGATCATCGTCACCGCGGCGATGCCTCCCAACACCAGGAGCGCAGCCAGCGCGATGGCCACCGCGCGGGGCCTGCGGCGCCCGGCCTCACGGTCCCGATCATCGCGACGGGGGGCGGGCCGGGATGCGGAGCGGGACGCGGTGGCGGCGTGCGCCCCCGTGGCGGCCGGGTCCCCGGTCAGCTCCGACAGAGCGTGGGCCTCGGTGGGCGCCTCGGTCGGCGACCAGGCGGATCGGCCGGTTCCGTATCCCGCGCCGGTGAATCCGTGGGGGGCGTCGGGCCTCTGGTCGTCGTCGAGCTCGTCGTCGGTCAGCACCAGGGGGGCCGCCGGGCGACCACCGGTGAGCACCGTGAGCAGGTCGGTGCGCATCTCCCCGGCGGAGGTGTAACGGTTCTCCGGGTTCTTGGCCATCGCCTGCATGACCACCGCGTCGACGTAGCGGCTGACCTCCGGGTTCACCACCGACGGCGGCGCCGGGGATTCGCGGACGTGCTGGTAGGCCACCGCGACCGGTGACTCCCCGGTGAACGGCGGTGCCCCGGCGACCATCTCGTAGAGCACGCACCCCGCGGAGTACAGGTCCGAGCGTGCGTCGACGGACTCGCCGCGCGCCTGCTCGGGGCTGAGGTACTGGGCCGTCCCGAGGACCGACGAGGTGTTGGTGAGCGTGGAACTGGAGTCACTGATGGCCCGGGCGATACCGAAATCCATGACCTTGACCGCGCCGTCGCGCGAGATCATGATGTTCGCCGGCTTGACGTCGCGGTGGACGATGCCCTTCTTGTGGGAGAAGTCCAGCGCACCGCACACGTCGGCCATCACGCCGAGCGCGCGCTCGACCTTCATCGGGCCGTCCATCCTCACGATGTCGCGGAGGGTGTCGCCCTCGACCAACTCCATCACGATGTAGGGCAGCGAACCGTCGGCGGTGTGCTCCTCGCCCTGGTCGTAGATCGCCACGATCGACGGGTGGTTGAGCGACGCGGAGTTCTGCGCCTCCCGGCGGAAACGCTGGTAGAAGGTCTCGTCCCGGGCCAGTTCCGGGCGCATGATCTTCACCGCCACGTCCCGCCCCAGGACGGTGTCGCGTCCGCGGCGGACCTCGGACATTCCGCCGTAGCCGAGGGGATCGCCGATCTCGTACCGGCCGGCGAGGATCGAGGGCGTCGTCATCCGCGGTCACCCGCTTCGCGGGCGGGAACGGGCACGGTGTCGCCGGCCACGCCCCGCGCCTGGGGCTGAGCTTGCCCCTGGCTCTGCCCTTGCGCCTGCCCTTGCCCCTGGCCTTGGCTCTGGCCCGGCTGCCCCTCGGGCGGCAGGAACGAGCTGAACTCGGAGGTGAGCGAGTCCAACATGTCCTGCAGGTCGGTGGCCGGCGGTGCCTCGCTCGGCGACGGCTCGGGCTGGGGGGTCGGCGTCGGGGTGGGGGGCGGCTCCGGTGCGGGTGCGGGGGCCTGCGTCGTGACGGTCGTCGCCGGGGCGGCGGTCGTCGGGGTCGTGGGGGTGGTCCGGCCGAAGAGACCGCCCGAGCCGAAGACCCCGGCGTTGGACAGGGCGATGACGGCTGCCACCGTCAGCACCGCGACGAGGACGAACAGCACCAGGAACCAGCCCACGCAGCCGGAACCACGACGCCCGAGCTGCGGGGGCCTGGAGGTGACCGGTGGGGTGGACGGACGCCGTGGCGCGGCCTGCGTCGGCCGGGGCCGGGGCGGATGCGCTGCCGGTGCCGGCTGCTGTCCCCGGGTCCGGGGCTGCGCGGCGGTGCCGGGGTGCGCACGCGTGTAGGCCCGTGTCGGGTCGGGGATACTCCCCGTCCGGTACACGCCACCCGGGTCGCCTTCGGGCAGGACGGTGGTCGCCGCGGTTGCACCGGCGACGCCCGCCGCGGCGCCGGCGGCGGCGATGAACGCGGCCGGGGGGCGCGGGTCGCGGCCGGCCCGGAGGTCGGCGACGGCCTCGGCGAACGCCTCACCGTCCGGGTAGCGCCGACCGGGGTCCTTGGCCATTGCCGCGGCGAGGACCCGACGGACCGGCTCGGGGACCGAGTCGGGCAGGGGCGGCGGGGCGTCGCGCACGTGCATCATCGCCACGGACACCGGTGAGTCGGCGACGAACGGCCGTCGGCCGGCCAGGCACTCGTAACCCACCACGCCGAGCGAGTACACGTCCCCCGCCGGGGAGGTCTCGTGGCCCATGGCCTGTTCGGGGGCGATGTACTGCGCGGTGCCCACGACCATCCCCGTCTGCGTGACGGCGGAGGCCCCCATGGACTTGGCGATGCCGAAGTCGGTGAGCTTCACCTGACCGGCGGGCGTGATGAGGATGTTGCCGGGCTTGACGTCGCGGTGGACGAGTCCGATGGCGTGGGCGGCGTTGAGGGCCCGGCCGGTCTGCTCGAGCATGTCGAGGGTGTGCCGCATGGGCAGAGTGCCCTCACGGGCGAGGACGTCCGAGAGCGGCTCGCCCACCACGAGTTCCATGACCAGGTAGGACAGGGGGCTGCCGGAGGCGGGGTCGTCGATCTGTCCGTAGTCGTAGACGGTCGCGATCCCGGGGTGGGAGATCCTCGCGGTGACCTTCGCCTCGGAGCGGAAACGCTCGACGAACTCGGGGTCGGAGGAATACTCCGCCTTGAGCACCTTGACGGCGACGTGCCGGTCGAGGACACCGTCGTCGGCCTCCCACACCTGCCCCATGCCGCCGGTGGCGATGAGACGCAGGAGGCGGTAGCGATCGGACAGGATCGCGCCGGAGTTCAGACTCACGGCGCGCCTCCCAGGAGTGCGCCCAGGACCTCGCGGCCGATGGGTGCGGCGTAGGTGGCGCCGACGGTGTCGCGGGAGACGCCGGGCCCGGACTCGATCGCCACGGCCACCGCGACGTCACGGCCGGGGACGAACGCGATGTACCAGGTGTAGGGGATGGACTCGGAGGAGTCGACGCCGTGCTCGGCGGTGCCTGTCTTGGAGGCCACGGTGACGCCCGGCAGACCGCCTCCGGCGCCTCGCTCGGCGCCGACCATCATCTCGGTGAGGGTGCCGGCCTGCTCGTCGGTGAGGGCGCGGGCGGCATCGCGGGGGGTGAAACCCTGGACGACGGAGAGGTCGGGTGCCGACAGGGTCTTGATGAGTTGCGGTTCCATACGGACCCCGCCGTTGGAGACGGTCGCGGCCACCATGGCGTTCTGCAGGGTGGTCATGCGGACGTCGCTCTGCCCGATGGAGCTCATGGCCAGCTGGGCGTCGTCCTCCATCTGCCCCAGGCCCGACGGGGCGACCGGGATGCCGAAGTCCTCCGGGGCGGTGCCGTCGATGCCGAACTTCTCCGCCATCTCGGTGAACGCCTCGGCGCCGATCTCCTGGCTCAGCTCCACGAAGGGCACGTTGCAGGACTTCTCGAGGGCGGTGCGCAGGGTGACCGTGCTGCCGCCGCAGGTCTGACCCGCGTAGTTCTCCAGGTAGGTGGCCGTGCCCGGCAGGAGCGTACGGTCCGCACCGGAGACGGGGGTCTCGGGGCCCATGCCCTGTTCGAGGGCGGCGGCCGTGGTGATGATCTTCATCGTGGAGCCGGGCGGCAGGGACTGCTGGGTGGCGTGGTTGAGCAGCGGCCGGTCCGGGCTCTGCTCGATACGCGCCATCTCCTGCGCGCGCACGTCCGGGTCGGTGCTGGACAGGGCCCCCGGGTCGAAGGACGGGCTGGACGCCAGTGCCAGCACCTCCCCGGTCGAGGGGCGGACGGCGGCGACGGATCCGACGAACGGGCCCTGGCCGGCGCCCCGCTGCAGAGCCTCGAAGGCGACCTGCTGCCCCACCGGGTCCAGGGTGAGTTCGACCGAACCGCCCTGCGGGGTGCGGCCGGAGATCAGACCGGTGATCCGTTGGGACAACAGCCTGGGGTCGGAGCCGTTGAGGAAGGCGTCCTGGGTCTGCTCGACGCCGGCGGTGGCGAACTGCAGCGAGTAGTAGCCGACGGTCGGGCCGAAGACGGCCGGGTCGGTGGGGTAGGTCCGCTCGAACTCGAAGCGCCCGTCCGACGGCAGGGACAGGGCCAGTACGCGTCCGCCGGCCGTGATCTGTCCGCGCTGGCGGGAGTACTCGTCGAGGAGCATGCGGGTGTTGCGGGAGTCGGCGCGCAACTCGTCGGCGCGGAAGACCTGCACCCAGGTGAGCTGGAGGAGTAGGGCCACCACCATGACCATGGCGGCGACCGCGACCCTGCGGATGGCGGTGTTCACGCAGGGATCACCCGCTCTTCCGGCCCGGCGACAGGCGCGGGGTCCGCATCATGCCGGTGGCGGCGTCGGCCAGGGCGGGCGCCTGACGGGGGGTGGGGACCGGGCGGCGCGCATCGTGGGACAGCCGCAGCAGGATGGCCAGCAGCGCGTAGTTGGACAACAGGCTGGACCCGCCGTAGGCCATGAACGGCAGCGTCAACCCGGTGAGGGGGATGAGGGTGGAGACGCCTCCGACCACCACGAACACCTGGATCGCCACGGTGAACGCCAGTCCCACCGCGACGAGCTTGCCGAAGCTGTCGCGGATGGTCAGCCCCACCCGGATGCCGCGCAGGATGAGAATCGCGTAGACCATCAGCACCGCGGCCAGGCCGATGAGGCCCAGCTCCTCGCCGATGGTGGAGGTGATGAAGTCGGTGTTGGCGAACGGCACCTGGTCGGGCCGGCCGTTGCCGAGCCCGGTGCCGCCCATGCCGCCGGAGGCGAGGCCGAACAGGGCCTGCGAGCTCTGGTAGCCGCCGGTGTCGAAGAAGGCGAAGGGGTCCTGCCAGATCTGGAACCGCACGCGCACGTGCCCGAACAGCGCGTACGCCAACACCCCGCCGATCGCGACCAGGACCACTCCGATGAGCAGCCAGCTGACCCGCTCGGTGGCCACGTACAGCATGGTCAGGACGGTGGCGAACAGCAGGAGGCACATGCCCAGGTCCGTGTTGAACACCAGTACGCCCAGCGAGAGGAACCAGGCCACGATGATGGGCCCGAGGTCGCGGGCACGCGGCAGGTCCACGCCCAGCACGCGCTTACCGGCGGTCGTGAACAATTCGCGCTTCTCCACCAGGATCGAGGCGAAGAAGATGATGAGCAGGATCTTGGCGAACTCGCCGGGCTGGATGGTGAACCCGGGCAGGATGATCCAGTTCTTGGCGCCGTTGATCTCGGAGAACCGGGAGGGCAGCACCGCCGGGATCGCGAGCAGGACGAGGCCGGCGAACCCCATCGTGTAGCCGTACCGGGCCAGGACGCGGTGGTCGCGCAGGAAGTACAGCACGACCGCCATCACGCTCAGCCCGAGGAACGTCCACAACAGCTGCCGGGTGACGTCCATCCCGGGTGGGTCGTTGCCGCTCGCGGCGGCGTTGGCCGCGTACGTCAGGTCGAGGCGGTAGATGAGGACCAGTCCCAGCCCGTTGAGCAGCGCGACGCCCGGCAGCAACACCGGGTCGGCGTAGGGGGCGAGCCAACGGATGAGCAGGTGCGCGCCGCCGGTGAGGCCGAGGAACGCCAGGGTGATCCACAGCGGCGCCAGCGACAGTTCCTGCTCCTGGGCGAGTTGGACCAGCAGCAGCGAGAAGCCGACGATCACCGCGGCGGCGATGAGCAGGACGAGTTCCTTGCCCCGGCGCGGACTGTCGGGCACCGCCTGTGCCCGGGGGTCGGATGCGGGTGAGGCCGACGACGGTGATGCTGACGCGGGTGCGGGCATGGGTCAGCTCACCGCCCGGCAGGTCTCCCCGGGCACCTGCGCGGGGGACGAGGGGGTGGGGGGAGTCGACGCATCGTCGGTGGGGGCGGCCCCACCGGACGGGGCGGGGGTCTCCGCCGGGGACGTGGGGCCGTCCGGTGACCCCGGGGCGGCGGGGGACGGCGACCCGGTGGGGGACGGGGAACCCGTGGGGGAGGGCGACGACGAGGACTGCCCGCCCCGGCGCTCCTGCTCCTCACGCGGCTCGCAGGGCGGCAGGAGGTTGTCCCGCGTGAGGCGGGAGACCTGGGCGCCGGCCTCGGCGAGACTGCCCGACGGCATCCCCGCCCGGACGGTCTCCCGGGCGGGCTCGCGGAGGTCCCCCAGGGTGAACACGTCGCACCCGGTGGGGATGGCGTCGGGGGAGTGCATGGTGAGGTCGCCCTCGCGGGTGAGGCACCCCACCTGGCTGACCGAGGCCAGCGAGATGCCGAAGACCTCCCCGGAGATGCCCCTCTTCACCACGACCTGGCTGTCCGATTCGGTGACGAAGTAGTTGCTGCGGACGAGCAGCGCGGACACGCCGATGATCCCGGCCACGACGACGAGTACCCCGACCACGCTCAGGGCGAACCGCCATCGGCTGCCACGGGGCGGGGCGGGGTCGCCCTCGTCGTCGTCGGATCCGTTCCCACGTCCGGCGCCCCCGGCGTCGGCGCCCGACGCACCGGCGGCGCCCCCGCGGGCGGCGACCTGCGCGCGGGAGAACGCGGCGGCCTTACCGGCCGCGGTGCCGGAGTACGGGTCGGCGGCGGGATCGATCTGGCCCGGTTCGTCGCCCGACGCCGCACCCACGACCACGGGGATGGCCGGCGCGTCGCGCGGCGAGTCCAGGACGTCGGCGAGGACCACGGTGATGTTGTCCGGCCCGCCCGACCGCAACGCCAGCTGCACCAACCGGTCCGCGGCCTCGTCGACGGTGCCGGTGCCGAGCGTCTCGGCGATGGTCTCGGTGCTCACCGGGTCGGACAGGCCGTCGGAGCACAGCAGGTAGCGGTCGCCGACCCGCGCCTCGCGGATGACGGCGGTCGGCTCCACCGGTTCCCCGGTCAGCGCCTTGAGGATGAGCGAACGGCGCGGATGGGTGTGCGCCTCGTCGGCGGACAGCTCCCCGCGGTCGACGAGGGACTGGACGAAGGTGTCGTCCTTGGTGATCTGGGTCAGCGTCCCGTCGCGCAGCAGGTAGGCCCGGGAGTCGCCCACGTGGATCAGGCCCATGCGACGGCCGTCGAACAGCAGCGCGGTGGCCGTGCAGCCCATGCCGTCGGTCTCCGGGTGCGCCTCGACGTGCGCGGAGATCGCGTCGTTGCCGACGGTCAGCGCGCGGGTGAGGGCCCCGGTGAGGTCCTGGCCCGGCTCGTCCTCGTCGAGTCTGGCGAGCGCCGCGACGACGAACTGGCTGGCGATCTCGCCCGCCGCGTGCCCGCCCATCCCGTCGGCGAGGGCGAGCAGGCGGGGACCGGCGTAGGCCGAGTCCTCGTTGTTCTCCCGCACCATGCCCAGGTGGGAGCGCGCGGTGTAGACGAGCGTCGGGGTCACGTGCGGAGCTCGATCACGGTCTTGCCGATCCGGATCGGCGTGCCGGCGTCCACCTTGACGGGGGTCGTCACCCGCGATCTGTCCAGATAGGTGCCGTTCGTCGAGCCGAGGTCCTCGAGGAACCAGTCCGGGCCGTGCGGGGACAGCCGCGCGTGCTGGTTGGACGCGTAGTCGTCGTCGATCACCAGGGTGCACGAGTCGGCGCGGCCCAGCAGTACCGGCTGTTCGGACAGGGTGATCCGGGTACCGGCGAGCGCGCCCTGGGTGACCACGAGATGGCGGATCGTCCTCGACCCCCGTCCGAAGACACCGCCCCGTCGCTCCCCGCGACCGGACGAGCGCATCCCCACGTTGCCGAAGACATCGGTCTTGAGCGCCCGCAGGGTGAGGTAGATGAACAGCCACAACAGGGCCAGCAACAGACCACGCGAGAGCTGCAGAACGAGTCCCTGCACTGGTGTCGCCCTCCCCTCGCCGGTCAGTTCTCCTCAGACAACGCGCGACCGCCCCCGGGGGTTCCGGGGGGCCGTCCGTGTCGAGGCTAGTCGAATCGGACGGTGATCTCCGAGTGTCCGACCCTGATGACGTCCCCGTCGGCGAGTTGCCAGTCCTGGATCGGCCCGTCGTTCACGGTGGTGCCGTTGGTCGAGCCGAGGTCGGTGAGAACCGCCTCGCGGCCGTCGAAGTGGATGTCCGCGTGCTGTCGCGACACCCCGGTGTCGGGAAGCCGGAACGCCGCGTCCTGCCCACGTCCCAGCAGGTTGGAGCCCCGCTGGAGCCGGAACGTGCGCCCCGAGCCGTCCTCGAGGTGCAGCGTCACCGTCAGGGAGGACCGGCCCTGGGTGATCTGGGTCGGAGCGTCGGACGGACCGCCCCACCCGGCGCCCCGGGAACCGGAACCGGTCGTGACGGGGTAGTTGGAAACGGGTGCCTGCATGTCGCTGTTCTCCTTGCTCGCATTCGTCCCGCCCGCACGCGGCCCGTCCTCACCCGGCGACGACGGTGCCGGGTGGTCCGGGGCCGGTGCCGGCGCGGCGGCCGAGATGTGGAACGGGACGGCGTCGGGGTCCACGACCCCGTCGATACGCATCTGTCCGGTGTGGAGGTCGTCACGCTCCACGAAGGTCACGGTGACCGGACCGTAGGTCTCCCAGCCCTGCTCGGTGATGTGATCCGACAGGTGGCGGGAGAAGGTCTTGACCGCCAGCGCCTCGTCCTCGGTGAACGATTCGTAGTCCGACCGCGCGAGGGTGATGGTGTAACTGTTGGACACCAACAGGTGTCCGTCGACCACCTTGAGGGAGGCCTCCGCCTGCTTGCGCAGCTGCGCCTCCACCTCGGCCGCCACGACCCGACCGCCGAAGAGGCGGGCGAACGCGTCGCCGACGGCGCCCTGGAGGGTGCGCTCGAACTTCCCGACGATCCCCATGCCTCGCCTCCTTCCTCACGGTGGGCCGCGGCCATCGGCCGACTCGGCTCTTCTCATTCCGCCCACGGGGCGGCATCCGGTCGATCATAGAGGCGGTGGCGGCGGGAAGCACGTGTTGGCGATCCGACACCGGCGGCCCGGGGCGGACTCGGTCACCGGTGCCCGCCCGGGGTGGCCTATGGTGACAGGTCGAGTGTTCGTCGTGCGACCCGGTCACGGGTTCGAGCGATGTCGGAGTACCCCGGAACCGGGCATGGCCTACGTGCCTCCCGGGCACGCGCAGATCCAACGGTGTGAGAAGGGCCAACACAACAGCATGGGCAGGGTCACCGATTCCCTCCGGAAGCAGTCCGTTCCGCACCGGTCCCCGAGAACGTCCGGGAGTACCAAGAAGGCGATTCTGGACAGCGCCGAGGCCCTCCTCGCCGACGACGATGTCAGCAATGTCACCATGCGCTCGATCGCCGAGGCCGCCGGGATCGACCCTGCGAGCGTCACCTACCACTTCGGGGGGAAGACGGAGCTGATCGCCGCAGTGATGCGGCGGAGGTACACGGCCCTCCGGGAGCTCCAGCTGGGTGCCCTGACCAGGCTGTTGGCGGAGTCCACCGAGATCCCGACCGTTCGTCAGCTCCTCGACACCGTCTATCGACCGTGGTTCGAACTGGTGGGTTCCGATGATCAGGGTTGGCGCAGCTACTCGCGACTGGTCGCCGGGACCTTGAACGACGGGATTCTCGCCGACCTCATCGAGGACCATGCCGGCCAGTGGCGGGAGGCCCTCGTCGCCGCGCTGTGCCGGGCCTGTCCCGGAGCGGACGAGAAGACTGTCATGCAGGCCCTCGCGCTGACCTTCGGGGCGGCGTTGCCCTTCGTCGCCCCGCCGGCGGCCTCGACGGCCGGTGGTCCGGACGCGCCGACCGTGTCGGATCGCGATTACGAGCGGTTCCTCCACTTCGTCTCCTCCGGGTTCGAGAGCATGGCCTCCTGGCCGATCGGGTAGCCCCGGGACGTCCCGCCCGCTGCCCCGCCCCGCCCGCTGCCCCGTCCCACGCTGCGCCGTCCCACGCTGCGCCGAGGATCCCCTCGGCGCCGCGGCGTCTCGCCCTAATGGGCAAACCCTTCAAAACGACCGGCCGAACGATGCCGATCTGAGATAAGAAATCTGTAACAACTTCAAGCGACTTTAAGATATGTTCATCAAGACCTGGGGGGGATCAACTCGAACGAGGGGGCGCACTATGAGCACCAACATCAACGGCAACGCACGGAGCATTCCGCTGCACGACGCCACACGAGCACCGAGAGTCAGCCTGGTCATACCGACTCTGAACGAGGCGGAGAACCTCGGCTGTCTCCTTCCGACGATCGGAGACATCGTCGATGAGCTGGTCATCGTCGACGGGAGGTCGACCGACGGCACCATCGAGACCGCACTCTCGCTGCGTCCGGACGCACTGATCGTCAAGGAGCCGCGTGCCGGCAAGGGGTACGCGCTGCAGGCGGGCTTCAGTGCCTGTAGCGGCGACATCATCGTGATGATGGATGCGGACGGATCGATGGCACCAGCCGAGATCGACACGTTCGTCTCGGCGCTCCTCGCCGGCGCGGACGTCGTCAAGGGTTCCAGGTTCCTCCAGGGCGGGGGCAGCGGAGACCTCACGGGGGTCCGCATGCTGGGGAACGCGGTCCTGACACGTACCGTCCGCTGGACGTTCGGCGGTCGGTTCTCGGATCTGTGCTACGGATACATGGCGTTCTGGCGCGACGTCCTGCCCTTCTTCGACGAGGAGGTCGGCGGCTTCGAGATCGAGACCTTCCTCAACGTCCGTTCACTGGCCGCCGGGCTGCGGGTGGTGGAGGTCGCGTCGTACGAGGAACACCGCATCAACGGCGAGAGCAATCTCAGCGCCCTCAAGGACGGGTACCGGGTGTTGAGCACCATCGTCCGCGAACGCCGTCGCGTGCGCCGCTACCGCTCGAGCCTCGGGTTGCATCGCCCCGACCTGCACAGCGGGGCACCGATGCCACATCCGGTGATCGCCCTCCGTGATCACCGGACGCACAGCGTGGTGACGACCACGACCTTCCCGGGCGCATCCGGGGCGACGGTCGCAGGGGTGGCCGTCGCCGCCGTGGTCAGCGAGGGGAACACCTGCCCGGCTCACGAGCAATGACCGCGGCGCGCACCACGGTGGTCGTGTGCGCGAACTCCTCGGACAGGTACCCGCAGCTGGTCGCAGCAGTCGGGTCCGTGCTCGAGCAGTCCCGGCCACCCGCCGAGGTCATCATGGTGATCGACCACAACCCCGACCTGCTGGGACGAGTGACGCGACGGTTCCCGGACCTGGTCGCGGTGGAGAACTCCGGGCCGCAGGGTCTGTCCGGGGCGCGCAACACGGGAACAGCCAGGGCCCGCGGCGATATCGTGGCCTTCCTCGATGACGACGCCGAGGCCGACCCCGGCTGGCTCGAGGCGATGACCGCGCATTTCGCCAGGCCCGAGGTGCTCGGGGTCAGCGGGTTCGCGGAACCGCAGTGGGCGGTCGGCCGGCCCGGATGGTGGCCGGACGAGTTCGACTGGGTGGTCGGTTGCAGCTATCGGGGCCTGCCGCTCCGGCCGGAGCCGGTGCGGAACCTGATGGGTTGCGCGATGGCGCTCCGCCGGGACGTCGTCCGGGCGGCGGGCGGATTCGACACCGCGCTGGGCCGGACCCGCTCCGGTGCGGCCGGTTGCGAGGAGACCGAACTGTGTATCCGGGCCGCCGAGATCTTCCCCGGCGGTGTCTTCCTCCACGAGCCGGCTGCGCGGGTGCGCCACCACGTCCCGGCATCCCGCGGCACCCTCGGATACTTCCGCTCACGGTGCTTCGCCGAGGGTGTCTCCAAGCGTCTCGTCACACGTCGTACCGGCGCGGGCGATGGGCTCGGCTCGGAATACACCTATACGACGAGGACCCTGCCCGCCGGGGTGGTGCGCAATCTCGCGCGAGCCCTCCGCGGCGATCCGGCGGGGGTGTTGCGTGCGGCAGCGATCAGCTTCGGGCTCGGGGCGACGATGGCGGGCTTTCTCACGGCCCCCGGCCGCCGGACGCGGACGCCCGGTGCGTCTGCCGTGCTCCCGACGGTGGATCCGGTGCTCCCCCTGGTCATCGACGTCTGTGAACCGCCCCGGCCGCTTCGCACCGGGTCGGACCATGGCCCGTATACGCGCGCGTGGTGCCTTCTCCTCGACGACGGGATCCCGGTCAGCGAGCACGAGATCCCCCTGGACGGAACCGAGGAGACCACCGCAGATCTGCTCGGACGCCTCGAAAGGACCGGGGCAGGAGGTGCGGGACGCCGCACCCGGTCGGCCGGGCGTGGGCGTACCCGAGACGACACGACGGTGGTGATCGCCACCCGCGGACGACCCGCACTGCTGGCGGAATGCCTGGAGTCGATCGCGGGCGGGACGACGGTGCCCAGCCGGGTGGTCGTGGTCGACAACGCACGACCCGACGACGAGACCGAACAATTGGTCACCCGGTACCGGATGCCGGGGAGCGAGGTCGCGTACGTACGCGAGGACCGGCCCGGCCTGGCGCTCGCGCACAACGCCGCTCTCCCGCACGTCGCGACCGGACTCGTCGCGTTCACGGACGACGACGTGTGGGTCCACGACCGCTGGCTCGAGAACATCACGAGCGCATTCGATGCCGATCCCGACACCGTGTGTGTGACGGGGATGATCGCGCCCCGCGAACTGGACACCCTCGCCCAGCAGTGGGTCGAGGCCCAGGGGGTCTACAGCAAGGGCTTCCGGAGCCGCGTGTTCGATAACGCGGAGCACCGAGCCGACAACCCGATGTTCCCCTACGCCGCGGGCACCTTCGGCTCGGGGGCGAACATGGCGTTCCGTACGGACTTCCTGCGCACGATAGGTGGGTTCGACGGAGCGCTCGGCACGGGCACCGTCACGAAGGGCGGCGACGACCTCGCGGTCTTCTACGACGTCATCCGCCACGGGGGCCGTCTGACCTACGTGCCCTCGGCCATCGTGCTCCACCCGCATCACCGCGACTACGCGGCACTCCGACGTCAGGTGTACGGGTACGGCGCGGGGCTGGGCGCCCATCTGACGCGGTGCGTCCTCGACGAGCCCCGCGCGGTGGTGACGATGCTGCGCAACCACCGGGCCGCGACGGCCAGGCTCGCGACCATCCTGCACCCGCCCCGGTCGCGGGGACTGCCCGCCTACCCGCGCGACCTGTCGCGGGCACAGCGCAGCGGGCTCGTCTCGGGGCCGGCCCGGTACCTGCTCAGCCGCTACGGCTCGCGTGGTCCCTCCGAGCGACGGGTGAGCGCATGACCCAGAACCTGCCCGTGTTGCTCTACCACTCCGTCACCGACTCGCCCGTCCCCGGGTTCGAGAAGTTCACCGTTCATCCCGATCAGTTCGAATCGCACCTTGACCATCTGCTCGACGACGACCGCCTCGTCATGTCCCTCGGCCGGTTGGCAGCGCACATCAGTACCGGCACCCCGTTGCCGGAGGGCGCGATGGCCATCACGTTCGACGACGGTCTGGCGGACTTCGCACACCACGCGTGGCCCCTACTGCACGCCCGGGGCATGCCCGCCACGTTGTACACGGTCGCCGGATACATCGGAGACCGGAGCCGATGGCTGCCCGCCGACGCCGGGCGCATGCGGATGCTCAGCGCGGACGAACTGACAGCCCTGGCCGACGACGGCGTCGAGATCGGAGCTCACAGCATGACCCATCCACAGCTCGATCTGGTTCCACTCGTCCGCGCCCGTCAGGAGATCGTCGAGAGCAAGGACGTCCTCGAACAGCTGCTCGGGCGACCGGTCACCTCGTTCGCGTACCCGCACGGCCATCACACCCGGGCGGTCAAGGACCTCGTGTCGGGTGCCGGGTACACCTCGGCCGCCGCGGTACGGAACATGCTCAGCCACGACCGGGACGACGTGTTCGCGATAGCGCGGCTGACCGTGACCGACGCGGTGACCGAGTCCGATATCGGCCGGCTCCTACAGGGCCGGGGGGCGCGGCGCGCGCCTCGACATCAGCTGCTGCGCACCAGGGCGGGCCGTCAGGTGCGACGGCTCCGGGAGCGGTCGGGGAGGACCCGGTGAGCATCGTCGAGGTCACCTCCCCGGCCCCCCGGGAGCGCTGGCGCGAACTCGTCGCGCGCTCGGACAGTGCTCTGCCCGAACACGCTCCGGGGTGGACCGACGCACTGTGCGCCACGGGTCGCTACGCGGACGTGAGCCGTCACTATTCGTTCGAGGACGGCGGCGAGGCGCTGCTGCCGTTGGTGGCGCGCCGGGGGCCGACCGGCATCGGTGGATGGGCGGGCTCGTACCCGGCTGCCTGGGGGATAGGCGGCCCCCTCGACACCGGCCTCTCGACGGATGCCGCGCGGTCGATACTCCGGGACCTGCGCGGATTGGGGTGTCAGCGCATCGGGATCAGACCCAACCCACTCGACGGGCCGGTGTGGGTGGCCGCGGCTCGGGCCGAGGAGGTCTCGACCATCCCGCGGCGTGCCCACGTGCTGGACCTGTCCGCAGGGGTGGAGGCCGTGTGGGCGGGTATGTACCAGTCGGGCAGGCGCAATATTCGTCTGGCGCGCCGCGCCGGCGTCCGACTCGAGGTTGGTTCCGGGGGCACGTTCCTCGACGAGTACTACGAGTTGTTCCTCTCGTCGATCGACCGGTGGGCCGAGAAGCAACATGAACCCCGCGCGCTCGCCAGGGCGCGGGCCCGTCGTCGTGACCCGTTGACCAAGCTGCGCACGATGGGAGACCGGCTCGGAGAGGACTTCCGCGTGATCCTGGCCTACCTGGACGGCGCCCCGGTGGCGGGGGCGATCGTGCTGTACGGCCCCACCGGCCACGGGACGCGGGCGGCGATGGACCGCGACAGGGTGGGCAAGTCGCATGCCGCCGAACTCGTCTACTGGACCGCCATCGAGCTGGCCTGTGAATCGGGGTGTTCGACGTTCCACATGGGGGAATCCGGACGGTCCGAGGCCCTCGCGCAGGCCAAGGAGAAATTCGGTGCCCGAGCCTACGACTACGCCGAACTCCGCATAGAGCGACTTCCGTGGACCCGGATGGACACCGTCGTCCGCACCGGGGTCAAGCGCCTGATCGGCTTCGCTGATGAGTAGCCGGGCGCATTCGTATCCGACGTCGCGCCTGCGGACCCGGAGCTGGGTGACGTTCGCGACGGCGGTGCCCGTACTGATCGCACTCGCGGCCGCGTCGGCGTGTTCGGTCGACGTGCACCTGGGGGAGAACCGTGTCGTCCCGCAGACGGCCCGGCCGATCCCTCCACCGGACCAGGGGGTACGTCCACAGGGCGTCGCCATGAACGAGGCCCCACTCATCCTCGACGAGGAGTTCGACGGAACCGGGCTCGACACCGGCGTCTGGAACACCTGCCACTGGTGGGACAACGGTGGGTGCACCATCGCCACCAACAACGAGCTGGAATGGTATCTGCCCGGCCAGGTTCGGGTCGCTGACGGAACCCTCCGGCTCACCGCCGAGCAACGCCGGGTCGTCGGCGCCGAGGGGAGGACCTTCCCGTACGTGTCCGGCATGGTCAGTACGGGTCCCCCGAGGTACGGCGCCGAACCGAAGGTCGCGTTCACCTACGGGACCGTGGAGGTCCGGTTCCGCGCGCCGATCGGGGCCGGCCTGTGGCCTGCGATCTGGATGCTCCCCGCCAATCAGGAGTCGAAGCCGGAGATCGACATCTTCGAGGCGGTCGGACAGCGGCCCGGGCAGGCGACCATCTACTTCCACCCGGACCCGGAGCTGAATCTCCCGGCGTCCCACACTCTCGTCCAGCTCCCGCCGGGAGTGGACATCGCCGACACCCACACCGTTCGACTCCACTGGTCCCCGAATCGCCTGGAGTTCTTCTTCGACGGGGAGAAGGCCTGGGAGGTCACCGGCGAACAGGTGCCGGACGAACCGATGTACCTGGTGATCAATCTCGCGGTCGGCGGTGACTTCGGAGGGCAACCGGACCAGTCGGCGACTCCGGCGACATTCGAGATCGACTACGCGCGTATCTGGTCAGGAGGTGCGCCATGACCGGTCTGGTCACGACTGTCCGGAGTCGGTTTCCCGCTTCCGACGCCCTGCACCTCAGTGCCAACGCGCTGATAATGAGCACCGCGGTGACCTCGGTCGCCGGTCTGGCCTTCTGGGCCCTGGCCGCCCGGTGGTTGCCGGCCGAGACGGTCGGCATCGGGACCGCGCTCGTCTCCGTCCTCACCCTGCTCGCGAACCTGGCCACGTTGGGACTACGCAACGGCCTGGTCCGCTTCCTCCCGGTGGCCGGTGGGTCGACTCGACGTCTGATCACGGGTAGCTGTCTGGCCTGCGCGCTGGCCGCCGTAGCCCTGTCAGGGGTGTTCCTGGTCGGGCAACCGTGGTGGGCCGGACATCTGGGATTCCTGCGCGACAGTCCGCTGACGATCGGTGCGTTCGCCATGTCCACGGTGGTGTGGGTGCTGTTCGTACTCCAGGACCACGTGTTGATCGGGCTCCGGAAGAGTGTCTGGGTACCGGTGAAGAACCTGGCCTACTCCATCGGCAAGATCGCCGCCCTCCCGGTGGTGACGGTCCTGTCGACGTGGGCGGTACTCGGGGCGACAGTGCTCCCGGCGGTCCTCGCCGTGGCCGCGGTGGCCGTGCTGGTGGTCCGGCTGACCCGGCCGGCCGTGGTCGGTCAGGGTCGCGACACCGCGGTATCGGTTCCGCAACTGGCCAGATTCGCCGCGGCCGATCAGATCGCCTGGATGGTCTGGGTCGCGACGCCGCAGGTGCTCACGCTGATCGTGCTGCACCTACGCGGGCCGGAGGCCAGCGCGTACTACTACATGGCCAATATGATCGGCTACTCCCTCTACCTGATCACCAGCAACATCGGCAGTGCGCTGATCGCGGAATCCGTGTACGACCCGATGCAGGCGGCGACGCATGCGCGCACGGCTCTCAGGCACAGCATCCGGCTGGTCCTCCCGTTGGCCGTGGTGGGGGTTCTCGTCGGACCGTTCGCGCTGCGGCTCCTCGGGGAGGACTATGCCGAGAACGCGGGCACCGCGATGCAGTTGATCATCCTGTCCGCGCTACCCCAGACGATCGTCGGGATCAGCGTGAACACCGCCCGGGTGCGCCGGGACATGTCGACTGTCGTCACCACGTACCTATTCCTCGCGGTGGCGATCTGGGGCGGCAGCTGGGTCACGCTGCAATGGTGGGGCGTGACCGGGGTGGGAGCGACGATCCTCGTGGCGCAGTCGCTGGCCGCCCTCGGACTCGTCCTGTCCGGTCGTACCGGACTCGCCACCGGCCCGCCGACCCTGGACTCCGCGTGGGCGGCGGTCGCACGATTGTCACTGGCGGTGCGTCACCTCGGGGCCCGCCGGGACGAACGTCGGCGGGTACATCCGGCACTCGCTGCCTGCGGCGTGTCGGGCTCTCCGGAGACGCGCACTCTCAAGAGCGACTCGGACACCCTCGTCGCGGCCGTCTCGGGGCGAACCGGGGAGTTCGTGGTCAAGATCGCCACGTCGGAGGCCGCGGACCGGAACCTCGCCCGGCACGTGGGTACCGTCTCCGCACTGCGGGACCGGAGCGATTCCGGATTCGCGGACCTGCTCCCACGGGTGCTCGACCTCGGGGTGGTGGGGGAGCGCACCGTCGTGCGCGAGACCCTCCTGCCAGGTCGGACCTCCGACGCCGACGCCGAGCAGGCCGCCGCGGCGGCGATCACCCGCCTCCACATGGCCACGGCGCGACCGATGATCGTCACGCCGTCGCTGGTGGAGCAGTGGGTCGACCTCCCGATCTCCGCCGTACTCGGTCTGAACCTCGGTGAACGACACGCCGAGGAGGTCGACCACCTGGCCGGGTTCCTGCGCGAGCGTCTCCTCGGCCGGTCCGTCATCGTGAGCTGTACCCACGGCGACTTCTGGCCGGGCAACGTGCTGGTGTCCGACGAGCATCGACGGCCGGTGATCACGGGGATCGTCGACTGGGAGAACATGATGGACCCCGGTCTCCCGGACGCCGATCCGGTGCACTGGTACCTGTCCACGAGGCCGGTCGACCTCGGCTCAGCCGTGTGCGCGGCACTCGACGACCCGGGGTCACTCGTGCGGCACTTCGACTCCGCCGGAATCTGCCTTCCCAACCCACAACTCGACCCGGAATCCGTCGTTGTGTTCGCATGGCTGTGGCACGTGGCCAACACCGTGACGCGCTCGACGAGGAACGGGCCCGGCCGGCTCTGGTCCGCCCGGAACGTCCATCCGGTGCTCCGACGTTTCAGGTCGGATGCGCCCTGCGTGACGGGAGGAACAAGTGCTCGACACGCGTGAGGATCTGCACCTGCGACACCGGCAACCGGCGAAGCACCGGCGGAAGCGCTCGCGGCCCGGAACCCCCCTCGGGTCCGTGCGACCGCAGTCGGTGGCACTACTGGCCGTCGTCGCCTCGATCCTGTTGTGGTGCGTCGGGTTCTCGGGGTCCGACCCCCGTGAGATGGGGGAGCTCGGGCTGCTGTCGGACTTCAACACCGCGATCGTGGCCGCGATCATCCTGCTGCTCGGCAGCACGTTGGTGTGCATCTACCAGCACCGTCCCGGTTGGGTGATCGGTACGCATCTCGTCACCTATCTCGCACTGGTCCACGGGACTCCTGCAGTGCTCTACGACACCGCCAGGTATTCGTGGACGTACAAGCACGTGGGCGTCGTCGAGTACATCCTGCGTACCGGCGCGGTCGACCCGGGTATCGACTCCAACCCGATCTACCACAACTGGCCCGGGCTGTTCGCCGCGAGTGCGCTGGTCGCCGACCTCGGCGGAGAGGGGGCTGCCGACGCGGTCGCGCTGTGGGCTCCGCTCGGCTTCAACCTGATCCTGCTGGTGGTCCTCCGGTACCTGTTCCGTGGCTTCACCGGCCGTCCCGCCGTCGTCTGGCTGGCGCTGGTGCTCTACTTCACGATGACCTGGGTCGGTCAGGACTACTACTCTCCGCAGGCAGCCGTCTACATCCTTTACCTCGGGATGATCGGTCTGCTCATCCGCAATCCACGCGGCAGCGCGATGCGGACTCTCGTGTTCTCCGTCCTGGTGGCGGCGATGGCGGTGACCCACCAGATCACTCTGGTCATCCTCCTCATGGCTGTCGCCGTTCTGGTGGCGACGCGGCAGACCCGCGGGTGGTACCTGCCGGTCATCGCTGTCGCCATCGTCTCGGCCTGGGCCCTGACTTTCGCCGGTGACTACACCATCTACAACTTCCGGGATCTGATCTCCGGGTTCGGACAGCCCCTCTCCAACGCCGACGCCACGTTCAGCAAGTCCGACGGCGCGGTCGGTGCGCAGCGGTTGGTGGTCTGGGGCGACAGGTTCACCGTCGCCGCCGGGGCCGCGTTCGCCCTGCTGGGGGTGTGGCGAACTCGTCGCGAGGGAACACTGCACTGGGCCCCGGTGGTCCTCATGCTCGTGCCCGTCGCCGTCCTCGTGCAGATGTCCTTCGGCGGTGAGTCCCTGCTCAGGGTCTTCCTGTTCTCCGCCCCGTTCATCGCGTTCCTCGCCGCGGAGGCCTGCGCGCCGCGTGTCGGTTCGGGCGCCTTCGATCAGCGTCGGTTCACCACGGCGGTGCTCGCACTGGTGTTGATCGTGCCAGGGTTCCTGCTCGGCTACTACGGCAAGGAACGGTACAACTACTTCACCGACCAGGAGATCGCCGCGGCCCAGTGGATCGCCACCAACGCGCCCGCCGGCTCCCTGCTGGTCGAGGGCGATGTGAACTACCCGCGGCAGTTCCACGGCTACGAGAAGTTCACCTACGTTCCCATCGCCTTCGAGCCATCGGTGGATCGCCTCCTGGATCGGCCCGAGGACACCCTTCACCAGTGGCTGTCCAACCCGAGATACAGCGACGGGTACGTCGTGATCACGCGGTCACAGAAGATTGGTGCCGAGATGTACGGGTCGCTCCCGGCCGGCGCGCTCACGGACCTCGAGCGCGATCTGGCGGCGTCCTCCCTGTTTCGTGTGGTTCACCACTCGGTCGATGCCACGGTCTTCACACTGTCCGAGTTCGGTAGGAGGGTGGAGGCCCGATGAACGGCAACAGGACCGCACGGATCCTCATCGCGGGAGTGATCCTGCTCGTACTGGCGATCGTCCCGATCGTCGTGGAGGCCGCTCGGCTCCCGTACCTGGTCGGGTTCTGTCTGTTGGCGCCCGGGTGGGGGTGGGCGCGTCGGATGGGGTCGGGCGACGGGGGCGACAGGCTCGCGCTCACCGTGGTGATCAGCATGAGCGTGTCGATTCTCGTGGCGACCACGATGGTCGCGACCGACACGTGGTCCGCGCCGCTCGGCGTCGCCGCGCTCGCCGCGGTCACGGTCCTGGGATTCGTGCCGCACCACAGGCCGGGGCGGGCCGGGGGCGGCTCGCGGACGGCCGCCGACCGTCCGGGCGTGGTCCGGACGGCCGACGTGGCCGGGCAGGCCGATTAGTACGAGCCGAACGCCACGTGTTAACGTATCCGGGCGTTACTCGGGCGAGTGGCGGAATGGCAGACGCGCTGGCTTCAGGTGCCAGTGTCCTTCGGGACGTGGGGGTTCAAGTCCCCCTTCGCCCACAGAGAGCAGTTCGAGGTTGGAACTGCAGCGGCCGTAGCCGGGATATTTCCCGGTCGCGGCCGCTTTTTGTTGTCTGTGGACGTTCCAGCATGCGCCTCGGGATGTCGGGGGCGAAGTCCCGGACCGGCCGTATTCGAGCGGTTTGGCGTCCGTTATGGCGTGAACTCGATCACCCGCGGCTGACTGCGACCGAACTGGTCGGCCATAGGCGGTTTCCGGCACTAGGGTCACGGTGGAGAACCCTAGTTGAATCGGGAAGGTCATTCGTGGCGCTAAAGAAGTCGGATCTGTACGCATCGCTGTGGGCGAGTTGCGATCAACTGCGTGGCGGCATGGATGCAAGCCAGTACAAGGACTACATCCTCACCTTGTTGTTCGTGAAGTACGTGTCGGATAAGGCCAAGGCCAATCCGGACAGTCTGATCGATGTTCCTGACGGTGGATCGTTCGACGACATGCTGGCTGCCAAGGGCGACAAGGAGATCGGCGACCGGTTCAACAAGATCATCGGCCGGCTCGCCGAAGCCAACGACCTTCGCAACGTCATCGACTTGGCCGATTTCAATGACCCGGAGAAGCTCGGTAGGGGCAAGGAGATGCAGGACCGGCTGTCCAAGCTGGTCACCATCTTCAACGACCTCGACTTCCGAGGGTCGCGCGCCGAAGGCGATGACCTGCTCGGGGATGCCTACGAGTACCTGATGCGCCACTTCGCGACCGAGTCGGGTAAAAGCAAGGGTCAGTTCTACACGCCAGCGGAGGTATCCAGGATCTTGGCAAAGGTGGTCGGCATTGGGCCAAACACTCGTCAGGATGAAACTGTGTACGACCCGGCATGTGGATCCGGTTCGCTGCTACTCAAGGCTGCGGATGAAGCACCGCGCGGCATGACGATCTATGGCCAGGAGAAGGACAACGCCACCTGGGCATTGGCCAAGATGAACATGATCCTGCACGGGCAGGCGGGATATGCAGACATCACCAAGGGCGACACCATCACCAACCCGCAGTTCACCAAGGGTGAGCACCTGCGGACTTTCGACTACATCGTCATGAACCCGCCGTTCTCAGTGAAGTCCTGGAATAACGGCCTAGAGAACGAGTATGGCCGCTTCGAGTACGGACGCCCGCCAGAAAAGAACGGCGATTACGCCTTCCTCCTGCACGCGTTGACCTCGCTCAAGAGCACCGGCAAGGCCGCAATCATCTTGCCGCACGGAGTCCTGTTCCGCGGACATGCCGAGGCGGCCATCCGCACACGGTTACTCAAGCAGGGCTTCATCAAGGGGATCATCGGCCTGCCCGCGAACCTCTTTTACGGCACCGGGATCCCTGCCTGCGTGGTCATCCTCGACAAGGAGAACGCTCAGGCACGCACCGGCGTCTTCATGATCGACGCCTCCAAGGGCTTCATCAAAGACGGCAATAAAAACCGCTTGCGCAGCCAGGACATCCACAAGATCGTCGACACCTTCAACAAGCAGATCGAGATCGAACGCTACTCGCGCATGGTCCCGATGAGCGAGATTTCCGACGCGAAGAACGACTACAACCTCAACATCCCCCGCTACATCGATTCTTCCGAACCGGAGGATCTCCAAGATCTCTCCGCACACCTACACGGCGGTATCCCCGACCGTGACCTGGACGCTCTGCAGTCCTACTGGGATGCTTTCCCGTCGCTGCGTAGCCAAATTTTCGCGCCTAACCGCCCTGGATACAGCGACCTGACCATTGATGTCAGCGAGGTGCAGCAAGCCATCCTTGATGCTCCCGGCTTCCATAAGCTGCGCGACGAAGCCACCGGCATCGTCGAAGAATGGTTCAACACGCACCGCGACACGCTAGCTGGCATCACAGCCGAGACGAAGCCAAACGACCTCATCACCGTAATCGGCGACGACCTACTCGCCCGGTTCAAGCCGATGCCGCTGCTCGACGAGTACAACGTGTACGAGCAACTCATGTCCTACTGGCACGACACAATGCACGACGACGTTTACCTGATCATGGCCGACGGCTGGCTCAACGCCGCCAAGCCACGCAAGACCATCGAGGACAAGGAACGCAAGCTCTCCGAGACTCCCGACTTGGTTGTCGGGTCCGGTCGCAGCGCCACCAAGTACAAGCTGGACCTCATCCCGCCAGCACTAATCGTGGCGCGCTACTTCGCCGCCGATCAGGCCACCATCGACAACCTCACCGCTGCAGCCGAAGAAGCCACCCGCGCCGTCGAGGAGTACACCGAAGAACATGCCGTCGAAGACGGACTGCTCGCCGACGCCATGGATGATGACAAGATCTCCAAGGCGCTGGTCGCCGCACGATTGAAGGCGATCAAGACTGGCGGCGATCCCGACGAGGTCAAGGCGCTGCAGTACGCCAGCAAGCTGTACAACGCCGAAGCAGCCGCCAAGAAGGCAGTCAAAGACGCCCATGCTGAACTCGACCTCGCCACCCTCAAAAAGTACGGCAACCTGACCGAGAATGAGGTGAAGGCAGTTGTGCTCGAAGATAAGTGGCGAGCGACCGTCGCGCACCGCGTTGCAGGTGAAGTCGAAGCTCTGACGCTTGACCTGGTTGCGCGTATTCAGCAGCTTGGCGTGCGGTATGCCGCGACAGTGAGAGATCTAGACTCCGAGCTTGATCGGCTCGAAGCCAAGGTCGCCGACCACCTGGCTGCAATGGGGGTCGGAGAATGAGTTCAACGGTTCGACTCCGTGAAGTCGGCAGTACCTACGGCGGCCTAACAGGAAAAACCAAGGCCGACTTCGGACGAGGAGATGCCCGGTTTGTAACGTTCCTGGAAGTCATTAACAGTACGCGACTAAGTGGTCGTGCACTCGAACAAGTTCAGGTAAAGAAAGGTGAGCGGCAGAACAGCGTCAAGCGCGGAGATGTGTTATTCAACGGGTCCTCCGAGACGCCGGAAGAGGTTGCGCTATCCGCGGTGGTGGATTTTGACCCCAATATTTCCACGTTCTTGAACAGCTTCTGCTTTGGTTTCCGACTGCGGCCAGACGCTGCGGTTGATTCAACATATCTTGCATACTTCTTTCGGTCTTCTGCCGGAAGGTCGCTCGTTTCGTCTCTCGCACAAGGGGCGACACGCTATAATATCGCGAAGACGAAGTTCCTTGACGTCGAGCTCGCCCTGCCGTCGATTGAGCGTCAGCGCGAGATCGTGGAGTGGCTGAATGACGCCGACGACCTAATCGCTACACTCGAACGTCTCATCGCCAAGAAGCAGGCGATCAAGCAGGGCATGATGCAGCAACTCCTGACCGGCCGCACCCGCCTGCCAGGGTTTACAGAGCCGTGGACCGAGCTCACGCTCGGTGAAGTCACTCGAATCAAAACTGGCTCTAGAAACAATCAAGACAAGAAGACCGGCGGAAAATATCCCTTCTTCGTCCGATCTGCCACCATCGAGCGTATCGACTCGTACTCGTATGATTGCGAAGCCATCTTGGTGCCAGGTGAGGGCAATATCGGATCGATCTTTCATTACGTCAATGGCAAGTTTGAAGTGCACCAACGGGTCTACAAAATTAGTGATTTCGCGCCAGGTACGAACGGTCGTTTTATCTACCACTACATGCGCCAATATTTTGGTTCCCATGCGATGGAAAACAGCGTCAAGGCGACGGTTGACTCGCTTCGTTTGCCTACCTTTAAGAATTTCCAGCTTCGGCTGCCGCCCAGTGAGGAGCAAGCGGCCATCGTTCGCTCTCTGGACGATGCGGCGGCAACAGTAGCCCTGCTCGAAAAGCGGCTGGCAAAGGCCCACGCCATTAAAACGGGCATGACGCAGCAGTTGTTGACTGGCCGCACGCGGCTGCCTGTGGAGGTCGAATCGTGAGTGTAATCGGGCAAAGTGAGCGGCAGACTCAAAACCGCGTGGTCGATCGGCTTCGTGAAGAGTTGGGATACGAGTATTTAGGGAACTGGAGCAGCCGCGCGGGCAACTCGAACGTTGAGACTGAACTGCTCGTCGCGAATCTTCGTGCTCGGGGGTGCGGCGATGATCTGATTAATCGTGCGCTTGATCGGCTCGCTAAAGCGGCTTCGGTTGGTGCCGGTCACGATCTGTACGAAGCGAACCGGGACGTCTACGAACTGCTGCGTTACGGGGTGCACGTCAAGCCAGGGGTGGGGGAGCAGACCGAAACCGTTTGGTTGATTGATTGGAAGAACCCTGGAGCGAATGCTTTCGCGGTGGCTGAGGAAGTCACTGTCCGCGGGGAGCACACCAAGCGTCCCGATTTGGTGCTGTATGTCAACGGGTTGGCACTAGCTACGCTCGAGCTGAAACGATCAAAAGTCGCGGTCTCGGAAGGCATCCGCCAGACCATCGGCAACCAGTCACCGCACTTCATCCGCCCGTTTTTCTCCACAGTGCAGTTCGTGTTCGCCGGCAACGACATCGAAGGTCTGCGCTACGGCTTGATCGATACACCTGAGAAGTACTGGCTGGAGTGGAAAGAATCGTATGCCAGCTTGACGGATGTGGGAGATGACAGTCCGCTGGATCGTGGGTTGTTGCAGATGTGCGGTAAACAGCGGTTGCTGGAGCTGATCCACGACTTTATCGTCTTTGATGCTGGTATTAAAAAGGGGCCGCGGCACAATCAGTTTTTCGGAGTCAAGGCCGCGCAAGAGCGGATCGCTCAGCGTGAGGGCGGCATCATCTGGCATACCCAGGGCTCGGGTAAGTCATTGACGATGGTGTGGTTGGCCAAATGGATCCGGGAGAACCAGCCGGATGCCCGGGTGCTGCTGATCACTGACCGCACCGAACTCGACGAGCAGATCGAGAAAGTATTCAACGGAGTCAACGAGCAGATCTACCGCACGAAAAGCGGCGCCGACCTGATCAGCACATTGAACGCCAGCACCGAGTGGCTGATCGGGTCGTTGATACACAAGTTCGGTGCCACCGATCGCGATGAAGAAGCCGCCGCGGAGGAGGCCACGGGCGACTTCATCAAGGAACTCCACGCGAAAGTGCCCGCCGACTTTAAGGCTAAGGGCAACATTTTCGTGTTCGTCGATGAGGCGCACCGCACTCAGTCCGGCACGATGCACACCGCGATGAAGTCCTTGCTGCCCGATGCCATGTTCATCGGGTTCACGGGAACACCGCTGCTCAAGGCCGATAAGGCCACCAGTATCGAAACATTCGGGTCGTTCATCCACACCTACAAGTTCGATGAGGCCGTCGCCGACGGGGTGGTCCTAGATCTGCGGTACGAGGCCCGCAACATCGACCAGCAACTAAGCAGTCCCGCGCAGGTCGACAAGTGGTTCGAAGCCAAAACCAAGGGCATGACGGACTTGTCGAAGGCCGAGTTGAAGAAGCGCTGGGGCACAATGCAAAAGGTGGTCTCCAGCGAGCCCCGTGCCCGCCAGATCGTCAACGACATCCTGATCGACATGGACACCAAACCGCGCCTGATGGACCGGCGCGGCAACGCCATGCTGGTCGGTGCCAGCATCTACCAAGCCTGCAAGTTCTACGACCTGTTCGTCGCGGCTGGCTTCGAAGGCAAATGCGCCATCGTCACCAGCTACATCCCCAACGCCAGCGACATCGCCAAGGAAGACTCCGGCGAGGGCAAGACCGAGAAGATCCGGCAATACGACACCTACCGCCGCATGCTTGCCGACTACTTTGATGAGCCCGCCGATACGGCGGTCAACAAGGTCGAGCAGTTCGAGTACGAGGTCAAGAAGCAGTTCGTCGAGAACCCGGGTCAAATGCGGCTGCTCATCGTCGTCGACAAGCTACTGACCGGCTTCGATGCCCCCAGCGCCACTTATCTCTACATCGACAAGACGATGCGCGACCATGGCCTGTTCCAGGCAATCTGCCGCGTCAACCGCCTGGATGGCGACGATAAGGACTACGGGTACATCGTCGACTACCAAGATTTGTTCAACTCGCTCGAAACTGCCATCACTGACTACACCTCCGGGGCGCTGGATGGCTACGAGAAGCAAGACATCGAAGGGTTGCTCTCGGACAGGATCGAAAAGGCCCGGGAGAACCTCGACGACGCCCTGGAACGAATCCGGGCGCTCGTGGAGCCGGTAGCGCCTCCAAAGTCCACGCAGCAGTACCAGCACTACTTCTGCGCCGCCGAGCCCGGCAACGTCGCCCAGCTCAAGGCCAACGAGCCCAAGCGCGTCGAGTTATACAAGTCGGTCGCGGCAGTCACCCGCGCGTTTTCAAACCTTGCCAACGACATGACCGAAGCCGGGTTCACCCCCGCTGAGGTCGAGGCGATCCGCACCGAGATCGCCCACTACGTCGACGTGCGAGCTGAGGTGAAGATCGGCGCGAAGGAAGATGTCAACTTCAAGCAGTACGAAGCCGGCATGCGGTTCCTGCTCGACACCTACATCCAAGCTGGAGCCTCAGAAGTCGTCGCTGACTTCGAAGACACCGGACTGATCGACCTCATCGTCGAACTCGGGGCCGGGGCGATCGACAAACTCCCCATTGGGATCAAAAACAGTCCCGAAGCAGTCGCGGAAACGATCACCAACAACATGCGCAAGGTGATCGTCGACGAGCACCCGATGAACCCCAAGTACTACGACAAGATGAGCGAACTGCTCGACGCCATCATCGAGCAGCGCCGCCAACAGGCCATCGACTACCAGGAATACCTGGCCCAACTGCTCGACGCCGCCAAGCAACTCGGTGGCCAGGAATCCGACACCAAATACCCCGCCTGGGCCAACAACGGAGCCCGCCGAGCCCTCATCGACTTCGGCTGGTCCGACCCGGCGATGCCTATCCAGGTCGACACCGCGATCGTGACGAGTAAGCCCCACGACTGGGTGGGTAACACAATGAAGGAGAAAGTCGTCAAACGCGCCATCACTCGCGCCCTACCCGACGACTTCGACCGGCTCGACGAACTCTTCGAACTGGTCAAGGCCCGCGATGAATACCGCTGAAGCCCACTTGACCGTCCGCGGGATCAACGTCGATGTGGTTTACAAAGACATCAAGCACCTCCACATCGGCGTCTACCCACCGGCAGGACGGGTCCGCGTCGCCGCACCCCGCAGATTCGATGACGACCAGGTCCGTCTCGCAGTCGTCCAGCGTCTGACCTGGATCAAACGGCAACGAGACCAGCTGCGCTCGGTAGAACGCCAGACCCAGCGCGAAATGGTGACTGGGGAATCTCACTACGTGTGGGGCGTGCGCCGCCGGCTGAAGGTTGTCGAGCGGCCCGGCCGCGTGCATTTAGAGATCGACGGCGAGCGGCTCACCTTGTATGTGCCCGCCGGCACCCCGACCGACAAGCGGCGCGAGTACCTAGACCAGTGGTACCGGGAACAACTGCGCCAAGTGCTCCCCGACCTCATCGCCAAGTGGGAACAGGAACTTGGTGTCACCGTCCCCAAATGGACGATCCGACGCATGAAAACCAAGTGGGGCTCGTGCAATCGCGAAACCCGGCACATCTGGTTCAACGTCGAACTCGCCAAGAAGCACCCCGACTGCCTGGAGTACATCGTCGTCCACGAAATGACCCACTATTTCGAGCGCAACCACGGGGACGCCTTCGCTCGTCTCATGGCTAAGCACCTCCCCGACTGGGAAAGCCGCCGACGACTTCTCAACGCCGAGCCGTTAGCAGCGGAGGAGTGGCCCGTCCGTAAGGCCACGACTTAGAGTGCGATCTGCGAACCTTCTAGACAACCGAGTGACAGTGCAAGAAGTAGACAAGAAAACGACGCAGAAAAAGGAGGCATGAGCAGCTTATGGCCAGCATCACGCCGCATTACCGAACAGTAACCCAGCTATTACAGAGTCGAACGTTCTCCATCGACGAGTATCAGCGCGAATACAAGTGGGACCGTGAAAATATTGCGGAACTCGTCCAAGACCTGACAAGTACCTTTCAGCGTTCCTACACAGACGGTGATTCGACGAAAGATGTGTCTGGGTACGACGAGTACTTTCTCGGTTCGATTATCGTCACTCAGCGACGCAACAAAAACTATCTGGTGGACGGACAGCAGCGCGTCACCTCACTGACCCTGTTACTGATACACCTGTACCGGCAGGCCAGAGACGCGAATCTTAAGGCTGCCCGGACTATCGAACCGTTGATCTACTCTGATTCTCTGGGTGAGGAGGTGTTCAACCTCGACATCGCGGAGCGGACTCCGGTCATCCGCGCGTTGTTCAACGGCGAGACCTTCTCCACCGACGGTCGTGAAGAGTCAGTGCAGACTATGGTGCACCGCTACCACGATATTGAAGACCTTGACATCTCCGGCGAACTCGGCGACGGCTTCCAATCGTTCATCTACTGGCTTCTGAACAAGGTCGGGCTCATCGAAATCGCTACCGATTCCGACCAGCATGCCTACGCGATCTTCGAGACGATGAACGATCGCGGTAAGCCGCTTAGCCCAGTTGACATGGTCAAGGCGTATTTGCTCGCTCCGATCACCGGATCCGAGGACCGGGCCAAGGCCAATGACGCCTGGAAACGAACGGTTCTCGACCTGATTTCCTGGGGCGAGGAGACCGACACAGAGCGAGACGCAGAATTCATCAAAGCCTGGCTACGCGCCCAATACGCTGAAACTATCCGCGACCGCCGAAAGGGCGCCACTGATCGCGATTGGGAACTGATCGGCAGCACCTTCCACCGATGGCTGCGAGACCACGCCGCGCGGGTTGGCGCAGGTAGTCGTGAGCAGAACCTGCGACTGATGACTGAAGAATTCCGGTTCTTCGCCCGCTACTACCTGCAAGTTTTAGACGCCAGCACTCGGCTTACGCCAGGGCTGGAGGCGGTGTACTACAACGCGCACAATAACTTCACCTGGCAATACACAGTGCTACTGGCCCCCTTGGAAGTGACCGACAACGAGGATACTGTGCGTCGCAAACTCCAGGCCGTCGCCACCTACCTCGACATCTGGTTGATGCGCCGAGCAGTGAATTACCAACGATCAGGATACAACGCGGTGTCCTACACAATGTGGCTGCTGGCCAAGGACATCCGGCGCAAACCGCTCGATGAGCTGATTGACGTGTTGTCGGCCAAACTTGAGACAGATGAGGCTACCTTCGAAGGCAACCGCAGCCGCGGGCGCGGCGGCATCGCAGAGCTGGGACTTAACCAGTTCTCGCGACGCTACATCTTCCACTTACTCGCTCGCATCAGCGCCTATATCGAACAAAAGTCCGGGCGAGGCGAAGACTTCGCCACGCTGATCGACCGCACAGCGAAGAACCCGTACGACATCGAACACATCTGGGCGGACAAGTACGAGCGCCACCTCGATCAGTTCGACAGTCGCCAGGACTTTGAGGCTTGGCGCGACGACATCGGCGCGCTGCTCCTCCTGCCGGCCGACGTCAACCGCAGCCTGCAGGACAAGACCTACGAGGACAAAGTCGCACACTACGGTCGACAGAACTTCTACGCGGCGAGTCTCCACTCGGGTACCTATCAACATCAACCGCAGTTCCTGCGTCTCCGCCTAGACGAAAGCCTGGACTTTCAAAGCTACGACCGGTTCGACAAACAGGCGCAGCGTGAGCGCAGCGCGCTATTGCTTCAACTGGCCAATATTGTCTGGTCCCCCGGCCGGCTGGAGGAGCTCAGACCGTAGACCTCACTGACTGTTCCCCGTATTGTGCAGTTTGCTCTAGTCGGTCGGATAGTGCCCCGTGGGGTGGTGGGATTCGGATCGGCGTCTAGTCAGGCGCAGTGATCAACGAGTCGTTGCTGATCGTAGTCGCCGCCGGCGTCGAGGGCGTGCTGCTTGGCGGCGATGACTCGGCGG